>NZ_BHZE01000003.1 GCF_003851885.1 Thermaurantimonas aggregans | reverse complement strand
CACTTCAAATTTTTGCCTCTAAATAAAATTAACACCCAAAATGACGAAAATGGATTTTATAAATCATTGTATAACAAATATTTATAATTACAACTAAGCAAAAAATAAAAAATCTGCGGAAGTCAGGAAAAAACATTTAAGAACAAGACTTACAATTTTTTAACTAAGGAGATTTTTTATAAAAATACTTTCTACTCCCCTTTTACATCGTAATAATCTCTCAATTGATTGGCTAAAGAAATGAGAGATAGTATTAAGCCGACGATGCATAGGGCAGGAAAGAGCACCGTCCAGGGTTTACCCATAAGTAGATACGCGTAGTGATCGCGAATGATGTTGCCCCAAGAGGGTGTAGGTGGCTGCACGCCAAGCCCTAAAAAACTGATACCACTCTCGAGCAATACGGCAGTTGAGAAGTTGGATGCGGCTAAAATGAGGATTGGCCCTAATATGTTTGGAAAAATATGTACCGATAAGATGCGCCAGGTTGAAAGACCGCCGATTTGAGCTGCGAGGATGTATTCCTTCTGCCGAATCGACATCACCTTACCGCGCACAGTACGAGCCACATCTACCCACATGGTGAGTCCGACAGCTACAAATACCTGTGCCAGCGATTTGCCAAACACCAAAGTAAACGACATAACCAGCAACACCGATGGTACACTCCACACCACCGTAGCCAGCCACATGATGCTTCTATCAACGGCACCTCTAAAATAACCGGCTACTGCACCAAGGGGTATACCTACCGATAAACTTACAATCATTGCTAAAAAGCCAATAGAAAGTGATACACGAGAGCCATGAGCTATGCGCGCCCACATGTCGCGCCCAAAGCGGTCGGTGCCGAGATAAAATATCTTTTGCTCAAGGGAGTATTCAGATCCTTCTTTTAGTGCAACCTGAGTTTCTTTTTTATTGTAGTAAATAAGTAGAGCATTTTTAGAAATTCTAACAATACTGTCGGCAGGATAGTACTGAATTACCTGAGTAGCATTATCCGATTTTGTCAATTTAACAAATTGAATATGTGTAAAAGGAGGTATGAGTGCGTATTCCAATTGAATGTGATCGTAAGCACCCGGACCTTCTTTGGGCAGTAAAAAAGAAAGCGCAGCAATGGAGACAAACATCCCAATAAAAAAGGCAGGAAGACCCCATAGTGGATTGCGTCTTCTACTGACAAACATCACTTATTATCTAAGGTCGTAAAGTACGCGAATTGCCTCTTGCAACTGCACATCACGGCTCAAATCGCCGACCCACTTTTTCCACTCCCGCTGGTCATCGCCCTTTTGAGTAAGCTCTGCCACCGTTGAAGTCGGAATCACAAACGGTATGCTGTCGGTGCTTATATACACATCCTTGTAGCGCTTCGATTCCTCTTTCAAGCGACGTTGGGTGGCGATATACTCTTCCCACTTGAGTGATATAGCTGACTTCTCCTTGTTGTTGGCCAACCAACGGGCGTAGCTTTCCATCAGCTGAAATTTTGGATTCTCAGCGATGCGTTTTTTTGCTTTCTCGATGGCTGAGGGGAAGGTAGCATTTTGCGTCCAGCGGGTGTAGGTAGCTGGGGCAATTTCGGAATAGGCAATGGCATTTTTTAGTTCGCGCTCACCAAAGTCGAGATAGCTATATTGATCGGGAATTACGATATCTGGCGTTACCCCTTTGAGCTGCGGAGTACCTCCATTGATGCGGTAATATTTCTGGATAGTAATTTTTAGAGAACCCAGAGGTTTCATATCTCGATTGCCAAAGCCCACGGCACGGTCATAGTCGAGCATGTTTTGTACGGTGCCTTTTCCAAAGGTGTGGTTAGGACCGATGATGAGTGCCCGGCCATAATCTTGCATAGCAGCAGCAAAGATTTCGCTGGCACTGGCTGAGAAATGATTGACCATCACAACGAGAGGTCCATCGTAAACCAAAGCAGGATCACGATCAGAGAGTACGCGCGCAGGCTGTCCAGTGGCTTTTACCTGTACTATCGGACCTGAGGGAATGAATAATCCTGCGATATCAATAGCCCCTTCGAGTGTACCACCGCCATTGCTGCGTAAGTCAACGATGATGCCTGCCACTCCTTCTTTTTTAAGGCGATCTACTTCTGTGCGCATATCTTGAGCGCAGTTTCGATTGGTCTCTTTGTAAAAATCTACATAAAACTTTGGCAAGCGAATGTAGCCAAGCTTTAGCCCATTGTATTCAGCAATGGCTGAGCGGGCAAAGGCAGCTTCCATCTCCACTACATCGCGCACAATGGTAATGTCGCGCCGGCTACCATCGGCCTTGCGAACGGTGAGGGTAACTTTTGTGCCCTTTTTGCCGCGAATGAGCTTTACCACTTTTTGAATGCTCATGCCCACCACATCGGTAGCTTCACCATTTTCTTGTGTCACGCGGAGAATTTTATCGCCCTCCTCAAGCTCACCTTGGCGCCAACTGGCACTGCCCGGCACGATGCGTTCAATGGTAACAAAGCCATCGCGGTTGACCAATTGGGCGCCGATACCTTCAAATTGGCCAGTCATTTCGATTTCGAAATCCTCCTGACGCTGAGGTGGATAGTACTCAGTGTGAGGATCAAAATTCTGTGAATATGCATTGATGAAAAGGCCAAACCAGTCGTTGCGATCCATATCGCGCAGCATGTCAAACCACTCTTTTAGCTGTTCGCGCTCCTTCTTTCGTGCTTCTTGTTCGGCTTGCTCTGTAATCTCAGGTACGAGCAGTTGGTCGGTAGTGCTTGTATCGATCGATTCATAAAGCCTTACCAAAACTCTGTATTTCAAATATTTTTTCCAGTTTTCTTGGAGTTCTTTGGCATTTTTTGCAAAAGTTTGGCGATCGTCATCTGTTTCATAAACTTCTTTTTTAGAAAATTTAATAGGTTCATTTAATTGTGAGTTTGCGAGCTCTTCTGCCTCTTTGATACGTTGTAAAATGCGCTGATACATCTTCTCAAACAAACTCACATCGCCGTCTTGCAACATTTTGAGCATATTATTCTTTTGTTTTGAAAATTCATCGATATCCGACTTTAAAAAGAATTTTTTCGAAACATCGAAGTTTTCAACGGCTTTAGAGAAAATGCGCTGCGACAGCTCAGCATTTGCTACTGGAGGTTGAAGGTGTTGAGTAAATAGAGCAGAATAGGTAATTTGCATAATCAGCTTTTCGCGCTGCTGTACCTTGTTGGTGGTACTGCCAGGTATGCAACTGATCAAAATAAAAGACGTGACCACTAGCGAGGCCAATGAACGCAAAGGCTTTTTATTCATCGTGTGATTTAAGGAAGTTTATTTTAAATTTTTCGCTTGTTAAAATAACGGACAAATCCTGGTTTTGTTAACAATTCGTCGTTTGAATTAAATTCGATTACATAGTGCCATAAGATAGAAATGATACCTGCAGCAAAGAGAAGTGCAGCAGGCAGTTTGTAAGCAAAGTGGAAAAACTCCCCAGCCATCCAAGTAGAATTCGCTGAAATCCAAAATAATACAGCCAAATTTTGGTAGAAGAGAAATTTATTGAACACCGTTTTTACACAAATGTGCAGCGCTATGGCAACTGCTGGTAAAATCATTGCTATTCCAAGTGGTTTATAGACCAATAACCATGCGATATCCTTAGCGAGCCACACGGGGATGTGAAGGGTGTCGAGGGCTTTGAGCTTTTTTTCGTCCAACTTTAAGCGGTTTTTCTTTTCGCAAATGTAAAAGTTTCACCGATTGAAGTATGCAACTCGTGCGCTGAGTGTGCGATAATTTGGTAAAGTCGTTTCTTTGTCTTTTAGATAGTTTTGTGGCTCATTTTAAAATGAAAAATCGCTCCTTTTGAAAGTTCTACACCTAGTTCCATCCCCTGCAATCACCGGACCGGTAACAGTAGCGCACGAGTTGGTACATTCACTGCAAACCAAAATTGAAGCATCGATTGCATATTTCGATGAGAAAAAAGGCTTTCATTGGAAATACGGTCAGAAAATATCTTTTTTTAAAGCTTTTGAATTTTTTGAATATCTAGAGTACGATATCCTTCACAGCCATACACTACGACCTGATGTATTCTTATTCATCCGCAAGTTCCTAAAGCCAAAAATCATTGCCGTAAGTACGTTGCACAATTATTTCTATGAAGAATATCGCCTGGAATATCCAAAAATACCAGCTCTAATAGGCATCGCGGCTCATCACTGGAGTTTGAGCAACAAAAGTGCCCTGGTAGCCATTACCCCACACATGCAGAAGTTTTATAAGCGAAAGGGCTTCAGAAATGTCCATTACATCCCTAACACTCGAATGTTACAATCGCCTAATGGCGACAATCTAAAACTTGCCGAAAGCATCAAAAAGTGGGCTGATGGAAACACATTGCTCATGACCCTAGGTACAGCAAATGAGCGCAAAAATCTGCAGGCAGTAGTTCCACTGTTAAAAAAGAATCCAGATTGGCGATGGATTCATGTCGGCGATGGTCCCTTGCTACCAGCTTTAAAAAAAGAAGTTGAATACTTCGGGCTACATCATCGGGTATATTTTGCGGGATTTGTGCCTGACGGCAACCAACTCCTGAGTGCTGCGGATGTTTTATTACTGCCTTCTTTGAGCGAGGGCTTTCCACTGGTGGTGCTTGAGGCCTTTCAGCGCAAGGTGCCTGTGGTCGTTAATGATATCCCGACGTTCGAGGGTCTATTTTTGGATGAAGTTGTAAAATGTGTTGTGACAGAACTAGAACAATTTTTTCGTGCGGTTCGATATGCACTCGAACATCGAGATACATTATGCACTAAAGCAAAAGCTCGATTTGATGCTGAATTTTCGCCACAGGCAGTAGTAACCGCATATTTGCGCTTGTATGAATCCCTTCTCTGAGCACAGGCTACCCATAACTGTACTATTGCCCATTTATCACGGCGATAAAGCTCTTTGGCTTCGAGAATCGCTAAAAAGCATAGAAGCTCAAACAGCAAAAGCCTCTGAAATCATTATTGTACAAGATGGTCCTATCTCGGGCGAATTGGAAGAAGAATTGCACCGTTGGCAAAAGCATTTACCTGAAATCAAAATAGTAAAACTCCCTGAAAACCGGGGCATTCCTGCTGCACTCAACGCCGGTGTTCAAGCTGCTTCTCAACCTTGGATAGCTCGTATGGATGCGGATGACATCGCAGAGCCGTACAGATTTGAAATACAATGGCAATTTTTACAAAGGCACCCAGAGGTAGCCATCATCGGTTCATGGATTGACGAGTACGATGAGGGTATGAAGTATAAACTTGCATCTAGAGAGCTTCCTACTTCGCACGCAGATATCTTTCGATTTGCACATTGGCGCTGCCCCTTCAATCATCAGACGGTGCTGTATAGACGCGATGCCGTACTATCAGTGGGTGGGTATCCCTTAGAAAAAGTTATGGGCGAAGACTATGTGCTGTGGACGCGCTTGCTGCATGCCGGCTACTTGGCAGCAAATATTCCCAAAGCCCTCGTTCGCGTACGCGCTGGCACTTCGCTCATTTACCGGCGAAGAGGCCGGAAATATTTAAAATTGGAGTACAAATCGATGTATATGATTTACCAAATGGGCTTTTACAAGTGGTATCACTATGTGATCCAACTCCTAATTCGGACTACAGTGCGACTTATGCCTGTTAGCCTTGTAGAGTCCGTTTATAAACTTCTAAGAAAAAATTAACCAGATTGACCTATCTATTGACAATGCCTATTGGCGCCACAGCTGGCCGCCCATGCAAAAGGCTTACCGGCTGCCTCGTAACCAAAACTCTTAATAAAGCCCATGGAGGCATCGTACAACTGATGGGAACGATACCCCGGCTTTGAGTTGATATCTACGTGTATTTCGATGCGCGCCAAGTCTTTTATGCATTCGGCTATCTCCACGGCTTTTGTCACTTCATTCCATAGCCTTGAAAACGAATCAGTAGGTTTAGGCATCATGGTATGGGCATATAGTTCTGAAACGCCCTTTCCGACATCCCACAGACAAATGACGATGGCGTATTTCACATACTCGCCCTTGACCTTCGAATCGGCGCCGATAAAAATCCTTCCTTTTGGATGGTCGGCTAACCATTGCTCCACAAAAGCACGTATGTCGGTCACTTTGCGGCCAGCATTGTCTTTAAACACCATTTTTGACGTCATAGCTGTACTTTTTGCACAACAACGATAAAAGTTCCTGCAAATAACGAAGTTATTTTTTTGTTAAGTTTTATTTAATTCTCAACAAAGTTTTAAACACCTCTCAAAATCAGAAAAGTTCAAACGAATCGCCAATTTTTGGAATTAAAACCTCTGTATTTCTAAAAGTGTCTTTCAACTTTAATCGAAGTGAATCGGCTGAATGGGCCTCGCCGTGAACCAGAAAAATCAGCTTGGGATACGCCCTAAAATGTTCAATCCAACGCAAAATATCACCCCGATCAGCATGCGACGATAACCCGTCGATGTGATCGGTGCGCATGCGAATTTTTAGATAACGGCCAAAGATTTTGAGTTCATCCATACCATTGAGTATTGCGCGTCCGCGCGTACCCTCTGCCTGATAACCGGTGAGCAAGAGAATAGATTTAGGATTTTCTAAGTGTTCAAACAAATAATTCAGAGCTCGGCCTCCGGCGAGCATGCCACCTCCGGCTATCACCACTCTGGGCTGCGAGCTGTGTACGATTTTGTTGCTTTCCTCCAAAGATTCCACAAAATCATAGCTATCGAGGGCTCGATAGAGTTCAAGACCGTCAATTTTCAGAAGCTCAGAAAAACGACCAAAAACATCCGAAACGGCACTTGCCATAGGCGAGTCGAGGTAGAGGGCTATGGGTGGAATTCGGCCGCTGTGTTTCAGTTTACTGATTAGATACATAAGCACTTGTGCGCGCTCTACGGCAAAGCCGGGTATCAACTGCAAGCTCTTGTTTTCCCATGCATACACGATGTGCTTGATCAATCGTTTTTCAATCTCCTCGTATTGGGTTAGATGTAAAGTATGTCCATAGGTCGATTCACACAACAAAACATCTGCCTCACTTACGGGCTCAGGTGGTGGCAGCAGCAGGTCGTTATATTTGCCTAAATCGCCCGTGAACACAATCTTCTTACCCTCTATCTCTAATGTTATGACCGAAGCCCCCAAGATGTGACCAGCCGGAGTAAGTCTAAAGGAAATGGATTTAGTAAGCTCGATCGTTTCATTAAAGGCGATCACACGCACCAATGGAAATACATCTTCTACATCGTCAGTGGTGTACAGCGGCTTCGGATCACTATGGCGCGAATACCCCTCTCTACGTGCACGCTCAGCCTCTTCCATCTGAATTCGGGCACTGTCTTGTAAGATAATTTTCATAATTTCGGCCGTAGCTTCCGTGCAAAAAATGTAGCCTCTAAAACCATTTTTTACTAAAACTGGCAAATAGCCTACATGATCTAAATGTCCATGCGAAATGATAACAGCATCGATGGACGAAGGTGAAACGGGAAAAGGTGCGCGGTTGAGCAATCGAAGCTCTTTAAGACCCTGAAATAGACCACAATCCAAAAGAATTTTTTTATTGCCTACCTCAAGCAAATGCTTTGAACCGGTTACAGTACTCGTACCGCCTAAAAACGAAATCTTCATTGAAATTGTGTAAATTTTGAAAAATTTTGTAACAATTATTTCAATTCTTCAAAGAAAGTAAATTTCTTTGTGCAAAACTCATTATATAATGCATCGCGAAATACACGCCTGGTACAGCCATGCTCTGCATCGAAAAATGGAAATCGCCATATACGGCCATTTTGGATTTGCACTGCTTATGGTGCCCACCGCTGCAGCTGATTATCTGGAGTACGAACGCTTTCTCTTGATCGACGCCATACAACCTTTAATAGATGCAGGAAAGCTGAAAGTCTTCAGCATCAATTCGATAAACAGTGAGAGCTGGCTGAATTCGCGCATGCATCCACGCGATAAATCACTGCGCCATGCCCAATTTAACGACTATGTGTACAACGAGGTTGTTCCTTTTATCAAAAGCCAAACCAGCCCATCGACGCCCATCTACATCGCGGGAGCGTCTTTTGGTGCACTGCATGCGGCCAATTTGTTTTTTAAGAATCCCTGGGCCATTAATGGTTGCATCGCCATGAGTGGAGTGTATGACCTAAGTGTTTACACCCAAGGGTATTGGGACGACAATGTTTACTTCAACTCGCCTATGCACTACCTTCAAAACTTAAACGATCACAACACGTTGGAACAAATCCGACGAAGTGGTCACATTCACATCCTCACTGGCTCAGGTGCTTATGAAGATCCCAACGCATCGCGAGCTCTCTCGAGTCTTCTTTACCATAAAGGCATTCCTCACGATCTGGACGTATGGGGCTGGGACATCGAACACGACTGGCCAACTTGGCGAAAAATGTTGCCATTTGTCTTGTCATCTAAATTTTGAAGCAACTCTAAATTCTAATTAATATGAGAAAGATTCAAGTAATTTTTTACAGTACATTAATTTTCAGTCTATACGCCTTAAAATCTTCAGCTCAGTATGATGCTGGGGGATTCGGAGGCTTTCATATGCAAATAATGAATTTTGGTAGAGCCGGTGCCGGACTGGCTTATGGAGGTATGGGAGGTGCAGCTTTCGGTCTCAATGGATTTATCGGTGGTTTTGGATATGGTGGCACAGCGCAACGAAATAACAACACCGTTGTACTTGGATACGGTGGAATCTTTGGAGGCGCTACTCTTGAATTAAGCCAAAATCAAAAACTTGCACCGGGTGCACGATTGGGTTTTGGAGCTTATGCTAATATCGATGAGATCAATTCTGTACGAAATATAACCAATGGAAACATAATGCGAATTGAACCTAATTTGCTTTACAATCTAGAAGCTTTTCAAAAATTCAATATTCAGCTACAGGCTGGGTATTCTTTTAATCTTATTGGCAATCTTAAGAATTACAACTCAGCCTTTTTATCGATTGGATTTGTTTTAGGTTCATTCTGAAAAAGAAGCGCTAAATCTCCATACCGAAGTTGCATCTTATTATCTTTTCGATGCACATGCGACTAACTTTGCCCCATGAAAGACATGATCTTAATTTTAGATTTCGGATCTCAATACACACAATTAATAGCCCGAAAAATTCGTGAGTTAAATGTTTACTGCGAAATTTATCCCTTCTACCACATTCCCAAACACATTGCTCATATCAGAGGATTAATCCTTTCGGGTAGTCCATTTTCTGTAAACGACCACAATGCTCCAAAACCTGACTTATCTGCATTTCTAGGTAAAATACCTGTGCTGGGCATTTGTTACGGTGCACAGTTGCTCACACATATGCACGGCGGCAAGGTGGGGGCCAGCGGCCTACGCGAATACGGTCGAGCAAAACTTCACGTGCTTCAACCAAACAATCCGCTGCTGAACAAAATTCCCGAAAAATCACAAGTGTGGATGAGTCATGGCGACACCATCGATGAGCTGCCCGAAGGATTTGAGTGCATCGCCTCCACTGAAGACATCCGAAATGCCGCTTTTGAAATTCCGGTTTTGAAAGCCTGGGGCATTCAGTTTCATCCAGAAGTATATCACAGCGAATACGGCAAAGAACTCCTGAAAAACTTTGTAGTAAACATTTGTGGATGCGACCAAAGCTGGACTCCTGAATCTTTTATACAATCTAGCATCGAAAGTCTCCGTCGAAAAATCGGTGTCGAAAAGGTCGTTTTAGGCCTCTCCGGTGGTGTTGATAGCACCGTTACTGCAGTATTGCTTTCTGAAGCCATAGGCGATCAGCTACACTGCATCTTTGTAAACAACGGTTTGCTGCGAAAAAACGAATTTCAAAACGTCCTTCACCAATACCGCGATATGGGTCTAAACGTAAAGGGTGTGGATGCCTCTGAGCGCTTCCTCGAAGCCCTGCGCGGTGTGACCGACCCTGAACAAAAGCGCAAAATCATCGGCCGACTGTTTATCGAAGTTTTTGACGAAGAAGCGCATAAAATCGAAGATGTCAGCTTCTTGGCACAAGGCACCATTTATCCAGATGTAATCGAGAGTGCCTCTGTGGCTGGTCCATCTTCCACCATTAAGTCGCACCACAATGTTGGTGGCTTGCCTGATGTAATGAAGCTTAAAGTGGTAGAGCCGCTCCGAATGCTCTTTAAAGACGAAGTGCGTAGAGTTGGTGCAGCCCTTGGCATACCTGATGAACTTTTAGGACGCCATCCTTTTCCCGGTCCAGGATTGGCCATTCGCATCTTGGGAGAAGTGACTCCTGAAAAAGTGGCCCTGGTACAAGAAGCGGACTACATTTTTATAAATGGCCTCAAAGAAGAACGACTTTACGACCACGTATGGCAGGCAGGAGCCATTTTGCTCGACAGCCGATCGGTCGGCGTTATGGGCGACGAACGCACTTATGAATACGTAGTAGCCTTACGCGCTGTACATTCTACCGACGGCATGACTGCCGATTGGGTGCATTTGCCGTACGAATTTTTGGCAAGGATTTCTAATCAAATCATCAACCGCGTTCCTGGAGTTAATCGCGTGGTGTACGACATCAGCTCTAAACCACCCGCAACCATCGAATGGGAATAATTGCTTGTACAACAATGGATTGGAAAAAGATAAATAAGAAACTTAAAACTTTCACTTTCTTACTTACGCTGCTTTCTTTACAAGTTTTCGCTCAAGAGTCATTCAAATTTCACCGCGTACAGCCGGGTGAAACGGTATTTTCCATTTCGCGCCAATACAATATTTCAGTTGAAGATTTTTACAAATTCAATCCCGAAACTCGCCAAGGCATCAAGGCCGGCGATGTAGTGATGATACCTGCTGCGGCCTCACCAAAAGATGAGGCCATTGACACCAACCGCTTTCATGTAATCATTGTACAAGAAGGACAAACACTGTACAGCATCAGCCGTCAGTTCAACGTTCCTATTGATTTAATCGAAGCCAACAATACTGAAATTAAAGATAAGGTCATCCGCCCGGGTATGAGGCTGCTTATACCCAAGAATCCCAAGCTCGCACCCGTTCAATTGCCCGAATGGGTCGCTGAAGAATCAGCACCACCCGGCTTTCACCGCGTAAAGCCGGGTGAATCGCTCTATTCCATTGCGCGTATCTATCAACTAAGCGTAGCTGATTTATTGAATTTCAACCAAATAAGCGACAGCATCATCAAACCAGGACAATTGCTGCGCGTACTTCCCCCAGCGAAAAATGGCAAGTCTTCTATTACAGCCTCTCAAGCACAAAATGGTTCGACGTCTGCCGACTCTGTCCGCTTTACCATGCATCGCGTCGAAGAGGGAGAAACACTTTCTGCCCTTGCGCGCAAATACGGAATTAAAGTTGACGACATCGAGCGATACAATCCCGAACTTAAACAAATGCCGCTCAAAGTAGGCATGCTCCTGCTCATCCCAATAAAAATACCCGGTAATGGAGGTCCGGCCCTTGTAGAAATTAAAGATTCCGTCATACCCGAGGTAGCCGACGCGAGCTCAGTAGAGTACGTCAATTACTTTGGCTTGCTAGGAAAGCGACGTTTGCGCATCTCGCTGATATTGCCGGTAAATATCGATTCAGACGTACGCGACCTGCGTCCCTCCGACATTATAGCTATGGATTATTACCTCGGCGTTCGTACAGCACTCGAAAACCTCACGGCACAAGGATATCAATTTACCCTTACCGTAATAGAATTACCTGAAAGCGCTGCAGATTGTAGTGGTCTTACCAGCAGTGTGCGTGGAAGCGATATCGTGATTGGCCCCTTTGTGCCACAACAAGCGAAATCATTTCTTGAAAATTTCCCCGATGCCGGCAAGATACCTGTTATCCTTCCCTTTGGCACCCTTAACAGCTCAGCCGAAGGCTCTGTTTGGATGCAGGAAAACGAAGAACTCGAGATGCGCGCCCTTGCTATAGCCATACAGTCTTATTACAGCAACCAACCAGTATACTTCATTTATTCCGAAAAAGAGCCCAAAGCCAACCAGCTCAATGATCAACTTCGAAAATACCTGACAAACAAAACTGTACGTGAAGTACGCCTTAGCTCTGGTCTACAAGGTCTCAATGTGGTAACCGATGCAGCTGAAGCTAAAGTGGTGGTATTCTTTGCTGAAGACAACTACCTCTCCTCTCAATTCATCGACCGCATGCGTCGCAACAAGACGAATACTTTAGTCATAAGCCGCAAGGTACTCGACAACCCTTTGCTCGAACCGCGTTACTTAAATCAAGTAAATTTTCTCATTGCTGCGCCACGCTACGTGCACTATACACATCCACTAGTGCAATCTGCTGCTGAAACCATTGCTCTACAGCACAAACTGGAGGCTAGCGACATTACGCTTTATGCTTATCAAAGTACCTATGATTTGCTGAAATCGCTCACCGATTCGCATTATAAAGCCGAATTTATTCAAATTAAGTCAACTCGACGAAAAGGCGTTTTTCAAAACGACGCAGTTCAAATACTCACCGCACGCAATTACAAGATGGTACCCCTCAACAGTTCAAATACACAAAATCAGTAAAACGGCATGATTAGGCATCTGAAAATCCAAAATCTGGCCCTCATCGACCGATTGTCCATTGATTTTCAGAGCGGATTAACCATCCTTACCGGCGAAACTGGTGCCGGTAAATCTGTTATTCTCTCAGCCTTTTCCCTGCTATCAGGCAGCAGAGCTTCGGCAGATATAGCCGGTAATCCCGATCAGAAGTGCATCGTTGAGGCCGTCTTCGACATTCAGCCCTATGGACTGGAATCTTTTTTTGCCGAAAACGATCTCGACTACGACCATCACCTCATCATCCGTCGCGAATTGCTGCCTGGTGGCAAGTCGCGCGCCTTTGTGCAAGACTCCCCTGTCAATCTTCAAACTTTAAAAGAACTCGCTGGCTTCCTCATCGACATTCACTCGCAGCACGACACCCTCTTACTCACGCAGCAGTCGTATCTGCTACGGTTGCTCGACCGATTTGCCGACAATGATGCTCACATTAACAGCTATCATTCAGCCTACCAGCGCTACAAAAAACTTTTGGCTGACAAAGAAGAACTCTTGCGCACCGAAGGCACCGACCGCGACATTGACTATAAAAAATTTCTTCTCCAGGAGTTGGAATCGGCTAAAATCAAACCCGACGAACTTCGGAAACTCGAACAGGAAATCCAATTAGCCGAAAACGCTGAAGACACCCTCAACCGACTTCAGCTGATAAGCTCCCTGATTTACGAAGACGAAGTCGGAATACTCTCCCAGTTTCGAAGAGTAGAGGCTGATCTGCGCCATTTGGCACGCCTGAGCCCTACTTACGAAAACCTCTATCAGCGTTGGGAAGCCCTAGTCCCAGAGATCAAAGACATAGCCACAACCCTTGACGACCAGGCTGCTACAGCCGACCTCGATCCCGCCCACCTCGAGCAATTGCGCCAGCGCTTCGACCTGCTTATGCACCTGTGTAACAAGCACCGTACCCACGACAGCGACCAACTGCTCGACCTTCAAAAACAGTTCGAAGCAGAAATTCACGCCTTCGAAAGTCATCAGTCGTACCGGCAAGAGCTCGACGCACTAATCGCTCAAGCAGAAGAGCAGCTTCACCAGGCAGCCCAGGCACTTACGCAATCGCGAGAAGCTGTAATACCTGCCCTCGAACGCGAAATCAGCGAGTTGCTCAAGCAACTCAACTTCGCCAGCGCTCAGTTTGCAATTCAGCTTTCTGCAGCCCCCTACTCCACTGCAGGTACTGATGCGGTCGATATGCTCTTCAGCCCCAATCCCGGCATGCCAATGGCCCCAGTACGACAAATCGCCTCCGGCGGTGAGCTCTCTCGACTGATGTTGGCCATTAAGTCTGTACTCGCCCGCAAGAAGTCGTTGCCCACCATACTGTTCGACGAGATCGACACGGGAGTATCTGGCGCATCTGCCGAAAAGATTGCCCATCTGCTACGCGCTCTCGGCAGCGATATTCAAGTGATTGCCATCACCCACCTGCCTCAAATAGCCGCTGCTGCGCACCATCATTACCTCGTTTACAAAGGCGATGTAAACGGCCGCTTCCAAACCAACCTAAAAAAGCTCAGCGACGAAGAACACCTGCAAGAAGTCGCTCGACTGCTCAGTGGCAGCACTATTACAGACTCTGCATTGCTTAATGCCAAATCGATCATTCAATCCTACCGATGATCTTATGAATTAATTTTTTTTTATTTTTTATTTGGGCGTGTCCCTCGCAGGTTGCCCTGTAGGGCATCTGCTCGGGTCGGTCCCTTCCGGGCTCGCTGTTCGCTCGGTGCTGCGCTTCGCTTCGCACTGCCGGCTTCGCCGGCACCCTCCAGGCACCTCACGCATGCACTATTTCCACAGAGAAGGCCTTGTACCTCTATACAAGAGCAACATAAAAACCATTTAAAAAACAAAGACGCTCCACCAAGAATCCTTCTTCCCTTTAGATTGCCTCTTTCGACTTTACACGGTACACTACCCAACCCACAAGCAGTGCACTCACGATAGCTAGAGCTGCCGGGATTGCAGGATTACGAACTGCTCCCTGCATATAAGGCGTCAGGCGAAGATAGTACACGCTAAAGTGCACAACGATGGCTGTTACGGCTGAGGCAAGGGCGGCTGAAGGTACTTTTTGCTTGCCAAAAATGCCCATCAGCACAGGAAAGAAGGCAGAGGCAAAAAAGGCATATACACCGTTTTGCGCCAGCATGGCTACCGAAAGATTGGGTTGCTCGATCTGTTGTTTTGAGATGAAAAACGTCACTACTGCCAGTAAGAAAATTACCACTCGATTTATCCGCACCACCTGATGTTGGTCCGCCTCGCGTAAGAGAAGGGGTTGCAACAAATCGACCGTGATGGTGGTTGAAAGCGATTGTATGAGCGACTCGATCGTAGAAACACCCGCTGCCAGCAGACCAAACACCACCAGTACTGCCACAGCCGGCTGGAAGTGATGCGTCACAAAGGTGCTCATAAGCGCATCCGGTTTTATGGGTTGTCCATTTAGGGAGAGGTCTGGAAATTCAATTCGGGCGTACAGCCCTGCAATTACCACGAGGAAAAAAAGCGTTTGCACTACTACTCCGCTTACTAAGTAGGGCTTTACCTGTCTTTCACTTTTTAGCAACAAAGACTTTGTGATGATGTGAGGCTGGCAGATAATTGCTACGCCAACAATCATTTGCGCTACCACGATCTCAAAATAATCGCGAAACAACGGACTTTCAGGATTGGTGGGCTGCACCAGCCGAGGGTCTATGCTTTTCAGTTTTGCAAAAAAGCCCGAGAACCCTTCTGAAAAATAGCTCCAGCCACTGCCCAGTAGCGTGATGGCCACTACCAGCATCAGTACAGCCTGTATGGCATTGGAATACACCATCGTATTAGCTCCGCCAAAGGCCATATAGCCAAACACAAATACGGTGATGCCTAATAAAACATATCGGTAATCTACCTTCAAAGCCGATGTGAGCACCTTAGTAAGGCCAACTGTGATAAGCACTAGAAAAGTGATAAGTAAAAGCGACAGCACGGCAAACAATGTAGAAACTGCCCTGCATTGATACATGTGCCCCATCCATTGCGCCAGCGATAGCGCCTTGGTAGAACTGCCCGCCTTTCTGAACCTCCTGGTTAGAATGACAAGCGAAATCAGCGCAGCCAGCGGCAGAGAAATGGCATAGCTGATTACCCCGCTAATGCCGTAATAACCAATTAACCCAGGATTGATGATAAACGTAGCAGCACTCGTCATGCCAGCAGCTAAACTCAGCCCAACAAAAACCGGCGAAAACATCATTGAGCCCAAGGCGTAGTCGCGAATGCTGCCAGTGCTCTTACGGGATATTACAGTGAAGTACAACACAATACCAGCCCAAAGGGCCAAGAAGATAGAAGTGGCGATTACCATTTACTAAAAATTTGCAAATCCTTTAGGTAAAACACCAGCTAATGTAGAATCTTTAATAACTTTTTAAAATCTTTATAAAAATTATTAGGCTGAAATAATCAAAAAAACAGAGGTCTAGGATTTTTTTAAAACACAGAAAATCAAAATGTTATAGTCGAATGCTCACACATTGACTTGAACCATACTGGTCAATATTTTAAAATTTCAGCGTTTTCGACGTAATAGCGCCCCTCTTCCGTCAGTTTAGCTCGGTCAATCATAGCGCGTGCGATTTGCTCTGCCCGCACAGCTCTGTATGTATTTGGGATTAAGCCACCCAGCCAACGATCTATTTTGATGGCCCACTCTTCAGCAGGTCGGCGCTCAGGTCGCTGACCGATAATGGTTGAAGGCCTAAAGAAATCAACTCTCGGTAGTGCAGTAGATGCTACATCGCGCTCCATCTCGCCTTTAAGCTTAGAATAGAAAATCCAGCTTTTGGGATTAGAACCGATAGCCGATACCACCAGCATATGGTACACATCGGTATTAGCAGCCAGCTGGGCTGTGCGCACCGGAATACCATAATCAATGGTGCGATAAGTCTCTCGATCTGGTGTCTTCTTTCGCGTAGTGCCAATGCACATAAAGATGTGGGTAATGTCTTCTAAATGAGTAGAAATAAACTCGTCAGAAAACAAATCGCCCACATGCCATTGAAGTTTGGGATGCGCAATAGAAGCTTTTTGTCGCGCTAAAACGCGCACGAATTTCCAGCCTTCAATATTCAACAATCCTTTTATGACCTCAGAGCCTACAGCTCCGGTAGCGCCTATTACCAGTGCACGCATATGTGTCTATGGAAGTTTTTGCAAAAATTCAACAACTTTTTCTGCCACACGTTCGCCATCCATAGCCGCTGAAACGATGCCACCAGCATAGCCACCGCCCTCACCAGCCGGAAACAGTCCTCCTACCTCCGGATGCATAAGTGTTTCCGGATTTCTGGGAATTTTTACCGGCGATGAAGTGCGGCTCTCTGTTGCCACGATTTGAGCTTCTTCGTTCAAGTAGCCTTTCATCTTACGTCCAAAGGCTTTAAAACCCTCCTTGAGCCGAAAGCTTACAAACTCGGGCAACACCTCGTGCATATTTACCGGCGTGAGGCCGGGTATATACGAACACTCCGGTAGCGAGGTACTCACCTTACCATTGATAAAATCGATAAGCCTTTGAGCAGGTGCTGATTGCGTTTTACCGCCGGCCTCCCATACTCGGCGTTCCACCATCTGCTGAAAGCGCAAAGCTGCTAGCGGACCATCTTTTTTAAATTCAGCCACGTCGTCCGGAAGTATTTCGACCACAATCCCCGAATTGGCAAACCTACTGTCGCGTTTGCTGGGCGACATACCGTTTACCACAATTTCTTCCTGAGCTGTAGCAGCCGGTACGATAAAGCCACCTGGACACATGCAGAAGCTGTAAACACCTCTACCTGCTACCTGATGCACCAGTTTGTACCTGGCAGCCGGCAGATGTTCGCCTCGCTCCATACCGTGATATTGAATATGGTCAATCAGAGCCTGCGGATGCTCTACGCGCACGCCTAGGGCAAAGGGTTTCAGCTCAAGTGAAATTTGCTTTCGTTGCAGCAATTCAAAAATGTCGCGAGCTGAATGACCTGTAGCTAAGATCAAAGCGTCACCTTCGATCACTGCTCCATCGCGAGTCACCACGCCGGTCACTCGGCCTCCCTGGAGAACAAAATCAACTACCCGAGTGCCAAAGTAAATCTCTCCGCCATGTTCTAAGATGCGTTCTCTAATGGCCTGTACTACTCCAGGCAATTTATTGGTACCGATGTGTGGATGAGCATCAACCCGGATAAAGGGATTAGCGCCGTGATGGACCAGCAAATCATAGATGCGACGCACATCTCCGCGCTTAGTGGAGCGCGTGTAGAGCTTTCCATCGGAGTAGGTACCGGCTCCTCCTTCGCCAAAGCAGTAGTTGCTGTCGGGATTTACAATGTGGTCGCGGTTTACGGCTTTTAGATCACGACGACGCGTGCGCACATCGTATCCACGCTCCAGCACTACGGGTTTTACGCCCAACTCAATGAGTCGGAGGGCAGCAAACATGCCTGCCGGGCCTAAGCCCACGATTAACACGCGCTTTTGCGCATCTCCCACATTTTTATACATCAAAGGGGTGAGCTCATCAGCTGGCAAGGGCTCGTCGAGTGCTACCTGCACTCGCTGTACGATCTGAACCGGTGACCTACGTGCATCGATCGAATAGCGCAAAGTGCGATAGCCGGTCAGTTCACCGGGTTCTGCCTTTAGTTGCTTTAATATTTCTGATTTTACAAACTCATCGTTGTACGCCAGAGCCGGCAACGATTTGATTTCAACTTCCTTGATCACCCTTTGGGCAGCTTATTCAAATGTGATACAAAACAACACCGACCGCGTGTAAATTTTATCAATATTGTTTACATACACCGAGCCGTCGTTTACCAGCAAGTTGGCAAAGCCAAAACCCGCCTTTAGCTGTGGCGACATTTTAAAGTATTCGAAGAAGATATCAATTCCAAAGCCCACTTCATAAGCAAAATCGTTGCGCCGAATTTTAAACAGCTCGTCGTCGAGCACCTTTTCTTGAGAGGCAAGGTCAATGTTATAGCGCAGACCACCAGTGATATACACCAAGTAGTTATGAATTCTTTTACTCGAAAATTTCAGCTCGAGCGGAAGCTCGACAAACGACGATTCCACATCCTTGACATACACCTGCCTTCGTAAAAAATTCGGATTATAGGTATCGATCTCAAGCCGGCGTACAGTAGCGGCAAAAGCTGGATTAAAGCGCAGATTTAAGTGATTGGCCAAGCGAAGATCAGAAATAATACCTACGTGATAGCCTGGATCTACTCGCGTAATCGTAGAATAATACCCAGGGTAGTCGTCGAGATTGGGTTTGTGGCGAATGTGAAAGTTATACCAATTGATTCCGAGGTAAAATCCGAAGTGGTACGGTTTACTCGTGTAGGTGGGCATGTTCAGAATGCGTTGCCCGTACACTGAGCTGCCTATCAGAAGGCTTACAGCCAATATGCTCTGTCTAAAAATCTTCATTACCTCTGAAAAACGCAAAATACACTGCATTATTTTTCAGCTTCGTAGATGGTAGCTACACCAAACGTCAAGCGATGCAGTCGAATGTTTTTGTAACCTAATTTTTTTAAAATGTTGGCAAAAGCCTCTCCAAAGGGAAATGCCTCAACCGAATCAGGCAGGTAGCTGTAAGCTCGGCTGTCTTTGCTCACCCAGCGACCTACCAAAGGGAGGATATTTTTAAAGTAAAACTTGTAGAGCTGAGCAAATGGAAACCCTTCAGGCTGCGAAAACTCTAAGATGTAGATTTTCCCGCCTGGCTTTGTGACACGAAGCATCTCAGCTAGGCCTGCCTCCAGATGTTCAAAATTCCTAACCCCAAAAGCCACCGTTACAGCATCGAAAGTATTGTCAGCAAACTCAAGTGCCTCACTATCGCCTTTTTGTAGAGTGATAAGTCCTTTTAGGCCTTTTTTCTCGATTTTCTTGTGCCCGTATGAGAGCATGCCTTCTGAAATATCTACCCCAATGATGTGCTCAGGATTAAGTTCTGCCAATGCAATGGCTAAGTCACCTGTTCCGGTAGCTACATCGAGTATGATTTTAGGTTTAGCCTTCGATGCTAAGCGCAACAGCTTCTTTCGCCAGCCTCGATCAATGCCAAGTGAGAGCGTATGATTTAGAAAATCATATTTAGGCGAAATGTTGTCAAACATTTCAGCCACTTGCTCCTTCTTGCTGCCTGCTTTATCGCTGTAGGGTTTTACTTCCATTCTGTTCAATTACCATAAAAAAACAAAACCTTAACACTGCAATACAGTGAAAAGGTTTTATGTATAAATCGAAAAAAGTTTGTTTTATTCAGCGTCAAAATTTTCGTAGCGCTCCATTTCTCTATCGTAAAAGCTGTCAGCCTCTTCAAGCAACTGCATGATTTCAGCCGGAATATCGTCTTCTTCACCGAGATCCACATCGTCGAGCCATTCCAGCTCATCGGTTGACATGTTTAAGATGAAGCGAGGATATTCCGTATGAATTACGAAGATATCTTCAGGAAAATCGGTGTTGTCAGCGATTAAAAATTTTGGCATGCTCATGAGTAAAAATTTAAATAGTTGAATTCTTTTTAATGCTACAAAAGTAACCTCCACTTTCCACCCTCTCCTCTCTCACCTCCAATTTTGTGCATTCCTTAACGGTATAGGCTAGAGATTCTGGCACTTCATATAGCGTCTTTACCCGCTTTACGTGAACGGACTACTACAACATCTTCCAAAAGTAAATAGTCCATCTACCAATCCTAGATGAACCGATGTAACAGCCTCTTTTTTTAAGGAGAAGTTATAAGACTTGTTAAAAAGAGCGCAAGACAGGAAAAGATTAACCGGGAAACAGTGCCACAAGTAATCCTTTACCCTCAAAGAGAAGGAAAATAAATTGATTTTCGAAGCGCACTTGTTCAATGGAGTCTTTGTAAGGAAGCTCAATGCGTCGCAAAAAATTCACATTCAGCCCGCTAATGAGTATTTTTTTACCTTCTAATCCGTAGAGTTTTTTATCTTTTATCTGTACAGAAGTCAAATTTTTGATAGGTAAAACTTTTACGAAATTACCAAATACGTCAAAAATCATTAGTCCGGCTTCTTTCAGATACAGATACACACCCGAGGCATCGCTTTGCAGGTATTCCGGAGAGTTCTCGATGCCAATGAGTTGGGTGATGTTTTGAGTAGAAAACTCGATGCCTTCTAAGCGTGGGTTGTAGAGCACAATTTGATCGAGTACCTGATCATAAAGCCAAATGCGGTTTTGGGTGGTCATGCTGGCCAATTGCACATCCATAAGGCCAAGATCCTCGAGCTGGAGTGACTGCTGAATTTTGTTGAGTTTATTGTCCAAAAAAATAATGTTGTTAAACGGTTGATAGCGCACCAAAATCTGCATAGGATTAAAGGCATCGATAGCGGCCACCTTGCCGAGCTGAGGCTCTGAGAAACTAATTTTCACAGAATTAGCAGCCGGATATGGCACTATTTTTTTGATTTCTTCTTCGTAAATCAGGTAAATATTTCCGAGATTGTCAGTTGTAAACGACTTAATGGCCGGGTCGGGTACCCACAGCACGGTATCGAGTGTGGATAGGTCGCCAAATTGGGCTTTAGCTGAAAGAATAAATCCAGTGTATAGCAGTAATGCCGTGAATTTCTTCATTTGATAAGCGGTAGTAATTCGTCTAAAATCGAGCGGTCGTTTTTAAGCTTTGGCACTTTGTTTTGACCTCCTAATTTGTTCTTAGACTTCAGCCAATTGTAAAACAAATGTTGTGGTGCGCGATGAATGATCGGAAATTTTAACGTCATATCTTTAAAACGCTTGGCATCGTAATCGGAGTTTACCTCGCGCAGCGTAGTGTCAAGTATTGTACAAAACTTTTCAAAATTATCGGGCTCTTTTGAAAATTCGATGATCCACTCATGGGCACCGCTGGAGTTTTCACCGAAATAATAAGGTCCGGCAGTAAAATCGCGAACTTCTGCATTTGTGGCTACACAAGCAGCCTCAATAGCGCGTTCGGCATTTTCGATCATTAGCTCTTCGCCAAAGGCATTGATGAAGTGCTTTGTGCGGCCGGAGATGTAAAAACGCAAGGGTTTAGTATTTGTGAAGATCACCGTATCGCCTGGCATGTAGCGCCACAGGCCTGCGTTAGTCGATATCACCAATGCATAATTAACTCCCGGCTCAGCTTCCCACACAGGTATGATATGCTTCTCCCTTTCATCGTTTAATCGATCGACAGGAATGAGCTCGTAAAAAATGCCGTAATCGAGCATCAAGAGCATGCTGCCGGGTTCTTTTAGGTCTTGAATGCCAAAAAAACCTTCTGAAGCGTTGTACGTTTCGAGATAATGGACGCGATCACCGGGAAATAGTCTCTTAAAAGCGTGTCGATAGGGTGTAAAGCTCACTCCACCGTGAATGTAGAGCTCCATATTTGGCCAGATTTCGTGTAGGTGTTTTGCACCCGTTTTAGCCATTATACGCTGTGCCATCACATACAGCCACGAGGGTACACCTGCCATGCTGGTTACATCTTCGTGAATGGTGATGTCGATGATTTTTTCAATCTTCTCTTCCCAATTGCTGATCAAAGCTATGTCTTGACTCGGTGTAGACCGCCACTGCACCCATGCAGGAAAATTTTTTATGAGAATGGCACTTAAATCGCCAGAGTAACTGCCATTAGCTTCGTTTATAAACTGTGTACTACCGCCGATGCGCAAGCTCAAACCGTGAAAAAGCTTACTTTCAGGAAATAAACTGAAGTAAATGCCCAGCATATCGCGCCCTGCTTTAAAATGACACTCTTCCAAGGCATGCGGGCTCACGGGTATATACTTGCTTCGGTCGTTGGTAGTGCCCGACGACTTGGCAAAGTAGGAAATCTCGCCGGGCCACATCACATTGTGCTCTCCCTTTTTGATGCGAGCTATATACGGTTCAATGGTTTCGTATTGAACAACAGGTACATATCGCCGAAAGTCTTCGTACGATTCAATTTTCGGGAAGTTGTATTTTACTCCATATTCGGTGTAGCGAGCCTGATCGATGAGCTCATGCAATATTTTGCGCTGTGTCTTTTCAGGAAATTCTCTAAAAAAATCCAACTCTTCCATTCGGGCTTGCAGGTTCCATTTCAGCACATTATTGATGATGGATTTAAGCATGAACTCAATATTTTTACCGTGTAAAAATACTGTATACAACCTTTATGCACTATACCGGATATTTAAACAAAATGGCTGTATATCAGCACAATCCAGTAAGATATTACTTAAACACTGAAAACGATTTATTTTTCCTTAACGATCTTTTGGGCAAAAAAATCAAAATATCGTATTTGCATAAAATCAAGTGTTTTTGCGGCAAAATCGTCGATTCAGTATATCGAATGAATTTTTGTCAATCGTGTTTTTTTACACTCCCGCAAGCTTCAGATGCTATTCTAAAGCCTGAACTCAGCAAGGCGCACTTGGGTATCGAAGAGCGCGATTTAGAGTTTGAGAAGGCCTATCAGCTTCAGCCTCACACTGTTTACCTGGCGATTTCCGGCGGACTAAAAGTTGGCGTAACGCGCACAAGCCAACAAATCACCCGTTGGATCGACCAAGGTGCTGTTGCAGCCCTGCCTTTGCTGCTGGTGGAAAATCGCTACCAGGCAGGAATGTGGGAAGTAGAACTCAAAAAAAAGTTTTCAGATAAAACTGCCTGGCGCGAAATGCTTACTTGGAAAGACCCTGATATCGATTTACTGTCAATAAAAGAAGAAGTCAAACAAATGTATCCCGATAGAATTCAAGAATTTTCATCAGACGACACTATATACAGATTTGAATATCCAAAAATTGCCGTTCCAGAAAAAATAACTTCAGTAAACATTGAAAAAAATACTAGTTTAGAAGGTGAACTCACAGCCCTAAGAGGACAATACATTGTCTTAAATAATTCAACCGCACTCAACATTCGAACGTATGAAGGACGAATGGTAGATATCGTAATATAAAATATCTTTGATTGTTAATTAAAAAAAATGTTGAGCATACGTAGATATATTTTAATCGTTTTAGCAACGTATGCTCTTGTGTCCATCCCTGAATTGTATGGACAAATTGTACAATACAACTTTTTAAACTTTAATTCAAACAACGGACTTTCCCAAAATTCTGTTTACAGTATCGATCAAGACAGCATTGGAAGACTTTGGATAGGAACAGCTAATGATATCAACATTTGGGATGGTCATGAATTTAAAATGTACTCTGATATTTTTAAGGGAACTAAATATCTGAAGTCAAAAAACATCAAAAAATTAACTCTTTATAATAATCTTTGTATCGTTTCTAACGATTTTGGTATTGAAATTATTGACATTGTAAAAGACTCCATACTCACAAGAGATGAATTTAAAGCATATCAAACTTTTGATGTAAATAAAAATTTATTGTACATACTAAGCGATACCATAATCGAAACGATTAGTTTAGACAATTTAAAAAAAATTAATAAGGTACAATTAAAAAATTCTTTTTACACCATATTCGCATTCGATGATTTTCTGTACTTATACAACTATGATAAACCAACAATAATTGATTTAAATGAAAAATATAAGGTGTATTCACTGAAAAATTGTAGATTAAAAAAAGTAAAATATAGAAAAACATTCATACCAATTATAATACATACAAAAGACTTTAATAATACGTTACCAGCTGAAATTTCATCTAAAATCCACTACCTCGAGACTCAATCGATTGAAGATATTCGTTCATTTTACTTATACAACGATAAAATCTGGATTGCACAGGAAAATGAATTATACATATATCAAACAAATCCCGGAAGGTATTTAAAAATAGATAAAAGTGAAATTTTACCGACTTTCAGCAGATTATTTGTTTACGACTTTTTTACAGATTATAAAGACAATCTTTATATCTATACTAACATTAATGGATTTTATATTTTTTCACGAGATAACAACAAATTTATCCATATAAAAAATCCCAATTCATCGCTTAATATGGTGAAGTGTATTCACCTTTTAAGCGATTCGACCATCGTAACAGGACTATATGGAGGTGGGCTAATTTATTACTACACAAATGGAAATTATAAAAATATAATTTTACCAGGTATGGATGCGATTTGGGACATTGAGGCATCTTTCGAATCTCCTGACAATTTTTATGCAATTAGCACTTCAAGTTTATATTATTTTGAAAATAAGAAATTTAAAAAAATATTAAGAAATAATCCAAACATCAATTTTTTAAACATTACAAAAGGTATAAATAACTATTTTCTCACCTATTCTGTTACCAATAAAAGTGGAAAAAAAATTATAATTGAACGAATAGATTATAATTTTCGAACTCTAGATAAGTACGAAACAGACTTATATATTCTCAATGTATTTCAGAAAGACTTCCATACACTTCTTTGTAGTTCATTCGACGGCGTTTATACTATTGATATAAATACGGGAACTAAAAGAAAATTTTTATCGAACAGAGCTCAAGCTATTATGAGGGAGAACGAGCTCATTTACATTTCGACCAACGAAGGCCTGTTCATTTTAGATGATCAGTTAACAATTAAAGAAGTAATTACAAAAAAAACACACAATATCTCAGATAATTTTATTTATGCTACTTTAATTGATTTGGATGGAAACATATGGATATCAACTAACAGGGGCATTAATGTTGTTAATTTAAAAAGTAAAAAGACAATTAATTACAACCTGAATGACGGTTTACAAGCAAACGAATTTAACACAAATGCCTATTATAAAAATGGAAATCTTCTCTACTTCGGTGGTGTAAATGGAATAAACATTATCAATACAGAAAACATTTACAATAACCAATTAAAGCCCAATATTTACTATACAAACGTTTTGGTGGACGACGAAATTGAATTAAAAAATTCAATAGATAGTATTACATTAAATTATTCAAATAACACAATTTCATTATCCGTAAGACACATAAACTTTACAAGTAAGGAAAAATCAGAGTATTTTCACAAATTATCGCCCATTGAAAGCAATTTTATTAACACGGGAAACAACAATTTTATTCGTTATACCAATCTTCCTCAGGGATCATATACCCTTGAATTTTATGTGGTAAATCAATATGGAGAAAAAAGTGATATAAAAAAGCTCTTCATTAAAGTATTACCCCCATTTTGGAAGACGTGGTGGTTTTATACACTTGCAATACTATCTATTTTGATAATGATTTCAGGCTTCATCATTTATCTGTATGAACGGAATCGACAAAAGATACTATTGAGATACGAAGTACAGAAAAATTTAGAAAATGAAAGAATGCGCATATCAAGAGAGCTTCACGATAACCTCGGAGCCCAACTTTCGTATATGATTTCTCAGATCGATTTATTTACTGAAAAATACTTTAAGATACTAAATGACGATGATCGTTTAAAATTGAAAAAATTAGAAAAAGTATCAAAAGAAGCGATTCAAACAATCCGAGAAACCATTTGGCTTTTAAATTCAAAAAAGCTTTCTATAGAACAATTTATCGACAAAACAAAGCAATATGTTATATCGATACGTGAGCTTAATGAATCGATTGAAATCGAGTATTATGAAAATGTAGATTATTCCATTATTATACCGCCTACTTTGGCCATCAATCTCTTCAGAATCGTACAAGAATCAATTACCAATTCGCTTAAACACAGTCGAGGAAATCGAATAAAAATCTACTTTGAAACACTAAATAACAAACTTAAAATTCAAATAATCGATGACGGTGTAGGATTTAATCTGAATACAGAATTTCTTGACCACTATGGCTTAAAAAATATGAAAGCTCGAGCGGATGAAATAAATGCTTCCATCGTGATTCGCTCTGAAAAGCTCAATGGCACCCTTGTTGAAATTGAAATTGATTTACATCAAATGCAGTATGCGACTTGACGGGCTTTTATCCGTACTTTGTTTAAAAAGAAAATACTTCATTCAAAATGATCAAGTTAGCCTTAGTAGATGATAAACGCATCAATATACAGAGTTTAATCGACCGCATTCGCCATAGTCCTGATTTTCAAATCGTTTTCACGGCTAGTGACGGGGAAGACTTCTTAGAGAAGTGCAAACTAGCGAAAGATCTGCCAGATGTAGTGTTTATGGACATCGATATGCCTGTGATGAACGGTATAGAAGCAGTTTCTATTGCTTCTGAACTCTATCCGTCCATCAAATTCATCATGCTCACAGTATTTGACGACGACGACAAGATTTTTGAAGCCATCAAGTCAGGGGCTGTGGGATATCTTTTAAAAGAAGAAAGTGCAGATAAGCTTATACAACACGTACGCGACGTGGTAGAATTTGGTGTAGTGCCCATGAGTCCGAGAATCGCTCGTAAAACCCTACAGCTGCTTTCTCGTGCACATGTGGAGGTTGTAAAAAACAAAGAAGATGTACTCAGCGAAAGGGAAGTGGACATTTTGAGGCATCTGATCAATGGGCTTGATTATCGACAGATTTCCGAAAGACTTTTTATAAGCCCCAACACCGTGCGCACGCATATTTCCAACATTTATAAAAAGCTGCACGTAAACAACAAGGCACAAGCCATTAAGATTGCCTATAAGAAGGGTATCGTGTAAAAAAAATTCCCGACCTGAAGCAAGCCGGGAATTTTAAAATCGCCAAATTCTATGTTGTTATTTACTTTACTTGATCGATTACAGCTTTGAAAGCATCGGGATGATTCATCGATAAGTCAGCAAGCACTTTTCTATTGAGCTGTATGTTGGCTTGCTTGAGCTTATTGATCAGCTGCGAATAAGAAATACCGTGCATGCGAGCACCGGCATTGATACGCATAATCCACAGCGAGCGGAAATTTCTTTTGCGTGCTTTGCGGTCGCGGTATTGATAGGTGAGTGCTTTCTCGACGGCATTTTTGGCTACAGTCCACACATTTTTTCTGCGACCATAGTAGCCCTTAGCCATCTTCATAATTTTCTTCCTTCTTTCTCTGGAAGCTACGTGATTGACGGATCTTGGCATATTACTTAGATTTTTTTGTGATAGGCGACTTGATTTTCAAGTACTTTAAGAGCCGGACACAGGGTTTTTAAACCATGAATCGATTAGATGCAGAGCATCAGTTTTACGTTGGGCTTATCAGCTTTGTGCACAAGAGCGTACTTAGTAAGAGCTCTTTTGCGGTCTGTAGCCTTTTTGGTCAGGATGTGACGCTTACCTGACTGTTTTCTCTTGATCTTGCCTGTGGCTGTGATCGCAAAGCGCTTCTTAGCGCTTGATTTGGTCTTCATCTTTGGCATATCCAACAGACTTTATTTATAGAATTCGGCGATTTATTTTTTCTTCTTAGGTGCTATTATCATTATCATTCGCTTACCTTCGAGCTTAGGCATTGATTCAACTTTTCCTACATCCTCAAGCTCTTGTGCGAGGCGGAGCAAAAGTATCTCACCTTGTTCTTTGTATACAATAGACCTTCCCTTAAAGAAAACATAAGCTTTCACTTTAGCACCCTCTTCGAGAAAGGCTTTCGCATGTTTTTTCTTAAACTCAAAGTCGTGATCATCAGTTTGCGGGCCGAATCGGATTTCTTTTACGATAATTTTGGCCGCATTGGCCTGTATTTCTTTTTGTTTTTTCTTTTGCTCGTAGAGAAACTTCTTGTAATCAATGATTTTGCATACAGGTGGATTGGCCTTTTCAGTAATCAATACGAGGTCCATACCTTGTTCTTCGGCCATTCTAAGTGCCTCAGTAGTGCTGTAGATACCTTGCTCTACATTATCACCTACGAGCCTGACCTGAGGCTCAGTGATTTCTTCATTGATTCTAAAGGATATAGTGTCTTTCGACATTCGATTTCTATAGGGTTTTAAGGGTTAGTAAATTGTGGAATTAAATTATTGATTTCATTGGTTAAACGTTCTACAAAGGTAGGAATATTCATTTCTCCAAGGGTTTCACCTCCGTGTTTCCGAACGTTAAGAATGTTGTGCTCCTGTTCGCGTTCACCTACAATGATCATGTAGGGAATCTTTGATACCTCGGCATCGCGTATTTTACGGCCTACTTTTTCATTGCGTTCGTCGATGATGGCGCGGATATCATGGTGATTGAGCTGTTCGGCTACTTTCAGAGCATATTCGTGGTACTTTTCGCTCACAGGCAGTATGATGACTTGGTCAGGAGCCAACCAGATTGGGAAGTTACCGCCACAATGCTCTAAGAGTACTGCCACGAAGCGCTCCATGGAGCCAAAGGGTGCCCGATGAATCATCACTGGGCGATGCATCTGATTGTCGGCACCCTTGTACTCAAGCTCAAAGCGCTCAGGAAGGTTATAATCGACCTGAATGGTGCCCAACTGCCACATGCGTCCGAGTGCATCTTTTACCATAAAGTCGAGCTTCGGACCGTAAAAGGCAGCTTCGCCATATTCAACTACCGTAGGCAAGCCTTTTTCAGCAGCGGCTTCGATGATGGCTTGTTCGGCCTTTTGCCAGTTTTCTTCCGAGCCGATGTATTTATCGGGATTGTTCGGATCGCGAAGCGATACTTGAGCTTTGTATTCGTTGAAATCGAGGGCTTTGAAGATATATAAAACGAGGTCTATAACTTTTTTAAATTCGTCTTTTAGCTGATCAGGCGTACAGAAGATGTGTGCATCGTCTTGTGTAAAACCTCTTACGCGTGTGAGGCCGTGAAGCTCACCGCTCTGTTCATAGCGGTACACGGTACCAAATTCGGCTAATCGCAAGGGCAATTCTTTGTACGACCTGGGCTTCACGCGATAGATTTCGCAGTGATGCGGACAGTTCATCGGCTTGAGTAAGAACTCTTCACCTTCTTCAGGAGTAGTGATGGGTTGAAAACTGTCTTTACCGTATTTTGCATAGTGGCCAGAACAAACATAGAGGTCTTTATGACCAATGTGAGGAGTGATCACTTGTTGATAACCAGCCTTTTTCTGAGCCTCTTGCAAAAATTTAACAAGGCGCTCACGGAGGGCAGTTCCTTTAGGCAACCAAAGCGGTAAACCCTTCCCTACCCGTTGACTGAAGGCAAATAACTCTAATTCAGCGCCGAGGCGACGATGATCGCGTTTCTTTGCCTCCTCAAGTCGCTGCAGGTATTCGTCGAGCATTGACTGCTTTGGGAAGGAAATGCCATAAACGCGCGTGAGTTGTTTGTTTTTCTCATCGCCACGCCAATAAGCGCCGGCTGCATTTAAGATTTTTACAGCTTTAATAAAGCCGGTATTGGGAATATGGCCTCCACGGCAAAGGTCGGTAAAGGTGCTGTGGTCGCAGAAGGTGATAGTGCCATCTTCCAGGTTTTGGATGAGTTCTGTTTTGTAGGGGTTATCTTTATAAAATTCCAAAGCCTCCTGTTTCGATACGTTGCGCATTTTAAACTCAGCTTTCTCCTGCGCGCGCTTGAGCATTTGCTTTTCGATTTTCTCAAAATCAGCTTCCCCGAAAACATCGTCGCCGAAGTCGATGTCGTAATAAAAGCCATTTTCGATCGGAGGGCCTATTGTGAGTTTCGCATTCGGATAATAATCGAGTATGGCTTGCGCCATCAGGTGGGCTGATGAGTGCCAAAAGGCTCTTTTGCCTTCGTCAGAATCCCAAGTGAAAAGTCGAAGCGAACCGCTCTCATACAGTGGCTGATTGGCTTCAATGATCTTGCCGTTTAACTCAGCTGATAGCACGTTTTTAGCCAGTTGATTGCTAATGCTTTCAGCGATTTGTAAGGCCGTGGTGCCGTCTTCGTATGTTCTTTTCTTACCGTCGGGAAATGTTATTTCAATCATTTAACCTAAAAAACGGCTGCAAAAGTATTTTAAAATCGATTGTACAGAGATATCTAAAAAAGTATTTCCTTAAAATTTCTATTGAAACAAATACTGCCAACCTACTCTTACCTGTGACTTCCAGCTCAATTCTTCGAGGGGATCTTCCTTGTCAACAAGCCAGTATTGTACTTTTAGCATTGATTTCCAACCATTTAACTGAAAAGCATAGGCACCGCCAAACCGAACGAGTTTACCAGGTATCAAATCGTTGAGCATTAGCTCTTCATAGCGAAGTGAGAAAATAGATTTTAGAGGTTTGGCAAAGTAATTAATTTGTCCGTACATACCACCGCCTTGATAAAAACCACCTGTTTGCCACTTGGGCAGACCAAGGAGCATGAAGTTGTTTGAATCGCGCGGTGTGGCTCGGTAAAAGTGAAATTCGTATTGTGCGGAAAAACCCATCCATTGAAAAGCTACATCAAAGCCATAGACATATTTAATGCCGTCGATCACTTTTACACCGTACTCTCCGCCGGCTCCAGCTGGTAGTGTTCTGTTGGATAAAGGTTGTCGCTTGTCGGTGTATCGACCGTTGATACCGAAAGCAAGCATGGGAACAGGAGTGATGCGATCGTCTATATCCCTGTATCTGAAGCGCGAAGGATAGGCCACTTCTGCTCTACCTACATACTCTAAAGTTCCTGAAGGATCGTTATCACCTCTAAGACTTAATTCACCAAGCCCGTTATAGACACCTACCACTATGTGAGCGCGCTGCCTCCAAATTGTTTTTCCAAGAGAGATTCCAACATCGCGACGCGCAAAGACATCGCCACGAACGATTTCTGCCCTTTGCCAGTAAGGTGTAAATATAAATGGTACGAGTGATGAACGGGAATAGGGTAATTTCGTGTATCCGAAAGTTACATCCACTACCTGCAATCCTTTGTAACGCACGTAAGCATCCATTATTCCGGGATTTTCTGGGTCAATTACTCCGGTACCTGCCTGCCCAAGGTCTGAAAAGTCCACCTGAAGCTCGTATTCTACTGTGCGTTTGTATCGACCTTCTATTTGAATTTGTGCATCGCGCAGATTAAATCGGTCTTTGCGCTTATTGAGTTCACCTTCTTTTAAAAAGCGCTTGTTGTAATATGTAGAAACAGCACCAGTAATCTCAATAGTATGATCGCCATTTGTCAAAGTTACCTGACTAAAAATTAGACCATTACATAGAAATATACATACAAGGATGAGTATAATTTTTTTCATTGAATTGGATTTTTGAAATAGTACAATTTTTCACGATCATCACTTACAATGCGGAGGCTCCTGTCAGGTAAAAACATGATACCCTCTGGATTAATGATGGGCACCTTCCAAGCTTGTACGATCGAATAATCCTTGGGCGAAAGTTGAAAAATAGTTCTGTCTTCGTCGCTTAGCAGATAGAGAAAACCCTCGAAATACGTAGCCGATGAAATATCGCGAGCGGCTTCAAAGCGATAAACGTTCAATGGACGAAAGGCGGTGTCAAATTCCATCACGTATACCGGATCTTTTTCAGTAATGAGAATGAATTTTCTGCTATCGGGTATGTATGCAATAGATTCGAATCCTTTATTTCTACCTCCGGAATAGGGAATGTGAAAGGTGTGCAGCAGTTTTAACTCTTTAGGATCGAAAACCAAGACGTTTCTATGACGCTCTTCGACTACATAAAGTAGCCCGTTGACAAATGTTACTGCTTCAAAATCAACCCCTTCGTAATGAGCTTGTCGAAGAATTTTTCCGTCGAGTGTAGTTTCAAACAAATCGCCATTGTCGCTTACGATAAAGAGCGAATTGTTGTTTGGGTAATACACCAATCCGCTTGGCTCTGATACTTCGATGTAATGCGACATGTAAGGTGCTATCTTCGTCTTTTTTATCTTTTGGGGATAAGCACTTGCGATAGAAAGAACAAACAATGCAACCGCAATGCGAAATTTAAAATACATCATAATTGAAATTCTATTTTTTTCTTATTGGTTCGGTGCATTAGGCGTCATCACCATTTCGTAGTAAGTAGTGCCAGTACCATCAGGCCTTAAACCTATAGATTTTGTAAAATCATATGGAGCATAAGACATTTCGTCAACTCTCACTAATGGCGATGAAGGTGACTCCTGGAAGGAAATAACAAAATCTTCACCCGCTGAAGAAAGGCCAAAAGAAGTATTGATAAACTGTCCTTCGCTGCTGCGGGAATTACAAAATACTATCAGGAAACCTCTCGGGGGTATATACCAATCACGCGTGAATGCATATTTGGTGGGATTTCCTTTACTGTCGCTCAAAAAGGTTTTTCCAGCGGTTACTTTCACCCAGCTCGTGTTAGAAGGATTAAAAATTTCTACCCAATCGCTGTTTTGCCCAAACTCATCCGACAAATTACTGCTACTTGCTACCAGTTCATTTATGCGCAATGTGTTAGATTGGAGCAACGAAACTGTGTCGCGAACAGGCGGAGGCGGAGGGTTAGTACCTTGATCGATGGGCAACTTTCTGTCTTTCAGACACGAACTGAGAGCTATCAGTGCAATCAGAGAGGCTGTAGCTATTTTCATTAATAGTTTTTGAACAAATGTATAGGTGTATTATTATCAAAATGTTATTCTTTATTAGATGAAAAAATGACGAATGATCACTTTCGTTTGTGTTAGTATCTTTTCAGCATTTTAAAATATGCACACTTGCAAACAAAAAATCTTATTTTGATATTTCATTAATCAATCTTTATTTTGGCAATTAAAATAGTTTCCAACCAAAAAACGAATGAGCCGCACATTAATAGCAAGTATTTTAGTTGCTTTAAACTTCTCAATTACAGGATTTTCTCAAGATGTCGCATCCAAACAAACCACAGCGACGCAAGCCCCAAAAGAAGAAAAAAAGAGCAAAGACTTCCGGCAAGCTTTAGATGCCTTTAAGTCAAACGAATTCTATTTTGCTGCAGAACAATTTAAAAAAGCGTATTCTAAAACCCGCAGCAAGTCTGAAAGAACTGAAATTCTCTATCATTTAGGTATCTGTTATTTTAAAATGCTCAACTTCAAATATGCGACTAATTATTTTCAAAGAGCAATTTCGGCCGGTTATAGCGAGCCTGAAGTACGTCTGTTGCTGGCTCAGTCGCTTCATAATTTAGGTGAGTACGAAGACGCTACAAAAGAATATGAAAACTATTTGAAGCTTGTGCCTGATGACCAAAGAGCAAAAAATGGCATCGAAGGCTGTAAGTTGGCAGTGCAGTACAAGAAGAATCGCTCAAGGTACCTGGTAGAAAATGTAAAGGATCTCAACACAAAAGAGAACGAATTTGGGGTTGTCTATTCGGGTAGGCCAGGTTCATATGACGAAATCGTTTTTACCTCAGACCGATTGGGTGCCACTGGCAAGAAGCGCGAAGGCTGGTTTGGAGGTAACTTTACCGATATTTTCTTAGCTCAGGCTGAGCGCAAAACAGCCAAAAAACAACAGAGGCTGAAGAGAGGTGAGAATAAGTCGCTCATGTCTGAAACGAAATGGCTCGAACCCAAGCCTGAAAGCGCAATGCTCAATACACAGTATCACGAAGGAGGTGTTACCTTTGACAAGCGAAGAAAAACTATTTATTTCACGCGTTGCCTCAAGCAGAAGAGCCAAAACCTCGGTTGTGGAATTTATGTATCCGAGCGGTTAGGTCAAGATTGGAAAGAGCCCGAAGTAATATTCCTTGCTCCTGATTCTGTAAGCAGTGTGGGGCATCCGTCCCTGTCGCCCGACGATAAATACCTCTACTTTGCCAGCGATATGCCGGGGGGATTAGGTGGAAAAGATATCTGGATCACGACATACAATCGTCGCACTCGTTCCTGGGACACCCCCAAAAATCTCGGACCTATGGTGAATGGTGCTGGCGACGAACTCTTCCCATTTGCACACGACGATGGCTACCTCTACTTTTCAAGCACTAGCCATCCGGGCATGGGCGGTCTTGACATCTTCAGAGTGCCTGTAAACGAAGAAGGTATGCCCACTGGTAAACCTGAAAATATGGGCTATCCGATCAACACAAACTTCGATGACTTTGCTATAGTGTTCGAAAGCGGTGGCGCAAAAAAAGGGTTTCTCTCATCGAATCGAGAGGGAGGAAAAGGTGGCGATGATATCTATGCTATTTACCTCGCTCCGCTCGAATACAAGCTGGAAGTACAAGTAACCAACTCAAAAGACAAAAAGCCCATTCCTCAAGTAACAGCTCGTATCGATGGCAGTGATGGTTCATCTATTACAATTAATACGGATAAGAATGGTGTGTTTATTGTAGAGCCAGGTACGCTTAAGGAAAACGTAAACTATCAAATCAATTTTGAAAAGAAAAAATTTCTCAGCGGTTCTATAAACTTCTCGACCGTGGGAATAGCTATGGAACAATACGAATTCATCCCGGCCGAAAACCACTTCTTGTACAGCTTTAAATTGACAAAATCGCTTGACCCGATTGAAGAGCCAATCATTCTGCCAAATGTGTTCTTCGACTTAGCCAAGTGGGATCTGAGACCAGAATCCAAAGAAGCACTCGACATGGTGTACGACATTCTGATCAAAAACCCCAACATTGTCATAGAACTGCGCTCACATACCGACTACCGCGATACAGATGCTAATAACGACCTGCTCTCACAGCGCAGAGCGCAGGCATGCGTAGATTATTTGATAGAAAGAGGCATTGATCCGGAAAGACTGGTACCCGTGGGTCGAGGTGAGAGAGAACCTTTTACTGTACCGGAAAACTACGATGGATACGGAAAAGGCCTCTTCAAACCGGGAACTGTATTGACTGAAAAATATATAAAGACCTTGTCACCAGAATTACAAGAAGTTGCCAACCAAATCAACAGACGTACGGATTTCAAAGTAATTTCAGAAAACTACGTACCCAAAGCTAAACCCACACAAACACCTGCTACAGGTAGTGAAGCGGCTGCCGGTACTGACTCGAAAGAACCAGCTGCTCCTGCTAAGCCCATCGGTCAAATACACGTTTGCGATGCTAAAGACAACTTCGGGAAAATTGCCCAGCAATACAACATCACCCTGCGCGACCTGAGAGAACTCAATGGTGGGCTGAGAGGTGTGCGCGTCTTCGAAGGTCTTGAATTGAAGGTGACTCCTGGGGGCGATTACACCGAATACGACAGCAAGCGCTATCGCGTAGAACAAGGCGATAACTTTAAAACCATCTCTCAGAAAACAGGAGTACCTGTTAAAGAATTAAAACAGCTTAATCCAAACATTAAAGAGCCTGATTTAATCCCGGGATTGATTATCTTTGTCAAGTAAAAATGAATGTTTAATCCTCTCGAGCTTGCACCCGGCCTCTGGCCGGGTTTTTTATTCAAGCCATCCACTAACGGCCTTTAAACCAATACCTTGCCCCGGTTTAGCTTTAAAACGGCCATCTACCTGCAACCCTACTACCCAAGCCACCTCACCATTTACGGTCATTACAAGGGTTTTGTTACGCTGAACGAGAGTCAATTTTTTATCTTTTAACAAAGCACTTACCTTTTTGCGACCTGAGTTGGGAATCAAAATAAAATCTTCTGAATGCCACGGACGAAAGAGAATTTTAGTGTTTTGAGGGTCTAAACTCATCCAGGCATCGGCATCTTGATCAGTCACATATACTCTCCCCCATCCTGACAGGTCACAGGGCTTCTGAAGATCTGTCCATACCTTCTCAACGGAAATTTTATTGAACCGATGTTCGTTCGGATAAATGTAAAGTTCAGCGTTGCGGGAAAAAATCAGTGGAAATCCAATATGCCAAATTTTTGATTCAGTCGTAGTTAAAGCTTTGGAAAGACTGTTTAGATCAGAAATGGGAAGCTCTTCTAGAAAAAGTATTTCCTGAAGTAGGGCCCCATATTCCTCCCTCCAAGGCAATAGGGGCTTGAGCGAAATTTTGTATCCTTGAAAAATAAGAAATTTATACAGTCTCAAATATTCTTGAGCTTGTAGATGAAGATATTTAAAGGTAACTTCAAGATTTTCAAAAGTATGCCTCAACCCAGTTGCGACTCTGGGATGTATGGACTGTAGAAGAGGCAGAACTTCATTTCGGATGCGATTTCGCTCGTATTTAGAAGTTGAATTAGAAGCATCTTCGCGCCAAGGCACTGCATATGCTTGGGCAAATTGCAAAATATCGCCTTTGCTTGCTAATCGAAGTGGTCTAATAATCAAAGAGTCATCGGGAGGTTGTACTAAGCCTCTTAACCCTGAGCCGCGAGACAGGTGAAGGAAGAATGTTTCTACCCAATCGTCGAAGTGATGAGCTAAAGCGATGAAATCGGCCTTTTCCTGAATTCTGACCCATTCAAACTTCTCGTATCTGAACCTGCGAGCGGCCATCTGAAGGCTCTCGCTTTTCAGTATCTCCCTTTCTTTTTGAAAATGAATGATGTGCAGAGGTATTCCGAGCCTTTTGCAATACGATTTTACTAACTCTTCATCGGCATCCGACTCTTCACCGCGCAGGTGATAATTCACGTGGACAGCTATGGCCTTAAACTGATGTAAATGAAATAAGGTCAAAAGGCTCATGGAATCGACCCCACCGCTTACTCCCAAAACGCAAACTTTATTCTCGAGGCCAAGACGTTTGACTTCGCTTAAAAAAGCATTTACTAATGGAAAAAATTTATTGCTGTAATGTGTCAATTTTCAGCAAGTTACGGAAGTGAGCTTAAGCAAACATTCTTGGTATTCATCTTCAGCGTTGGCATACACTGTTACCGCAGAGCCTACACCAATGTAAGAAATGCCCGTGGCTAAATCAGTCACAATCGAGCGAATGATCACATTGCAGTCCATATCGCCTTTAGGATCGATATAACCAGCTGTACCCGAATAAATACCTCTGTCATGCGACTCAACCTGCCTGATGATGTTCATGGCACTGAGCTTCGGAGCACCCGTCATGCTTCCCATTGGAAAGAGGGCTTTGAAAATCTGTTCTAAAGTAACATTCTCAGAAAGCTTGCCGCTTATGGTGCTGATCATCTGATGTACTTTAGCAAAGGTGTGTATGCCAAATAACTCCTCTACACAAATAGATCCAGGCTCGCTAATGCGCGATATGTCGTTGCGCACCAAGTCAACGATCATTACATTTTCAGCGCGCTCTTTGGTACTCTCAAAGAGCTTTTTTTTCAAAGAATCGTCTGATGCCGTATCCAACCCTCTTCTGATTGTGCCTTTAATGGGCTGTGAATAAATGGTGCTAGACCGAAGGGTGAAGAAGCGCTCAGGAGATTGACTCAACACGCAGGTACTGCCAAACTTAAAGAGTCCACTCATAGGTGCGCCTTTCTGAGAAGAGATTTTGAGCCAAACACCCGGAATGTCGTCGATGGGCTTTCTGCTACTGTAATAGACGCAGTAATTCATTTCGTAGATATCGCCCCTCAATAGGTGATTTACCACTTTTTCAAATGCTGCGAGATACTCCTCTTTACCGGTATGGGCTCTGTAGGCGGGTAAATTCGCCTGTTCGGGTACATGATCTGGTTGATTGTCAATGAAAGCGAGAATCTGCGGCAATTTGTGAACATCGGGTTCCCGAAGCTCAGCAAACACCTTCCCGTTTTTCGAGTAAAACACCCACCGAGGAATAAAAAAGATCCCATCTGAAATTTCAAAAAAGACTTTGCCAGAGTTTAAATGGCCTAAAAGGGTTTGTTTAAAATCGTAAGGTAAGAGAAATCCCATCCAATCAGCGACTTGGCTCGGCTGAATGTGTGCCACTTCACTCCAAGAAAGCCGATGCACTGCATCGACCATTATCAGCCAATCATATCGATAAAAGCGGTCAGATGTATATCCACCCGAGTCAAAAACAAAGCACTCGGGATATTCAAAGCCCCAACGAACGAGTTTTGTATAAAAATCTCGAGCCGAGACATGCGCGATCGGCAGTGTGATACGACGTAGAGTCTCGACGTTGAGCATTCTTTTCAATTAGTTGTATTACAAAGATTTAAAATATTCGCGAAGCACCGGCAGTAGGTCCTTTCGATTTTCGATATGGCTCATGTGTCCGGCTTTAAGCACAAAGGCTTTAACCTTTGGGGCAGTGAGCTGATCGTCGAGCGAATGGCCTTTGAATACGGGATCTTCGCTGCCCACGATGTGAAAAATTTGGTACGGTGCAAAGTGCAGAAGAACTGTGCGGTCAGGTCTAATTTTCATCCCTTCAAGAGCAGCCACTATGCCTTGTAAGGGCGTAGAAACAGCTATTTGTGTCTGCTCTTCGATCTCGTTTTTGTAGAGGTCGTGCGCCCAATCGGCGAAAAGACCTTGAAAAGTAGTACGCGCAAAAAGCTGCGGATTTTTTTTAGCCAGCTCAATTCCGCGGTTTCGGTTCTCAATTTTTTCAGGACTATCGGCTGCAGCAGTAGAGTGAAACAGACAAAGCGCTCTTACCGACTCTGAATATTTTTCGCCAAAGGCTAGAGACACATATCCTCCCATGGAGTGGCCGATAAAAGCTGCCTTGCGCACCTTTAATTCGCGAAGCACAGCCATTACTACATCGGCCATTTCGTCCATTGTATGAACGTAAGCGATGCATTGACTCCTACCGAAGCCGGGTAGGTCAATGAAAATGTGGCGAAACGACTGTGGTAACTGATCGAGCAAATACGTCCACATTCGGCTGTCTTCCAAAAAGCCGTGAAGCCAAACGACTGCTTTTCCCTTCGGATTGCCGAACGTGTAGTAGGCTATTTTTATGTCTTTATAGTAGGTGTAAAACTGATTCATTTTCAGTTGCAATTTTTGCTAAATTACAGGTTATGAATATCCGATGTGAAAAAGGGCATCTCCTTTATGAACTAAAGGTATGTTGTTGTGACCAATGATGTAACCTGATACAGTCGAAAGTACAGGAATGTTATATAGATTATATGGATTGTGAATGTACCCAATGATCTCGCCTTCGGCTACTTCCTGGCCTGATTGTTTGAGGAAAGTAAAAAGCCCTGAAGCCTCAGCGCGCACCCAAGTGGAGTTTGCACAAATGATTGACTTTTGGGTAGAGGAGGCTCCGACCTTTATCATGCCGAAGTGCTTGAGCACTCGCCTAATGCCTTTAAGGCCCTCTTCGATGGCAAGCATATCAAAGCGCATAGACTCTCCGCCTTCGTACACCACGATGGTTTTATCCATTTGTGCAGCTGTGGCACGAAGTGAACCATCGATTACCGACGAGTAAAGGGTGAAGGGTGCGTTGAATGCCTTAGCAAGCTCAGCGCCTTTTAGATCGCGCTTGTCATATCGAATTTGCGGATAATTGGTGCGGCTGGCTCCACCTGTGTGAAAATCAATGCCAAAGTCGATGATGGGTAAAATTTTGCGGCTGATGATAGAGGCTACAATAGAGGCAAGCGAACCATCAGGATTACCCGGAAAGGATCGATTTACATCCTTGCCATCGGGCACATCGCGCGAGAAGTGGATAAATCCGTACACGTTGATTATTGGTAGCGCTATCACAGTACCGGCCAGCAATTGATGAATCCATTTGCCGGCCACTACACGACGGATGATTTCTACGCCGTTGATTTCATCGCCATGCAAGCCACCAGATAGCATCACAACAGGACCTGGATTTCTGCTGCGGTACACAAAGACGGGCATGTGAATCACCGTACCTGACGGCAGACGAGCTACTTCGATATCGATGCGCTTGTGCGTACCCGGACTGACAGGTTGGGTATCGATTAAGAGGTCTTCCATTTTCCGATGTAGTTGAACGGACTGATGGCGAATAACTCTTCTTTTACTGCTTGTGGAACTTGAAGATTATTGATAAAATCAATGAAATCATGCTTACCCGGAGGAGTCTCTCGACGGCTAAGAGCTTTTAGAGCTTCATAGGGATTGGGGTAATTTTCGCGACGAAGGATGGTTTGAATGGCTTCGGCTACTACTGCCCAGTTATTCTCTAAATCGCGCTGAATGGCTGAGTGATTGACCTTAATTTTTGAAAGGCCTTTTAAAAGGGATTTAAAAGCAATGATGGTATGCGAAAGAGGTACCCCTATGTTTCGCAATACGGTGCTATCGGTAAGGTCGCGCTGAAGCCTTGAAATTGGGAGTTTCTGACTTAAAAATTCAAAAAGTGCATTGGCGTACATAAGGTTGCCTTCTGCATTTTCGAAGTCGATGGGGTTTACTTTATGAGGCATAGCTGATGAGCCGACTTCGCCAGCCACTACTTTCTGGAGGAAATATTCCATGCTGATGTACTGCCACATGTCACGACTCAGGTCAACGAGTATGGTATTGATGCGCTTTAACGCGTCGAAATAGGCCGCAAGGTGGTCGTAATGATCAATCTGGGTAGTTGGGTAGGATCGCTTAAGTCCGAGTTGCTGATTCACAAACCGATCGGCAAAGGCGTGCCAATCGACCTGGGGAAAGGCTGCATAGTGGGCATTCATATTGCCGGTGGCACCGCCGAATTTGGCAGAAAAAGGAATCTGCTGAAGCAGTGATAATTGATTTTCAAGACGTACGACAAAGACTTGAATTTCTTTGCCCAGCACAGTGGGTGAGGCTGGCTGTCCGTGGGTATGGGCGAGCATGGGAATGTCTTTCCATTCCGAAACTAAGTTTTTCAATCGATCGAGCAGCTGATGCAAAAGGGGTAGGTAGATTTTGTTAGTAAATTCCTTGAGCATCAGGGGAATAGCTGTGTTGTTTACGTCTTGTGAAGTAAGCCCGAAGTGAATCCACTCTTTCAGACTCCCCCACCCTACTTGTTCAAATTTTTGTTTGATGAAATATTCGAGTGCTTTTACATCATGGCGGGTGGTGTTTTCAATTTCTTTGATGTTCAGCGCTTCCTGTAGGGAGAATTCTTTAATCCAGCCACGCAGGATTTCGCTTTTCTCAGCATCTATGTGTAGATCTTTGATGATTTGGACTTGTGATAAAGCGATGAAATATTCAATTTCAACTAAAAATCTGTATTTGAAAAAAGCGTATTCTGAAAAATATTCTGACAATTCGCGCGTGAGCTCGGCATAGCGACCATCGATAGGTGAAATAGCCAAAAGCGGATGTGACATAATGTATTCGTTAAAGGGCAAAGGTAGTATTGATACTTACAAAATGGGAATCAGCAATATTGGGGAAAAGAAAGCACTAAATCAGTTGTTTAATAAAGATAAATGCTGTTAATAAAAAGAGTATTCTAGTAATTGTGTTTTTAAAAACAAACAAGGCTGAAAGCCTTGAACGCGTGAGGGATAGTGGCGGATATGAGCCGAAGCAGGTGGGCATACGGTACACAGGGCGAGGCTGGCTGGCCCGCAAGGGCAGACAACGCAGCCCGATGTACCGTGCCCACCTGCAAGGGGAATATGAGCCTCTAGCCCGACCCAGGCCAAGGCGCCTTTTTACGCCTCGGCCTGGGGCACGCCCCAAAAAAAAACAGAAAAAACTCTTAAAAAACAACGAAACAAAAAAGGCCTCAGAAGAGGCCTTAAGAGTTGTGCATTGAAATAGTAGCTATTTAATGCCGTGCATCCAGCGGCTGACCATTGGGCCGAGGATGAAGAGCAGCACGCCACAACCGATGGCAAAGAGGCCGAGCTTGCGGAATACGCCGAGGCCGAGGTCGAGTGAGTCGTTGCGCAAGGAAGAAATCACTGTACCGCTGATGCTGCCATCGAGTAGTTCAGAGGCCTTGCTTTGTGGTACGATGCCGTAGTCTTTGGTAGCTCCATTGTCGGAATATACGAGGAAGGTTTTTTGGCTTTCGGCCAGTGCCTTTTGGCGCTGTGTTCCGTTGCTGAGGTTATTAGCGCGGTCGATGGCTTCCTGTATCTGAAGGGTGGCCACAGCGTATTTGGGCGATTCGAGGCCTTGATTGAGCAGCTGAAGGGTCTTTTCGTTTATAAGGGCTTTTTCGACCGACATTTCTTTCATCAGCTGGCCGAATTCCTCGCCAGAGAGCACCTCGAAGAGTCGTTGGTCTTCAATGTACTTTTTGAATTCCGGATTTTGGATGATTTTGGATTCGCTCACGGTAGTAAAGCGGGCTATGTGCTTACCGGCCTGATGTGCAATGGATGAACTCAGAAACCAAATGCCCATGAGCATACCGACGATTTTAGCTGGCGAAAGCTTAGTCACCAAGCTGAGACCTACAGGCGAAAGGGTGAGCTCGCCTAGTGTGTGGAGCAAGTAAAGCATAATGAGGAAAAAAGCAGGCACAAGCCCGGCAACTGCAGCTGCCTTTCCAAGGGTGAGCACCAGAAATCCGAGGCCTAGCAGCGATAGACCTACTGCAAACTTGTAGGGTGCGGCAGGCTCTTTACCAGCCTTGCTCAGCGTAATCCACAGCCATGAAAATACCGGGGCAAAGAGCATGATGAAGAGCGGATTGATACTCTGAAAGAAGGTAGTGGTGAAGGTCATTCCGAGGAAAGTCTTGTTTACATTGCGTTCGGTAAAGAGGTTCATGGCGCTGCCTGCCAGCTCGAAGAAGGTCCAGAACACGGTAGTGAAAAGCAACAGGAGCACGATGACCCAAATGCGCTGCTTCTGCACGGTGTCGTACTTGCCGGCTAAAAAGAGCAAATAGCCGAGAATGCCCACTGCTAAAATGCCAAGCATTACATCTACCACGTCGTTCTTAAGAATGAGAAGCCAGGCAATGGGTATGAGAATAAGGGTAGTAATGTAGGGAATGAGTTGGTTGCTTATTCCTTTGATGATGGGTTTGGCCTCTTCTTCAGGCTTTAGGCCATGTGTTTCGTACCAGCCGGCACTCTGCGCCCACATGAAGATGAGAAATCCGAGCACCATACCAATACCAGCGGTTAGGAAGCCGTATTGCCAGCCTTCAATCTCGCCAATGGCACCACAGGTCAGAGGGGTGAGGAAGGCTCCGATATTGATACCCATGTAAAAAATGGTAAAAGCTCCGTCGCGACGTGGGTCACCCTCAGGATAGAAGCGACCAATCATACTGGAGATGTTGGGCTTGAAAAATCCGTTACCAATCACCAGCAAGGCCAGGCCTATGTAAAAGGTTGTTTGATTGTTGAGAAACAGTGTAAACTGGCCTGCAGCCATAAGGAGGGCACCCCAAATAATGGCCTTGCGGAAACCCATAATCTTATCGGCGAAAAATCCGCCCAAAATGGGAGTTAGGTACACCAAAGCCCCATAAGCTCCGTATATACCGTATGCCTTAGCGTCGTCGAAGGCAAATCCGCCCTTAGCCAATTCACTAGTCATGTATAAAACCAGAATGGCGCGCATGCCGTAGTAGCTAAAGCGCTCCCACAACTCTACCATAAAGAGAGCGAAGAGAGCTTTGGGGTGAACTTTTCGGTTGAGCAGAATTACGAAGGCGACCCAGGCGGCCACGGCGGCCCAGGCAATCAACATGAGTTTGTAGGCTGGATGCATGTTATGTGAGTATTACGTTTTTTTTGACAGGCGGCAAATCTAAACAGCTTTCACAAATGGTTAAGAATAAAATCGGTCATTTTCCGATAGAGGTGTAATCGTGTATAGCCACCGTAAATGCCGTGATTTTTATCGGGGTACATCATCATGTCGAAGTCTTTATTGGCTTGTACGAGGCGCTCGGTCATATACATGGCGTTTTGGTAATGCACGTTGTCGTCGGCTGTACCGTGTATGAGCAGATACTTGCCTCTAAGGCGGCCGGCAAATTGAGCGGGTGAATTGTCGTCGTAGCCTGATGGATTTTCCTGGGGGGTACGTAAGTACCGCTCGGTGTAAATGGTGTCGTAAAACTTCCAGTGAGTAACCGGAGCCACAGCAATTGCCAATTTAAAATAATCAGCTCCCTTAGTGATGGCTAAAGAAGACAAATAGCCGCCAAAGCTCCAACCCCAGATGCCGATGCGCTCTTTGTCAACATAGGGAAGATCACCAAGGTATTTAGCTGTTTCGATTTGATCAATGAGCTCGAGCTTGCCAAGCTGAAGATAGGTTGCCTTCTTAAAAGCAGCCCCGCGATGGCCAGTGCCACGATTATCAACCGATACGACGATAAAACCTTTTTGTGCCAGCATCTGATGCCAGAAGTGATTGGCCGGATCGTAGCGATCGACCACTGTTTGAGCTCCGGGCCCGCCATACACGTGCATCAGTACGGGATATTTTTTGTTTGGATCAAAATCGACAGGCTTAATCATCCAGCCGTGGAGTTCGACGCCTTCAGAGGTTTTAAATGTGAAAAATTCGGTTGTCGAGAGGTTGTAGGCTTCTAAGCGGTTTTGGGCAGATTCATTGGTTTCAAGTGTTCTCACGAGTTTACCGGTATTGTCGCGCATGGCGATTACTGGTGGTTTTCCGGCCCTGGAGTGTGTGTGGATGAAGTATCTAAATGTCTTGCTAAAGGAAGCCGTATTTGTGCCATCGTCAGGGGTTAACCGACGCAGGTTGCGTCCATTTAGGCCGATGCTGTAGACTTCCGTACGACCCGGATGAAGAGCTGATGCTTGAAAAAATAATGTGCGCGTAGATGGATCATAGCCATAGAATTCCGTAACATCCCACTTGCCTTTGGTAATGCGAGTGATCTTTTTGCCGCGATTTTCAACTAAATACAAATGATTATATCCATTGCGCTCACTGGTCCAAATGAAGGAATTGGCTGAAAGGAATTGAATATTGTCGTTTACATCTACATACGCACGGTCGGTTTCGGTGAATATTTTTTCTGCTTTGCCAATAATTGCGTCCACAAGGTAGAGATCAAGTGTGTTTTGATGGCGGTTCATGGCATATACCATGAGTGTAGCATCATCGGGAGTCCATTTGATGCGAGGTATGTATTCATAGTCTTCGGGCAACTGTACCACGATAGTCTTTTTGGTAGCGAGTTGGTAGATTTTAATAGTAACTACGGCATTTTTTTCCCCCGCCTTCGGATATTTAAATTGTTCCTGACGCGGATACAAGTCGCTGCCAAAGATGTCCATGCTAAAGATGGGAACTTCCCTCTCATCAAAGCGGTAGAAAGCTAAAAAGTTGCCTTTAGCTGACCAGTAATGGCCGCGATCGAAGCCAAATTCTTCTTCATACACCCAATCGGTAGCTCCGTTGATGATCTCATTTTTCTTACCGTCGGTGGTGATTTGAGTTTCTTCGCCGGTTTGAAAGTTTTTAATGTAGAGATTGTTGTCGTTTACAAAGGCGATGATGTTTTTCTCCGGATTAAAAAAGGCCAAGCGCTGCGAGGGCGTTTTTGAAAGCTTTTGCAATTCGTTGGTAGCGGGATTGTAGATGTAATACACTGCCTGTGAAGAATGGCGGTAAATAGGCTCTACATCAGTGGTCAAGAGCACCAACTTCTCATCAGCCGAAAACTCATATCCACTGAAGGTGAAAGGATTTCCAAACGCTTTGGTTAGAGCTGCTGCACTTATGAGTGTATCGATTGTCTTACCGTCAGAATATCTGTTTTTTACTACCGAAAAGCCAGCCGGAGTCTGCACCATTAAGCTGTAGTGCAGTCCATCGTTCATGCTCTCTCCCGCCCTGTAGCCAGCAGAACGAAAGGCCCCGCGCAGCCAGATGTCTTCGAGGGTAATGTCCTTTTTTTGAGCTGATATGAATGACGAAATAACAAATGAAAACAGGAGCGTTGTCCCAATTTTGTAAAACCTCATAGTGTAATGTTGTTTTTGCCGCCTAAGCTAAGGCAAATACCCGCTTATTCCGTCACCGTCACTTGCACTTCGTCGCCCATAGTCAGGCTCCAGCCACCTACTCCGAAGTCGCGTCGATTTAGGGAAGTAGTGAATTCTTTTCGGCCGTCGGGGCGCATGCGCATTGTAAAAGTGTGATCTTTAGTTACACCTTTAATGCTTAATTGACCCATAATAATGTAAGAACCATCGGAAGATGATTTTTCGATTTTGGTTGATGTAAAAGAAATCTCCGGATATTGTGAAACATGAAAATACGATGAAGATCTAAGGTGATTATCGCGAAGAGAGATACCCGTATTGATGCTTTCGACCTGAACTTTACCTGAAACCATTGAGGCTGATGGATTTGTCGCATTCCAACGGATGTCGAGGGAGAAACGCTCAAAGGAGCCCTCTACAATCGAACCCATATTGCGAATCTGGAACTTAACCGAATTTTGCCCCAAGGCAACTGCAACTGTAATCCATATCCAAAGAGAAAACCAAAATTTCATGAGCACTTTTTTGAAGGAAAAAACTGTGAAAACCGAAGTTTGTTTTACGAATCCATCAAAAAGTTAAACAAACGGGATATTTTTTCTTTTTTAGTGTTAAAATTTATTCTGCTTGCATAATATTGGCTTGTTAAAATCATGTAAATGATTGATTTACTGATTTTTGAAATAGTTAGTTTTTTTTATTAATCTTAGAAAAAATTTAGTGAAATCCCCTACTTTCGTCTAACAAATCTAAAAACTTTTCGTTATGTACGTACCTTTTAACGAAATGAAGGATTCATCGCGTATATGGATTTTTCAAAGCGATAAGACCTTCACAGAGTCGAATCTCGACAAAATCTCTGAAAAACTCTACAACTTCTGTCAGGATTGGAAGGCACACAACAAGCCGTTGTTGGCGTCGTTTGCCATCTTTTTTGACAGATTTGTGGTACTGGCAGTTGACGAAAGTTTTAATCAAGTGAGTGGCTGTGCCATCGATGCTTCAGTTCGCGTACTGAGCGAAATCGAAAAGGAGTGCGGCATCACACTCTTTGACCGCTTCCAAGTAGCCTACCGCGATGGCAACGCAATTGTAGGCTGTAACTTGCAAACATTCAAGAGATTAGTAAAAGATGGCGAAATAGGCCTCGAAACGCTGGTATTCAACAATGTGGTAAATACCAAAAAGGATTTGGAAAACAATTGGATAGTGCCTGTAAAACAGAGCTGGCATTTTCAATACGTAAAATAAGCAGATATTACAATCTAATTAAAAGGGAGCATCGCATAAGGCGTTGCTCCCTTTTAAATTTTATTGGCAGATGGATAGAAAAATCCACTTCTCATGCATTACTAGGCTTTTCAGGTTAAAAATTTGAAGGACTTTTAAGAGATAAAACAAAAAGGGGTTACACTATTTAAGTGATAACCCCTAAAATTTTTTTGTATTTTTCTGTATTCGGCAGAGAGTTACTTTTTGTTACCCTTAACTACCTAGTGATTAGTGGGTTCAACAGGATTCGAACCTGTGACCCCCTGCTTGTAAGGCAGGTGCTCTGAACCAGCTGAGCTATGAACCCGTATTGTGTAAAGAACGGCTGCAAAGATAGAGCCCTTTCGATTCTCGCAATACCCTTGAAAAATTTTTTTATTTTTTCAACTTATTGATTTTCAAAATACCGAAAAGTATATCCAATTCTTTAATTTTTTGTTAAGGAAAAAATCAGTTCAAAACCGGATCAGAGGGAGTGTTGATCCACAATAGATATTCCCCACCAATTTTTCGAAGCATGTGTGGCCATCTCTCTTCGGGTGGAATGCTCAGCAGTTCATCCACTGAGTCTTCTACCACGATCCACGATTTGTGCTTTATCTCATTTTCAAGTTGACCGGGTGCCCAGCCGCTGTAACCTCTAAAGAATACAACTTCTTGGTCAGTTATTTCGCGGTTTCTGATCTTCTCAAAGAGTTTTTCCGTATCACCACCCCAGTAAAAGTTGTCTGTAATTTGATAATTTGATTCCACCAGATCAGGGCGTTTGTGAACAAAATAAAGATTTTGCGTTTCTACTGGCCCACCATTGAGAATAAACATATCGACATTGTCGAGATTGTCGAAGAAGTCGCTGATCATTAAATCGCTTTCGTGATTGATGATAAAACCTACAGCTCCTTCGTTGGAATATGCTACCAGGTAAATGACAGATTTCTCAAAGTTTGGATCGCCCAGAAGCGGTTCTGAAACGAGTAAACATCCTTGCTTTGGTTTGTCTAACACTTTCATAATTCGAACAACTTAAAGCTATGTAAGTATAAAAGTATAAACAAATGTCATACTGGGAGGTGGTAAGCTCAAAATATTTTTGTCAAAGATTATCGATATTCCGATGAAAAAAGTACTCCACAACGCTAGAGAGCACTACAACAAAGGAGAATTAATAGAATCCCATCTACCTGACAGTCCATTAAAGCTTTTTGATATCTGGTTTGAAGATTTTCAAAAGATCAATGCTTACGACTTTAACGCCATGACGTTGAGCACCGTTGGACTGGATGGTTATCCGAAGTCGCGCCAAGTACTTTTGAAAGAGTATTCAATCGATGGTTTTGTTTTTTACACCAATTACGTAAGTGACAAGGCAAAAGAAATAGCAGCTAATTCAAGAGTTTCACTACTCTTCTACTGGGCACAAGCTGAGAGACAAGTGCGCATCGATGGGCTGGCTGAAAAAGTGTCAAGAGCTGAAAGCGAAGCATACTTCAAGACTCGTCCGCGCGAAAGCCAAATCGGAGCGCATGTATCACCTCAAAGTCAAATCATCGAGTCGCGTGAATATTTAGAAAAGCGCTTTCAAGAATTGGCCAAACAGTTTGAAGACACAGAGCAAATACCCTGTCCTGAAAATTGGGGAGGGTATATCGTTAAACCAAAAAAGTTTGAATTTTGGCAAGGCAGACCCTCAAGACTACACGACCGAATAGTTTATGAACTAACAGAAAATAAAAGCTGGAAATTGTTCCGTTTAGCACCTTAAAATCAAACAATTAAAAAATATGATCAACGAACACATTACCACTGGCCACTGGATTTTTGCCGCTGTTTTTATGACCCTTTTTGTCATATACCTGGCTTGGAGTTATAAGAAAGATGCACCGGTACACAAGTACTTTTATTCAGGTACTGTATATCTGCTGCTTGGTATTATTACATTGCTGTTTTTGATTTTTGTATTCGCTAAAGTTTTTTAAGGTTGTTCTTTTAGCTTAAACACAACTAAGATCATTGCTGAGTGGCAGATAAAGACATTAATCAGAAGATCGAATCCCTTCTAAATACGCATAGCCGAAAGGATTTTGAGCTTGCATGTAAATTGATTTATGAAGCATACGCTATTCGAATCTCGATGTTTGTGCAATCTTTTCTTAAAAACACAACCGATGCTCAAGATGTAATGCAAAATGTTTGGATTAAAGTGTTTAGCAATCTCCGAAAATTTAAAGGAAATTCTGCTCTTTACACCTGGATATATCGCATAGCTTACAACGAATGCATCAATTGGAAAAAGTCAAAGGATTTTGAAAAATTCGCCGAATACGAGTCATCTGAAATTCTGAAAACATCCTATCATGAAGAAGAAATAGATTTTTCAAAAGCAACAGAGTGGTTTGACGAGGCAATAGCCACTCTGCCACCTAGACAAAGAGCTGTATTCTTGATGCGATACTACGACGAACTCCCTTACGACAAAATAAGTGAAATTACAGGAATTTCAGAGGGCTCTCTAAAGGCCTCCTTCCACCACGCAATGGTAAAAGTAGAAAAATATCTTATTGATAAATTAAACGAAGATCGCTAAAAATTGTCAAATGTTCTGAAATGAAAGATTCACTCGATAAAGAATTAAAAAACTTTCCTCACCTAGGAGCAATCCGGGAAAACATCCTTTTGAATAAAAACTCGCAAGTAGCAAAAGGTGACTTTACCCTTTATTTTACAGCATACAACACAAAGAGAAAGAAACTGTTTTACCTGTCAGCATCAGTGGCAGCCGCGATTCTGCTGCTGCTTGGGTTATCTCTCTATAAATATCAACAAAATATAAAGGTCAAAGAACAAGAATACTTTGTTAAGCAAAGTGAATGGATTGCCATTACCGACGAAGCAATACTTACGACGGAGTACTTCAGGTATTTAGAAAATCAATCCCTATCAACCACTGAAGAAGACATCCTATGGCTAAGCGAATAGTTGCACTCACTGTACTCTTGATGAGTGTCTTGTGCGCAGGTGCTCAGCACGATAAGATTCATCAAAAGGCACGGACACGCATTGAAAACATGCGGATTGCCATCATCACTTCGAGACTTGATCTCACTACCGAAGAATCGGAGAAGTTTTGGCCCTTGTACAATGAATACCGCAAAAAAATAGACAAACTCCATCAAGACCGCATGGAACTCATTGACAGAAAGATGCAATCCGACTCTGTAAATGCACTTTCTGACGGTGAAGCTGAAAAGGTCTTGAGCTCTATTCTCAAAATAAACGATGAATATGCTCGGGTGCAAAACGAATATTACAAGCGCTTTCAGAAGCTACTGGGCTCGCGCAGAGCATTAGAGCTCTATCGAAGCGAAGTACAGTTTAAGCGCGCGATCGTAAGGGAACTGAGAGAAATGCCCGAGCGAAGGGCAGATTAATTCTTTAGAGCTTTAATCTGCACTGCACTTTTATTTCGGATGAACGATTTCCATTAATCTCTTGAAGTCCTGAGCTGACTGTAAATCTGTCACTAAACCTTGTTACAGCATAGCGCAACCAAATAGTAGCTCGACCATAGGTATATTCTACCAACAAATAACTACGAACACCTCTGTCGTACAGCGCTGGCACAGAAAAGGAATACAACACATCGTTTTCAAAAGCGTAAATCCGGCTGTTATAATCGTCAGTATCGTATACAGCGAGTCTAAACGTCCACTTTAGAGGGATGGTAGAGGGCATGTATCGGATGTCCTGAAATAACAACCAACCGGAGCTGGTTCCATTATATGATTCGAAAAGAACATATTCTATACGCGATGCGAGCGAAAAATTCTTGGAAGGCACCATATTTTGATGAAATCGAAAACTCCTTCTGCCCTCTTCAGCTATTGGCCGTACAACAAATTCATCAGGCCCATTCACAAGACGGTCTTCACTGCGCACGCGTATATACATATTGTATCTTCTGTTTGCAAGGTATTCGGCCTGTAGAAATACATCCCTACCTCGGCTGGGTTGATTCACATCGTAACGGGGCCAGTCAAATTGGTAGAGGTCGGCAAAAGCGTTAATGTAAAGACGTGGAGCTGCCTCCCAGCGAAACCCTGTGTAAAAACCCCGTTCCGCATCCCTTCCGGTGCCTTCTGCAAAGGGTGCATTAAAAAGAGCCGCATACTCTTTATGAAAATAGCGATACAAGAGCGCGTAAGTGAATTTACTGCCAGCACTCAGATAGGCACCATGTGTCATGGCATATCCGCCAAAAGAATTGGTAGCCAGCTCACCAAAAACTTGAACAGAGGGCAAAAGAATTTGGTAATCGATCGATGCATTTCTTACAGATGAACCTTGTAAATTATACTTTTGATAAAGCTGAGTAGAGCTGGCCAAAGGCGGATTGAAGCGATGCTCTACCACTGTACCACCTACCCGCACAGAGCTAAAGTCAGAAGTTACATGGGCGCCATAGCTTTCAATTGAAAGCGTATTTCGTGCAGCTCGCTCTGAAGGGGTGCGATGCAACCCTGAAAGGCGAATGGAACCAGCCTCGTCAAAGGTCTCACCAGATTCTTCATTTTCAATCGTTGAAATAGCTGAAGACATTCTTTTACTGGAATAAAAAACCGAAAGATCGACTTTACCAAAGGAATATGTAGCAGCTGCTCCTCTTAAGAATCTATTCTCGTCCAATCCGTTGTAAGGAATGAATCCCCGTCCAAATCGTTGAATATTAAGTACAGCCGGCGACTTTCTAAAAGCCAGTGAACTCCAGAGCACTAATCCCTGTCCGAATTGAATCTGATAATCGCCTAAAATGAAAGTCTTAAGTCTTTTTTGCCTCATCAGGGCTATATGGCCACTGTAAAAGTCAAACCCGCGCTGGCCTGGTTCCCATACAAAGGGTTCTCCAGCATCTTTTTCGCCAGTTAACCCTATACTGAACTGATTGGCATACACATATCTATGCCTAACGAAGGTGCGATATGGATCGCCCACAAAATAGCTTGAGATCGTCGTATCCCCTCCAGCTACTCGTCTTCTTAGTTCAAATCCTTTTCGCTCTTCGAGGCCCCACTGGGCTCGTATTAACGTCAGATGTCTGCCCTTCGTCAAATAATCCTTTAAAGAATGTTTTCTTCCTTCAGTGGGTCCCAAATAAGTGAAGAGCTCTAACTTTTGAAGCACTGAAGCATCAAAACCATTCAAATACTCTAACTCGTAGAAGGTGACAATTCGACCATACTTCCGGCGATGCTCTAATAGATTGTAAATCTGAAAGGCATTCAAAAAACCGAGCTGTGCCAGTACTTCTTTGGTAGCAGTGTTGAGATTGATTTTATTTTCGCGATAATAGTCGAGATTTTCAGCTAGTTGAATCAAGTCAGCCTCATCGCCTAACTGTTCTGCAATGGCCTCAGTTTCTTGTTCCAGCTCATTGAGTTCTACTTGAGCTGAACTAAAGTGCAAAGTAACAATGAATAAAAAAAGAAAAATTCTTTTTACCATGAATACCCAAAATCAGCTCCAGAAACTCCACCCGGTAGAGCCATATGCACAAACGAAAAATTGGCTGTAAGATATTTCCGGTGGATGCCTACTCCCAGACTGAAGGCAGAGTTAGTGTGTGAATAACCAGTTCTCAGCCAAAGCTGCTCCAACCAATGCCACTCGATACCAATTTTGAACTGCATGGGCGATAGTTCAGTCTTGCTTACTTCACTATACAAACCCAATCCGTTGCCCACTAAATAAGAAGCGCCAAAAGAAACTCCTGTTGGGAAATACTCATCGTACTCCCGGAGACGTGTAATTTGAAAAGGATTGAAAAAAACCAGTCCCAGCTTTAAGCGATTGTTTACCTGGTACATCGCCCCAAGATCCGCATGAGCTCGAAATAAATTACCTCGCTCTGCTAGGTGATAGTTTGTGAGATTGAGTTTAACCCCTATCGAAAAGGCATTCATGAGTTTAAGTCCATATCCGGCTGTTACATGATTTTCCCTAAAACCTTCAATGCCAGTAGAGGCTAATGCTAGACCAATGGCCTGATCACCCCTTAATCGATATTGACCTGAAAGGTGAAAAATATTTAAATCATTTATTCCAAAGCGATTTTGAACTGAAACAGCCACTGAGGATTGTGACAAGTAAGCAAGCCCCGCTGAATTGTTGATAACCGAAAAACCATCTACCAGTACGGAACTTACACCAGCCAATCCTAAGGAGCGCATTCCGCTTAGAGAATAGATGGTTTGTGAGGACACACATAAACTTTGAAAAAAAAATACAGCGAAGGAATACCAGAAAAAAAGCTGCTTTTTAAGCATTCGAAGGAAGTATATTTCGATGCAATTTTACCACTTGCAACTCATATATACATGCAAATTCGATGTTGTTTGATTCTACTTACGACTTTTTTCTACATTCATTCAAAAGCTCAAGTAACAGAATTACCCTTGATTTTTCAATCTTTTGGAATAGAAAATGGTCTTTACAATCCTCTGATTAACGATGTCGTAATTTTAAATGGCACCGATAGGTATTTCGCTACAGAAGGTAATGGCTTAGTTCATTTCCAGCAAGGCAGATTTTATTATTATGGCTTGCCAGAGGGGCTTCGCTACCCATTTATTTCAACACTTTGCGTTGTAAACGATGACTCAATACTCGTTGGTTCTGAAAATGAAATGTATTTTTTTTCCACAAAATCTAATACCTTCCATCTTTTATACAGCTTTCCATCAAAGAGTAAAGTGCGAAAAATACTTTCAAATGCAAGAGGAATTTATGTATTAACAAATGATGATAAATTATGGATTTTTGAAAAGAGTGAAAAAGTACAACTTATAAATGAAATAAAACTTACCTCTCCGGCGAAAATTACCAAATGGAATCAGCGAATAATCGTTGCTAAAGACGATACCTGCCTTTATCAAGTAAAAGACAACATCCTTGAAGCTTTTTATGTCGACACTTTAAAAATTCTTAATATCGGATCATTGTCAGATGCATTATATATCTTCTCAGATGTTTCCATCATTAAAATTAAAAAAACTATAAAAACAATTATTCGAACGAAAAAAAAATTAAATTTCGTAAAAAATCTTGTAAAGAATGATCAATATCTTTTATGCCGAATTGATGAAGATAAACTTCTTTCTCTTGATGCGAGTAATAGGGTAAAATATATTTCTATTCCTGCAGAGACAAATAAATTTTCCTTGCTCGATAATGGAGAACTCTGGATTTCTGAAGGCAATAGAGTGAAGTGTTATTTATATCCATCAGTAGAGCGAGTATTCGAATTTTCCAAAGACCGAATAAGTAAAGTATATGATTTAAAAATCATCAATCATCAATTGTTCATATCTGCAGGAACTTCTATTATACTTGTCGATTTATCGTCAAATGAAGTTCGTGAAATTCCTTTTAATACAAAAAATGGTCTTGTCCTACAGATTTTAAAGGATAAAAAGGATATTTTATTTAACACTGAAAATGGTTTAATCCCATTTTACAAAAGAAATGCAATGCCATATCCATCCCTGCAAGGAAAATATATTGGAAGTGCTAGTGAGTATCCTGCAGGTTGTTTGAGTTACATAAGTCATTCAGCTATCTCATTGCACTGCGAAAAAGAAGAGCGAAAAATTGATTTAGACAGAACCATACTATCACACCATTGGACAGATACTCACAGAATATGGATACAAACAGATAATACACTTGAATTCTATAGTTTCAAAAATTCAGAATTAAGTTTAATCAGAACTTTTAAAATCTCGCCAAATGCATTGATATTCAATGGAGATAAATCAAGAAAAATTTGGTTACTTGATGATGGGACTATAAAAGTTTTTAAAGATACAATTCAAACTACATTTTATTCAACATCCATACGGATAGATAACATTTTAAAGGTTAGAAATTTAGGTGAAGATACACTTATAATCTTAGGCGATAAAATTCAAATGGCTTACATCGAAAATAATAAAATAAATTTAATAACACTCAACTACTTCAATTGGATAAATGGGGTAAATCAAATTTTAGACTTTTTCGAATACCAATCTGAAATATATGCTATTTCTACAAATTCTATTTTGAAAATTTCGAATAAAATATTCTCAAATTACTCTAATCCTAAAATTCTTTTATTTCGTACAATGGTTAATGGAAACGATCGCAATTTATCAGAAAATATATTTCTTAATAGCAACGAAAATACACTTCATTTTTACTTTTCAACTCCCTCAGATATTTTCACAGAAAAAGAATACAGATACAGATATATTTTAACATCGAATAGATTTAAAAATGACACAATCGATTCATCGCTTCCAGAACTTTATTTGGCAAACATTTATCCAGCAAATTACACATTGATTTATGAACTTATTTCACCAGAAAATACAGTAGTTGATCGTAATGTAATTCATTTTACCATAGCATCACCTCTTTGGCAAAGATGGTGGGTCGTGACCGGCACATTAGTGTTTTTAATCAGTGGTTCTGTTGCTTTTGTCAAATGGCGAACTAATCAACTCCGCGAAAAGGTAAGACTAAAAGAAACGCTTCTCGAGACTGAAACTCGTGCACTTCGATTGCAAATGAACCCTCATTTTCTTTATAATTCATTGGAGTCAATTGAAGGTTTTATTTTAAAATCAGATAAAGTGTCTGCTATCAGACATTTAAACAATTTCACGCGATTGATGCGTCTGATTTTAGAAGGCAGCGACAAAGGATTTCACTCTCTAAAAAGGGAAAAGGAAATTTTGTATTATTACCTCGATTTAGAAAGAATGCGCGCCAATAACGAATTTGATTATCAAATACACATTTTTCCGGAGAACGTAGAAATTGATCAGCTTTTAATTCCTTCAATGATAATTCAACCTCATGTAGAAAACGCAATCATACATGGCATACGCCCTCTAAAGGACAGAAAAGGTCTTATAAAAATAATTTTTACAATCAACGAAAACAACAATGAACTCGAAGTGCTGATAGACGACAATGGCGTCGGTCGGTCAAAATCTTCCGAATTTTCAGTAAAAAATGACGTAAAATCAAAATCAATGGCACTAAATATCAATGCACAAAGGCTAAAAATATTGAGCCAAACCCACAATAAAACATTTTTAATTTCGATCGAAGACTTGTTTGATGACTTTGGTGTACCTTCGGGTACTCGAGTTCGAATGACTTTGCCCATTCTTAAAAATACAGAAGTATGCTAAAAGTAGTATTGGTAGATGACGAAAACACCATCATTGAATCACTAAGGTCGAAAATTGAAATGTTTTGCCCAGATACAGTGGTGGTAGGCACTGCTACTAACATCGATGATGCACTTAAAGTAATCGACAGCCAAAGGCCAGATGCTATTTTGCTCGATATACATCTCAACGATGAAAGCGGTTTTGAATTGGTAAATGAATTACAACTTGAATTCGAAGAATACGAACCGGCTATCATTTTTATTACCGCCTATGACGAGTATGCAGTTAAAGCTTTTAAAGTAAATGCTATTGACTACTTACTCAAACCTGTAAATGTAGATGAGCTACAGGCTGCACTTGAAAAGGTGAAGAAAGTGCAATCCAAAAAGCTTCAGGAGTTTACACAACCGCTTACCCACACTCAACATGTCGTTTATCAAAACGAGCGTATTCCGATTTATACTAACGATGGTGTAGAATTTCTGAACATCAACGACATTCTATGGATAGAGACATATAAAGCACACACATTGGTAGTTAAGGCTAATGGAGAAAAAATTGAATCGACCCGCCCTATACGTTTTTACGACGCCATGCTTCAGAATTCGAAAATGATGCGCGTACATAAATCGTATATCTGCAATTGTGAACACATTAAGAAATATCTGCCTTACAGCGGGGGATTCGTAGAAATGTCGGACGGAAGTATTATTTCAATTTCGAGTAGAAAAAGGGAGATGATTCTTAAGCGAATCTCTCCCTATTATCAGTGAGTTTAAAGATTACTGTACGATCCACTTAAAGGTTTTACTGCCTTCATCAGCATTAAGGCGAATCAAGTACATACCAGTCTTGAGCGATTCTGTTGAAAGATCAATCGACCGCAGACCTACTTGCAGAGCGTGCTTTTGACTGTACAAAATTTTACCCTCCATCGTAAGAATCTGGATATCAACATTGCCTGGCAGCAGTTTTTCAAAGGTCAAGTAGGCTCTTTGACCTCCCGATACCGGATTAGGATGGACTGAAGCAGAAGACAATGAACTCTGTTCATCGGCAGAAAGCACGGCTGGTGTTAGTGTTACAAATCTTGATACAGCGAAAAATAACTGATTTACCCCATCAATTCTAAAACGCGCAATAGAGGTATTTAAACCTGGAGGAATGATGACCAAAGCCTCACCGTTATTCGGCCGGCGACCGAGGTAGTGCGCCCAAGTTTGTCCATTGTCAGTACTTAAATAAATGTCCACTTCTTTACAATTGATGTTTCCTGCGTCGGTACCAGCTACATTCCATATGATGCGTGTGATGGTACCTGAACGAAGCTGGGCACCCTGAGTGGGATATGTGACTGTAAAAGGGCCAGCATTTCCATCAACTGCCAGCTGAATTTGTCGATAGCTCACAGCTGAACCATCGCGCACAGTAAGCCTAAAGCGAAGGTTACGAGCATAGGTTGGCAAAATCTCTCCAATAACATTTACACCCGTGAGAATAGATGTATAACGAGGCAAGAATCGCGTACCGGTATTCACCGGACTGAAGCTTCTGAAAATAGGCGCGTTGCCACTAGGGCTAGTAGGTGCACCTGAGGGGCCGGTATCAAATTGCTCCCAAGTGTAGGTGATTGGATTGCCATCAGGATCGGAAGCAAATCCATCAAGACGAAAAGGTGTTTCCTTTGGTATGGTGGTATTAGGCAGGCGAATGCTATCTATTACCGGTGCGTTGTTTGGGGTAGTGATCTTATTAGCACATGAATTTCCGGGGCCAATGATCGCATAGTTATACATTTCGCCAATAGAACCTATGTGAAAATAATCATCGCTGTTGTTCTGCAGATTTGGTGGGCATATTCCGGCATATCCCATTATCGTTGAAGCACTTCCTGGTTCCCATGCGGTACTGCCATTGCGCTGGCAACTGTTGTTTTGGGTATGATTTGCACCGAATTGATGTCCCATTTCATGTGCCACATAGTCAATGTCAAACGGATCGCCTACCGGTGCTGAACTGCCTGTTACTCCTTGAGCCTTATTTGTAAGGCACACACATCCTAGAGAAGCTAAACCTCCCCCACCTGTGCTAAAATTATGACCAATATCGTACGCATTAAAACCAATGGCATTATTTATTACATTTGGATTGGTGGATAAAAGCTGGCTTGCACTATTGTTTTGAAAAGGATCGGTAGCCGGATTTAAAAAAATAAGCTGACTATTGTTTGGAACAAGGACCAAGCGAATTGCAATATCCCGTTCATACACGCTGTTCACTCTATTAACAGTAGTAATTATCGCATTCATCACTGTTGGGATGGTACCTCCGTGAAATTGGCTGTATTCGCCGGTAGTAGTTACGGCCAAGCGGTATTCTCTTCTGATTTTCTCCACCACTACTACATTGTTCTGCGTTCTTTCAGACGTTTCGTACTCGTCATCGCGTTCGATGGGTGTACCTGAAAAATGACAAACCGCTTGTTTGTCGGTGATAAAATCTTTTTTGAAGTAGCATATCGAAAGTTGAGGCTCATTGCGATACACCGGATCGATGAACCAGCTGCCTTCAGGATGGCCAGTAACCATAGCTGTAAAACCGCGCGGACCAATTTCGGCTTTCAGGTACAAAGAAGTATCACCACTAATAAAATACCCTCTGATAGCACGAATCTGAGGAAATTCATCCATCATGGCTGGTGGCATTACACCCGATTGGGCCAATGTGAAAGTAAAAACTCTGCCGTCAGGTGCTGGTATATTCATGTAGGTGAATGCACAACTCTCCCAAAATTCACATGATGGCGTCGATTGAAAAAGTTCTAACACTTTTGCCCGATCAAACTCATATAGCTCAAAATGATTAGCCACAATCTGTGCATCTGTTCTTTTGTAAAGCTCTTTATCAACTTTTACAAATAAGTTTGACTGAGCGAAAGCAAAGATTCCAAAACTTACTGCTAAAATTGAGAATGCTAACTTTTTTATCATTTATTGTGTTTACTTTATAATGAACAAAGATACGGAGAAGGTTATCGTTTTTATTGATGCACAGTGTGTGCTATGTGACTTTTTATCCAAAGTAATTCTTTGGGCCGATAAGAAAGATTATTTCCGAATAGCTTCTTTGACAGGCGAAACCTACCGAATGCTTGCCCAAAATCCACAGCCTCCCAATCAATTGCAATACGTTGAAGTGTACTCTCACGGCAGGTGGTTTGATGGGCCTATGGCAATATTTGAGATTTTGCGCACACTTGGGTTTCCATATTCTATTTTTTTGGTATTTAAACTTTTACCCACCAAAATCAATTGGTTCTTATATCGATATGTAGCAAAAAAGCGCTTTGCTTGGTTTGGAAGGAAAGAGATTTGTTCTTTAGAATCTTCTCAAAATCTTAAAAAAATTTTGCCATAAGTATCTCAATTGATAATTAATGATAAAAAAATTGTACTTTTGCGGCCCGAAATTAAAACCAACAAAATGTACGCAATTGTAGAGATAGCAGGGCATCAGTACAAAGTACGAAAAGACCAATCTATCTTCGTAAATCGCCTTGCCAATGCCGAGGGTGAAGAAATCACCATCGACAGAGTATTGCTAATAGGCGATGACAACGGAGTAAAGGTTGGCGCCCCGGTTATAGAAGGTGCCTCAGTGAAGGCCGTAGTTGATCAGCACCTGAAAGCTGATAAAGTGTTAATCTTTAAGAAGAAGAGAAGAAAAGGGTACCAAAAGCTCAATGGTTTCCGTCAGTCAATCAGTAAAATAACAGTTAAAGACATAATTGCATAAAACCTTAAAGTCATGGCACATAAAAAAGGGGTAGGTAGCTCTAAGAACGGACGTGAATCAGAAAGCAAACGCCTTGGCGTAAAAATTTTCGGTGGTCAGGCTGCTATTGCAGGCAACATCATTGTGCGTCAGCGCGGCACACGTCATCACCCAGGCAAAAATGTCGGCATGGGTAAGGATCACACCCTCTACGCTCTTGTAGATGGAATCGTAGAATTCAAAAAGAAAAAAGATAACAAATCTTACGTTTCAGTTATACCGTTCAGGTAGCTGAAGCATAAAATCACAATCTATCTTTTCAAAAAGCTGTCAGAATAGTTTTGACAGCTTTTTTTATTTTATTTGCATTCAAATCGATTAATAAGTAATGTCAACCGCCCAATCAACACCTGAAAAAAAGGTTACCACCAATACAGTACAAGAAATGAAACGCCGTGGTGAAAAAATCAGCATGCTCACGGCATATGATTACACTATGGCCAAGATGGTAGATGCAGCAGGTATTGATATAATCTTGGTAGGTGACTCAGCATCAAACGTAATGGCGGGACATGAAACCACCTTACCCATCACCCTCGACCAGATGATCTACCACGCATCATCGGTAGTAAGGGCAGTAAAGCGAGCGTTAGTAGTCGTAGATCTTCCTTTTGGATCATATCAGGGCGATAGCAAACAAGCCCTCAACAGCGCTATACGCATCATGAAAGAATCAGGCGCACATGCCGTAAAATTGGAAGGTGGGGTTGAAATTATTGATTCAATAAAGCGCATTTTATCCGCCGGTATCCCCGTAATGGGACATTTAGGCCTAACCCCCCAAAGTATTTACAAATTTGGAACATATACAGTAAGAGCACGAGAAGAGGCTGAAGCCGCTAAGCTCTACGAAGATGCCCTGCTACTCGAACAAACAGGTTGCTTCTCGATTGTTTTAGAAAAAATCCCTTCAGAACTTGGAAAAAAAGTAGCTCGAGCCGTAAAAATACCCATCATAGGTATAGGTGCGGGTCCTGATGTAGATGGCCAGGTACTTGTGACTCACGACATGCTTGGAATGACCTATCAGTTCCATCCGCGCTTTTTGAGGCGATATCTCAATCTTTACCAAGAAATTACGAATGCTATAAGTCAGTACGTAGTTGATGTAAAGTCTGGCGACTTCCCAAATGAACATGAAAGATATTGATTTGCAAGATATTGCAAATAGAATTGTCTATGAAGATAACCACCTTCTGATATTCGATAAGCGCGCTGGTGAGTTAGTTCAAGGAGATAAAACGGGTGATACACCGCTTTTAGAAATTTTAAAAAACTATATAAAGATTACCCGCCAAAAACCGGGAAATGTATTTTTAGGAGTAACACATCGCCTCGACCGACCTACACTAGGGTTAGTAATTTTCGCAAAAACCAGCAAAGCTCTCGAACGCATCAATGCACTGCTGCGAACAGGCAGTATTTCAAAAACGTACAGAGCTATTGTAGAAGGTCAATTAGCTTTTGGTGAACGTAAGATTCTGGAAAACAACCTTATAAAAAATCCAAAAAACAACAAAACTTATGTAGTAGCGCCAGATACACCTCAATCAAAATTAGCTAAGCTCGAATATCAATGCATTCAAAATTTTGATCATTACAGTCTATTAGAAGTGCGATTATACACTGGCCGTCACCATCAGATTCGCTGTCAACTCGCCCACCTAGGCCATTGTATAAAAGGAGATGTGAAGTACGGCGCAAAAAGGGCTAATCCTGACGGTTCCATCAGTTTGCAGGCTTACCAATTAGAATTCATTCATCCCGTGTCGAAGCAACCGATTTGTGTAAAAAGTACACAATCATTGCATCTCGCAAGCAAAAAAAGTTAACTTTGTAAAAAAAAACGATAGACAGACGCCATTGCTATTACGTTTTAGGTCTCTCGCCCGGTGCCTCTCAAGAAGACATTAAGCGGGCTTACCGTCGTCTTGCAAAAAAATTTCATCCCGATGTAGCTAAAAATCCTTCTGACTTACAAAAGTTCAGACAAATACAAACTGCATACGAAATACTCACTGGTAAACAGCGACCAAGATTTTCAGCATCTTTTTCTACTTTTAATAATTATTCTACCGTAAACAGAAAAACTACCTTTTCGCATAAAAAATCGGATGATTTTCGAAGAAAATATGGAATTTCAAAAGAAGAATGGCTCAAGAGAAAAGCTGCTTCTGAACGCATAAGACAAAAAAACTCTGAAGAAGCTTATAAAGCTTTGAAAACCGGCATGATATGGGCCATACTTTTCACTATTTTTTCTAATATTATTTATCCTTTTCTTTCAACGTCCTACACAAAATTTATTGTATTCAAAAATCCGTTAGAATCAGTAGCATCTATCAATTATACATTAGGGTATCAAGTAGGTATAGTTTACCAAACGCTATATGGTGAAAAGAGAAAAGAGCTGAGATGTAATTACTTCAATGAAACAACCTATTTACCAAATGGTTTTCCGGCTTATAAAAGTGATACATATACAGTAATTTACAATAAATATAATCCTGATTATTTCATCATCGACTTTACGAAACCAGATGATATACTTAAAGATAAATTGCTGAAATCTTGTCTTGAAGTAATTACAAGAGAACCCGAAAAATTCAATAATATATCTAGAGAAAAAGCTTCATATTTTTTAAAAGATATTATGAATCATTTCGGTATAAATGGATTATCGATGATATATAATCATTCCACAAAATTCTACCACAACATAAAATATAATTCATTGGTTTTTTACTTCTTTAAAAAGAATAAGTCATACCGAAATCTTTTAGATAAATACACGGAAAATTAATAAGGCCTATTTTTATTTATCAATCAAGCATTCAAGCATTTTTATTCCTAACAATTACTTAATACCATACTAAGTTGAGCATTTTAATTCTAAAACTACTTTTGACTCGCCTTCTTAATAGATAAAATGAATAAACGTTTAAAATTCTTTGACAGATACCTCACCTTGTGGATTTTTTTGGCGATGGTCTTTGGTATTTTGATAGGAAACATTTTTACAGATGTCAAAGAATGGAATGAAAAGATGAGCTATGGAAGCACGAGCATTCCTTTAGCCATCGGATTGATACTGATGATCTATCCCCCGTTAGCCAAAGTAGATTATTCATTAATACCTCAAGCGCTTAAAAATCGAAAAATTCTTGTCCTTTCTCTTCTACTCAATTGGATTGTTGGCCCAGTATTGATGTTTCTTCTCGCTGTATTTTTTCTTAAAAAAGAGCCGGAATATTTTACAGGTCTAGTCCTGATTGGCATTGCCAGATGTATTGCGATGGTAATCGTGTGGAACGATTTGGCCGGAGGCAACAGAGAATACGGTGCCATGTTAGTAGCTCTTAACAGCATCTTTCAGGTATTCACTTATAGTTTTTATGCATGGATTTTTGTATATTTTTTACCTAATTTTTTGGGTTTAAATAGCCAAGAAATTTCAGTTTCATTCAAAGAAATTGCTCAGAGTGTTCTCATTTATCTTGGAATTCCCTTTATAAGTGGTTACTTGAGTAGATTATTATTAATTAGAAGCAAGGGGATTGATTGGTACAATAGAAAATTCATTCCCATTATTTCACCTATAACTCTAATCGCTTTATTGTTCACCATTGTTGTAATGTTTAGTTTAAAAGGCGATACACTCGTTGAGCTCCCTTTTGATGTTATTAAGATTGCAATACCACTTGTATTTTATTTTATATTAATGTTTTTCACAAGTTTTTTCATTGGAATTAAAATGGGAATACCCTATGATAAAAATGCTGCCATTTCATTTACAGCATCGGGAAATAATTTTGAATTGGCTATAGCAGTAGCTATATCTGTTTTCGGTCTAAATTCTCCTCAGGCTTTTGTCGGTGTTATAGGCCCATTGATTGAAGTTCCTGTTTTGATTTTGTTAGTAAAAGTAAGTTTGTTTTTAAAAGAGAAATATAATATAAAATATAGCAATGAAACCAAAAATTCTCATCCTTTGTACAGGGAATAGCTGTAGATCACAAATAGCTGAAGGATACTTCAAATACTTCGCCGGCGACAGGGCTGAAGTGTACAGCGCAGGAATGGAGACGCATGGAGTAAATCCACGAGCAATTGCTACAATGGTTGAGGATGGAATAGATATTTCTACTCATACCTCAAATCACGTAGATGAATATAGAAACATTGATTTCGACTACGTAATCACTGTATGTGATCACGCACGCGAAGTATGTCCCTATATTCCATCTAATGCACAACAATTTCATCACAATTTTAAAGATCCGGCCAAGGCTACCGGCACAGAGGAGGAAATAATGGCAGAGTTTAGAAAAGTGCGCGATGAAATAAAGAAATTCGCAAAGGAATTTGTCGATAAATTTATTGCAGTTTAAAAAGATTATTTTTTATTTAGAAATGTTTTATACATATGCTTTTAATAGTCAAACTGATTAAATTTTTAAATATATTGCCAAAAATATGAGGCCAAAAATTAGTTTACATTACAAATGGCTTGATTATTTATTAGAGGTTGTGTCTTTCCTCGTGTTAGTAAGTATCATTGGTCTGTTTTTTTGTAGATATCAAGACTTGCCGGATGAAATTCCACTTCATTACGATCTAAGTGGAAAAGCTGATAGATTTGGAAGTAAAAGAGAAGTATGGTTACTTTTATTAGTTACTATACTAATCTACCTCTCTTTGACATTTTTAAAAAAATTTCCTCACATTTTTAATTACCCAATAGTTATAACTTCAAATAACGCCAGCTATCAATACACTTTAGCAGTCAGAATGCTTCGAATTCTGAAGTTGATTATTTTACTTATTTTTTTTCATATTTTTTACTCAGTTTTAAAAGCAAAAGATAGTTTGCCTTTTTTCGCAATTGTATTAGAAATATCTTCGATTTTTATTACGCTAATAATCTATCTAATATTAGCCTCAAAAAATGCATAGAAAAACAGCTATTTAGTTGTTAGCTTAAACAAAATTTGTGGTACAGTAATTTCTGAAATTTGCGAAGGAGAAACTCTGTAGTAAATTCCAATACCATTAGCTGAAAACAACCTATTTATCTCAATTCCAAATTCCTGATAAACTTGAGAAGGAGCCGTAGCATTTACTCCGTAATGATATGAAGATTGGCTGTTTACTCCATACAATGCTCGATACACAAATTCGATGTGAGGACGTCGAGGCTTGCGGTCAAAGAAAAGATTCCAAGTGTCATAACGGAGCATAATCTGAGCGTACGTATCCATTGAAAATTCGTTGAAAAGCATTGTTTCAAAGCTATGGCGGTCGGCAAGTGCAAATCGGCGCAATCGAGCAATATCGCCATTGTACAAATTCCCTCTGCCGGCGTATAGATATCCATAAGGTGCTCCACCCTGAATATGTCCACCGGCTATTTCAGTATATAAAAAACCAATCCTTCGCCGACCGAAGCGAAAATTAGCTCTGAAATCGACTTTTGTAAAACGCACCTCTCCAACATCTGATGAAAAGGCTTGTGTGACATTAAAAAAATACCTAGGAAAGGTGTAACGCACCGTGCGACGACCGAGAAAGGTTTCAGTTACTACATCGTTTGGTGCATATTCCATCGAATATTCGGCCAAATGCAAGGCAATTCCGTTGGTTAATTGAGTAATGGATTGATCAGGATTGTAATAGTAATAGGGCTGTGCATGTTTGCGAAATTCGCGATTATACCTCACTATATTTTTAAAACGAGGTGTCCATTCCCACGACACAAACACATAAGCTGATGAAACATAGTCCCAGCCTGTGATGTAGAGCCTTCTGACGGCTGACTCGAGCAAATTTCTTCTCTGATAGAAGTAAAATTGAGGCTGAGCAGCCTCGACCATGTCGTAAGAGTATCCGGCTCCGGCCCAAAGATTGTAAGCCTCCAAAAACTGCCATGCTCCCTGATAGCCAAATTTCCAAAGTCGATCGCTCCATCCGTATCCGGCAAATCCACTAAGCCGAAGACGAGGATGCAAGCGTTCGTTGGTGGAGGCTCCTATACCTGTTCGCAAGCCTTCATAGAGATTGAAATTTAAAATTCTTTTCAGGTCCAAATCGATGAATTTCACACGAAACTTCCCGTCAGTAAAGGCGGTAAGCCATACAAGCCTGCGATCAATATTTAGTGCCTGACCGATGGAGTCATTGAATTCATAGGTTCTTGCCTCCATCGGAGTTAGATCGTGTGCACGAAACTGGCTCCAATAGACGCTATCTTTCTCACCTGCATCGGGATTGATTTTAATATCAACGCTTCGAAAATCTTTTAGTCTCAATCCCGGCGAAAGATAGATATCGCGGTGATACGAACGCATGCTTCCATACAGACTTAGGCCATTTATGGCGACATTCAAAATTTTAAAGTCGCTATTAAGCTGCATCGGAAACCACCTGCCCGTAGTTTTTTCGTAGAGTTGTTGTATGGAAACAGAAAAATTCTGTTGTTTAGCGGGCGAAGCAATCACATTAGCAATGGCATAGTCGGGCGTAGCAATGTACAGCAGCCCTTTCATGCTTTTGTGTTCGTGCCCGGGTCTGGGTCTAAAGGAAATGACAAAAACAGTATCGGCGTCAGGCCTGTCATACAAGGTGTCTTCAATAAGATAAAAATACTGATTTTCAGCTTTTTTTGAGATAGGATTATCAAGAGTAATGTTAAAGAGTTCAAATTCATCTCTGTAAAACGAAAAACTTTGTAGCTGGGTAGCTAGTATGCTGAAGAGAGGATTCTTAATACCTGAAATGCGTGAAGCCAGTACAGTTTCGTTTACTTTGTTGGGCTTTAGATATCTCCTTTCAGATACTGACTCTGAGAGGAAGAGATATTGGCGGTTTGAAAATTCAATAGCTCTGAGGGCAAAGGAATCGATTTTCTCTGGATTTATTGAATCTCTAATAACCTTTAAATCGTTGGTATCAAATGCTATAACTAATTTATTGTAGGCCTTGTAGTAATACGAATCAAGACCTTCCGGATCGTTTCTGTCTTTATTGTTTCGCACCTGACTAATGATTCTAAGAGCAGGATTTTCACCGGGATACACCTTTACCTCAGCAATGAGGAGCGATGTAGGCTTGAGCGCAATAGTGCAATTGACTGTACAAGAAGCTTTTCGAATGTTTAGTTCTAATTTTTCGTATCCAGCGTAGCTAAAAATCAACACACTATCCGTAGGAAGAAGCACTAGTTGAAATCGCCCCTCAATGTCGCTCGAAGTACCTCGCTTTGAATTTTTTACAACAATGTTTCCGAAGGGCAGGCGTTCGCCTGTTTGAGCATCAATCAAAATACCTGAAAAAGACTGAGAAAAAGCGCTGTAAATGAATAATTTACAAAGAAGTACAAATAGAATTTTCGATTTAATCGTGTTCGCCATTCAGCAGCGGTTCGAGTAGGGGTAATTTGTCCTTGGTCATAGGTTTGTCAAGAAACATTTTGACCATTTTAGTCTTGCTGGCCTTTTCGCGATCTTCTTCATCGACAGATGCCGTAAACATTACTACAGGATATTCAAAACCATTTTTTTCTACATTTTCAATAAATTCCCAACCGTTCATTCCGGGCATGTTCACATCTACTAAAATGAATTTCGGTTCAGCTCTTTTGTCAACAATTGCTTTTAACGCTTCAGATGGATCTACGAAATCAAGAACTTCTACCCCATCTAAATTCATTGTGAAAACTTTGCGACAAATCAGATTTTGTATCTGATCGTCGTTTACCACCATGATTTGTTTTTTATTTGCCATTTTTCAAAAACCGCACAAAAATACAAGTATCAAAAGATTTTTAAACATTGAAAAAATCGCATAACAAAGTTTTTAAAATCCTATTCTCTTCGGTCAGTTTTTTATTAAAATTCCTCATCTACTTAAGGCATTTTTTATACGATCGCAAATGGCTTTTTTCGGAAAACTTCCAAAAAACGAAAGTCCTTGCAATTGGTAACCTTGCGCTAGGTGGTACGGGAAAGACACCGATGACTCTTTTTTTGACAAAAGAACTGAGCAATGAATTTAAAATTGCTATTCTCTCCAGGGGATATGGCCGAGTGTCAAAAGGATTCTTGTGGGTAGATGATACTTCTGCTTTTTTGGAAGTTGGAGACGAACCTTTATTGTTAAAAAAAAATCTGCCAAACATTCCTGTGGCAGTATGCGAAAGGCGGGTCGATGGTGTAAAAAAAATTCTGCAAAAATTTCCGGATACCCAGGTGGTGATTCTCGATGATGCCCTGCAACATCGTGCCATTGTTCCTGATATAAAAATTTTACTCACAACGTGGAATCAGCCCTTTAGCGCAGATGCTCTCTGGCCAATAGGAACCCTTCGAGATGTAAAAAGCAGAGCTAAATATGTGGATGCCATCGTAGTAACAAAGACTCCAGTGGCAGCGACTACAGCTGAAAAAGAAAAAATCATCTCCTCTCTCCAGAAATATTCTAATGCCCCAATATTTTTTTCACACAATCACAATTATTTCTTTCCTCCATTGCCAGAAAATAAAAGGGATGTCGTGATTGTTACCACGATAGCCAATCCATCTTATGTTCTAAATTTTTTGAGTCAATGGAATCTTAAAATCATAGAAAAATTTCTGTTTAAAGACCATTATCCAATATCCCATCGCGAATGGGAAGCAATTTTTGAAACTTGCAACAGAAAGGACGCTCTATGCATAATGACTGACAAAGAGTATGTAAAACTGCCCTCTGTGTTAGCTGAAAAGTTTAACAACACGATTTATGTACTTAAACTTACAGTAGATATTGAAAACAAAATTGAATTTTTAAACCTTATTACCAAAAAACTTTCCTATGATTAAGAAATACAAACTCACGGCAGCCACTGCATTGCTGATTTTATTGTCAGGGATGATTAAATCCAATTCAAATGGTGCTTTTTCAACAGGTTACACCGGTGCACCCATAGACAACGGTATGAACTGCTCTGGTTGTCATGGTGGACAAACGTCAAACAGCACCTCGCTCATAACTTCCAACATACCTCCAACTGGCTATGTACCGGGAACAAAATATCAAATAACCATCAATGCCCAGCACCCTACCCTCAATAGATTTGGATTTATGCTCACAGCTCAAACGAATACTACAAATCCCATTCACGTAGGTACTTGGTCGCTACTAAACAATCAGACACAGCTACGGATAAACAATCGATATGTTTCGCATACTTCGCAAGGCACGCAGGGATCAAATAATGCCCGAACCTGGCAAGTAGAGTGGACAGCTCCTGCCGCCGGAACTGGAGCAGTTGCAATTTACGCAGCCGTTAATGCGGTGAACGGAAATGGAACTACCTCAGGCGACCAAACCATTCTAGGAAGTTTAATAGTAGGCGAAAGTTCTGTTTCACTCAATGAAACAAAAACGCCAGCTGTGCGAATTTTCCCCAATCCAGTCAAGAGTGAATTTGTTCAAATCGAAAATGTTGTTCCTTTTTCTCGCGTTGAAATATTCACATTAGATGGTCGATTGGCAAAAAAAGAAGACTTTGGAAAAACAACTTCAGCTACTGTAAAAGTTAGTGATTTAAAAAGCGGAATACATCTCTTTGTAATTTTTGATGAACAAACAATGTTAAACACACAAAAAATCTGGATACCTTGATGAAGTTAGATCAAGCCTATTGGACAGAGCGATGGCTAAAAGGGGAGACTGGATGGGACATAGGGCATCCCTCCCCTGCTCTGATTGATTTTGCTGTAAATCACATTCCGACTGACGCCCGTATTCTCATTCCTGGAGCCGGTAATGCCTATGAAGCCGAGGAGCTCTTGCACCTAGGCTACAGTCATGTGTATGTGGTTGATATTTCGGAAGTGCCTTTGCGCAACTTGAAAAAGCGATTTCCCGACTTTCCCACCAATCAACTTTTGCACAACGACTATTTCAACCTTGAAGGCTACCAATTTGACTTTATCCTCGAACAAACTTTTTATTGCGCACTAAATCCATCGCTGCGCGACAACTATGTGAGAAAATCCTATGAACTGCTTACATCCGATGGTCAAATGGCTGGTCTTCTTTTCGATTTTCCTCTCACTGAGGCTGGCCCCCCTTTTGGTGGTTGTTACGAGGAATACCTCGATCGGTTTTCAAGATATTTTGAAATCCTTACCCTCGAAAAAACCAACAAAAGCATACAGCCCAGAATGGGAAAGGAATTTTTCTTTCACGTGAAAAAAAAGAAGCCAACCCGGTAGTGGCGCTATCTTAGCACGAAATTTAACTGCATGTACAGACGCAAATTGCCAAAAGAGCAATGGACGTGGGCCTTTTACGACTGGGCCAACTCGGTGTACTCACTGGTCATAGGCACGGCCATTTTTCCAATTTACTACGCTTCAGTGACAGGCAACGGAAATGCTACGGTTAAATTTCTTGGGAAAACATACGCCAATTCAGAGCTTTACAGCTATTCACTTTCCTGGAGTTTCCTGGTAGTTGCTATTATTTCACCTTTGCTCTCAGGCATTGCCGACTACACGGGCAACAAGAAATTTTTCCTGCGTCTTTTTTGCTATCTCGGCGCTTTGAGCTCCATGGCATTGTACTTTTTTACCGATCAGAATCAAGTGCTCATGGCACTCATATTCAGCTCTTTGGCAAGTATCGGATTTTGGGGGTCCATCGTTTTTTACAATTCTTATCTTCCCGAAATTGCTCCACCCGAACAGCACGATGAACTCAGCGCACGAGGGTATTCCTTAGGGTATTTCGGAAGCAGCATTCTTTTGATACTCAATCTCCTGACAATCACTTTTCCTGAAACATTTGGATTTAAAAATGCAGCACAGGCCACTCGATTCAGCTTTCTCACCGTAGGATTGTGGTGGGCAGGTTTTGCACAGATTACCTTTAACTATCTACCAAACTTTCCTCGCCGTCGTATGTACAGACGCGCCTATCTATTGGCCGGCTACATCCGTATTCGGCAGGTTTTTAAGCAAATATTGCGAATGCCTTACCTAAGGTTGTATTTGTTTGCCTTTTTCTTGTTCAGTGTCGGAGTTCAAACCATAATTCTGATCTCTACTCTTTTCGGCAGGCAAGAGCTAAAGCTGGAAACCCGCCAATTAATCCTGACCATTCTTCTGATTCAATTTTTCGGTATTGCCGGGGCTCAGCTCTTTGCCTTTATCTCCTCTAAGGTGGGAAACATTCGCGCCCTAATGGTCAATGTAAGTGTTTGGATTACAATAGCTACCATGGCTTACTTTCTCGATGCTTCAGATAAGTATGTGATTTACAAATTCTTTGCGCTCGGCAGTACAGTCGGTCTTGTAATGGGAGGCATCCAATCACTCGCGCGCTCTACTTACTCTAAGATGATACCACCCACTGAAAACACAACCAGCTTTTTTAGCTTTTACGACGTAACTGAAAAAATCGCCATTGTGATCGGCACGTTTCTATATGGAAAAGTCATTGGACTTACGGGAAATATGAAAACCTCAGCACTTCTTTTAGCCCTCTTTTTCTTGATGTCGATCATTTTCCTCTCTGGGGTTAAACTGCGCGAAGTGAAGAAAAAGAAAGCCTCCAGGTATATCTAACTGCCTTATGAAATCCATTCTGCTCGATTACGAACTACTACTTGGGTCAGCTAGCCCTCGCAGACATGAACTCCTTTACCTCATGAACTTGCCCTATCGAGTTGTAAAATTGCACGTGGACGAGAGCTATCCGCCCGAACTTGTTCGACAAGAAATCCCCGAATACCTCTCCCGTAAAAAGGCTCTTGCTTATTTCAAAAATCTACATCCCAACGAAATTCTTATCACAGCCGATACGATCGTTTGGCACAAAGACCACCCCCTCGAAAAACCACGCAAGCGAGAAGAAGCTATAGAGATGCTCAGAGAGCTCTCCTGCCAATGGCATCAAGTTTACACTGGTGTTACCCTATCGCATCCCAAACTGCAAACTACCTTTTCCGTTTGTACGGATGTCTTCTTTGAGCAATTAAACGATGAAGAAATTGAATTTTATGTAGATGATTACAAGCCCTTTGACAAAGCTGGCTCTTACGGCATGCAAGAGTGGCTAGGCATTGTAAAAGTGCGGGAAATCAAAGGCTCTTACACCAATGTAGTAGGGCTGCCCACTGCCGAAGTATACAAAAACCTCAAACAGTTCATTGCACTGATCAGAAATCTGAAAGATGAAGAAGCTGAGTAAGGTTTTACTTCGAATTTTCGTCTATTTCATTATCATTACCCATATTTTGGTTTGGATATATCGTTTTTTGCCTGTGCCCTTTACACCCCTCATGGTCTTTCGCTACATAGAGCATTACAGCGAAGGAATCCCCTTTCGGTATCATTGGGTAAAAGCTCGCAACATCAGCCAACATGCCTATCTGGCTGCCATAGTATCAGAGGACCAAAACTTCTTCAAACATTCAGGATTCGACTTAAAAGCCATAGAAAAAGCTATTGAACATAACAAGCGCAATACTCGCCGGAAGCGCGGAGCAAGCACTATCAGTCAGCAATTGGCTAAAAATCTCTTCCTTTGGCCCGGACGCAGTTGGATACGCAAAGGTTTAGAAGCTTATTTTACAGTTCTGATCGAACTCTATTGGCCAAAAAAGAAAATTCTTTCCACATATCTGAATGTTGTTGAAATGGGTAAAAACACTTTTGGAATAGAGGCAGCAGCTCGCAAATACTTTAGGAAATCGGCAGCAGAACTCACAGCAGCTCAAGCCGCTCAAATCATTGCTATACTTCCTAGTCCCCGCCGATGGAGCGTAAATCCCCCGGGGCCGTATGTTCAGCGCAGATCAGCTTGGATTCAGCGACAGATGAGATTATTCGGAGGAACATCGTATCTTGCATTGAATGAGTGCTGTTACTAAACAATTTCTGATAATTTTTCAATTTAAATTTACTCAACATTCAACCACCAAACCATCATAAGCCAGCGATATACCAGCCGGTAGCATGCGACTTACTTCTTCCTCAAGCCCCATATCGTGTGAAATGTGAGTCAAAAACGTATGCCTCGCCCCTACTTTCTTTGCTACATCGATTGCCTCATCGAGGGTAAAATGTGAATAATGCGGTTCTTTTCGCAGCGCATTGAGCACCAAATATTCAGACCCTCGTAAAAGAGCATATGTACTGTTGGGAATCTGATTGGCATCTGTGATGTAACTAAAATTTCCCATTCGGAAGCCTAAAACTGGCCAATTTCCGTGTAACACTGGCAAGGGAATGACCGAAACACCCTCTACTTTAAAAGGCTTTTGACCATCGATCTCCACTGCTTTTAGCTCTGGAGCTCCCGGATAGCGATCCTCCTCCGAGGCAAAAGCATAAGGGAACTGTTGGCGTACGACTTTTAATACGCGACTTGTTCCATAGATCGGCATTGGCCTTTTTTGATTGAAAATCAGAGGCCTGAGGTCATCAATCCCAGCCAGATGATCCATGTGTTCGTGTGTAAGAAGAACTGCATCAACCCGATCGAGCTGGTTTGCCAACATTTGCTGCCGAAAGTCCGGGCCCACATCAACTTGGAGGTGAATGTCGCCCACTATCACATGCACCGAGGTACGAGTTCTGCGATCACGTGGATTTTGAGAAGTACAAACTGGACACTTGCATCCAATTACAGGTATCCCTTGCGATGTACCTGTACCCGTAAAAATGACTTTGCAGCTCATCAGTGATTATGCATCAAAAGTTGCATTATCAACTATTTCGAGCCCATAACCGACTACGCCCACGCGTTTAATGGGGTTGTTGGTCAAGAGTTTGACTTTTCGAATTTTTAAAAAACGCAAGATTTGAGCTCCGATGCCTATATCGCGCGCATCGCGGGTAAAAGAGGGTTTGATATGCTCCAACTTTTCTTTGTAATATTTTATCACATCCAGGAGGTTGAGCGAAGGATTGTTTGATTGATTTAAATAGACAATGGCACCTTTACCTTCTTTTGAAATGCGCTTTAGCGCTTTGTGCAATTGCTGAGAGGGATCAGCAAAAATGAGCGAAAGCAGATCAGCACCTGCAAGGGCTGAATGTATGCGAACCATTACGGTTTCATCTTCTGTCCACTGGCCCATAGTTAAAGCCATGTGTATTTGGTGATTTGTGGTTTGTTCAAATGCATAAAAGTGAAAAGGCCCATAGGGGGTCTGGATGTCAAAGTGGTCGATCAATTGAATGAGCGACTCATTCCTCATTCGATACGCCACGAGATCTTCGATCGAAATGATTTTCAAATCGAATCGCTCAGCAATTTTCATTAACTGGGGCAGTCTAGCCATCGTACCGTCGTCGTTCATAATCTCAACGATTACACCGGCGGGCTTAAGTCCTGCCAAGCGCGCTAAATCAATAGCTGCCTCTGTGTGACCCGTACGGCGTAAAACCCCTCCCGGCCGCGCCCGCAGCGGGAAAATGTGACCCGGTCGGGCGAAATCTTCAGGTTTACTGTTTTCATCGACCAATGCCAGAATGGTGCGCGCTCTGTCAGCTGCCGAGATACCCGTAGTGTTTCCCCGTCCCTTCAAATCAACTGAAATGGTAAAAGCCGTGTGATGTGGATCGGTATTGTGCATAACCATAGGTGGTAAGTCGAGCTCGTCACATCGGCTGTCGAGCAAAGGCACACAAATCAGGCCTCGGCCATGTATGGCCATGAAATTGATCATTTCGGGAGTTACCTTCTCAGCAGCTGCTACAAAGTCGCCTTCATTTTCCCGATCTTCATCGTCCACCACGATTACAATTTTTCCTTTTCGAATGTCTTCGATGGCTTCTTCTATCGTGTTGAGCTTAGGCTTGGTTTCTGCGGGTGGGTTGCCAGACATTGGAGTTTACGCCTTTGATAAATTGAATAAGTCCTATAAGCAGAGCAAAGTTCATATTCACAAAGTGATAGATGAAGACTGCAAGTGCGAATTTTTGTTTCTTTTTTGATAAAATCCTCCCCAAGAGACTTAAAAATAAAATAAAACCAGCCATCAGGAGAGTGATGCTGTAAAGTTTTTTTGTAGTAAAAAGTGCTAAAAACAAATTAGCAACCAGTGCCATCAGGAGCAGGAGAGGTGTAATCCACCTCAAACCTTTGTGCGACCAAAAGACGAAGGCCAGTCGCATGTTTGAATGAAGACAACGGAAAAAGTAGAAAAGGTTCTGAAAGTTACCTATAGAAATCCTTTTCTTGCGTTGAAATTCCTCCTCAGGAAGCGTGCTCACATCTTCATACCCGATGACTTCGGGGTGCAAATACGCCTTAAAGCCACTGCAATACAAGTGGAGGGTTTGAAAAAAATCTTCCATATAGAAGTTTTTCGGAATTTGTTTGAAGAGTTCCCTGCGAATGGCATAAAACCCTCCTTCAAAACCCATCGGTAGTTGCCATAGGGCTGACTCACGGTGTCGAACAGTATTTTCCCATGTTCGATAATAGTTTTCTTGCAGGGCAATGCCTTCGGCACTTTTTACCACAAAGTGCAAAGTACCCCCTACAGCCCCCAGTTTGGGTTCCGTGGTAAGTAAGGTCACAGCCTTTGTTATGGAATCTGCTTCATGCAAAATATTTGCGTCAGTACAGATCAAAATGTCAGCTGTACTGTCCGTAGCCAGTTTATTAATAATGCCCGCCTTGCCTGTGCGCTTTGAAAAGCGCACTAGGCGAATGGCTATAGAGCTTTTTTTACTGAATTCTTCTACAATTTCATCGGTGCGATCCGTAGAGGCATCTGAGCCTACCGTCACAGTGAGCAACTCAGCCGGGTAAGTCGATTTTATTAGAGACTGCAGCTTCGAAGCAATCACTGCCTCTTCGTTGTGTGCCGCAAAGATGACTTCTACCTTTGGCCAGTCTTTGCAGGTAGGTATATCTATAAATTTTTCCGCCGGTAAAACCTTCAAAAGCCAACTATAGCCTTTATATGTGTAAAATACAGAGGCTAATGAACCCCAGAACAAAACTTCCGGAAGCCACATCAGGCTATTTCTTCAATCCAATTTCGCGTAAGCGCTCATCGAGGTATTCTCCGGCAGTGATGTCATCGTAAGCCTTAGGCCGATCGGCAGAAATGCACTGAGGTAAACAATTCAGTGGCATTGACGATACCGGATGTAAAAAAAACGGGATCGAATATCTTGGCTCATGCCACTCTTCTCTTGGCGGATTGACAACACGATGAGTAGTAGAGCGCAATACGTTGTTTGTAAGCCGCTGAAGCATGTCGCCTACATTTACAATGATTTGTTCTGGCAGTGCAGTCACTGCGATCCATTCACCTTTTTTATTTAGTACCTCAAGCCCTGCAGCGGAAGCACCCATTAAAAGGGTAATCAGATTAATGTCTTCGTGTTGGGCAGCGCGCACAGCATCTTCAGGCTCTTGAGTGATAGGCGGGTAGTGAATAGCCCTAAGGATGCTGTTTCCATTGTGTACATATCGATCGAAGTAATTTTCTTCTAAACCTAAATACAGCGCAATTGCCCTTAAAATTTGTATGCCTGTGTTTTCAAGCGTTTTATACACTTCACGCCCAACCTCATTGAATCCTTCAATTTCGGTCACTTCTACATTTGCTGGATACACTTCGCCCTCTACCGGCTCAGTGACCCATTGACCAAACTGCCAAAACTCTTTTAAGTCACCTTTATTAAATCCCTTGGCGTGCTCCTTGCCAAATGGTGTGTAACCACGTTGCCCCGCTAATCCAGGGATTTCGTATTTTTTCTTGACTTCTTCAGGCAGCGCAAAAAAAGCCTTTACTTTTTCGTACAGTAAATCTCGCAGCTCATCGCTCAATCCGTGATTTTTTACGGCTACGAAACCGATTTCTTCGTATGCCTTGCCCAGTTTTTCGACAAATGCTGCTTTTTGAGATGGGTCGTTTGATAAAAATTCTGCTAAATCAACTGTTGGAATTGCCGTCATATTTTGATGTTCCATTTATAGCTTGTTCATCTAAATCAATATACCCAAAGAGAAAAAGCAGTAAGCTCAACCCATAAAACAGCATCGCTACTGGTACCAAAAAAGGTATTTTTTCGCGGAATGTGCAAAATCCTAACAAGTGATTAGAAATCGACAATCCAAAAAGTCCACCAGTGATATAAAGTTTCTTTTTTGCCTCAGTTTTGTATAAAAAAGTAGCAAAAGACATTAAAACAAAACTAACTACAAAGATGATGAAAATGTACTGGTTTGATTGTAAACCTTTTAAAATATAAAGATAAGACAAAAAACCATTAATAACGGCCACAAGTAGTCCCGTCAATACGTTGGTCGTATTCCATTCAGAGCGAATCAAAGGCAGAATAGCTAGAAATAAAAAGGCTGTTGAATACGAAAACATGGGAATATCAAACCTACACGGATCGTACTGCGGACTTACCATCATCAGTACATTTCCGAATAGGAAAAACGTGTAAGACGATGAAAGAAAAATGTTTATAAGCGTGTTTTTATTAAAGTAGAAATTGTACAACAAAACGGACAGTGGAATGAGCAATTTGGTAAAAAACAGCAGTGAAAAATCTTTAGCCACTGCTTGTGCAGCCACATGTGCGAGCAACACTGTTGAGTAAATTTTAACAAAATCCTTGATTTTCAACGACTATTGAATTTTAAGGTTTGTAATATTTCAATGCTTCAGGAATCTGTGCATTTAGATCACTGATTCTCCGTTCGTTGGAAGGGTGGGTGCTTAAAATCTCAGGCGGTTTCTGGCCTCCGTTCAGTTTCGACATGCGTTCCCAAAATTTTGGAGCTTCTCGCGGATCATATCCCGCCATAGCCATAAAGATTAGTCCCAATCGATCAGCCTCACTTTCATGCAATCTTGAGAATGGCAGAATAGCACCTACAGTAGTGCCTACACCGTACGCTCCTAAGAAGATGGCCTGTGTCTCAGCTGGTTTGTCGCGCAGTGCCACTGCGAGCGCCATTCCTCCAAATTGCTGTAGCATAGCTTGCGACATGCGTTCATTGCCGTGCTGAGCGATGGCATGTGCGACTTCATGGCCCATTACCACTGCTACGCCTGTTTCATCTTTACAAATCGGAAGAATGCCCGTGTAAAAAGCCACTTTACCTCCAGGCATACACCAGGCATTTATTACATCGCTTTTTATAAGAATGAATTCCCATTCAAAGCCATTTAATAGTTGCGACTGACCATTGGCTTTCAAATAATCTTCTACAGCCTTTTGAATACGACGCCCTACGCGTTCTATCATCTGGGCTTCAGGCGTGCCTTTAATCACTTGCTCTTTTTCCTTAATCTGTTGATATTGTGAAAAGCTCAAAGTATTGAGCTCCGAAGCAGGTAAGAATGCTAATTGCTTCCTACCGGTGATAGGCACTCTTTTACAAGTTACAGTAGTGAAAACTAAAAGAAGTATCCAGATTGGAGCTATTATAATGCGTATTTTCATCGAATTCGGGTTTGAAAGGAGTTTTCCAATCGAATTTGCTGATCTCCGTCTTCTTTTCTGAATACCAAAGTTACTACATACAGATTGGCAGCTACCTCTGAAGCTGGAGTTTTAGGTAGTTTGAATCTCAAAGGTGTTTGCTGCAAACCGAAAATATCGCCCGCGTCAAAACTTCTGCCGAAGATGTTGATGGTATCGAGCAAAAGACCAGGAGCAAAGGCAAGGGAATCAGTCGAAAGCAATACGCGATAGTGCATTACGGGATCCCCCTTGCGCACCACCACTCGAGAGGTATCTCTCAAAGATTTGATGTCTAATGCATAAGAGAGCCTTCCATTTGAAATTTCTGTAACTCCGGGTAGTGGCTGTGTGCTGAAATTCACTCCACCACCGTAATCTTTAGGTTCAAAATCACCTAGCAAATAAGATGTGATATAAAACGAAGATGTGTAGAAAAAATCCAAAATTTTCAACTTAGCTCTTACTTCGTAATAATCGCCTTTATCTGCTACCAAGTGATTCACAGCTGCTTTAGGAGCACGGTTTGATACAAGGTCAATTTTTTCAGCCAGATCTAAATCCACAAACTCATTATTCAGATGCAAAGCAGGCACTGGTGGTTTTTTAAAAAATGTCATCATGATGCTGTCTGTCACTCCGGCCTTATATGCTGGATTGTCTTGTGAGGGTATGTTCATCATAAAAATCCGACCGGGTAAATAGTCGGCATAGAGCTGAAAAAGAGCAGCTGCACCTCCAGCATTCGGATCGTTCGGACCAAAAGTATTAGTAAGCAGTATAAAAGTCTTCTCTTCAATCGGCAGGCTTAGAATAGGATCTCCAACGGCATCGTCATTCGAGCTTTTTCTTTTACAACTTGTAAGAATAAGTAAAAAAGAAAAAACCAAAAAGGAAATTTTCGTCACTGATTTCATCAAGTTTGTGTATTTAAGGCAAAAATGCATCAATGAAGCAATTTTACAAATCATTTTTTCGCTGTCACATCTACGTACACAGGTAGGTGATCGCTATAGCCTCCGTTGAATTTAAAACCGATAAATTGCCTGTAAGGCATTTTGCCTGGATAGCGATTGTCGTCTTCGAGCAAAAAATCGGCTTTAAACACATATGCTTTGCCTTCAGCCACTTGTAATTTTCCTAACCCCTCTACCAATGGTCTTGAAACAATGATTTGATCCAAGAATCCCCAGCGACCTTGAAAGCGATGGCTCCCCTCACCCGGTGGCATATCGAGCATAAGATTGATTAAGCTAGCTTTTCTGTCTTCTTTTTTTTCAGCTCCCAAAATTTTTGACAGACTGACATCCTCAGGCTCGTCGTTAAAATCGCCCATGATTAAGATATTGGCATTTTTAATAACGGTCATTATACTATCCGCTTTGTTGCGAAGTGTGCGAGCAGCGGCTATTCTATTAGGTTCGCTGGTGGCTGCACCCCCCAATCTCGATGGCCAGTGGTTTACAAAAAGGTGTATGGTATCCACTCCAGCCAGCACTCCTTTAACATATAAGATATCTCGGGTTGCGAAATCAGGTTTGTTATCAACTTGTATTCTCAATGGCTCTGAGTAAAGAAGAGTAAAAACTCCGTCGCGGTAGAACAGACCAACGTCAATCCCCCTGCGATCAGGTGAATCATAATGAACTACCTGATATTTTCCATCGCGAATGATGGGATGACGAGACAACTCATTTAAGACCAATCGATTTTCGATTTCACAAAAACCAATAATTGCAGGCAACTGACCCTCACCCACTGCGCGAATTACTTTTGCAATCTTGGCCGTCTTCTCCCTCCACCGATATTCTGTCCAACGATAGTTGCCTTCTGGAGTAAAGTCGTTGTCGTTCTTCTCAGGGTCGTCATTTGGGTCAAAAAGGTTTTCAACGTTATAAAACATCACCCTATACAGATCGATCCGTGATGCTTGACCAAAAGAAGAAAAGACGACGACTATGTTAAAAATGAGAACAATAAGCTTTTTTTTCACTACTTCTTCACTTTAGTATCTTCCAAGTCGCTTTAAGCTTTCAGCAGCTGGTGTATATTCCGGATTGAGCGTGAGCGCGTGCGTATAGTCTTCGATGGCGGCTTTGGCATTTCCCAGCATCTCATTCGTATATCCTCGACCGTAATACGCCTTAAACGACTCAGGATTTGCTTTCACTGCTTTGTCGAAGTATTCCCTTGCAATAGAGTAGTTTTTCGTCTCAACGTGAATAAATCCCATGTTGAAAAAACTGTCCTCATCTTTCGGATTTAGCATAGTAGCTTTAGTAAACATCTCCATCGCTTCATTAAATTTCCCAAAACGCATGTAGGCATATCCCAACTTGTAAATCAAGTCATGTCTATTGGGATTGTACTCAAGAGCATTTTGTAAATATTTGATTGCCAATGGATCACCCTTAGCCGTGAGCAGTACACCCATCATATCGAGCGCATCAACGTAGTCTTCTTTTATTTCAATAGCTCTTTGAATCGACAACAGGGCGCGATCTGTATCTCCATACAAATCTCTAATTACCACACCCATCATAAAATGAGCATTGGCATTTGTTTTATTTTTTTCCAGTACTACTTTTAGATGTTCTTGAGCTGCCTCTAAGTCTTTGACGGCCAGATACAGTTCAGCTAAACGCATTCTGCATACTTCGTTATCGGGCTCCTGCTCCACACATTTTAGCCAGCTGTCGCGCGAAGCACGAGTTCTGTTGAGTACATAATACACATCGCCCCTAATCAGCTGCACTCTCACGTGATTAGAGTCCAGCAGCCAAGCTTTATCAATGTCTTCGAGAGCTTCTTTAAATTTTCGCTCATCTAAATACTGCGACGCCCGCTCTGCCAAATACACCGCATTATCGGGATTCTTTTCAATTAATGCTGTTAAACTATCAATAGGTGTTTTCGGTTGATTTTCGACAATTTCAGAAGTTTCTTGATTGTTTTTACATGCTACCATCAAAAGTGCAGCGATGGTGCTCGCTACAAACACATGTCTATTCATATTACAAAGTTCAAGACTCTTTAAAAATCAACAACACTATTTCAAGGATTTTAAATTTTCCTTATATATCATTACAAATAAAATCGGGACGACTAATTTTTAATGATAAAAAAATTTCATTATTTTTCTATACCTTCAAAAATACTTTGTGATTCCTGACATTTGGGACAATTCAGCCATAACCCTATTTTTGTAAAAAAAATTTCAAATGCCCTCCATCGCTGAAATTCAAGAGGAAATCGTACAGGAGTTCGAGATGTTTGACAACTGGGAACAGAAATACGAATATATAATCGACCTCGGCAAAGAACTTCCGCTCTTAGACCCAAAATACAAAGTTGACGAAAACCTCATTAAAGGCTGCCAAAGCCGTGTATGGCTACACGCCCACCTTGGCGATAATGGTAGAATCCGCTACACAGCCGATAGTGATGCAATAATCACAAAAGGCATAGTAGCTCTATTGATTCGCGTTTTCGACAATCAATTGCCCCAAGACATAGTAGATGCTGACATTCACTTTATAGAAAAAATTGGCCTAAAACAGCACTTATCACCTACGCGGGCCAATGGTCTATTGGCTATGATTAAGCAAATGAAGTATTACGCACTGGCTCTCAACCAATTAACTCAACCAAGCTAAAACAGTACTGCTATGCTTACCGACGATCAAATGCAAGAGCTTGCCGACCAAGTAGTAGAAGTTTTGCGAAACATCTACGATCCCGAAATTCCGGTCAACATATACGATCTAGGTCTCATCTACGACCTAAAAGTAAGCGACCACGGAGAGGTAGAAATTCTCATGACACTCACCTCGCCAAACTGCCCGGTGGCCGAAACCCTTCCTACCGAAGTGCAAGAGAAAGTGCGAACCCTCGACGTGGTTACCGACGTGAAAGTGCAAATCACCTTCGATCCGCCCTGGCATAAAGACATGATGAGCGAAGAAGCCAAACTCGAACTCGGAATTTTCTGAACTGGATATACTCCGATGGAAATCATTCAGAACAAAGTAGCCGAAAGCGGCCTCATCAATCTGAGCCTCAAAGAACTCCTCCACCAGGCCGATGTGCCTGTGCTCGACATTGCCCACTGGCTCTACGAAGGCATCATACTGCGCGAAGACGACTTCAAATCTCACATTCGAGCATATCACTGGTCACAGCACACAGGTCGTACAGTAGTGCTCACTTGCACCACCGATGCTATTGTACCCATGTGGGCATGGATGCTCATCTCCAGCCGATTAGAAGCGCACCAAGCACACTCACTTTACTCCGACCCACAAGACCTCGAAAAAGCCAAACTCCTCGCTGCTATCGCCGATCTACCTGTAGAGCCATATCGAGGTCAACGCGTGCTCATTAACGGCTGTCAACATCCCGCCATCACACCGGCTGCCTTTACCGCCATTACCCATAAGCTACAACCATGCGTGCGCTCACTCATGTACGGCGAGGCTTGTTCTAACGTTCCCATTTTTAAAAGAAAATAATTTTTTTATCCTTTTTTGGGCGTGCCCCAGGCAGAGCGCATACGCGCTCTTGACTGGGTCGGGCTGCTACAGGGTACGCTTCGCTTCTGTGCTTCAGCACCGCTTCGCGTTGCCTTCGCACCGCGCTTGCGCGCGCCTTCCGCATCCCTCACGCGAGGCTCACTGCGTTCGCCATTACATTTGCCCACTATTCCACAGCTCATGAAACTATACAGCAAAATCTATGGTTCCGGAAATCACTGTAAGCTCATCGTCCTGCACGGCCTCTTCGGCATGGGCGATAATTGGGCCACCCTTGCACGCCGATGGGCTGAAGAAGAGCAAATCGAAGTACACCTACTCGACATGCCTAATCACGGTCGATCGTACAAAACCAAACACTTCGACTACGAAACTATGGCTGCCGACGTTTTGGAATACCTTGAAACAAATCACTTAACACCCTCCAATTTATTAGGCCACTCGATGGGCGGCAAAACTGCTATGCTACTAGCTACCCTTCGCCCAGATGTAGTGGAACGATTAATCGTAGTAGATATAGCCCCGCGATACTATCCCGTGCATCACACCTTCATCATCGAAGCTCTGCGTTCACTTAACCTGAAAACCGAAAGCCGCACCGACGTCGAAGAACAACTCGCTCAAAAAATTGCCCAACCCGACATCCGAATGTTTTTGCTCAAAAGCCTACACCGTACCCCCGTTGGCTTTGAATTTCGCTTCAACCTCGATGTAATAGCCGATAAAATCGAAGAAGTTGGCCGCGCTTTACCTGAATACGCTGTTTATCAAGGCCCTACACTCTTCATTCGCGGCAACCGCAGCGATTACATTCGCGACAGCGATTTTCCCCTCATTTCGAAACATTTTCCAAATTCCAGAGTTGAAACAGTCAATGACGCTGGTCACTGGGTTCATGCCGAACAACCGGATAAAGTTTTTACATTAGTTGCTCAATTCTTAGCCCAATGATTAAAGACATCGAAACATACTTACAAAATTCCCAAAATGCTGTAAGCCTAATACCAACAAATAAAGTAGCTGAGCTGGCAGAAGCCATCATGCACGCTTACCACGAAGGAAGCACCATTTATACTATGGGCAACGGCGGTAGCGGTGCCACAGCTTCGCACGTAGCCGGCGACTATGTAAAAGGTGCTTCTTTTGGCCTTGAGAAACGTTTCCGATTCATCTGCCTAAACGACAATATTCCCGCCTTAATGGCTATCTCAAATGACATCAGTTACGAAGCCATCTTCGAAGAGCAACTCAAAAACTTTGCTCGACCCGGCGATTTGGTAATCGGTCTTTCTGGAAGTGGCAACTCAAAAAACATTGTAAATGCACTCCAATGGGCTAAAAATCAAGGCATAAAAACAGCAGCACTTACCGGTTACAAGGGTGGACTATGTGCCCAAATAGCCGACATCAGCATTCACATTCCAATGTCAGACATGGAAATCGTCGAAGACCTCCACATGATGACCTTTCACGCCATCAAACGATACATCACAAATACCCTTTTAGGTGAAAATCCCGGAATGGGCGCTGTTTACGACCAGCGAATCAAATAAATTCGATTTATTCACATTTTTTTGACCCTAGTTCTTGTAGATATTTTGATTTTTCTATATTCGGCCGATTTTTAAAACCAATCAAAACTGTTTCTAAAAAAAATTAGTCAATGGCTGAAGCTCAAAAAGTAAAATTTGAACTCGAATATCCAGTAAAATGTTCAAAACCACTGCTTTTTCAATATTTAAGTACCCCTAATGGCTTGGCTGAATGGTTTTGTGACGACGTAAACAATAAAGGGGACAACTTCACCTTTATTTGGGGCGATACCGAACAAAAAGCCAAAATGATCGGGAAAAGACCTGAACAGTATGTTCGCTTTCGCTGGGAAGAAGACGAACAAGCAGGCAATAAATATTTCTTTGAGTTCAGGCTCGTTGAAGACGAAATTACCAACGACCTCTCGCTCTGGGTAATCGATTTTGCCTACGAAGACGAACTCGAGGAGTCTAAAAAGCTATGGAACAGTCAGATAGGAGATTTACTTCACCTCCTTGGCTCCAACTAAATGACCTCTGAGCTCAAAATACCAACAACATTTCTGGTGCCGACAGCAATCTTCCTCGCTGTTACCAGCTTTTTATCCTTTTTTTTTGACAAGGTAGAATTACATTTAGCACTGAACGTTTGGAAGCATCCTGTTTCCGACGTTTTTTTTAAGTACATCACTCATCTAGGCGACGGTTTGATTTTTGTCCCATTTATCCTGTATTTCGGTTTCAAAAAAAATTGGGAATATTTCTTTCTTTTCACGTCGACAGCAGTTATCACTTTGATTATCACAGCCCTCGGAAAATCTGTTCTCTTCCCAAACATCGATCGTCCGATTTTAGCCATAGGTACTGATAAACTCCAACTCGTGGAAGGAGTGCGCATGCATTCCAAATACAGTTTTCCCTCAGGGCACACCATGGCAGCTTTTGCCTTTTGGAGTTTGATCGCCGTAATAGCACCTAAAAAAATAGGCTATCTGTTTTCCCTCATTGCTATTTTGGTGGGTATCAGTCGGGTGTATTTATCACAACATTTTGTACCTGATGTGGCAGCTGGTGGTCTTTTAGGTATCTTGATATCGCATTTTTGTGTGCGATTGGTCAAAGTTTTTTATCCAAAAAAATGAGATTTTATCAAAATCTTTTTCTAGCTTTTGCTGTATCGCTATTGCTTTTTATACCTTTTATTGGCAACGTACACTTATTTGATTGGGATGAAATAAATTTTGCAGAAATAGCCCGCGAAATGGTTGTTTCTGGCAACTATTTGAATGCACAAATCGACTTTCAAGTTTTTACAGAGAAACCGCCATTTTTTATGTGGCTTCAAGCAATAAGTATGCATTTTTTTGGAGTAAATGAATTTGCTGCTCGCCTACCCAATGCAATTCTCGGAGTAGTCGTTTCAGCTTTCTTACTTTGGTACGGTAAAAAAATTATTTCCATTCAATTTGCTTGGGTGTGGGTTGTTATGTGGTGGGCATCTATTTTACCTCATCTTTATTTTAAAAGTGGAATAATCGATCCTTGGTTCAACTTTTTTATTTTTCTTTCATTAATCAGCATAATTAGCCATTATCACTCCTATAAAAGATCTTCAAAATCGCTATATAAACTTTTACTTGCCGGGCTGTTTGGTGGTTTTGCTATTTTGACAAAAGGACCAGTAGCTTTACTTATTATTTCATTGGTAGCATTTGTGTATTGGATTTTTGAACGATTTAGCTGGTATTTGCCGTTTTGGCATTTCATTGTTTATTTATGTACAAGTCTCTTCACATTTGGCGTTTGGCTTTTAGTTGACTACAGTATTAACGGACCAGATTTTTTAATTGAATTTACTATTCGACAGTGGGAGTTACTCACTACACCCGATGCCGGTCACAGGGGCTTCTTCGGGTATCACGTTGTTGTACTTCTTTTCGGATGCTTCCCAGCCTCAGTCTTTTTTACAGCATGGCTTTTTGACAAAAAAAATCGTCAAACTTTTAACGTAATTACAAGAGATTATATTCGATGGATGTCCATATTGTTTTTCGTTGTTTTAATTCTCTTTTCCTTAGTCAAAACGAAAATTGTTCATTACAGTAGTTTGGCCTATTACCCGCTTACTTTTATTGCATCTATTTACATATATAAAAATATTCGCGAGAGAAGTTCGTTTACTTTATTACCAAAGATTTTATATGTAGTTATTTCAATAATTATTCTAATAATATCCGTAGCTCTTTTATTGTTGCCCCATGTGAAATCTATTCTCATTTTAAAAATACAAGATGACTTTGCTAAGGAAAATTTACAAGCTGTTTTAGTTCAATGGCCTTGGTTAGATTTTATACCTATTTTAGCTGCATTGCTGTTTCTAATTTTTGGGATATACTTTTTAAAAAATAAAAGAATAAGCACTCTATACCTCACTTCATTCTTTCATATTGTCTGGATTCAAACTACCTTATATGCTCATGTTGGAAATATTGAACGAATTTCGCAAAGAGCAAATATCGAATTTTTTAAATCACTCAATAATAAAGACGTATATGTTACTACCTTTAAATATAAAAGTTATGCACAATACTTTTATACTCAGTGCAATAAATCAATGAATTTGAATAAACATAATCCAATTTGGTTGGAAACAGGAAAAGTGGATAAACCTGTATATTTTTCCGTTAGAAAATATCACGTAAAACAATTTGAGGAAACGGTTAAGGATGCTGAATTTCTTTACTCTAAAAATGGATTTTATTTTTATGTACGAAATCCAGATCTCTAAGATTATTTCGGTAATTCAATGGTAAAAATAGTTCCAACATCTACGCTTGATTTTACGGTAATTTTTCCCTTATGGTAATCAACAATGCGCTTTACTATGCTCATACCTAAACCGTGAGACGGTTCATTATTTGTACCCTTTCTAGAAGCTTTAGTAAAGGGTTCAAATAAGCTGCCGAGCATCATTTCTGGTATTCCAATTCCTTCATCTTCTATTTCAAGTTTTATTGCATCTCTTTTATCTTCTACTCTAATATTTACTGAGCCATTATTGTGACTGAATTTTAATGCATTACTCAGTAAATTTTGTATCAATCGTTTAAACAAGATTTTTTCAGTTTTTACATAGGTTTCGCGCGGGGTGTAATTGATTTGTATGCCTTTTTGATGATAGACGTGTTTTAACTCTTCAATCGTTTGAACAATAATCGGATTGATATCAACATTCTCAAAGTTTTTTTCGTTTCTACTTTGCTCTGTTTTTACAAAGTCAATGATGTCATTAATTACTTCATAAGAAGTATTTGTAAGGTCATTCACATGGGTATCAAATTCTTCAGATGATATAGCATTGTCTCTTCGCAATTCGTTTAAGGATTTTATGGATGAAATAGGGCCACGAAGGTCATGAGCCACCATACCCATTATGGAAGACTTTTGAATATTTGCAGTTTCAAGCTCATTGTTAATTTTTTGCAGCTCTGCATTATACGATTCAATTATCTCGTTTCGCTGTTTAATTTTTGAGTAGAAAAAGAGATACATTAAAATAGTGAATACCAAAACTGTAATTATAATGAGCAATATTAGTTTATTAAATTCCTCTCTTTGAAGTCTCTTTTCTTGTTTTAATCGTTCATTTTCAAAGTGAAGTGCATATTTTTGATCGATGAGGTCTATGTATTTTTCAAAGAATTTTTTGCTTCTGTTTATTTTTTCATAATTTTTCTTAGCCTGTTCATAAATTTTGATATAGTAAAGTGATTTTTCCTTGTCTTTCGGCAGGTAATATTTTAACGCATTAAATGAAATATCAGCATTTATTTTGTGAAGGTCATATTCTTGAATTTTATCGAAATATAAGTTCATGTAATAAAGAGCACTGTCATATTGTTCTAAATTGAAATAAGTATTTATCAAATGGCCAGCAGTTATGTAGGCATCTTTATTATCGAATGTAATTTGTATATTTATATCAATCGATTTTTTTAATAACTCTATTCCCTCTTTCGTATTTCCAGTCAATATATAAATCTGACCCAAATTTCCGTAAAGTACGCCTCTAGCTTCATATATAAAGCGATTTAGTTCTTCATATTCATCTTCAAAATATCTTCTTTTGTTTTTTTGTATGTATTTTTTAGACATATCTATGTAATACTTACATGTTTGAAAGTAGTATTTGGCAGTTTTATAATCATCCATCTTCAAGTAGCATAGGGCAATATTGGAATAAATTTCTTGAAAACGATTGAAGATATAAGAAGAATCAGGAAGAAAGAAGAAATATGGAATACTTTTAAAAAAGAATTCCTTAGCTTTTAGGTAGTTTTCTTGGCGAAACAATATCTGTGCCGCCTGATAATTAGAAATAGATAGTAAAGAAGAATCTTGCATTTGTTCATAAGAAGCGAATCTAAAAAATTCATCAATGGCTTTGTCTAAAGAATCAAAAAGTAAAAAGTAAATCCCTGTATGTTGATTTTTTTGAATGTCGAGATAGATATTATCTGTTTTGAGCTTAGCATTTAAATCGAAGTAGTAAAATAAAAGCGGTAAATTTTTATCTAAATAAGATTTTCGTATGTAGAGAAAATTTTTTACAATTTCACGTTCTTCTGCATAGTCTTCATCAGGAATTTCGTTGATTTTTTTAAGTAACTCGTCAATAGATTTTTGATCGCCAAAAGATCGAACTACAAAGATTCTTCTTATCAAGTAATTGTTCAGGCTATCGTTATCTGAAAGTCTATACTGTGCATAACTTGATAAAGTTAATGTATTAAACAGTACAACAAGAAAAATAAAAAATCTACAATTACTTGCCACAAAGTCATTTATTATAGGCTATTATGTGTAAAAGTATTAAAAATTTTGAAGTTGAAACCATTTTTTATATAAACTGTCGTTTTTTATTAACAGATCATCATGCTTGCCTAATTCTACTATTTTTCCGCTGTCAATTACTGCGATTTTATCTACTTTTTTGATGGTAGAAAGTCTGTGTGCTATAATGATCGATGTACGATTTTCCATGATTTTCTCGAGAGCCAGCTGGATGTAGTATTCTGATTCAGAGTCTAGAGAAGATGTAGCTTCGTCGAGAATGAGAATAGAGGGATTTTTTATAATAGCTCGTGCGATGGCGATGCGCTGCCTTTGCCCACCGGAAAGCTGAACACCGCGTTCGCCCACTATTGTGTCTAATTTCTCAGGAAATTTAGAAATAAAATCCCATGCATAGGCCGATTTAGCAGCTTCTATGATTTCCTCTTCTGTGGCATTGGGCTTTCCGTAGGCTATGTTTTCTCTGATGGTACCACCAAACAGCAAAACTTCCTGAGGCACTACGGCTATATGACTGCGCACTTGCTGTGGACTTAGATTTCTGTAATTGATTCCATCGAGAGCAATTTCACCTTCATAATTTTCATACAGTTTGCACAGCAGAGCAATTAAAGTACTCTTGCCTCCTCCACTACTGCCTACCAGAGCTACTTTTTCGCCTGAGTGTATGTTTAAATCGATGCCTTTTAGAACCTGTATATCTTTACGACTCGGATAAGAGAAGGTAAGATTCTGGATTTGTATGCTACCTCTCACTGCAGCAGGCAGTTGTATTTTTTCAGCTTGTGAAAAAGCATCGGTTTCTTTCTGATATTCAAATATTTTCAGTAATTCTTCGGTAGCTCCAATGGCTTTTTGGATACGTGTGTAGATGTCAGCCATTCCTCCGATACTACCGCCAATAAAGCCTGAATAAATCACAAAAGAAAATAACTGGCCAGTGGCAAGTTCACCTTGTGCGATTAGTGTTGTTCCCTTCCAGAGTACGGCCACCATTGCCCCGAAAAGTCCGAGGATGATAAATGAAGCAAAAGCCCCGCGCCAAATACCGGTCTTAATGGCTGTATCGCAGGCATGATCAATTTCTTTGGCGTAGCGCTTCTCTTCAAACCATTCATTTACAAACACTTTTACATTGTAAATACCTTGTAGCGTTTCTTCCAAAATGGTTTGCCCGCCGGCAATTTCATCTTGAACTTTCTTGGAGAGTGATCGTATATATCGACCGAAATACATGGTAATCAAAACAATAGGTGGCAAAATCGCGAGCATGAAAAGTGTCAACTTCCAAGATGTATACGCAAGCAATGCCACGCCACCTACGATGATGAGCAACTGTCGAAGAAACTCGGCTAGAGTAGTGGTCATCGTTTCTTGTAGCACTACGATGTCGTTTGACAATCGGCTGCTCAGCTCCCCTACTCTGCGTTCGTTGTAGAAAGATATAGGCAGATAAATCAGGTGTGAAAAGGCAGCTTTTCGCAAGGCTGCAAGGGAATATTCGGTCACCTGAACAAATAAAACAATTCTGAAAAATGAAAACAGCGATTGTAAAATAAGTATGATCACCAACAACAATCCGGTTTTATTAATTGCTGAAGAAAAGTCGGAGAGCTGAGAGGCATCGACCAGATCGCCAAGCAACTTTGGAAAAATCAGATTGGCTCCGCTTGAAAGTACTAGAAAGAGCAGGCCTAACAGAAATTTCCAGCGATAGGGATGAATGTAAGTGTAGAGTTGGAAAATTTTTTTAAAAGAAGAGAATTTTAAAGCCTTCATAGTAGCTAATCATCAGCTATGGTGAATAAAAAAGTAAATCCAAATAAAAAAAGCCGCCAAGCGATGTTGGCAGCTTTCGCAGTAGGTTCAATCTATCAGTTATTAAGAATTCATATTGTCCAGCACGTCCATCATTTCCTTTACGGCGTGGGCGCTGGTGTAGAGCAGTTCTTTCTCCTCTTCATTCAGATTGAGCTCTATGATGCGCTCTACACCATTACGGCCGAGCACTACAGGTACGCCTACGTAGATGTCTTTTAGGCCATACTCACCTTGCAACCATGAGCATACAGGAAAAACTCTCTTTTGATTGCGCGCCACAGCTTCTACCATTTGAGCGGCAGCTGCACCCGGAGCATACCACGCTGATGTACCGAGCAATTTAACGATTTCACCACCGCCAAACTTAGTTCTTTCGATGATGGCCGTGAGCTTTTCTTCGTCGATGAGTTCAGTTACCGGAATACCACCTACAGTGGTGTAGCGCGGCAGGGGTACCATTGTGTCACCATGACCACCCATCAACACAGCTTGGATGTCTTTGGGCGAAACATTGAGCTCAGTAGCCAGAAAAGCTTTGTATCGGGCAGTATCGAGAATACCCGCCATGCCAAATACCTTCTTGCTGTCGATACCCGCTGTTTTGTAAGCACAGTAGGTCATTACATCCAGCGGGTTTGACACTACAATGATGATGGCATTGGGTGAGTATTTAATGATGTTTTCTGTTACTGATTTTACAATGCCAGCGTTAGTAGCGATGAGGTCGTCGCGGCTCATGCCCGGCTTGCGTGGCAAACCTGATGTGATTACCACTACATCGCTATCTTTTGTGGCAGTGTAGTCGTTGGTAACACCTGTGATACGGGTGTCGTACATGTTAATAGGGGCTGTCTGCCACATGTCAAGGGCCTTACCTTCAGCGAAGCCCTCCTTAATATCGAGCAAAACGATTTCTTCGGCTAATTCTTTTTCGGCACATACGTTGGCACAGGTAGCACCCACATTACCGGCTCCTATTACAGTGATTTTCATTTTCTAAAGATTTAATGAATTTGCGCTCAAATGTAATTGAGGTTATACCTTTTAAAAACGAAGATTTTTGATATTTAACAAATTGTAAAAGGCTGAATTAACCCAGCCAAAGATTCTGATATGAACCATCAGGATCGTACATTTCAGCTTGCCGCTTTACATTAAATACCCGATTGCGTGGATCATTGCCAATACCAGCTACATAGGTCCAATTCCCGTAATTGCTGCATACGTCATAATCAATCAGCTGACTTTCGAACCACATGGCGCCCAGATACCAGTCTTGTTTTAGATTATGTACCAGGTAGCTGGCTACATTCTGCCTGCCTCTATTGCTCATAAATCCGGTGTAGAGCAGTTCTTTCATATTGGCGTTTACAAAAGGTTCATGTGTTTCGCCTTGTCGCCATTTTTCAAATATTTTGGTTTTTTTTGGTGTATAATTTCTTGGAACTTTAAAAAAGTTACCTTTTAATTTCATAGCTGTAAAGAAGAAGAAATCTCGCCAAAGCAATTCGAAAAACAACCAATACGTTGATTCATTAGTTTCAACACTTTCTTCATATTTTTTAATCTGCCAGAAGATCGAGCGAGCACTTATACATCCATGAGCTAGATAGACAGAAAATTTTGACGAATAATCTGTACCAATTAATCCATTCCTTGTTTCTTTGTAAACCGATAATTTTTTTGTATTCCAAAAATAATGAATTAACCTCTGCCAAGCTTCATGTTCACCACCTACAAAAGGTACAGCCGAGCGTGAATCAAAAAGGAGATTTTGACTGATTCCCAAATCACTAAGTGTAGGGAGCTCGGTTTTTTCAATATATTCGTCGGGAGTATTAATAGAAGAAGGCTTAGGATATTCCGGTTTAATTTTGAGGTTTTTTTCCACTTTTTTTCGAAAATCAGTAAAGACCTTAGGGGAGTTTTCTATAGAAAATGGCAAGTCTTTAGGTGCAATTAACGAGTGATCGTCAAAACCAATCATTTTAATTCCCAAATCAGCCACTTTTTGTTCAATTTCTACCTCATCTTCTGTGTAATATTTTGGGTAATAAATTGCTATGATTTTTGAATTTTTTTGAAGTTTTTGAATTTCAGTTTCAGTAAAACCTTTAACCACGTACAAATCGCTCCCCAAGGCTCTAAGCGTATTTCGAAGGTCTTGTACAGATTCCATCAAAAATTTAGCTCGAAACTGACCCATTCGGGGCCAATCTGTATGTAAAGTTGAATGATACCGCGTATCAAAACAATAAAAGGGAACAACCGGTAAACCGCTGCGAACTGCAGCATCTAAGGGTGCACAGTCGATGGTTCTCAAATTAAATCGATACCATACTAGAGCTATTTCCTTCATTTAGCTACTAATTTTTTTGACATTCGGCAGCGATCGCTGCAGTATTTCACTTCGTCCCACACCTTTTCCCATTTCTTGCGCCAGGTAAAAGGCCGGTTACAAACGGGACAGATTTTTGTTGGTAATCCGTGCTTTTTGATCATATTATTCGATACGCAATTACATCGATAAGGTTTAAAAATTTAATGAACTAGACCGCGTTAAATTGCTTCACCTTCGAAAGTATTTCATACCGACCTTGTACCTTTGGGGCCTGTTGAATGGATGGGATGATACAGATCTATTCGCCCGAAGAGTATGAAAAAGTAGCTGAAATCTTACTCACTACCTACAAGCACATCAAGCTATGGCTCTTCGACGGGCCGATGGGAGCAGGCAAAACGACCTTCATAAGAGCATTAATGCAGAAAGCCGGGGTTAAGGATGTAGTTTCAAGTCCTACTTTTGCCCTTGTAAACGAATACGAAAGAGCAGATGGCGAACCTGTTTATCACCTTGATTGCTATCGATTGTCAGGAATTGACGAAGCAATACAAGCAGGTATCGACGAAATTGTGACTTCAGGAAAGTGGTGTTTAATCGAATGGCCAAAAATCATTGAACCATTGCTTTGGGGCACAGCTCTTTTAATTACTTTTGAAAAAATTGACAATCACCGCAGTGTGCTAACAGAACTAAAGACGTATGAGTAATCCATCGCAGATGTGGGTTCCGGGATTTTCGATGATTCCGAAAGAAGAGATGCTCGAAATCCCGTCCAAAGCACAATCCTTGTTTATAGGCATACCAAAAGAATCGTGGCTTCAAGAAAAACGAGTAGCCCTTACCCCTGAGGCAGTAAGACTACTGGTAAACAATGGCCACAGAATCCGCATCGAAACCGAAGCCGGTCAAGGTGCACGCTACAGCGACATGGATTTTTCAGAAGCCGGAGCCGAGATCGTATACGACACCAAAGAAGTGTATGAGGCAGATGTGATTGTGAAGGTAGAACCCCCATCGCTTTCTGAAATCGACTTTTTCAAACCCAAACAACTCCTTATATCTGCACTCCAGCTCAAGACTCGTAAGCGCGAGTACTTTAAAAAACTCATGGATAAAAAAATAACTGCGCTTGCTTATGAGCATATAAAAGACGAGGACGGAATAGTACCCATCGTGCGCTCCATGAGTGAAATCGCAGGTACCACGTCTATACTTATTGCTTCTGAATATTTGAGCAATATGCGCGAGGGCAAAGGATATTTGCTCGGTGGCATATCGGGTGTGCCGCCTACTGAAGTGCTCATCATAGGTGCAGGCACAGTAGGCATATTTGCTGCTAAGACGGCACTTGCTTTGGGGGCAATGGTGAAGGTTTTCGACAAGTCGATTATGCGCCTGCGCCGATTGCAAGAGACACTCAATCAACCCGTCTATACAAGTATACTACAGCCCAATATTTTGTCTAAAGCGCTAAAGCGAGCCGATGTGGCCATAGGTGCATTACGACCCGAAAAAGGTCGAACACCCACTGTCGTAACAGAAGACATGGTTGAAAAGATGAAACCCGGCTCGGTAATCGTAGATGTAAGCATCGACAACGGCGGTGTGTTTGAAACCTCCGAAATCACCACGCACGACAATCCTGTCTTTATAAAACACGGTGTCATTCATTATTGCGTACCGAATATCGCATCGCGCGTTTCACGTACGGCTTCCTTTTCGCTCAGCAATGTTTTAGCCCCTTTACTATTGGATATTTCTGAAAAAGGTGGCTACCTCTCGGCGCTAAAGGCAAATCCCAATTTGCGATCAGGTTTATACCTTTTCAATGGAATTGTGACCAATAAAGCCATAGGCGAATGGTACAATTTGCCTTACAGCGATGCTGAGCTTTTAATAGGTTTTTAAAAAACATTCAAATACCAAATCAAAGATTTTTTACAAAATAATGATTACAACTGCTGAATGGTGGGTGCTCACAGTGGTGATGGCACCGGCGTTGCTGTTTCAATGGTATTTGTTTTATGCTTTTTTTACAGCTCAAAAACGATTAAACAAATCCAACGTCCATCAAAATTTACCCGTTTCACTCATCGTTTGTGCCCGGAATGAGTTGGAAAACCTTCAAAAAAACCTGCCCAAATGGGTAAGCCAGAAATATCCTGAACTGGAAGTAATCGTGGTAAATGACCGGTCGTGGGACGACTCAAGATTTTATCTCGAAGAGCAAGCCTCTCAGCATTCGAATCTTAAAATTGTGACAGTACCCGATAATGACAATTATTGGGCAGGTAAAAAACTGGCACTCACGCTGGGTATCAAAGCCGCAAAGCATGATATTGTATTGCTCACCGATGCCGATTGTGCCCCGGCCAGCGAATACTGGGTGCAGCACATGATGAAGGGATACACGGACCCATCAGTAGAAATAGTACTCGGCTATGGCAGATACCAAAATGAAAAAGGCCTGTTGAATCTGATTATTCGAATGGAAACATTACATACCGCTTGGCAATACCTCACAGCTGCATGGGCTGGCTGGCCATTTATGGGCGTAGGGCGCAACCTATCCTATCGAAAAGAGCTTTTCTTCAAAAACAAAGGATTTTACAAACACATGCACATTGCCTCAGGCGACGATGATTTGTTTATAAATGAAGTAGCTACCCGTCAAAATACCCAAGTAGTGATCCATCCTGAGGCAGTAACCGTAAGTATCCCCAAGAAGACTTGGGCAGAATATATCTATCAACGCCGTAGACATTTCTCTACCTCATCGCATTATCGCACTGGCTCTAAGATTTTCTTAGCCTCCTACCAAGTCTCAAGACTTGTAATTTGGACAGTTACAGTACTGTCCCTTGCCTTACTTTCAATGGGAAATACTTGGTTTGCTATTCCTTTTGGATTAGGTACAGCGTATTTTGTAAAACGCTGGTGGGCATTGATTAAACTCGGCAAACTAGGCGGTGAAGGCAAGCTGGGCTGGTGGTATCCAGTACTGTCTGCTATCATTTTTGCCGTACAACTGCGCATATGGCTCCAAAACGTCATAATAGGTGTGCCAAAAGGCTGGAAAAAGACATAACAAAATGAAAAACAAAAAGATAGAAACCTTGCTCATCGGGGCTTCAGATCACATCGATCTTCCAGAATTTGAGCTATATAACTTGGCATGCCGCATTGATACTGGAGCTGCTACCTCAGCCATTCACTGCCACAATGTGCAGTTGGTTGAAAAAATGGGACTACCAGCAGTCTCATTTATGTTGCTCGACCCTGAACATCCTTCCTACCAAGACCGCGAGTATTATTCCTTTGACTTCAAAGAAAAAATCATAAAAAATTCTTTTGGACAAATAGAAAAACGGTTTTCTATTAAAACAATACTCATACTTTTCGGTCGTAAATTCAAAACAGAAATGACCCTTGCAGACCGAGAGTCGATGAAGTATCCCGTATTGCTGGGTCGAAGACTTCTGAGAAGAGGCTTTATTGTTGATGTTCGCTTAAAAGACCTCTCGTACCGACAAAAAATAGCTAATTTTTCATGTGAGTAGATTGATTTCAAAGCATGAATATTCTCATTCTCTCCACCAATAGATTTTTATATTCTACCCGGAGATTAGTAGAAACTGCTCTGGCACGCGGTCACAACGTAAAGGTTATGAACCATACCAAGTGCTATGTGGTAATGGAAACCAACAACCTCGATGTGTATTATGGCGATCATGTAATCACTGATGTAGATGCCATCATACCACGCATAGGCTCTTCTGTCACCTTTTACGGCAGCAGCATCATTCGGCAGTTTGAGATGAAAAAAGTTTTTACTACCCTCAGTTCGCTGGCATTAGTGCGCTCCCGCGATAAATTGAGAGCTCTTCAAATTTTAGCTTCTAAAGGTGTACCTATACCCAGAACAGCCTTTGCAAAATATCCGAGCGACATAGACCATCTTATCAAGCAAGTGGGCGGTCCGCCGTTGGTCGTTAAGCTGTTAGAAGGTACTCAAGGACTTGGAGTAGTGCTGGCCGAAACCAAGAAAGCTGCAAAGTCGGTAATTGAAGCCTTTTATGGCCTGGAGGCCAACATTTTAGTGCAAGAATTTATCGCTGAAGCCGCTGGCAAAGATGTGCGCGCTATCGTAGTAGATGGCAAAGTGATTGCCGCCTATCGCAGAGTAGGCAAAGAGGGTGATTTCAGAAGCAATCTTCACCGAGGCGGCACTGGAGAACCTGTGAAGCTTACAAAAGAAGAAAAAGAAATTGCCGTGCTTGCAGCAAAAAGTCTCGGACTTTCCATAGCCGGAGTCGACATTTTGCAGAGCAATCGCGGCCCACTGGTAATGGAAGTAAACAGCTCTCCCGGTCTTGAAGGCGTGGAGCGCTACTCTGGCAAAGACGTAGCCACAGCAATCATCAAGTTCATAGAAAAACAAGTTAACAGACCAGGTAAATCAGATAATATAGGCGCCTGATGGGGTTGTTTGTAGCTGACGAAGTTAAAGAAGGACTTGTTACACTCTCACCCGACGAAAGTCATCATGTAGCTCGCGTGCTTAGGATGCAAGTGGGGGAGCCCATCGCATTGACTGACGGTAAAGGGACATTTGGTAACGGAACAATCGTTCACATAAGCAATAAAAAAGTTGGAGTACAAATTGAATCTCTTTCTATACAGCCAAAAAATGAACCTATTGTACACCTCTATGTATCGCCAACGCGCACTACCGAACGCACAGAATGGTTGATAGAAAAAGCAACTGAATTGGGATGCACCAGTATATGTTTACTCATTTGCCATCGTACAGCCCGAAGAAACATAAATCTCGATCGTTATGAAAAAATAGCCATAGCTGCTGCCAAGCAAAGTTTGAATTGTTATTTCCCTGAAATTAAATTAATTACAAATTCAAAAGAGGCTTTCCAATCTGGTCTAGGCGTTAAATACATCGCTACTTGCTTTGGAGAAGGAAGACTTGCACCTACAGCTTGGCCTGTTAATTCTACAGAATACAGTTTATTTATTGGTCCTGAAGGGGATTTTACAACCGAAGAAGCTGAAGCAGCCATTGCTTATGGATGTATTCCAATATCTTTAGGTAATCTGAGACTTAGAACAGAAACGGCTGCTATTGTAGGAATTTCTCATTTGAGGTTGAAATCATATTAACAGATCTGAGAAAAAAAAGTCACAGAATTACCGCAAACAATTTGTTAAATACCCACTGATATTTTTTAAGTAACTGAAACATAGCATCAAAATTTTTGTTCATTTCGAAGTAATAATTTTGCAGAATAATTAGTGCGCGTATCTTTGCAACCGCTTTTAGCATCAAGGTCTTTCACAAGCTGGTCCGGTCGTTCAGTTGGTTAGGATGCCGCCCTGTCACGGCGGAGATCGCGGGTTCGAGTCCCGTCCGGACCGCTTTTTTTATTTATTCTCCCTTATTTTATTTATTCTCCCTTAGATTCCCTCTCTTTTCACTAATTCATCAGATTTAAAAAAAGTCAATCCTCCTTAAACGTGCTATTTTTGCAGCCGTTTTTTCAAAAACACGGTTCAAATGAGCGTTTTATCTGAGCAAGAAATTCAACGTAGAGAAGCCTTACAGAAACTAAGAGAGCTTGGAATTAATCCATATCCTGCAGACGAATATCCAGTAACACACACTGCGGCAGAGATTTTAGCCAACTTCAACGATCATGAGCCTGAAAAATTCGCTCAAGTTTCGCTCGCCGGTCGAGTAATGAGCAAGCGTATCATGGGCAAGGCTGCCTTTGTAGACCTGAAAGATTCCACAGGAAAAATTCAAGTCTATTTTAATCGAGACGAAATCTGCCCATCGGAAGATAAAACGCTCTACAATGAGGTAATCAAAAAGCTTACTGATATTGGCGATTTTATCGGCGTAAAAGGTCATGTGTTTCGCACCCAAATGGGTGAAATATCAATTCATATAAAAGAATTCACCTTTCTATGCAAAGCACTTCGTCCATTGCCCGTAGTAAAGGTCGATGCCGAAGGCAATGTACACGACGCCTTCAACGACCCTGAGCAGCGCTACAGACAGCGCTATGTCGATTTGGTCGTAAATCCACATGTGAAAGAAATTTTTGTAAAGCGCACGCGCATCATACAAGCCATGCGCGAATATTTCAATTCCTTTGGCTACTTGGAAGTTGAAACTCCCATTCTCCAACCGATTCCAGGTGGTGCTGCAGCGCGCCCCTTTGTAACCCATCACAATGCCCTCGATATTCCTCTTTACCTTCGAATAGCCAATGAATTGTATTTAAAAAGATTAATTGTTGGCGGTTTTGAAGGTGTGTATGAATTCGCTAAAAACTTCCGAAATGAAGGGATGGATCGCACGCACAATCCCGAATTTACGGGAATGGAAATTTACATCGCATACAAGGACTACCACTGGATGATGCGATTCACAGAAAATCTGCTAGAACATGTGGCTAAATCCGTGAATGAAGGCAATACACAAGTACAAGTAGGTGATAAAACTATTGATTTTAAAGCGCCTTATCCGCGCGTGCGCATGTATGATGCGATAAAGCAGTATACTGGATTCGACATCTCAGGTATGAATGAAGAGCAGCTCAGAGGGGTGTGCAACCAATTGGGCATAGAAGTAACCCCTGAGATGGGAAAAGGTAAACTCATTGATGCCATCTTCGGCGAAAAGTGTGAGCACCACTTTGTTCAGCCTACCTTTATCATCGATTATCCTGTGGAAATGTCGCCTTTGTGCAAAAAACACAGAGATAATCCAGCACTCACAGAGCGCTTTGAATTAATCATAAACGGTAAAGAGATAGCCAACGCCTATTCAGAGCTCAATGATCCCCTCGACCAGCGCGAGCGATTCGAAGAACAATTTAAACTCAGCCAACGCGGTGACGACGAAGCCATGTTCATAGACCACGATTTTCTACGGGCCCTCGAATATGGCATGCCTCCAACCGCCGGACTCGGTATTGGCATCGACCGACTAACAATGATGCTAACCAATCAAGTCAGCATTCAGGAGGTTATTTTCTTTCCGCAGATGAAACCAGAACAAATCACCGCTGCTCCTAAAGATGAAGATTGGACAGAGGTAGGAATACCTGAAGCCTGGGTTCCTTTGGCAAAAGAAGCTTTTGGAAACATTTCGACCATGCGATCGCTCAAGCCTACTCAGGTACATCAGCAGCTCAACGGCTTGAGAAAGAAAAAGAAACTCGACATTCCGGCTCTTCAATTGACTGAAGTAGAAACATGGTTTAAATAGATAGCTTTTCAAAATAGTTACGGAATTCATGAAAACCGGCCTTTTTTTTTGGTCGGTTTTTTATTTTTGTCAAATGTTAAAAAAACTTAAACATCAATGAAAACAGCAGATCAGTGGTTTGACGAGTATGGACAAAGCCATCAGAATCCTACCAACAAAACCATCCATTGGATATGTGTTCCTCTTATTTTTTGGAGTATTTTGGGTTTGTTTTACGCAATCCCAGTTCCTGAAACAATGACATGGTTTAATTGGAGCTATGTTTTAATTCTACTAAGCCTAATATTTTACCTTCGTTTGTCTCTCAATCTTTTCGTTGGAATAGCACTATTTACCCTTATTTGTTTATCTATTCTTTGGTTATTAGATAGTTCCGGACTGTCAATTTTTTATATATCCATTACTGTTTTTGTTCTGGCCTGGATTGGTCAATTTATTGGTCATAAAATCGAAGGCAAAAAACCTTCTTTTTTTAAAGATTTGCAATTTTTATTAATTGGCCCGGCTTGGCTTATGCATTTTTTGTATAAAAAATGGGGAATTTCCTATTGATATACGCCTGGTCGCAAGTGCTTCCAGCGCTTATGTGTCCATAGATAAATTTCTGGCTGATTTCGAATGTTTTGTTCAAGTAATTGATTGTATAAATCAGTCAATTGGTAATCGGGATAATTTCGTGGATGCTCGGTTATTAAAACAGGTTTAAAAACATATTTTCCTCTTCTTAATTGTACACATTCTAAATATACCAAAGCCATATTATACATTTTCGCAATCTTCTCAGCCCCTACATGTGTAGGGGTATTTTCTACAAAAAATTTTGAGCGATGATTTATGCGGCCTTCATGTGGACTTTGGTCGGCTATAAAGCCGTAAACTGCTCTTTGATCTGTGTTTGATTCGATGAATTTATATGTATCTTTCATTGGAAAAAGGCCAAGGTTGTATTTAGCTCTTTTTTGCAAAATGAGTTGTTCGATGCTTTTATTTTTTACTTCATTATACACAGCATACACACTTTCTTGAAGCAATTCTGGGATCACACTAAGCCATTCAAAATTTCCATGATGGCCAAGCATGATAATTACTTTTTTGTTTTGATTTGTTATATTTTTAATCACTTCAATATTCTCAATGAAAACATATTTTTTGTGCTCCTTCCACTTAGGATCAAAATCTTTTAAATTTTCAGCAAGAAGTTCAAAGAAATACTTGTAAAATTTTCTCTGTATTTTCTTTCTCTCTTCTACCTTGAAATCCGGAAATGCGATCTCTAAATTTTTTAATATTACCTTCGAACGATATCCAAAAACAGATGACAACAAATAAAAAAAGTTGCCAAGAGTGTATAAGACATTTAGTGGCAACTTTGAAATTAGTTTTATCAAAAAGGCCATTAATACTGTAATGATTTACCAGCGATTATAGCGTCCAAATTTAGTAGGGTTAATTATAATACTGTTGTTAAATCTGGTTCCCCAATCGCCAGCCTGAGCAGGCAGTTCTACATCGTCGACGTTAGGTGTCCACATATCGCGCTCCATGAGCAAATATTGCCAGCGTTCGTTGAAAGTTTCTCCGGCAGCAGTGCTGTGAATGAGTCGATAGGTACCGGTGTTAATCTCTCGATCAGCAAAGATGAAAATTCGATCTGTTTGTGGATTTGTTCCATTTAAGGGAATTAATCGATCGTACTGCCAGATTTCGTAGGGATAAGTATTAGGCTCATGCTTCCTGCTTTCGACTATGGTAGGCGCACCGTATAAACAGTAGACCCTACCTCTATCTGTCCGATATCCTTTAAGCAGCCGCGTTCCGTAAAGCTTATTTGCAGTAGTTACTCTGTTGTAATAGTCTTCCCAAGTAATTCCAGATTTTTGTTTGTTGATCCAGAAAGAGTTAAAGTATTTCATCATTATATCTTTATTGTTTTCTGACAGTAGCCTGTCGATGGTTTTTTGCTCGCTGTAGGTAGCTATCGGAAGCATGTACAACAAGAAATCAAATACGCTGTCTTTCAAAATCTCTACTGGAATGATTGAATTATCGAGACTAAAGTTTTCTAACATATCGAGCGAAATAGAAACTGGCTGGTAATCAGATATCCTTTCAAATCTGACTTTTTTTCGTTCATAAATTTCGTTTTTTCGATTGATTGACTCAATTACTAGATTGTAAACGCCTGAAGGCAGCTCTGTGATATTTAGCCTACCAAGAATAGGATGCACACCTTCGTTACGAATTTTTATTCTTCCTGCAAACTTCTCTAATGAAATAGGCGACATCAGTGATTCGAGAAAGTAATTCACAAAAAATGGTCGTTCTTTCTCATCTGTAGATTGGAGATCATAAAATTCCATGTAAAAAAGCAATTCGTTTACATTTTTATCGTATAAATAGGTACTAGAAGAAATGTAGGGAATGAAATCTTTCTTTGAAAACTCCCGATTTTCACCTTCGGGCATTCCAGCAATTAAAATCACATCAGATGCTTTAAATGCATTCGGATCAGGAACTTCAATTGGTATTTCGAAGTGATATTTTTCAGATGGATTGTTTTCATCGAGGATATCAAGCTTCAAAAGATTCCTGCCAGTTGGCAATCTGAATTGCGATTTTGCTGTAAAACCTCTATTGTAGTAAGAGGTGTCAGTCGTTTCAGGTAAGGATATCCGAATTTTTTCACCTTGAATAATCTTGTCGTCATGATAAAATGACATTGTGATAAGCACCGAGCCTGTGTATCTCCCAGCGGAATTTTTTACAGCCTTGACCGAATTTCCGTTCACATTGAAGTGAGTTTCGGTGTAAATTTTTGTCTCTGGATGATAAAAATGATAGTAGGCAAACTTCAGCTCTAATTTACCAGCAAAACTTACAGAATATAATAGGCTAAAAATCAAAACTTTACGAAACAATTGCATTTTTCTTAATCAATTTTTAATTTAAGAAAATAAAGATACGAAAAAACTTGCTCAAAAAACAAACCACTTTAATTTTGCCCCCGGAGAGATGGCAGAGCGGTCGATTGCGGCGGTCTTGAAAACCGTTGAGGTTAACAGCCTCCGGGGGTTCGAATCCCTCTCTCTCCGCCAAAAAAGCCGGCCAAAAAAATTGGCCGGCTTTTTGCTTTTATGCTATCAAGTGTTTCAACATTCCAATGGTTCAAATTAAAAATTTGATTTTTCCTATTTTCCTAGTAACAACAACTTCTTGTGCTACATATAAAGGAGCTGAAGTTCGCACAATTCGCAAAATTCCCGTTCTTGACTTTTATGAAGATGTTGTCATTCTAAATGATGCTGAGCGACTTCCAAAACAGCGCACGGAGGTAGGCACGATTACGATAAAAAAGTCAGATTATCACCAGGTACCATGTGGATGGGTGGAGCGACTTACAGCAGCCACTTTGGAAGCCAGGAAAGTGGGCGGTAATGTAATCGTATTAGACAAAATCTCTGGAAACATTAATCTTGCAACCAATGGCTGTGGAGAAATTAACGGATATATTTACAATATTGAAGAAAATTTGATTTCGCAACTTAAAAAATACAGAGTAAATGGTGGATTGAAAAATAAATATGATTTTGCAAGAGTTGTTTTTATTAAGCCTTCCTTCGCCACAAATTATTCTATTTATGTAAACGAAGAAAACCTTGGATTAGTAAAAGGTGGTGAAATAATTGAATATAAAACAAAAAATAAAGAACCTCTAATTATTTGGGCAAAAACCGAATCAAAGACACAATTGGTTCTAAATGTTGAACCTGGATATGATTATTTCATTTTTTGTAACGAAATTCCCACCGGATTTATGTTACCACAAGTTCAGTTTGTAACATTACAACCTGAAGTTGCTATTGATCTTATTAATAAGATGAAGCGATGAAAAAGTACGGTATTTTATATTGTTTTTACATCTTTCTTTTACTTCCGCTTTTAGTCTTAGGACAGGATAGAATTATTACTAAAAAAAATCAACGTATTGAATGCAAAATTTTACCGATAAAGGATAAAAATTTCGTCTATTTTCAAATGCTTGAAGATGGTGAATTAAAATATACATTACTACCCAAGAGTCAAATAAAAAAAATAGATAAAAATTTTTATAAAAATCCCATTTTGAATCTCGACAAAAAACCTAAAAGTCCTACTTTCCATAATCTTATGATCTCTGGCAGAACTGGTTTGGGAAGAATGTCTTACCAAATCGATCCAAATGCTTCTCCGCAATTTAAAGATTTTCAAAATAGGGAACGTTACGGTTTTGTATATGATTTAGAGGTATCATATATGTTTTCTGAATCTTTTGGAATGTTTGCACAATTTCAAAATTTTTCGAGCAGTGTAAATAGGACATATCAATTTATCAATCCCGGAAATCCGGGAAATCCTTCAGAACACATTTTCCGCTCCAAACAAAATATGCCTAGCTATTCTCTTGGAATTAATTACAATACATTATTTAATGAAAAAGCTTTAATGTCTTTTGGTCTAGCGCTCGGACAATTTCACTATAAATATTTTTCAGATTTAGATATATTTTCCCTACCAGCCACCTATACCGGGAGTGATTTATTCTACTCACTGCGGGTTTCTGGTCAGTATAAATTAACTGATAATTTGTATATCGATGGAGGCATTAATTTTATTTCAGCAGCCTTGTTTTCGGTGAAAAGAGATATGAATGGTTCTATTGAAACATTAGATTTATCAGGTAGTCCCTGGAGCCTGTCGCGATTAAATTTTATGGTGGGAATTCGCTACGGAATTTCATTATAAAATCAGATAGATATTTCCTCTGCGTACATGCAGTACACCTAGATAGTCAATAGCGCGAATTACATACTGATAAACACCTGCTGGAACTGGCAGATTCTGATGTCTACCATCCCATGATTTTTTTGGATTATTTGATTGAAAAATAATATCTCCCCAGCGGTTAAAAATGGATATTTCATAAGACACCATTCCGGTAACTGAAACTTCAAAATTGTCGTTTATTCCATCGCCATTTGGTGTAAAGGCATTTGGGATAAAAATCGTAATTTCAGGATAAATCCAAACGGTTACAGAATCATATGCTTCACATCCAAATTCATTTACTGATTCTAATACGGCAGTATATCTACCAGTATCAGCAAAGCTATGCTTGTATTGTTGGGTGAAATTTTGAATCACAGTTCCATCACTTATATACAAATTCGATTGTGTGTTTGTAGTATTGTGAGACTGGTTTTTAAAAGTAATTTCCGGGAAAAATATGGATGCCTTCAATGGTTTTGCATCTAATACTGACTGCGGGGAGGGATAAACCTCAATAGGTGGAAGTGTAATTTCAGAAGAGTCAATGCACCCTACTGCTGTATAAACCTTTAACGTTGGAATATAAAAACCTGGTTTTTGATAAAAATGCGTGGGATTACACAGCGTAGATGTAACTCCGTCGCCAAAATTCCACAAACAAATAAGTGGAGTTTCGGCCACTGATTGATTAAAAAATTGAACTCCCTCACCAAGGCAAACCGATTGTGCCGAACCAGCCGCGCTAAAGGAGGGTGGAGCGTAAAATTGAACAAAATTTGAATATTCGCTCTTGCAGCCGAAATCTTCCACCTCTACTTTTACCAAATGTGGACCTGGATTATTGAATACAATGGTGGGAGGTGAATTACCTTGAAAGAATGACAGGGAAGCAGCGCTTCCGAAAAACCAATTGATCTTAGCCTGTGGCGATAAGGGTGTGCCTTTTAACTTAAATTGTAAAGACGTATTTGGGAGACAGAGGCTTCCTTGTGCTTCAAAATAAACTTGTAAAGGATATCGCACTTCATATGTTTCGTAAGCCGTGTCTTTACAACCATTACCAGCATCGATTACCAGCATTACATTGTAAACTCCAGTGTCGGAGAAGGTGTAAACGGGATTTTGGACGTTTGCAGTATCAGCAGGTGCCTTACCCGGATCGTTGAATTTCCAATAATAACTAATAGCATTATTGCTGTAGCTGACAAAGGGTATCGTCAAACCAGCGCAATATGTTTGCGGAATAAGGTTTTGTGGGCGAATAGTTGCAAATTTCGAAAGATCACAACCATATACTGTAAATTGATAATCGCGACGGTGGACACCGAGCAATACCCCATTTCGCCACTCTTGTGCACACACGGTTACAACGTGAATACCATTTACTGACGGATTGACTGACAATAGACCAGTAAAAGGATTAATGGTCATAGATGGGTTGCCCATCATGGGATTAGCCCCGCTGTATCCGGGAGCATAGGTAACGATGGGATAAGGTGGAGGCAGCGGTGGATCGGGCTGGGGGGAGGTTGGTCCGCCGGGGATATTATCGCGACCTCCTCCGTGATAAGCATTACAAAGGGTGTAAAAAAGCGAATCACCATCGGGATCGATGGCGTGATGTGGGTAATTAAATCCCATGTTACGACAAAGAATAAGTGGCGGATGGTTTGGAAAAGCAGGTGAGCTGTTGCATGCTGTGTCCATAGAAGGAATGGTAGCCATGTACGTCGCTCCATTGAAGTCTGGATTTACGAGATTTATGATTGTAGAATTCCTGCAACAGCGTTGATATACAATAGTATAGCCCCCTGGTACTGGAGGTAAACTGACGGTAGTGACGTATGAAGTGTGCTCGATGCAGGTATTTGGCGGTGGTGGTGCACAGGGACTTGGTGCAGAATAAGGCAGCAAAAAAGTACTTTGTAGAGGAAGAGCTAAACGCTGAACGAAGGTAGTGTTGTTGTAAATTCCAATAATGGCAGGATTGTCGAAGGGAGCTCCATTGAGCGAGTTACAATCGCGGTAAATTGTAAGGCGGACTTGATATAACTTGTTGCCGTTTGGGGCAGTGCCCTGACATATATAAGAAAGTTCGCCTCCGACAATATGAAATGGAATCGCTGAAAATGGAGCAATGATTAAAATAACCCAAATCAGCAAAACCATCCTTTTCATTCTCACAAATGTAAATAAAAAAGCACGATTTTTTTAGAACAAAATCGTGCTTTCGGCTAGGAATATGTGCTCTTTTTAAAAAGTGAAGCGAAAACTTAGATTAAAATTGATTAGGTCTAAGAAGGTAGGAACGATATTGAATTCTGGTTTGGCGTCGAGCGAAATATTTAAAGGCAACTTTTGAAACTTGTAATCTATTCCGATGATGCCATCTACTCCAAGCAAAAGATTGTCATTAGCTGCAGGCACATTTGGCTTACCGGTACGATAGGTACCCAAATGCGCACCAAAACCGTAAAACCAAGTCAAGCCAGGCTCATTTCCGAGGGGGTTATAGTATTCGATTAGGCCAGTAATGCTCCAGCCTCCCCAGCGAGGTGAAAGGATAAATTCGTAAGCCTTGGAACTGGATGCGTAATTTCTGTAGGTCAATCCATTGTTAAAGCCTCCTCTGATTCCAAGAGCGTGTTTGTCTTGAGCATGAAGTGAAATTCCCATAATAAAAAAAAGCAATACGAATACTTGTTTCATCTTTTACTTTAATTAATGCGAACAAAAGTACTTCAGAAGCAGATTTAAGCCATAATTAATGTCAAACGTTTAATAACAGAGTGTAAAATAATTTTTATGAAAAAATACGTTTTTTAATTTTGAGATAACAAAAGCCAAAAACCATGAAATACGCAAAGCTCAACGACAATTGGTACATCGACGGTTTGATTGACTTTGAGTACAAAAGTTACCAGTTGTTGGGTTATCTACAGAAAATTCACTCACTTTTTGCTCAGAAAAAGATTTATCCACAATTAGCTGATCTCATTAATCATTACAGAAATCTACTGGAAATCAAGGAACAAAAAGAGTCGGTGCGCAGTAAATTTCCGCAATCGGTAGCCGATATTAATTTCCAGCGAATGGAAGTGATTTACGAAGATTTGTACAAAGACGACGACATCCTGAAGACCATAGACGAAATCATCGAATTTGCGCTGCCGCGATTTAGGCAGAGCATCGAATCGGGCAGAGAACTCTTTGAGTATGCAGCATCGATCATAGATCTTGAACCGATAGGCATAGTGCCTCTTTACAGAAAAGAAGGTTACTTCATGCTGCGTGATAAAAGCACTGATGATATTTTGATCTTTTATTATCGAATCAAACTTATTCAGACAGATTCTGATCAATTTAGAGCTTTAGAGACAAGATATTTGGGCAGAGATAAACTCTCAATAACAAATACACCAGAAAATATTAAAATGCGTTTAATAAAGCATTTCAAAGAATTACCCAATCCGGCCAGCTACATGATAAGCATTAAACACTCCCTTCCATTGTCGGCTACTTGGCTTCCGGTAGCTAAACGAATACTGCTGAAAGCCGTGAGTTAATAGCAATATAAATTAATTATAAAAAGACTAATTTTGGAAACATTCGACTACATAATAGCTGGAGCTGGTGCAGCTGGCCTAAGCATGGCTTATTACATGGCTATCGATCCATTTTTTGACAACAAAAAAATCCTAATAATCGATAAAGAGCCTAAGACTTCTTACGATAGAACGTGGTGCTTTTGGACAGAAAATGAACACATATTTCCAGAAATAATTTCTAAATCATGGAAAAAAATTCAGATCAAAACACCCCAAAAAAAAGATATTTTTGACATTCATCCATTCAGCTATCATTTGATAAAAAGCAATGATTTTTATGCTTATGTTTTAAATATTTTAGCATCAAAAAAGAATTTTAAAATTCTTTACGAATCGATTGAAGAAATACGAAATCATGGAACGATAGTGACCGAAAAATCGCTTTACCGAGGTGAACATATTTTTAGCAGTATTGGTAATGCGATTCGATATAAGGAAGGAAATATTACCCTTCTACAGCACTTTAAAGGTTGGCAGATAGAAACAGCAGAACCTATTTTTGATGCTAATGTGGCAACATTAATGGATTTTACAATCGATCAATACAATGAATGCAGATTTTGCTACATTTTGCCATACAGTGAAAAAGAGGCTATGGTTGAATATACCATATTCTCAGAAAATATGTTAAAAGACGAAGAATATGAATATCTTTTAGATGAGTATATTCAAAATGTCTTTGGAAAAGTAAAATACACGATTAAACACAAAGAATTTGGTGTAATTCCGATGAGCGATATTCTTTACACATCAAACATTTCTTCGTCTGTAATAAACATTGGAACTATAGGAGGAGCCACTAAAGCATCGACTGGTTATACGTTTTATTTCATTCAAAAACAAGCACATTTTTACATACAGCAACTTAAAAGAGGAAAGATTCAAAAACTGTATAAGCCAAGATATAAATATAGATTGTATGACAGCGTTTTATTGCGCGTAATTCAAGAAAAGAAAATACCTGCTTATAAAATTTTTGAAGATTTATTTTTCAAACTAAAAATTCAGGAGGTTTTTAATTTTTTGAATGAAAAATCTAATTTGTTACAAGATTTAAAAATCATGAGTTCGGTTAACATTCCGGTGTTTTTAAAGGCTATGATTTCTCAAATTCGAAAAATTTGAAGGAGTTTTCAACACGTATGTAACAATAACTATCCAAAGCTTTTAACCCAACAAGTAGCGAAGCATCAGTACTTTTGAGCGTTTATTACCTAAAATCACATGAAATACGGTTTGCATCTGATTTCCATACTGCTATTAGGTTCTTGCGTTTCATCCAAGGTTCATAAAAACCTGATGAACAATTACAAACACCTCGATAGTCTTCATATGGCAACCCTTCAAGAAAACAATCAACTGAAGGCTGAAAACAGAGCATTGCTCAACGACGTGGCAGCTCTAACTGCATACGTTGAGAAACTCAAGAGCGATTCGCTGGACTACTACCACAACATCATGAGCAAGGCTAGACAGATAGATGAGCTCAATCGTTCTTATGAATTTCTTTTGGAAAACAACAAGCTGCTCATGAATCAAAGCACTGCTGAAAACCGCAAGTTGATGCAGCGCCTTGAGAGAATGCAAGAAGAACTTCAGCAACGCGAAGACAGTCTGCGAACAGAACGAATGAAACTTGAGCAACTCTCCCTGAAGCTGCGCGAGAGAGAGAAACGCGTAGGCGAACTTGAATCAACTGTAGCAAGAAAAGACAGTGTACTCAAATTCTTCTCAGAGCGGGTTTCGAGAGCGTTAATGCCATTCCAGGGCAAGGGTTTACGCGTACATATGCGCGATGGTAAGGTGTACGTAACCTTAGAAAACGCTTTGCTCTTTGAGCCAGGTAGCTGGACGCTGAACGAACGCGCTATGCCAGCCTTGCGCAATTTGGCGAAAGTGTTAGAAGACAATCCTGACCTGAGTGTATTGGTGGAAGGGCACACAGACAGTGATGCCTATCGAGGTCAATCGGCCGTAAAAGACAATTGGGACTTGTCAGTAATGCGCTCAACAGCTGTGATTAAAGCGCTGCTTTCACAAGGTAAGATCAATCCATCCAGAATCTCAGCCGGTGGCCGTGGAGAGTTTCAACCGGTTGCATCAAACGATACTCCAGAAGGAAAAGCTCAAAACCGGCGTACCGAAATCATTATTACTCCTGATTACTCAAAATTGGTTGATTTAATTAACATCAAGTAATCTTTGATTGCAAATTATCAGGAAGCTTTGAGCTGGCTCACAAGCCGGCTTCCTTATTTTCAGAGGCAAGGTGCTGCTGCCTACAAGCCTGGTTTAGAACGCTCGCTTGCCCTTATGCATTGGCTTGGACATCCACATAAGCGGTATCCGACACTGCATGTAGGAGGCACCAATGGCAAGGGTAGCGTATCACATCTGCTTGCGGCTGCACTGCAAACGAAAGGTTTGAAAACCGGACTTTACACCAGTCCACACCTATACGACTTCAGAGAGCGAATTAAAATCAATGGACAGAAAATACGCTCGGAATTTGTCGTTGATTTTGTCAATCGATTCATGGCTGAAGGCCAAGCCATTGATCCGAGCTTTTTTGAGCTCACTATGGCAATGGCTTTCGATTACTTCGCCCAAGAAGCGGTAGATGTGGCGGTAATCGAAGTAGGTATGGGAGGGCGCCTGGATTCGACCAATGTGATAACGCCAATAGTGAGCGTCATTACAAACATTGGATGGGACCACATGCAATTCTTAGGAGATACTTTGCCGAAAATCGCTTTTGAAAAAGCCGGCATTATAAAACCAGAAGTGCCCATAGTAATTGGAGAACTGCAGGAGGAAGTGGCAGATGTTTTTAAAAATGTCGCTCAAGCTAAACATGCTCCCCTTTTATTTGCGTCTGAAGCATATAAAGATCTTCTACTCGAATGTGAACTCAAGGGATCTTACCAGCTAAAAAATTCAAAAACTGCCTATGCTGCCTTGCAGCTGCTGCCTGAGACGCTTAAACCGACGGAAGAGCAGATTCGATACGCCTTTTCTCATGTAGTTCAACTAACTGGTTTGCGCGGTCGATGGGAGGTACTTTCACAGCAGCCACTCGTAATCGCTGATACGGCCCATAACTTTGACGGTATTCAAATTGTTTTTCAGCAGCTCGAACAGGTGCGTAAAGGCAAACTCTACATCGTGTGGGGTATGGTGAGCGATAAAGATGCCATCAAGATTTTCACACTCTTGCCAAAAGACGCCTATTATATTTTTACTACGCCTGACGTTCCGCGCGCTATGCCTTTAGATCAATTGGAAAAAGCGGCTGCTGATTTTAAATTAAATTACGAAAAGGTGCCCAGTGTGCCAGTTGCCTATCAAAGAGCTTTAGAACGAGCTCAACCACATGATACCATTTACGTAGGTGGAAGCACCTTTGTGGTGGGCGATCTACTGAAACATCTCGAAAATGGTGACTAATGCGTATATCTTATGCGGGGGCAAGGGTACTCGAATGGGGGAACTGGCTTATAACCTTCCCAAACCCATGCTGCCTTTAATGGGCAAGCCAGTGCTCGAACACATCATTAATCAATGTGTACAAAATGGCATTAATCGCATTCATCTGATTACAGGATTTTTGAGTAATGTAATCGAAGAATACTTTAAAGACGGCAACAACTGGAATGTTGAAATCCAATACTTCAGGGAGGCTGAGCCCCTCGGAACCACAGGAGCTTTTAAAGTACTAGAAGCTGAATTGCCAGAAATTTTCTGGGTATTCTATGGTGATGTAGTGTTTGACGTGGATTTAAAAAGGATGTACGACTTCCATAAAGCCAAGAAAGCCCGAATGACCATAGCCGTTCATCCAAACGATCATCCCTACGACAGCGACTTGATAGAAACCGATCTTTCGGATCGGGTTATTCAGGTACATCCCAAACCACATGCTCCAGAACTTAGGGTGAGGAATTTGGTGAATGCAGCCCTTTATCTGGTCGAAAAGGAAGTTATACACTACTTACCTACCGGTAAAAGCGATTGGGGAAGACATCAATTGCCAAAGCTGTGCAAGGAATTGCCCATTTACGCGTGGCGCACTGCGGAATACATCAAAGACATGGGCACTCCAGATCGCATTCAAAAGGTAGAAGCAGATCTCAAAGCAGGAAAGCCACAACGAAGAAATCTGCGACAAATGCAAAAGGCCATTTTCTTAGATCGCGACGGGGTGCTCAACGAAGACAACGATTTGATTCATCGACCCGAGCAATTGAAGGTTTTTCCTTTTGCAGCCGAAGCAGTGCGAAAAATCAATCAAAGCGACTACCTGGCCATCTCAGTGACCAATCAGAGCGTTGTAGCTCGTGGACTCACCGACGAAGCTGGCCTTAACCGAATTCACGCCGAACTCGACTTTCAACTTGCCGAGGGGCATGCCTATCTCGACGACCTCTATTACTGTCCGCATCATCCAGACAAGGGATTTGAGGGCGAAGTGGTAGAATTGAAAATCGAGTGTGAATGCCGTAAGCCAAAACCCGGTATGCTACTGAAAGCTGCTGAGCGGTACAACATTGATTTAAAAGAAAGTTGGATAATCGGCGATCGAGAGTCCGATATAGAAGCCGGTAAAAGCGCTGGTTGTACCACCGCGGGAGTAATGACGGGAAATGGTTTGAAAAACACGCGAATAGCGCCTGATTTTACCTTTTATTCGGTAGCTGAAGCCGTAGAATACATTCTAAATGAACCTCATAAAACCCTTGCCGAAGACTTATTCAAAAAAATTCAAAATTTATCAAAACAACCATATGTTATAGCCATAGCTGGCAATACAGGCACTGGAAAATCGACATTAGCAACCTACATACAGCGACACTTGCGTAAAAATGGCTTAAGTGTACTTAAAGTGGAACTCGACCACTGGATTTTGGCGCCAGAAAAGCGCTCTTCAGCTCATGATTTACACGAGATTTACCAAATAAATCGCCTGGAAAAAGATTTAAAAGAATTCCTAGAAGGCAAATCGGTTACGCCCACGGGTTACCAGCGAAATCCTACATGGAAAATTGCGCCTCCTATGTATCAATTGACATCTGAGACAGATGTGGTAATCGTGGAAGGCATCGTGGCTTTGATGCTTAAAAACCTTGTGGATATATATGACTGGAAGCTATTTTGTGCGGTGAGCGAAGAAACTTTTTACAAGAATCTCTATCAACTCAACAGGTGGAAGGGTCGCACGGATGGGGAAATAGAACGGATGATTCGGCTACGGAAGTCAAGTGAATACGATGTGATAGAAAAGCAGGCCAACCTTGCAGACTCAGTAATATGGAATGATAAAAATTAATTCAATTCTGAGACAAGTGCTCGGTCAAATTACCTATCAAAAAAGGTCTACTAAAAGGTGATGTCATCTATAATTAGAGCGAAAAGCCTTGAAAATTAATCGCTGATTTTGGACTTTAGAAATTGAATGAATTATCAGGCAATCTGAAGCGCGCTTTCGAAGAAGCGCGCTTCGCGTGAGGGATGCGGAAGGCGCGCGCAAGCGCGGTGCGAAGGCACTGCGGAGCGGTGCCAAAGCACGGGAGCGAAGCGTACCCTGGAGCAGCCCGACCCAGGCGAAGGCGCCTGTCGGCTCCATGCCTGGGCAAGCCCTATGGCGAAGGCGCCTGTCGGCTCCATGCCTGGGCAAGCCCTATGGCGAAGGCGCCTGTCGGCTCCATGCCTGGGCAAGCCCTATGGCGAAGGCGCCTGTCGGCTCCATGCCTGAGCAAGCCCTACAGCGAAGGCGCCTGTCGGCTCCATGCCTGGGCAAGCCCTATGGCGAAGGCGCCTGTCGGCTCCATGCCTGAGCAAGCCCTGTGGCGAAGGCGCCTGTCGGCTCCATGCCTGGGCAAGCCCTATGGCGAAGGCGCCTGTCGGCTCCATGCCTGGGCAAGCCCTATGGCGAAGGTAGCTTTGGCTTCTTTGTCTGAACATGCTATATTAAAAAAGACGGAAAGGCGCCGAGCCTGGGGCACGCCCAAATAAAAAGAAAAAAGAAAAAACTATTTCTTCTTTTGAGTAGAGGATTTTTTGGTTTTTCCCTTTTCGTCCCAATCGCAGATGAAGACGTTGGTATCGCGGGTGCCACCGTTGTTGCGATTAGAGCTGAAAACGAGCTTTTTGCCGTCCCACGAGAACATGGGGAAGGCGTCGAAGGTAGGATCGAAGGTGATTTGCTTGAGGCCTGTTCCGTCTTCGTTGATCATAAAGATATTGAAGTGATAGCCGCGCGGGCTGTGATGATTGGATGAGAAGAGGATGCGCTTGCCGTCGGGGTGGTAATATGGTGCCCAGTTGGCTTTACCGAGATTAGTGACCTGGCGCAGGTCGGAGCCGTCGGCGTTGCACACAAAGATTTCCATATTAGAGGGTTTTACGAGGCCTTTGGCCAGTAGAGCTTTGTATTCAGCGATCTCTTCGGGTGTCTTTGGCCGGCTGGCGCGAAAGACGATTTTACTGCCGTCGGGCGAAAAAAATGCACCTCCGTCATACCCAAGTTCGTTGGTGATTTGCACGGGATTGGAGCCGTCGATATCCATCACCCACAGTTCAAGATCGCCAGATCGGTCAGAAGTGAAGACTATTTTATCACCTTTTGGCGAAACAGTAGCTTCAGCGTCATACCCCTTGCGATCGGTGAGTTTTTTTACAATATTGCCTTTTAAATCAGCCACATAAATATCATACGTATTGTAGAGTGGCCATACATATCCCTCGGAGCGGTCAGGTTCGGGTGGGCAGGCATCGCCCCCTTCGTGCGTACTAGCAAAGAGGATCAATGTATCGCCGGGTAGAAAAAAGCTGCACGTGGTACGACCGCGACCGGTGGAGACCATCTGAGGGCGCGATTGGAAGAGATTATCGCGACGGATGTCCCACCAGAAGATTTGGTCGCACTTCAGGCCCCAGGCGGGATTGTTGCTCTGCATCACGAGCTTTCGGTTGTCGAAACTCCAATAGGCTTCGGCATTGTCGCCCCCGTTGGTGAGCTGGCGAAGGTTTTTGAGATGAACTTCACCGGGATAGGTAATGGCTTTTGGCTTTGAAGATTTTTGCGCTGCAGTGGTAAGAGTAAGTACGACGAAAAAAAGTATTTTGGCAAAGGGAATTCTGACCATTTGAAAAAGCATATTTTTGGCAAAGTAAAGTCATAGCACGGGTCGTGCCGATTGCGGCAGACTTTTTTAAGAAACACGAAACGATCGCTCAAACTGCAGAAAAGCCCCCGATATGAAATACGTAGAATTATTGCTCTTTGTACTCATCGGCATACAGGTTTTTTACTTTTTCATTTTTGCCGTTGCCGGACTGGCACCTCATGAATTGATCTTGAAAAAAGGTCAGCCACTCACGCGTTTTGCTGTACTCATACCTGGCTACAAGGAAGATAAAATCATTGTAGATACTGCCCGCCAAGCGCTGGAGGTAGATTATCCGCGCGAGAGGTATCGCGTGATCGTTCTGGCCGATAGCTTTCAGCCCGAGACTGTGCAAAAGCTCAGAGCCATTGGCGCAGAGGTACTGGAGGTAATTTTTGACCACAGTACCAAGGCCAAAAGCATAAATAAAGGATTGGAATACCTGGAAAACGATCCGCCGGAGGCCATAGTGATACTCGACAGCGACAACGTGATGGCGCACTTCTTTCTTCGGAAAGTTTCAGATGCTTTTAAAAGCGGGCATCAGATAATTCAAGCACATCGCACGGCCAAAAATAAAAACACACCTATGGCCATACTCGATGCGGCCAATGAAGAAATAGGCAATCACATCTTCCGCAAAGGACACAGGAATATGGGCCTTTCATCAGCTTTAATCGGTTCGGGAATGGTCTTCGAATACCATCTCTACAAAAAGTATATGGCTCAAATCACCGACACTGCCGGCGAGGACAAACAACTCGAAATGCTGCTGCTCAAAGACGGGCATACCATAGAGTTTTACGAGCATGCCTATGTGTACGACGAAAAGGTATCGACTACCAAAAACTTCGGCAAGCAGCGCACGCGCTGGTTAGGAGCGCAATTTTACTTTTTTAGAAACTACTTTTTGGATGGATTGAAGCACCTGATTTTGAAGGGCAATGTAGATTACTTCGACAAGTGCTTTCAAATGGCGTTGATTCCCAAGGTGTTGCTCATTGGGCTGATGGGCATTGTAGGTGTGGTGGACTACTTCACCGACTGGCTCACCTACAACTGGCTGCTGCTCACGGTGCTGTACTACTCTGCCATGCTGATCTCTGTACCTGCTAGCATGTACAACAAGGATCTGCTTCGCGCCATTGCGCACATACCAGTAGCGATTGTGGCCTTGATCGGATCCATCCTACGCATCAATAAGAAGACGGCAACGCACTTTGAAGTAACTGAAAAAGGTCAGACAGGTGAAGCTAAATAAACTACTTGCTGAACTCCCCCTGCTGCTCGAAAGCATTCAAACCGGAATACGCTCGCTGAGCGTCAATAAGTTTCGAACCCTGCTCTCGCTGCTGGGCATTACGGTGGGAATCTATTCGATCATCACCGTATTTGCAATGGTCGATTCGCTGGAGCGCAATATTCGCGACTCGGTACAACAGCTCGGCAACAACGTGGTGTACATTCAAAAATGGCCCTGGGGTGGCGGGGGAGAATACCCCTGGTGGAAGTATCTGAATCGACCTGAACCACGTTACGAGGACTTTGAAAAACTTTCGCGCCTTGTGCGCAACTACGACAAAATGGTATATGCTTTTGGCCTTACTGCTACCGCTAAGGCCTATGGTAATCAGGTAGAAGGTGCCTCTGTGCTGTTCACTTCGCACGATTACCTGGCTCTTTGGAACCACAAAATCTGGCAAGGGCGATTCTTCACCGAGCAGGAGTCGCGCTCTGGCGCGCCGGTTTGCGTGTTGGGGTACGATGTAGCCGAAGGACTTTTTCCGCAAATGAACGCTGTCGGTCAACGCATTCAGCTCAAGGGTAAGAAACTTACGGTGATAGGTGTATTTGAAAAAACCGGTAAAAGCCTGGTAGGCAACGATAACGATCAGAACATCGTAATACCTGTAAATTTTGGAAGAAAGTTTGTGAATGAAAACGCAATCAATGGCAGCTTCATCATGGTGCGCGCCCCTGAAAATGTAACTCTGACTGAGTTCAAAGACGAGTTGCGTCAAAACATGCGCGCCATTCGAAGGCTCAAGCCCAAGGCCGAAGACAACTTTGCCCTCAATGAGATCTCACTCATCAGCTCAAGTCTGGATCAGATTTTTCGCATAGTGACCATCGCGGGTATTTTCATAGGCGGATTTTCTATTTTGGTGGGCGGCTTTGGAATAGCTAACATCATGTTTGTAAGTGTGAAGGAGCGCACCTCAGAAATCGGTATCCGCAAAGCCCTCGGCGCTCCACGTCGGTTTATTCTCGGACAATTTTTAACCGAAAGTGTCGCCCTGTGTGTGGTAGGTGGATTGATTGGTCTTGTTCTGGTCTTTGCCACGCTGCTGATCGTAACCGGGGCGTTGGAATTTCCCTTTTACCTCAGTGCCAAAAACATTGTTCAAGGTGTAGTGATCAGTGTAGCCATTGGGTTAATTTCAGGGTATGCCCCTGCGCGCTCAGCCAGCCAGCTCGATCCTGTAGAGGCCATTCGTCAGGGCAACTGATCATCTTGTGATAAACTTGCCAAAAATTCTGCTGTGCGCATAGCTGTAAACACCCGGTTTCTACTCCCCGGCCGGCTCGAAGGCATCGGATGGTTTACTTACAATACGCTGAAAGTGCTCACCCAAAGGTACCCCGATGTTCATTTTACCTTTCTGTTCGACCGTCCCTGGGACGAAAAATTTGTATTCAGCACAAACATTACGCCTGTTAAGCTCTTTCCACCGGCAAGGCATCCGGTGCTTTGGTATTGGTATTTTGAACATTCGGTGCACGCATATCTGCAAAAGCATCCACACGACATTTATCTCAGTCCTGACGGCTATCTCAGTTTGCGGCACTCCTCTACCCCACAGATCGCTGTGATTCACGACATCAACTTTGAGCACCATCCGGAGTTTGTACCACCTTTAGTCAGAAGGTATTACCGCCATTTCTTTCCCCGGTTTGCTCATAAAGCGAGCAGAATAGCAACCGTAAGCCAGTGGTCAAAAAGCGACCTGGTATCTACCTACGGAGTAGAAGCTGAAAAAATAGATGTAGTGTACAATGGCGCTTCTGAAATTTTTAAACCCATCAGCGAAAAAGAAAAACAGGAAGTTCGTTTGCAGGTGAGTGAGGGAAAGCCATATTTCATCTTTATCGGCGCCTTCAATCCAAGAAAAAACATCGAAGGCCTGTTCAGGTCGTTTGATCTGTTTTGCTCGCGTCACACTGCTGATTTTCGGTTGGTAGTGGTGGGCGAAAAAATGCACTGGACACCGCAAATGGAAAAGACCTATCACGCCATGGAGCATAGCGACAAAGTACTCTTCGTCGGCCGCAAGCAAGGAGAAGAGCTCAACCAATTACTTGCCGCAGCCGAGGCACTGTGGTTTGTGTCGCACTTCGAAGGTTTTGGTATTCCGGTAGTAGAAGCTTTTCGGGCAGGTGTGCCTGTAATCACCTCCACGGCGACTTCACTGCCCGAAGTAGGCGGTGAAGTTGCTTTGTACTGCAATTCAACAGACTACGAACAAATCGCCCAAGCCATGCACACCATCACCTCAGACTCCGGGCTTAGGCAACAGCTCATAACAAAAGGCATGGTTAGGGCAAGGGAGTTTACCTGGCAGAAGACCGCCGAAAGATTGTGGAATACTATACTTGCTGCCATTGAATCATGAGCGAATTGATCGACTTTTTTCAAACCGAAGTGCCCGAGGCCGGTTGCGATGAAACCGGTCGTGGCTGTCTTGCTGGCCCTGTCGTAGCCGCAGCCGTGATTTTAGACTCCCAAAAGCCGATCCCACTGCTCAACGACAGCAAGAAGCTCACCGCCAGACAGCGCGAAAGCTTGTTTGATATCATTTGCCAACAAGCAAAAGCCTGGGCCATCGCGGAAGTTTCGGTAGAAGAAATTAACCGCATCAACATTCTGAATGCCTCTCTGCTGGCCATGCAACAAGCAGTACTCAAATTGACCGTTGTGCCCGGGCTCCTGCTGATCGATGGCAATCGATTTCCCCGTTGGCACATTCCCCACCGCTGCATGGTGAAGGGCGATGCCCGCTATCAGGCCATAGCTGCAGCCTCCATATTAGCCAAGGTATACCGCGATCGGCTGATGCTGCAGCTGCACCAGGACTACCCACACTTTCAATGGGATAAAAACAAAGGCTACCCTACCCGCCCCCATATCGAGGCCCTACTACGCCAAGGCATTACCCCCCATCACCGCCGAAAGTTTGTCAGCAAATTCTTCGAACCAGATTTGTTTGGGGGGTGAAAGAGTAAATTTTCTACAACTATCGATACCCGATTTAGTAGAAAACTTTATCCAAAAATGAATATTTTTATTACTCAATTCCAGATTTTGAAATCAACAATAAAATGATGATACCATCTTACATTTATAGTCTGAAATAACCCTTAAAAGGCGAGATACCTCCATTCATTTTTCAATTCGTACAATGAATATCAATAAAATGATACGAAATTAAATATCTATTACATGAAACGATAAATAAGAATGGGAAAACTGGCATATATCATTGATTTTCATTGTTTTAAAGGTGTTGAATATATAGTTAATAGAAAAGGTTTCTTAAAAAGCGATTTGCGTATATTTGTGTGTTACCTGCCATGCTACACAACAGACAACTCGAAGTAATGATGACCGCCAGTTCGCCACATAACATATCTCATCTTAAAATGAGTAAGCCACATATTTGATTTTATGGCTGCAATAATTTCTTCATTTCCACTCCATCCACCTGTATGCAGTTCAAGTTTATGTTTGCCTTTGTATTTCTTATGCAACTTAAATCCCCAGTCCGACATATACCATCCATCAATCAGCACCGTTTTTACAAAAGTCAGCAAAGGCAAACTTTCATCAGGCTTATAGCCTTTAATGTATTGCAACCATTCTTCAGTTGGATAACCTTCATCATCCAGAAGCACGGCAGGTAACAAAGTATATGCGTCAGGCGGGGCGACTTGCTCTGTATCAGCATTTGTGGTTAATTCATCTTTATTCATTCTATTTAAGTTTTCGTTATTAATCCCGCCCGAACGCATATACTCAGCCGTTAGCAAACATACAAAAATGACTGACGGAGCGGAAAATAGAACTTATCAGGTAACTTGCCGACACACAAAGCAAAAGTTTGGCAAGCCCCATCTCACAAGCGACCACATCGCTTGCCAAACACTTGCTTCTTTGCAATTACAAGACAAAGATTATTTTTGGACATTTCAGCCGTCCATCAAATTTATTCCTCCTTAACTTTCCGAAGATTTGTTGGAAGAACAACAATGTTGAAAGACAAAATTTCAAAAAAATGTTTAATTTAGCTCTACGCTTTTACTAATACTTTAAAAAACAACAAGATGAAAACAATTACACGACTTTTAATTTGGGTCTTAATAGTTGGACCTTTATCTTTATTCGCTCAAAGCGACTATTACCCCGGTAAAATTTGGATTATAGTTCATGACCATGAAATTATCCCGGTAGGAGAACGGGAGTCTAATAATCCAGAATTTGCTCAACTATTGACAGATTTTGGCATCACGGAAATCTCACAACCTATGAGCTTTGCAAAAACACCTGAATTGCAAAGACTTTATGAGCTCAGTACCTCTTTGAGCGAAGATTCTTTGTTTGCTGCATTAACTAGGCTCAATCCAAACAATGAACTATTTCTATCTATTGAAAAATGCTATGTACCAAAAACCGTTTCAGACCCTGCTGATTATATGTGGTGGCTTACGGTAAATGACCCGAATAACGACTGGTTATGGTCATTGCAAACAATTCAGGCTCCTCAAGCTTGGAATATTACAAAAGGTGACACTGCCGTTAAAGTCGCTGTTACGGATGATGGAATAGACCCTCTCCATCCTGACCTTATAGGAAAAATTCATCCACCCTATAATTATCAATCTGGTAGTCCTTTTACACCTCAATCACATGGCACTTCTGTTGCAACAATCCTAGCTGCTGAAACGGTAGACTCAGGGCAGGTTGCCAATGGACAAATGGCTTCTATTGGCTATAATACAAGAGTCATGTTTAATTCATGGGGGCTATCACCTTGTGTATATGCTAGTAGCGTCTTAGGTGCTAATATAATTTCCTTAAGTTGGTATGCTGGTTGTAGTCCACCAACTTCCTACTTATTAGCTGAACAGGAGATTTTAAATAATGGAACGACAATAATCCGTGCTGCAGGAAATGGCACTATTCATTGTGGAGGTTTAAGACTATATCCGTTTTCAGGATTTGAAGACCCAAGAACAATTGTCATTAGTAGTACCGGAAAAGATGATAAGCATGTAAATAGCGAATCTTGTTCAAATTCTAGTACTAATAGTCATTACCCTGAAGTTGACCTGTGTGCCCCTGGATATAGAATTATGGGAGGTACATCAACAAATGGCGGAACAAATACTTGGCCATATTATGGTTGTTGGGGAGGAACTTCGCAAAGTACGCCTATAGTTTCTGGAACTGCCGCTTTGATGTATGCAGTAAATCCTTGTCTTAACTCAAATTGGACACAGGATATTTTAAAAAATACTACCGACCCAATAACCGATGCTGCTAATTTCCCTGGCGTAGTTGGAACTGGAAGATTAAATGCCTTTAAAGCAGTTCAAGCTGCTCAAGGCTCCCACAGTACCTCATTAGACCTTTATATAAAAGATAGGCCTGAAGATTTTGGTTATCCCGGAAGCTATGCTTGGGGTTGGTGGTTTGACAAGAGCCCTGACATATGGGTAAGAAACCAAGCTGATGGGTTTACAAATCAAACACACCAAGAGCCTGAATATAGCTCATCTCAACCTGTTTATGTATATGTAAGGGTTTGGAACAAAAGTTGCGACTCAAGTTATGCACAAGGCAACCTCGCATTGTATTGGTCAAAAGCTTCAAGTTCATCTTCTTGGCCTCAAAACTGGGATGGCTCTCAACCAACAATTGGAGACGTGATAGATGTTTTGCCAATTCCAAATCTAGGTCCAGGAGATAGTAAAATATTCGAATTTGAATGGAATATTCTAAACCCTTACATTCACCAAAATTGGGCATCTTGTCTATTAGCAAGGATTGAAGACATTATTTCCGACCCAATAACACTCTACCCTAATCAGTTAGAGTTTGATGTTTATCACAATAACAATATTGCCTTAAGGAACGTAACAGTTGTGGATATTCATCCCGGCTTAGTTCTTCCCGAAATTGGCGGTGTTCGTTATCCTCATGGTCGATTTATGTTTGTAGGAAACGCAACAACAACTGATGGTAATTTTGATTTAACATTTGAAATTCCAGAAGAAGAGGAAGGAGCGTCAATTCTTGAAGAAGCCGAGGTACACATTATATTAGATAATGAAGGATGGGAATTACTTCAAACTGCATTAGAGCAACACCCTGACATAAGAATTATCAAAGAGCGTGAATTTTTAGTACTTTCACCAAGAGTAACACTCGAAAATATTTACTTTTCTGCTGAAACCCGAATCCCCATCTATGTCGGGTTTAGCTTTTTAACAAAAGAAATTACGAACGAAGAAACCTATAATTATCGAGTTTATCAAAATTATCATTCTGATTTAGAACATATTACTGGTGCTGAACACTTTATAATTCATAAATCACCAAGAACACCATTTTATGCAAATGCTGGTTCTGATAGAGAGATTCGTAAAAATGAAAGCACCACTTTTCACGCTGTGGACATTTCAGAAACTGCCACATACAATTGGTATGACCCACAAGGTAATTTAATATACTCAGCGAAAGACGTTTCAGTTTCGCCTGATATAACTTCCAAATACAAGCTTGAAGTAATTGCAAATACGGATGGTTTCAAAGATTATGATGAAGTTACTGTTACAGTAAAGCAATTCTGGATTGAACAAATTTCTCCAAATCCAACGAATTCACAGACTTTAATTTCATACGAAATTGAAAATACTAACAGTGCATACCTCATAATCATGAATTCGTTTGGCACAATTCACAACAACTATATCCTTCCGCTGAATAGCACCTCGCATTCTGTAGATGTTTCAAACTACACTCCCGGTGCATATAGTGTAATACTTGTTGTAAACGGTATAGGCGTTGATTCAAAGAACTTGATTGTTTATTAACAAACTAACCCATATAGGGTGATTTCTCCCCCTATATGGGTTTAATTTCTTTAGAAATGAAAAAGTATTGTTTAATATTGATATTTCTCTCCCCTATTCTAGCATTTTCTCAAATGATAGTTGATGCCGGAGCAAATCAACATCTTTGTGACCCTGATTGGAACAACGACACAATAATAATTGGAGGTAATCCAACCGCTACTGGAGGTATTCCGCCATATACATATACGTGGTCTATAACTCCAATTGAAGCTTTTTTCCCGGGTTCAGGTATTTATTTCAATGCTTCAGACTTGTTAAATGACACAACTATACCTAACCCCGTTTTAATAGGGGTTTATCCAATGAATTGTCTCAATACAAATTATTTTAGATTAACAGTTACTGATGCCTTAGGTACAACCCTGACAGATTCAGTGCAAATAACAGCATCTAGCTTTTTTCATCATTTGCTTTGGTATGGTTGGACAATAAATCAAGGAGATTCTGTTTTTCTTAACGAAGGTTCAAATGTGGGAGGAGGTATTGGAAATCTTTCTTATTTGTGGCAGCCTTCACATGGATTGAGCGACACTACACTTTTTACTGGCTTTTGGGCAAAACCGAACACTACGATTGAATATTATGTTACTGTAACCGATTCTATGGGGTGTCAGAGGACTGGTTCTCCTTTATATTACATCACTGTGAATCCATTAAGCACAAATTCTACTTTAAAACCAATCCTCGATTTTAATATTTATCCCAATCCAACAAATAATTATATAATAGTTGAAACTGACAAGCATAACCCAACCTACACAGCAACTATAACAGATATTCACGGAAAAATTATACTTACAACATTAATAAAAAGCAAAACAACAATCATAATAACAGACAAACTGACGACAGGATTTTACTTTATAAGTATAAGTGACAATAAACAAATTCTACGTACAAAAAAATTGGTAAAGGAGTAAGCCAACAGCTAAAAATGCCCATTTGCAAAGGCACACAAAACAAGGCAGAACCAAAACTTTGCAAAAGCGCATTTTCTCCATCGCTCGACAGAAAGATGTACGTTTGCTAACAGCAAATAAGCTCAAGCAGGGTTTTAGTGCTTCGTAGGACAGATAAGTGGTAAGTTTGAAGTTCAGTTCTTCGTAGGAAGTTTTGTGGTAAAAATCCCTGCCTGCGCCTATTTGCAAACCGTTGTAGGCAATTTTATTAGAGCGGACACCACTAACAAAAACGGTTGAAAAAATGTGTACTTTAACGACTTCGCAAACCGACAAAAAACTTAAATTTGGCGAAATCTTAATTGTACGACAATGGAAAAAATAAAATTTATTGACCTATTTTGTGGCATTGGCGGTTTTCGGATAGCTATGGAAGAAGCGTGCAGGGAAAACGACCTCATTCCTGAATGTGTTTTTTCATCGGACATAGACACATTTTGTCAAGATAGTTATGAAGCCAACTTCGGACATCGGCCTACAGGCGACATCACAAAAGTTGACGAGAAAGATATTCCTGACCACGATATTTTGTTCGCAGGATTCCCGTGTCAACCGTTCAGTATTATAGGACAGATGCAAGGTTTCAATGACATACGTGGAACTTTGTTTTTTGACATTGCAAGAATTCTCAAACACAAACGTCCTAAGGCATTTGTGCTAGAAAACGTAAAGCAACTTGTTGGACACGACAAGGGTAGAACTTTAAAGATAATTATTAAAACTTTACAAGAACTTGGTTATCATGTTCAGTATGCAGTTTTAAATGCACTAGACTATGGACTACCACAAAAACGTGAAAGAGTAATAATTGTTGGACACCGAGAACCTATTATGTTTTCATTTCCATCACCAGTAAGACCATTCAAACCGCTTTCTGAAATACTTGAAAAGAAAGTTGACAAGAAATATTACGCATCGGAATACATAGTAAACAAGCGTAAAGCAAAGCATAAATCAGCATACAAACTTTCTATTTGGCACGAGAACAAAGCAGGTAACATTTGCAGTTATCCCTATTCGTGTGCATTGAGAGCAGGTGCATCTTACAACTATTTGCTAGTGAACGGTGAGAGAAGATTAACACCAAGAGAAATGTTTCGTTTGCAAGGTTTTCCAGATATTTACAAAATTGTTGTGAATGACAGCCAGGCAAGAAAACAAGCCGGCAATGCAGTTCCTGTGAATTTAGTTAAAGCAGTTATTCTGAAACTATTACCGTATGTTGCCTCCTCATTGGATATGACTTCGGTATTAAGAGAATACGAAGTAGAATATGGCAAAGGATAAATCACCGAAACTTCGGACAGTAAACAAATCTGTTTCAGCATTTCCGCTAAATGAATTTCCAAAAGACTTCCCATTTCTTTTAGGAAAAGAGTTGGTTTATCTTTTGGCTTCAAAAGGGAAAGCTGAATTAGAAGGTTCTGAATGGGAGAATATTTTCGCCAATTGCATTGGTGCAGATTGGAAACCATCAAATGTTGGGTTAGATGATGTTGTGATGGGTAACACAGCTTGGGGTGCAAAAACTGTAAAATCATCAAAGCCCTCAAATCAAAAGAAAGTAAGACTAATTTCGGGACGTAACTCTCCTGTTTATTCGTTCGGTGAGAGAATTGATACATCGGCAGACCCAAATTTAATCGGCAAACTTGTTTTAGATATTTGGAACGAGAGAGTTTCTGCAATCAGAGAGAAATTTAAACATTTGCGTACAGTTGTTTTAATCAAATCAAATGACCTTTCAGAAGTAGTAGTTTTCGAGTTTGAAACTATTCGCTATGACCTCGAACTTTATAAATGGGAATGCAACAAAAATAACAATCTGATTGGCATTGACAAGAAAACGGAAGAGCATCGTTTTACTTGGCAACCGCACGGTTCACAGTTTACAATCATTGAAGAAGTTCCTGAAAAAAGTTTGGTAATTCGTATCAAGCAACCGAAAACACTCGACAAAGAACAGATTTTAAAAGCGCTTGGATTTGATAAATCTTGGATAACTGTAATCCAAAAAAATGGCTGATGTTTTTTCCAAAGAACAGCGTAGCGCAGTAATGCGACAAGTAAAATCAAGTCGCAACAAATCCACCGAGTTAAAACTTATTGACTTTTTCAAAACTAACAATATCAAAGGGTGGCGAAGGAATTACAAACTCTTTGGCAAACCAGATTTTACATTTCCGACTTTGAGAACAGTTGTTTTTGTTGATGGCTGTTTTTGGCACGGACACAATTGCCGAAATACAAAACCTCAAGTCAACAAAGAGTATTGGAATAAAAAAATTGAGAGAAACAAACAACGAGACAAAGAAGTAACACTGACTTTAAAACAAAAAGATTGGACTGTTATTCGACTTTGGGAATGCGAACTGAAAAACGAAAAGCTATTGACCAAACGACTGAAAGAAAAACTGCCTACAACAGCACCTATACGCAAGTGGGGGTTCTGTGCTTCGAATGAAAAATAAGTGCTAAATTTGAAGAGTAGTTCTTCGTAGGAAAGTTTGGTTCGAGAAAGCCCCACCTGCGTATAGCTGCAAACCGTTATCGGTCAGGCTAAAAAGACACCGCAACTAATTGACAATTAATCAGAATGACAATAGGAAATATGACAGAAAGGAATTTTTCAGTAGAATTAATACTCAGAATTGATTGGAGTGAACTTGACTATTTTGGACACGTAAATAACGTTTCATTTTTCAAATACATACAAGCATCAAGAGTGAACTATTGGGACAAAATTGGTTTGACAGAATTTCACAGAAAGACAAATATTGGACCTATGCTTGCTTCCTGTAAATGTGACTTTAAACAACCGCTTTTTTACCCCGGACAAATAAAAATTCTTTCACGTGTTGACTTTATTAAAAATACGAGTTTCAGCATTTGTCATAGAATTATTGATGACAAAGGACAAATTGCAGCAGAAGCACAGGACATTATGGTTATGTTTGACTTTAACCAAAACAAGAAAATTGCATTTCCAGACGACTTAAAAAAGAAAATTGAGAGATTAGAAAACATAAAATTTTAAATATGGCAGCATTTGTAATCGTAGAAGTTTCAGTTCACGACCATAAAGAATACGAAGAATATAAAAAACTTACTCCAGCGACATTGGCTGCTTTTGACGGCAAATTTGTTGTTCGGGGCGGACAGACCGAAACTCTTGAAGGTGATTGGCAACCCGACAGAATTGTAGTTTTGGAATTTCTGACTGTAGAACGTGCAAAAGAATGGTGGAACTCTGAAATTTATACTAAAGCAAAAATAATTAGACAGAGAACTGCAATGACAAAAATGATTGTTGTTCAAGGTGTTTAAGGACAAGAAAAATGAAGCCCGAACCGATAACACGGGTAATCGTTGCACAACTACTTAATTTTTTCGAATCACTTCAATCTTCATTAAAAAATGATCGATTTTTAGGCTTTTGGAGAGTAGTTCACATTTATCTTACAAAAATGATTGTTCTGAAAAAGTACGCTCTAACAGCTTCTTTTAGGCTTTGAAAAAGGGCGTTTTTTGCGTTTTGAAGACTTTGGCTTAATGGTGGGTCTTTGGATAGGGCTTTTACGGCAATTTTCACCCTTTTTCGATTCCATCTCATCAGCTTATTGAGGGCGGAGCATTATTTCACCAGTTTTCATCCAGATTAACCTGGTAAAACATTTTTTGAGTGAAATTTTTTCTTCCTTGCATACCAAAAAAATAAGCAAAAAATCCCATTCAACCAACTTTATATATTAATATTCAATTGTTTGTAACCTTAAAAAACAGATTTTTTTTACTTCAAAATTTTATGTATGTTTGAAACAGTTAATGTTGTGCAACAGGCACAGCCGTTTGCCGCAAGCGGGGGTGCAGTGCTTCGTATGACAGTTTTGTGGCAGGTTCAAGTTCAGTTCTTCAATTGAACTTTTGTGCTAAAAATCCGCCACTGCGCAAAACCGCAAAACGTAACCAGTAAGCCTAAATAAGACACTACAACGACAAACAGACGACTAAAAACTGAATATTAACACAAGAACAAATCATTTTGACAAGTGACCAAAGAAATAAAGACCATACTTCAAACGGACAAAGAGTAAGCCGACACTCATTGCCGACCCTTCTTTATTTTTTATTTTCCCCACCACACATTTTTTTTAATTCAAATAAGCGAAGCGATTCACGAGCACCGCTAAAAAGCAAATTAATCAAGCGAGTAATTTTATGCCGATACGCAAACGGCTCTTTGGCTTTTGCCGAAGGGTTGGCTTTGCGGGTAGGGGCAAAAGCCAAAGAGCCATTTTTTAGCCAACACACGAAAACAGTAACGAGTAAAATAGACAGGGTTATTTCCTTTAATTTAACCGACTAAAATTATATTGTGAGACTATGCCAAAGATTTACGATAATATAGAAAACCACTTAACCAAAGGACTTAATGAAACGCTTGAACTATCACAGCGGACAGACTTTTGTGTAGGATATTTTAACCTTAGAGGTTGGAAAGAAGTGGCAGACACAATAGACCGCTTATCGGGTGCGACAGTAGTTGAAGGCAATAACGATGTTCATCGCGTTTGCCGGCTGCTTATCGGGATGCAGAAAATGCCTGTTGACATTATTCGTGACCACTTTTTCAAAACCGATGACCATCTCATTGACCAAGCCGAGGTTGTAAAACTTAAAAAACGACTGGCGCAGGAATTCAAAGACCAGCTGACTATTGGCACACCTACCGAGGAAGACGAGAAAGCTCTCCGTAAGTTGAGCCAACAAATGAAGGACAATAAAGTCGTTGTTAAACTGCATTTGCGATACCCGCTACACGCCAAATTGTATTTGGCTTACAGCGATGACAAACGCGTTCCTGTGGTTGGTTTTTTAGGCAGCAGTAATTTAACCCTTGCAGGTCTTGCCAAACAAGGCGAACTGAACATTGATGTTATGGACCAAGATGCAGCCAATAAGTTGGCGGCTTGGTTTGACGATCGATGGAACGACCGTTGGTGTATTGATATTACTAGAGATCTTATTGATATCATAGATAATTCGTGGGCTGCTGACAGATTGGTATTACCCTATCATATTTACCTGAAAATTGCTTACCACCTTTCCAGAGAGGCGCGTGCAGGTATTAGTGAATTTAGACTACCGAAGGTTTTCCAAAATGAGTTATTGGAGTTCCAACAGAAAGCAGTTTTAGTAGCTGCTCATCATTTGCATAAACGTGATGGAGTTATGATTGGTGATGTAGTTGGTTTGGGGAAAACCATAACAGCAACTGCATTGGCAAAACTTTTTGAAGATGATTTCTTTTTGGAAACACTCATCATTTGCCCAAAAAACTTGGTGGAAATGTGGGAAGATTATGCTCACAAATACCAGTTAAGAGCAAAAGTGATTTCTCTGAGTACAGTGCAAACCATTTTACCCAACTTAAGGCGCTACCGTTTGGTGATTATTGATGAAAGCCACAACCTGCGAAACGACCAGGGCAGCCGTTATCGTGCCATAAAATCCTATTTGGAAGAGAACGATAGCAAAGTGATTTTGCTTTCGGCTACACCTTACAATAAATCTTACTTCGACCTTTCAAACCAACTTCGTTTGTTTATTTCAGACGACAAAGATTTAGGCATTAGCCCTGAACGCTACATTGAAAGCATTGGCGGACAAGTTCAATTTGCTTCACGGCACACGGAAACTTTTATCAGAAGCATTAAAGCGTTTGAGAAAAGCAATTTTGCTGATGACTGGCGGGAATTGATGCGATTGTATTTGGTTCGCAGAACAAGAAGTTTCATCAAAAACAATTATGCAGAAACCGACCCAATCAACGAACGAAAGTTTTTAACTTTTGCCGATGGCTCAAAATCCTATTTCCCCGACCGTATTCCCAAACGTGTTGAATATGTATTTGATCCGAATGACCCGAAAGATCAATATGCAAAATTGTATTCAAACAAAGTAGTTGACATCATCAACGATTTGGAATTGCCGAGATACGGACTGCAACAATATTTGAACGATAAACCTTTAATCAAACCAACAAAGGACGAAGAACAAATAATGCAAAACCTTAGCCGTGCCGGACGCAGGTTAATGGGCTTTTGCCGAACGAATTTGTTTAAGCGCTTAGAAAGCAGCGGTTATTCGTTTCTGCTATCATTGAGCCGACACATTTTGAGAAACTATGTGTTTGTGTATGCAGCACAAAATCATTTGCCTTTTCCCATCGGTAAAAACATTTCGCAAAACTTAGATGATTTTCTGGAGGATAGCGACACCGACAATGACGGAGATGATAAAAACCATTTAAAACTCATTCTAAATGAAGAAACCTATCTTCAAAAAGCAGAAGAACTTTACAAACTCTTTGCAAGCGAAAGCTATAAAAACCGTTTTGACTGGATTAGAAGTGAGTTTTTTGCAGGCTCACTACAGCAAAACCTCATCAGCGATAGTAGAAAAATTATTGAAATTCTGAAATTGGGCAAAGACTGGAACCCTGATGAGGACAGGCAACTGAATGCTTTGCATGAATTATTGACCAAAACCCACAGCAAAGAAAAAGTGTTGGTATTCACCCAATTTGCCGACACGGCTTATTACCTCACCGAGCAATTGAAGAAAAGAGGCGTTACCCAAATTGAAAGTGTAACAGGCGATGATGAGAATCCAACAGCTAAAGCACAACGCTTTAGTCCGCACAGTAACCAAAAACAGGACATTATCAAAAGTGGACAGGAGTTACGGATTTTGATAACCACCGATGTGTTGAGCGAAGGACAAAATTTGCAAGACGCTCATATCATTGTAAATTACGATTTGCCATGGGCTATCATTCGCCTTATTCAGCGGGCAGGCCGTGTGGACCGTATCGGACAAAAAGCAGAGCAAATTTTATGTTACTCATTCTTGCCGGAAGATGGTATCGAAAACATCATTCAACTAAGAGATCGCTTGACTTATCGCATAAAGGAAAATGCAGAAGTGGTGGGCAGCGATGAAACCTTTTTTGAGGGCGATCCGGTTAACCTTGCCGATCTTTACAACGAAAAATCGGGCATCTTAGACGGTGAAGATGACGATACTGAAGTAGACCTGGCTTCTTACGCTTATCAGATTTGGAAAAATGCAACCGATGCTAATCCCGAACTGAATAAAATCATTCCCGACTTACCAAATGTGATTTACGCTACCAAATCATCGTCAGAACACGATTTAAGAAGATTAAAAGATGGACAGGATTTGTTTCAGGACGAAATAAGCGATAATCATGACAATCAAGAAAATCCTATTCATCGTGTAAAAGAAGGTGTCATTGTTTACACCCGAACATCAGAAGATAACGATGTTTTAACTTGGGTTGACAAAAACGGAAAAATCATTACCCAATCGCAATACACCATTTTGAAAGCGGCTCAATGCACACCCGACACCGAACCAAAACATAAATTGGAAAAACACCACGAATTGGTGAAAAGTGGCATTGACTTTATCCGTGAAGAGGAAAAAAACACAGGCGGTTCATTGGGTAAAAAAACAGGCGTGAAATATCGTGTGTATATGCGGCTCGACCGCTATTGCAAAGAGTATGAAGGAACTTTGTTTGTAAATGAGCAACTGAAAAAAGCCGTTGACGACATTTACAAATATCCATTGAAAGAGTTTGCACGGGAAACCTTGAACCGCCAACTCAAAGCAGGTATTTCAGACGACCAGTTGGCAAGTTTGGTGGTTTCGCTTCGTGAAGAAGATAAATTGGCAATTGTAAATGAAGATGAACAACCCTATAAAGAACCGCAAATCATTTGCTCTTTGGGCTTAACCAACAGGTAGAATTATGGCAAAGAATCAAAAGATAGATATTAAAGGCACAGAAATTACCGTTCTCAGAAATGAAGCGGAAGATTATATTTCTCTAACTGACATAGCCCGTCATAAAGATTCGGAACATACAGATACCATCATCCAAAACTGGATGCGTAATCGTAATACCATTGAATTATTGGGCTTTTGGGAAAGCATCTACAACCCAAATTTTAAACCCCTCGAATTCGAGGGGTTTAGAAAACAAGCCGGATTGAACAGTTTTGTTATGACTCCTAAAAAATGGATTGAAGCCACCAATGCCATTGGCATCATTTCAAAATCAGGAAGGTATGGCGGAACTTTTGCTCACAAAGACATTGCTTTTGAGTTTGCTTCCTGGATTTCCATTGAATTCAAGCTCTATGTTATCAAAGAGTTTCAACGCCTGAAAGCCGATGAAAATGACCGATTAAAACTCGAATGGAACCTCCAGAGAACATTGGCTAAGGTCAATTATCATATTCACACCGATGCCATCAAAGAAAATCTGATACCCAAAGAATTGAGCAAAGCACAAATAAGCTTGGTATATGCCAATGAAGCTGACTTGCTCAATATGGCATTGTTTGGCTTTACGGCAAAGCAATGGCGGGATGCTAATCCCGAAAAGGAAGGTAATGTGAGAGATTATGCCACCATTGAACAATTGGTGGTACTTTCTAATCTTGAAAGCATCAATGCGGTGTTAATCAATCAGGGCTTATCACAATCTGAACGCTTAAAACAACTCAATCAAATTGCCATTACACAAATGAAATCTTTGGTCGCTAACCAACAAATTAAAAAACTGAAATGAGCTTAGATAAAAAAGACTTTTCAAACTACATCAAGCAGTTCAAATTCCGGGAACTGTTTAACGAAATGGGCTGGAACAACGATAAAACAACCCAACCCATTATAGTTGATAACGAAACTTACACATTACAGGCTGTTGCCGAAAAAAGCGGTTTCAAAATTTTAGTGTGCCATCCGAATGCCAGGGGCTTAATTCCCGATTACAACACCCGAAAAAAAATTGAAACCAAAGTAACCAAGCTGTTTCAGGAGCACTTAATTATATTTATTGACGCCCCAAAAACCGAACAGATATGGCAACTGGTGGTCAGGCAATCGGGCAAGCCTACCAAATTATCCGAAACCCGCTGGCACATCAATCAGGACCCTGAATTGCTTTATCAACGGGCATCAGGCATTGTCTTTGAACTGGATGAAGAAGAACATATCACGATTGTAGATGTTACAAGACGCATAGCAGAAAATTTCCAACAAAACAACGAGAAAGTTACCAAGCAGTTCTACGAAAAATTCAAAAAAGAACACGGAGCATTTCTCTCCTTCATTCAAGGCATTACCGACAGAACAGAGCAGGAATGGTATGCCTCCTTGATGCTGAACCGCCTAATGTTTTGCTACTTCATTCAAAAAAAAGGATTCTTAGACAACAACAAAAACTACCTGCGAGATAAACTCAACGAGTGTAAATCAAAGAAAGAAAAAATAAAATTCTACTCTTTTTATCGCGATTTCCTGTTGGTGCTGTTCCATAAAGGATTGAACGAACCCAACCATAGCCCGGCTACCAAAATTGAATTAGGCAAAATCCCTTACCTGAATGGTGGTTTGTTTGACGAACACGAAATTGAAAAAAACAATACAAACATTGACATTGACGACCAAGCCTTTGAACGCCTGTTTGATTTTTTCGATCAATACGAATGGCATTTAGATACCCGCCACACCGCCAGCGGAAGAGACATCAACCCCGATGTAATCGGCTATATTTTTGAGAAATACATCAACGACCGCGCCCAAATGGGTGCCTACTATACCAAAGAAGACATTACCGACTACATCAGCAAAAATTGCATCATCCCCTGGTTGTTTGACGAAACCCAACGGCATTACCCTAAGGCGTTTAATCCTGAAGGTGAAATATGGCAAATGGTAAAGCAAAGTGGCGGCTGCTACATCTACGATGCAGTGAAAAAAGGCACTGACATAGAAAACCTCGATTTTGGAACTTCCGTAAGCATTGACGACCCGCATCATCCACTATGGAACGATTTGCCCGAAGAAATTCGAGCCGGCTTTCGCCCCGACCTGAAAGACAAACCCGTTTCAGGCGAAGGCCCGCACCTGTGGGAACTGCGTAAAGAGTGGAATAAGCCTGCCCCTACAAATATAGCCCTGCCCACAGAAATTTATCGCGAACTCATAGAACGCAGAAAACGCTATTGGGAACTTCGCAAAAAAATCGAGGCAGGCGAAATAACCCAAATCAACGACTTTATTACCTACAACCTGAACATTCGCCAGTTTGCACAAGATGTGGTAGAAAACACCAACGACCCCGAACTGCTCAAACACTTCTACAAAGCGCTCAACAGCGTTACCATCCTTGATCCCACCTGCGGCTCCGGTGCATTTTTGTTTGCGGCCATGAACATTTTAGAACCGCTTTATGAGGCTTGTTTGCAACGCATGGAAAACTTTGTTGCCGAAGCGCCCAAAGGCAAATACAAGTTTTTTGAAGAAACGCTGGCACAGGTAAAAAGTCCCGAACATCCCAACCTGCAATACTTCATTTACAAAAGCATTATCCTGCAGAATTTGTATGGTGTGGACATTATGAAAGAAGCCGTGGAGATTGCCAAACTGCGTTTGTTCCTGAAACTGGTAGCCACCGTAGAAGCCGATTACCGCAAACCCAATTTAGGTTTAGAACCATTGCCTGATATCGATTTTAACATCCGTGCAGGAAATACGTTGGTTGGCTTTGCCACAGAAGCAGAACTACAAAATGCTTTTGCAGGAAAGCTGGATTTTGATAATGACACTGAAAAAATCAAAGAAAAGTGCGACATCGTTGCCCGTACCTTCAAACGCTTTAAAGAAATACAACTCACCACAGGCGACAACCACAGCGATTTTAAGCAAGCCAAAGACGAACTCCACATCCGGCTGAAACAACTCACTGTCGAACTCGACCAGCTTTTGGCTAAAGCACACTATGGCATTGACATTACAAACAAAGAAAAATACACACACTGGCTGCAAACCCACCAACCTTTTCACTGGTTTGCGGAGTTTTATGAGATAGTTCAGGGAAATGGCGATGCCCTGAGCCAGTCGAAGGGTGGTTTTGATGTAATCATTGGAAATCCGCCTTATGTCGAGTATTCAACTGCGAAAAAAAACTACATTCTCAAAGATTATGAATGTTTATCTTCAGGTAATTTATACTCTTTTGTAATTGAACGTTCAATAAAAATTCAAAAAGATGGTTCTTATAATGGGATGATCATTCCTTTGAGTGCGTATTGCACGGACAGGATGGCTTCATTTCAAGAATTTGAATTTGAAAATTGTTCGGAAATATTTTTAAGCTATTATGCTGAAAGACCAAGCAAACTTTTTGAAGGAGCAGAGCGGAACTTAGTAATTTCATTGTTTAGAAAACAAGTCAAAACAAACATCAAAAAAATATATACTACCTACTACTACAAATGGAACTCCACATTCCGTGAGTTTTTATTTGAAAACATTTCTTACACAGAAGCAAAATCAACCATAATAAAAGGAATTGTTCCAAAGATTAGCTCAACTGAAGAACTTTCAATTATTAAAAAACTACGAGCAATAAAAAAGAACATTGGTTTTTTTACATCAAGAAACAAAACTAATCATTATTTATACTATCGCAATAGTGGTGGTAGATACTGGAAAATAATTACTGACTTTCAACCGAAATTTATACTCAATAGTAAGCCTGGTGTGTCTTCAAGAGAAAGTTATCTATACTTCAATGATAACACAACGCTACAAATCACTGTCGCCATTTTAAATAGTTCAATTTATTATTGGTATTATGTTATGCATTCTGATGCTCGAACTAACAATCCAAGTGATTTAAAAGAATTTCCTGTTGATATTGATAAGCTTTCCGAGAAAATAAAAAAGAAGCTTTTATCTGTTTGTAATAAACTTATGAAGGATTTAGACAAAAATTCTATAATGCAACAAGCAAGATACCAAACTGGTGATGTTGAATTTCAACAGTTTTTTCCTCAAAAGTCAAAAGGGATTATTGATGAAATTGATATTGCTTTAGCAGAGTATTATGGCTTAAATGAAAAAGAATTAGAGTTCATTCTTAACTATGATTTGAAATTCAGAATGGGCAAAGAAGTAGACGAAGAATGATTATAGAAAACCTTGGCAATACCGACCTTTTAAAGCTACCGAAAACAGCTTTTTTATGCAGCCGCCAAGTGCCTGCATCGGTGGTATTGAAATGCTATGATTGGGCCATAGAGCAAAGAGAAAAAGGAAATTGTGTTATCAGTGGTTTTCACAGCCAAATAGAAAAAGATGTGTTGCATTATCTGCTCAAAGGCAAACAGCCCATCATATTGGCATTGGCAAGAGGGCTAAAAGAAAAAGTAGAACCTGAATTTGTAAAACCATTGGAACAAGGCAGATTGCTCATCATCACACCCTTTGATAAATCGGTAAAACGGGTAAGCAGCCAAAACGCACAGCTACGCAACCAACTAATGACCAACCTTGCAGACCAAATCACCATTGGTTACGCAAGCCCTGGCGGACAGTTGGAAGAACTACTGAAAGGAACTGAGAAACCACTAATTAAAATCGTATGACCCAACGCATTTTGTAAGCACATTGCCAGCGCCCCACAAGGCAAAGCTTTGTCAAACCTGCCTGCCGGCAGGCAGGGAGTTTGCAAAGCCAAGGCAGAGAAAAATTGTTTTTAAAAAATTTCCTGACCCTTCAAAATAAATAAAAAACGCAACGCACAACCCGACAGACAATAATACGAAAACTCAATACTGACAATGGTTTTCAAAGACGAGCAGACAGAACACCAGCACCCAACAGGCGTAACCGTTGCACAACTACCTAATTCTTTCAAATCACTTCAAACTTCATTAAAAAATGACTGATTTTTAGGTCTTTTGAGGTGTAGTTTACATTTATCTTGTAAAAATGATTGTTCTGAAAGAGAACGCTTTAACGGCTTTTGTCACCCATTGAAAAAGATTAATTTCCACGTTTTGTAGTTTTGGGCTTAATGGTGGGTCTTTGGATAGGGCTTTTATGGCAATTTTCACCCTTTTTCGACTCCATTTCATCAGTTTTTTGAGGGCGTAGCATTATTTCACCAGTTCTCATCCAGACTAACCTGGTAAAACATTTTTTGAGTGAAATTTTTTCTTCCTTGCATACCATAAAAGTACGCAAATCGCAGCAATCAAACAGCTTAATATATTAATATTCAATTTTTTATAACCATAAAAAACAAAATTTTTTCCACTTCAAAGTTTTCTGTATGTTTGAAACAGTTAATGTTGTGCAACAAGCACAGCGGTTTGGCGTAATGACGGGTAACGAGCAAAATTGAAAGTTTATGCTTCTATTCAGCTGCGGTGCTGCCTTCCTGTTGTAAATGGCAGCTTTCGAAATCCAGCGATCGCGGGCAATACCCTGGATATTTTTGCCAGCATCAAACTCCCTGAGAATGTTGAAAATCGGGCTTCGGTAATCTTGTAAGGTTTCAACAGCAGCATTGGTGTAATTGTATACACGAAATAAAATGTTTCGATCACTGAAAAACTACCAAAAAGTATGACTGAATTGGAAAAACAAATACAAAATTTCTTTTCCGTAAATGAGGACGATCTAATAAAGATCCGTTCATATTTCAAACCATTAACCCTGAAAAAAGGAGACTTTTTTCTGAAAGCCGGAACCTATTCCGATAAACTCGGATTTGTTGAGCAAGGTATGGTTAGGGAGTTTGTTTACATAGATGGCAAAGAAGTAACGAAATGGATTTCAACCAGGGGGTATTTCATGGTGGATTTGGCCAGTTTTCTATTTCTGCAAACAGCTCGTTGGAACATTCAGGCCCTCACAGATTGCGAACTGTACGTAATTCATAAAAAAGACTATGAACAAATAGGACAAATCGTACCCAAATGGACCGAGTTAGAAAAACTTTTCATCGCAAAATGCTTCACCGTTTTAGAAGACAGGATTATACAACATATTGCACTTACAGCGGAAGAGCGCTATAACCAACTTTTTACTTTTAATAAAGAACTGTTCAATCAAGTGCCGTTGCAATACCTGGCCTCAATGCTTGGTATGACACCTGAAACATTGAGCCGAATCAGAAAAAAAACCTTAGGCAAAACTTCTTGATTTTTATCAAGTGTAGTTCCTGATTTTATGGTGTCCTTTGCATCGTTAAAACAAACGATCATGTACTTAAAATCCATTTTACTAACTGTAAATAGCCTGATCATTTCTGCAGGCTTATTTGCACAAAATAACGGCAAAATGAAAAGCATCAACAACAAGGCACCCGTAAAATGCAGCAAAAGCATCACTATTAACGCAAGTAGCGAACGGGTTTGGAAAATCTTAACAGATATTGACAATTGGAATACCTGGCAAACCGAGATTCATAATCCGAAACTGAATGGTGAGTTACTGCCGGAAACAACTTTTGATTGGAAAACCGGGGGAGTAAAAATTCACTCTACGCTTCACACGGTTGAGCCTTTTAAAAGGTTTGGCTGGACAGGAAAAGCAACGGGTATGTTTGCGATTCACAACTGGACATTAACGGAAATTAACGGACAAACTATGGTTACGGTGGATGAAAGTATGGACGGTTTCCTGGCAAAACTCTTTAAAAAGTCCTTCAATAAGAACCTGGAAAAAGGTATGCACACATGGCTTGAATTATTAAAGAAGGAATGTGAAAAATAACGCAACAGATAGAACAAGGAGTTTAAAAGCGATTATTACACAAAGTTTTAGTGTCAAGTACTTCCTATACGCTGATGAGTACTAATAGCAAAATGTTCATTAGCGGGATTAGACCGATCTACAAGTAAGACCCTTCATAAAAACTCCGCTTTTACGCCTACAATCGCAACGTTAGAAACAAAAAACCGCACTTTGGCTACTTGTAAACTTTTAGGATGTTCGGAAAATCTGCAACAGATATAATCAGCTTTATCTCTTTGGTTATCTGACACTTAGATGCCAGAAAAATGTTTTACACCACTTATTGAGTGTTGCCGATTTTTTTCCGTCTTGAAGTTTTAATGTTGTTGTTAACAAATTCTGTATCACTTAAATAGATTGTGTTATTAGTTCCAAAGGTATCTAATTTAATTATTTGTCTTAGTTTAGGATCGTAGCTGTAAGGTTTAAATCCGTATTCAATTAATTAATGGTGAATTTGATTTTCGTTATAACCATACCTTTAACCAGAACCCTTTAGTTCTATTATTGTTACCTTTAATGTTTTGTCAGCTAAAGTTATTGTGGCACCATTTAAAACTTCTGTTTCAAATCCTTCGACATCAATTTTTATCAGAACAGGAAATTGCTCGGTTATCAAAATTGAATCTAGTGAGTTAATTTCAACATCGATGGTATTTGTTTCATTTTCGGTTACTAAATGATCCACGGCATCTAACTCCTGTGTAAATTTTAACAATCCTTTACTGCTACTTAGGCCAATATTCAATGCTTTTACTTTGTCCTGTATTTTGTTGATCAAAACATTATCCATCAAGTGTTTAAAAGTCTAAGGAACAGGCACGATTGCTATTGTGGTTGCTTTAACTTCTGCAAAAGCCAAAATAGTGAAGACACCCACATTTGCTCCTACATCAACAATAAAATCTTCTGGTCGTAAAAAGTGCAGAAGAAATGCCATTTCATCGTTTTCAACCTAACCACAGTAGAGATTTCCTGTGGCACCAGCCAAACCCCTCCACATTATAAATTTTGAATTTTCAGTAAAAGAATATACAATCGGATAAGGATTTTAACGACAATTAATTTGCCATTTCAGGAATCTCATTATTCCGCCAAATTTGTTATCAGAATTAAATGGATGATTGTAGATAAATTTTAAAATTGTTGATTAAAAACATCGTATTTATTTTTTTAGTACAATTGACGTTTTCCGCCATCGCGTTCGTGCGATTTTTGTACCTACTAAGAGGTTTCGGTCTGGAGCACTAAACTGTCAACAAAGCACAAATGTTGATAGTAGTATTACTTTTGATTTAACCACATCAGTCCCCATTGCGGAAAACGGCTGTCCCTGTGATTCTGACGACCTAAATTAGTTAAATACAAGCTAGAAGAAGGAAAATTTATTGAAAAATAATTGGTAAAAATCGAAATTTGAAGAGCAGAAAAAAATTATATCTCATAATGTTTAAGCTGCATATTGACCTTATGGTACCTGAAGGTAAATTTTATCGCAAGTTGTCTTAAGCAGTTGAACTACACTTTTTGTGTAAGACTATAGCGAAGTATTATGGCAAAGAATGCAATGTGTAAAATCAGAAGCAAAACGGTAGAGCCGGTATTGGGCACGCTGCTGCTGAACTATATGAATCTTCGGAGAGTGAACACCCGAGGGATGAGTGGAGCGAACAAGCATGTATTATTCAGTGCGTTGAGTTATAACCTGAAGAAATATATAAACTTCATCAAAAGAAAAGCTCAAAGCAAAGCGCAATCCATGTTGAAACCCCAGATAGAATGGCAAGCAAGGAAAAATTTTTTAATAGAAGGTTATAAACCACATTAGAGCTGACATAGGCCAGTCAAAAATTAAAATGAGAAAATCGGTTGTAAAATAAAGGGTAGTTTAAAACAGGCCTAATGCTGTTGAAATTAAACTCAAAAGCTGAGAAATAGCATTTAAATAGAGGTTGTGCAACAGTTACCCGTGTTATGTGCAGTGTTAATTTTCAACTATTTTTTTTCGCATTACGTAATGGTCTAAATTATCTCCAAATCCATTTTTTATAATTTTCTCCGTGTAAAATCCAAAATTATTAAACGTTTTTTCAAGTAGTTGAGTTGTGTTAATTAAAATGTCAAAAGGCTTATTTTCATTTCTTATATTTTCCATTAGATGCTCAAAGAAGATATTGGAAACGGTTAAAAACTTCCTCAATCCTAATGAATTCCTCTTAAACATTACCCAAGCTATTCCAAATATTTTCTCATTTTCGTTTACATAATGTCCTCCGCAACCAATAATTTCGTTGTCAATAATTAAAACTTTAAAATTTTCGTCAGCGTATTTGTCCAAAAAATCGAGCAAGTCGTCCAAATCATTTATGTCAAAATATTTAGGACAGTTAGATTTAAAAATTTCTACAATGTAGTTTTTATGTTCAATATTGTATGTAATGATGTTTACATTCATTTTTCTTGCAAAGAAAATTAAATTTTTAGGAGTGTCAAAATTTAGGCGTTTTCCGAAAACATTGCACACAACGTTTTGCCGCTTGCCGCAGTGGGGGATTTCGGAGCACTTCACTGTCAACCAAGCACAAATGTTGATAGAAGCACTGCACTTGATTTAACCACGTCAGCCCCCATTGCGGCAAACGGCTGTTACCTGCTGTGTTTATTGTCATTCTGTTCGATTTCTTCTAATTGTTTTAACAAGTCTTTCTCCCTGTCACGTAGTTGAGATGCCATTTCGTAACTCTGAGCTGTAATTGCTTTTTCTTTTTTGTCACGAATGATTTTTAGTTGTTCAATAATTTGGTCTTTTTCCATTTTATATGTTCTCCTTTAAAAATTTGATGATTTTCTCCTTTCGGAATTGGATTTCTTGTTTTGTCCAAGTCAAGTTATCCTTTGTCATTTCTTGAATTTCACGCTGTTGAGCCAAGTGATTATATGTTGCTCTCTTGTCCGCAAATGGATTGTTGCCTACGGAACAGTTATGAGATTTTGAAAGTAATAGATAGTTGCCTAAACAGTCAATGTATTGTTGTTTAAATTCCTCGTCATACTCACAATAACCTGCTGCAACGGGTTTTCCGTCCGTTGGTGTTTGCGGTGCAATGTGTTCCAATTCAGGGCTAATAATTTTGTCAAAACGTGTCGGTGAATAACCGCTTTTACCTTGTCCTTCTAGGTAGTTTTCGTATTTCCAAAGAAGATATTTAGCTGTCGAGTGAGGAATTGCTGCTTGAATTGAACGTTCAAATTCTGTGTCATTCCAATATGCCCACCACCAAGAGTCGCCACCTGCTTTTTTCATCCAGTCTATTTTGTCAGTGATTGGTTTAATGTCTGGCTTCTCTTCCGTGAAATTTTGGAAAACCTCATTTACTCTTGAAGTAATGTCGGCTCTTGTTCCTATTAAACGATGTCGTAAAACGATTGATTCGAGTTTACTGCAAAGTTGATTTATCGTATTTATCGGCAAACCGAATTTGTAAGCTTTGATTACAAAAGGAATTGCGATTCCAATTCCTCCAAGCGTAATTAGTGAATGAACTTCTAATTGTTCTCTTTCGTCTTTACCGAAGAATGTTGTTAGATGCTCAAAACTGATTGCTAATGAGTGAGTGAATGATTTTATAAACGGAATTGGATTTCCGTCTGAAAGTAGTTTATTGATTTTTTCAATTGCGTTTGTTTCCCAAAGTGAATTGAAATGAACTCTTAAAGTGTAAACCAAAACATCATCTTCATTGATGTTGTATTCTATTGATGAAATTGATTTGTAGATTTTTTCAAAGCGATTTTTGATTTCTTCAATTAGTGATTCTTTTTCTTCGCCACCGTAAAGATGAACGTTGAACATAAATTGAGCTTTGATTATTTCCAAGTTTGAAGGTTTTTTACCTCTGTTGTTTTGGAAAATAAACATCTGAATTGCTTCCGATTCGTCTTTTACCGGATGTGTTGTGCAAGTTGCGTTTTGCACTGTGTTCAACATTTTAAGTAAATAAGGTTCGTCCTTGTTTTCTAATTGCGAAGTGAAAAAGTCAAAAGCGTTTACAATTCTTTTTGCTGATGCAGTTTCAAGTCCGTTCTTGTCTTTTTTGGTTTGGTCAATTACATAATCTTTGAAAAGTTGTTTGTCATAATCAACTGTTTCAAAACGATAAGTTGAATTTCGTTTGATAATATCTTCAAAAATTTCTTGTTCGGTTTCTGTGAGTTTTCTAATTGAACTTAGTCGTTTGAATAGAGCAGAAAGAAAAATTACAATTGTTGTAAGTCTTTGCTGTCCGTCAATTACGCCAAATTTTTTGTCGAGCTTCTCTTCAAAAAGAAAGTGTCCGAAGTAGTAAAATGATTTTGTTGAACTCTTGTTGTAGTCCTCCAAGTCCGATAAAAAAACATTTACCTGTTTTGGCGTTTTGCTTTTTTCAAATTCTGTGTCCCAAGAATATGCTCTTTGATAAGTAGGAACAAAAATTCTGTTCCCTGCTAACATTTGTTTTATTGTTGTTGATGCTTCCATTTTAAATTATTCGTGTTGTTAAAAAAATCGGTGGTGGCGAAGCCACCACCGATTAAATCGTTTAGAGCTTTGTCCAAGAGTGAAATGCCGAATCTGGACAGCCTGATGTGCTTGGAGAAGATTTGGTCTGAATTGTTGTGCCACACTTTTTACAACTGTAATTAGTGTCGCCAACTTCACCCAACTTTGTCCAAGAGTGAAAAGCTTTTGCCGAGCAACCAGAGGTGCTTGGACTGGAATCCTTCTTGATAGAAGTCCCGCAATTTTTGCATTGATACCAGCTTAATGCCATATTAAAAATTGTTTTTTGTTGTGCCTACTCTGGTCGGTTTTCGGCATCCCCGTTTGTCCGCTAAGGTAGATTGTCAGTCCGTCAAAACGTGTCGTTGTCTTGTATGGTCGTCTTTCTAACATAGCAGGTAACGGTTTGGGTTTATGACGGCTGCGGTTTTCAAAGCCGGGTTTGTCCTATGTGTTGAAAACGAAGTTAGTAAAACCAAATTACATTTCAACCTGTCACCCGCAGCTGGCATAAACCTGGTGTTGTGGGGCGTTTATTTGATCCAACCTATGTAAGAATTCTCTTTGTCCACTGAATATAAAACCAATTTCCATTGTCCCGATTGACTCAACTGAACTACTGTTGTTATTTTGTCAATTCTTGTCAAGTGGTTTCCTTCCATTATTTGGTCAGAGCAGTCGTCTTTTTTCTTTATATCATTTACTTCTGGTGAGGTTCTCAGTACTCCTTTCGTTTTTAACTCTGTTACTTTATCAATTTTAATTTCTGGATTGCCGAAAAATGTAATCTGATGTTTGTCAACACGTGAGTCATTCCAAATTGTCACTTGGATATAGTCTGAGTAGTAGTCACAGCAACAGGATTTTTTGAGAATATTGATTGTAGTTTTGTCAATCGACTTCTCCAGTGAAACAACTTCTCCTGGATAACCATGGATTAGTTTCAAAGACTTTCCGTCATTCAAAAATATACCAGTCTGGTCATAAGGTAGGCACGGTCCAGAATAAATTAGGTCCTTAAGTCCGTCATTATTCAAATCAACTACATGATAGTAGTCTTCAGTCTTTTTGTTCTCGGGGAATTCGTAAGCATCAAAGTGTTCGTCACACAAATACTTAACTTTAGGGAGTGTTGAAAAGCCTGTCGTGTCATAAGTTAGCGGAGCACTTTTTTCCAGAAATCTTAATCTCTTCTCAATGTCTGTCAATGACTGAGCATTTAGTCCAGTAACCAGTCCTAGAAATATTATTGTTAGTCCAAGCTTCATGATAAATGCCGCATAACGGTTTGCGGCTTGGCGTAGTGGCGGATTTTTAGCACAAAAGTTCAATCGAAGAACTGCACTTTAACCTACCACAAAACTGTCTTACGAAGCACTGCACCCGCCATTACGCCAAGCCGCTGTTAGCTGCTGGCGTTCTTGTCCACCGTGCCTGTAAACCATTGTCGTTGTTCGGTTTCCTGTCTTTTGTCTGTCGGGTTGTGCGTGGCGTTTTTTATTTTTTTTGAAGGGTCGGAAAATTTTTTAAAACCATTTTTGTCTGCGTTGGCTTTGAAAGCTCTTTTGCAAAACTAGGCTTGTGTGTTGGCTTGAGCGGTTTGCAAATGTGCTTGCAAAATGCGTTGGCTTAAAACACAATCTTCACATCTTCTTTATAGTTCTGTAATGTCCCATTCAAGCTCGCTGTCCAACCGTCAATAAATACTTTTCCGTTTTTGATACATTCGGCAAATTGTTCTTTGCCTACTTTCTCACTGTTAGTGATGTAATAATGGTTGCCGATTTTGTAAATGCAGTCTTCTACCACTTCTTCAGGAACTTGTGTCGGTTCGTCTAAACCAACAGTAAAAATCATATTGTAAATGCGACTTAAAGCGTCGTTATTCAGTTCAGGGAATTGTATTTGCCCGTTGTCATCAACTTTCAGTTTTGGGGCTTCTACAGTATCGAACACTTTAAAGCCAATATCAGGAACTTGCTTTTTGTCTTCTTCAAACAAACCTGTTTTGCTGTTTTGGTCTTCTATTTCTTTTTTGATTTTTTCCCCTGCACGTTTTAGACGTTCAATAGTTATGCTTGATATTACAGGAGGCAAATTGTTTTCTATGCAAAATTTATAGGCAGGTTTATCTTCTTTGATTGGTTCGTCTATTTGGCATAAAATGAATTTACGGTTGCCACCATCTTCTGCGTTGAGTTGCATTACTGCGTGTCCTGTTGTGCCTGAACCTGCAAAGAAGTCGAGGATAGTGGAATCCGAATTTGTTACAAATTTCAAAATATGTATTAAAAATTTAGTGGATTTAGGGTTTTTGAATACCATATTGCCATTAAATAGAGCCTTCAACTCTGCCGAAGTTCCTCTATTATCTTCGTAATAATAACTTTTCAATTTTTCTACTGTCGTGTCAAGACGTTTTTTAATTTTAGGAATCGTTTTCTCAGTTTCTCCCCACAAAACATCTCCGTTATCTGCTGCCGTTTTAAATGTTTCATATTTCCATCTATAACCAAACTCGGGCTTGGCACAAACTTTTTTTGTTATCGGGTGAATAATATCATAATCGTAACCACCGGGCTTTGTGTTTGCCGAATTGCCCGGATAATAAACTCCTTTTTCATCTACATAGGAATAATGAGCAACTCCCGACAAGTTGTCGCCGTTGGTTTGTTTTCTTATCCATTTTCTAAGCTCGGTTTGAATTACATCAATATTATCCCCATACTGTAATTTTAATTCTTCGTATTTATTCTGAATCAATTGCCCTTTTTCGGATTTTGCTTCCCAACTATCTTGAACATCTTTTGATTTTGCATACACTATAACATATTCGTGTTCCGTTGCAATTTGAGTTGGATTATTGTCCGTTGCCGTTCGCCAAACTATTTGCCCGCAAAAATTCTCCTCTCCAAAAACATCATCACAAAGTAGTTTCAAGTTGGCTTGTTCGTTGTCGTCAATACTTATAAAAATTACCCCATCTTTACTCAATAAATCTCTTGCCAATAAAAGGCGAGGATACATAAAAGCCAACCAACCGTTATGGCTCTTTTTAGTCTTGAAGCTAAATTCCATACGTGCAATATCATCTTCACTTAAATTTGCCAAGCCCAACACTTCTAATTCTTCCTTGTCAAACTTATCGGGGTAAACAAATTCATCGCTATCGGTATTGTAAGGTGGGTCTATGTAAATACACTTTATTTTACCACTGTAATGACTTTTAAGTATTTTAAGACAATCCAGGTTATCGCCTTTTAATACTAAGTTTTGGGTTGTGTCAATGTTTTTACTCATTGCAGTATTAAGGCGTAGTTCTTTATCTGTCTTTTGGACATATTTAGCTCGGGCAAAGTTTCTGCCCACAAAGTTTAATCCGTAACCGTTTACCTTTGTGTCAATAGGTAAACCCGCTATGGCTTTGAGTTCTTGTAGGTTAATTTCATTACCCTTTATTACACTTGGGTAGTTTTCTTTCAAAAACTTTAAAAGTTTGTTTTCGTTGGTTTCTGAACCAACTACTGTAAAACCTGCTTGTATAAAATCTTCTTTACTTGTCATAATTTAATCTCCTTTTATCAATGCTGCTAATTGTGTTTTATTGATACGTTCTTTAAATGAAATTTTAATCTTTTGGCCTTTGTAGTGTTCGTTTAATGCCTCAAAATACTTTTTGGCAAAGTCAATTTTTCCTTTTTCATCTTCGGGAATTTCTGTTGACGATTTATATCCTTTGGCTTCTACTACAAGGTATATTTTGTTGCCTTTGGTGCTTTTTAAGCAATAGCAAAAATCGGGGTTGTAATCTCCCAATGGTGTTTTGATTTTCAGGCGAGGCAATTTACCGAAAATTTCAATACTTTCAATATCAGGGTCTTGCTCCACAATTTCCAATTCAAAATCGCTGTCGTATTCAATTACTTCTTCAAATACCCATTTGGTTTTCAAACTGAAATCGCCTGCAATGTCTTTTTGAAATTTGCCTACGCTTCCTGTATCTAAATAGGTTTTGCCTTTTTCTGTTTTGAAGACATTTGGCAAACCTGTCCCGTTAATACCGTCATACTTAATATTTGCTTTGAGCATAGCAATTAAGTTATTGTTGATTATTTGGGTAATTTCCCTTTGTGCCTGTTCAGGATTGTTGCAGAGCATTTTGGTCTTGAAATCATTGCTCAAGGCATTGAAAATCTTTACCACAAAAGAAATTGGCGTTTTGGTGTTGTTGGACAAAGTGCGAACCAACTCCAAATAATCAACTTTGCTTTTGTAGGAAACTGTGTCGGTTAGTTTTTCTGTAATTGCTCCATGTTGGCCAATTTTGTTTACATTTAGTTCCGCACGAATGGTTTGTAACAAAATTTCATCAATGTTGAGGTCTTCTATTTGAGTTTTAATGTTTTGTATCAATTGTTCTTCTTGTTCTTCGGTCAAATTTTCCAACACATAAAAAGCATTTTTATTGATAGCGTTCCAAAGGTTTTGGAACTCTTGCAAATGCGTTGGCTTTATGAAAACTTTCTTTTTCTCTTTTTTCTTCTCCGCTTTCTGAACGTAAGTGCTTGTATCGGTTGCAAATAAGCTTTCAATTGCTTTTACTTGTTCTTCGGGTAAATTCTGCTCTTTAAGAATTTTTGAAAAATCAGGTGATTTTTCGTAAATTTTCTGTCCGTCAACAATTGCCTTACGAACAATCATTTTCTTGTCTATCAATACATCATCAACCAATGTAACAATTGTATCATCATCAAAGCCCGATTTTTCTTTAAGTATCTTAATGAGTTCTTGTTCGGTAAATGTTTCAGAAATGAGGAATGAATTACTTAAAATTTCATTTTGAATAGCCTCAACAAAACCGTGTTCTTTGTTTGATACAACCACATCAAGGTTATTGATTTTCCAAAATGCTTCCTGTTCGTCATTCAGGTTTTTGAGTGTTTGACGTTGTAAATTTTGATTTACGCAAATGCGTAAACCTCTACCAATTTGTTGCAATTTTGATATTTCGCTTCCCTGATTGGAAAGTTTACAGATGGTAAATACATTCGGGTTGTCCCAACCCTCTTGTAAGGCCCAAATGGAGAAAATGAAACGAGTAGGACTTTCAAACGAAAGCAACTTCTTTTTGTCTTTCAGAATTTCATCAACTCCTGCTTTTACTTTTTCGTCTGTGTTTCCTTTATCGCCAGAAAAATATCCTTTATGAACCTGTAAATTATTTTCGCTATCAAAATCGTTTTGCAAGTATTTATAATATTCACTTGTTTGGTCAAGTTTGCTTAAAATTTCAAGGCGTTGTTTTATGTATTCTTCTTCAAAAAAGTTCTTGATTTTAGGATTGTCGCCTCTGTAAAGACTTATATCATTACCCATAAAAAATAAGGTCAATGCTTTTATGCCTTGTTCAAATAATGTCTTTTCTTTTTCAAAATGAATTTTGATGGTTTCCTTAATCATTGCCCGCAACGATTCGTCCGACAAAGAGTAATCAACCTTTTCAATCGTATCGTCCGATAAAACAATGTTGTCCTTGTTTATTTTTTTAATGCTTTTTCCGTTGAAAACTGCACCTATGCCTAATTCTCTTCTAGTAATAATTCCGTTGGTTAAAGTGCTTACAATTGCTTTTTTGTTTTCAATGCCAATGAGTGTGTCTGTATTCTCAACTATGTCTTGGGTATAAACCACAATTTTCTTAACTAAACTTTGTCGGAACGAAGAAATGCTGTCTAACACATACGCTACATTTGACAAAGGCAAACTATCTTTCTTTTTCGGGAAAGTAGCACCAAAACGCAAGTAATAATTATCAAACCCTTCAAAGTATTTTTTAAAGGCATCACCATCAAAACGATGAGGTTCGTCCATTATTACGATTGGATTTAAGCGTTTTAAGCATTCCAAATATGATTTTGGCGGTTCCTGATTATTTACAAATAATTCGGGATGGTTCATTTCTCGTTCTAACGGTCGATTTAGAATATTGTCTTTGTGGCTAAATGAGCTTGGTGTCATTACCAAAACCGATAAGTGAGAAGTGCCAATAAATTGTCTTACGGCTGAAATGTTTCCTCCTTCGTAAACAAAAACTTCGATTTCTTTTTCTTTTTCATTGGCATATAAACTCTTAAAATATTCTTTGGTATCGTCTAAATTTGTTTTAACCCCCTCACGGATGGCAACAGACGGAACAAGTATGATAAATTTCTTATAGCCAAAGTGTTTACAAAGTTCAAAGATAGTTTTAATATATGTAAAAGTTTTCCCTGTTCCTGTTTCCATCATTATGTCAATGTTCTTGGTATCTTGAACAGGAAAATTGTATTTGTTCTTTTTATGGTGTGCTGTCAGCACCTCACCAAAATTCGCTTTTTGGCGAAGGCTTTCAAAAAGACTGATAATGTTTGTAACACAGTCCTCTTGATAGCTTTGTATTTCGTATTGAAACTGTTTTGTTTCTGTTTTTGTCGTCATTTATTACTTCAATTATCCAATTGTCAAAGTTAAAATTTAATACCGTTGTCTGCCCGTTTTTCTCTTGAAATCCATTCGTATTGTGTCAGAGTGGTGGGTGGGCTTGGGTGCGTAGGCAAGAGCAAGCTCTTTTGCATTTTTTGGGTCGGCTTGTGCATTGACAAAAATGCAAATGTGCTTGCTGTGCGGTGGCTGTCTTTCAAAAATGGTTTTAAAAAATGTGCGGTGGGAAAAAAATAAAAAACATCGGGTCGGCTTGAGTGTCGGCTCAAATGTCCTGTTGAAGTATGGTCTTTATGTTGTCTGTCAACTGTCAAAATGGTTTACTTTTTTCTTGTCTGTTTAACGGTCATTTTCTGTTGTGTCGTGTCGTAATACGCTTGCAGCTAACGGTTTGCCGCTTGCCGCAGTGGGGGATTTCGAAGCACAAAACTGTCAATACACCACAAAAGTTGATGCGAGGCAGAATGTTCAATTAACCACGTCACCCGCCGGGTGGGGTAAAACGGAGGTTAGTGGCTGCTGTTCTGTTTTTTTAGTAGTTCTTGTTCAATGTCTTTTAATGATTTTTCATCTTTGTTTTTCCAAGTCTGTGGTCCGGTAATACTATAACCTACGATTACTGCTGCAGCAGGTGTTGCTGTGTCAAAAAGTGTATTTTTCTTAAATACATATTTGTTACCTTCCAAAACAAGAGTTTCATTTTTTATTAATTTCTCTCTAAGTTCTCTGTAACCTCTATGCAAACTTGGTTTAATGTCTTTTGCTGCTTCTGAGCCTTCTAAAACCACAATACCTTCGTCAGTCTGCAAAGCCGATGCTTTAAGTCCTGAAACAGATAGGAATAGTTCTAAATTACGTGTCATTGAAACAACTTGATTGTCTTGGGTTGTTGCAGTAAATGTATTGTGTTCGTCATTTTTTTTACTTGAAGTAGTGACATCTTCTAAAAGCTTATGTCCTAAAACACCAATTAGTAACTTGATGTAGATTAAAAATTCTTCCATTGCGTCTCGGTCAGCAGGAGGCAAAGAAGAAAGTTGTGATTGATTGTTGTTGTCAATTTTATATCTTCTTGTCGAAAAGGCTATTTGAATTAGCCGGCTTTCTAAATATTTAACATGTGATTTAGTCAGATTTTCGTCCTTGCTGACGAATAGAATTACTTCATTCCAAAACTCTTTGTTTGCTACGTGATTTAGAAGTCTGTCATAAACATTTTCTGCCTCTCCAATATAAGCTTTGGGTCGCCCGTATCTTCGTCTTGTCCGAATAGGAAATATACTCCTGGTCTTTTAGCTTCATTATATTCATTAAGTTCTGAGATACGAAGTCTAGGGCAAGAAATAGATTGGATAGTTTGATTTACTACTTCTCCAAACTTAATCCCGGTTACAGTCCCGTCTTTAAGGTAAATTCTAATGCTTTTTCCAAATGTTGTCATTCTTTTTATTTTGTCTGGTCTTGTTGTTTATACTTTCAGCTAACGATTTGCGGGTTGGCGTAGGGAGAGCTTTAAAATACTACCGATTATTTGGATTAACCTTGAACAAATATATTATATTAAAAACCCATCTACCAAAGAACTGTAACTTTACATTTAGCAAATGGCTGTAGGTGGATTGCAATTCTTTTCTTAATATGTTTTAAGTTGTCGTCATATTAGTTTTCCAAAAAATGCACCTAGTAGAGCTGATAATATTATTAAAATTATGCTGTAGAGCCAATTGTCTTTAGCAAGTTCGAAAAGTCCTTGTGGACTAATGCCATATATGTCCTTTAACTTAGACTTCGTTTTTAAACTTTCTTCTGCCGTTAATTTAAGATGTTCTCAAGTACATCAACTTTCGCTAATGTCGATTGATGCAATTTAACATATTCCATATTTTCGAAAGCAGTAGCTTCTTCGTCACCATTTAGCCAATGTTTGGGACTGATTTTGTTCATTTGCATTATTGAATTAAGTCTTGGGTGTGATGAATAATTCTCTCCATATTTGTCAATAAGTAATCTTGCTAGGTCAAATTTGTTCTCGACTTTAATATCAAATGTTTTTACTCCAAAAATTTTTGCTCTTTGTTCCAATGCTTCAAATCCATAGTTGATGTTTCTCATATTCCAATGTATCCATTTATAATGTTTATGTTCTTCTACAAACTCGTAAAATTCGTTAAGCATTTCTTTTTCCAGTTGGTCATAGTTTTGATTGATTTCGTGAATTGGAATTTGATTAAGTTCCGCTACTTTATGGATTGAAAATGATTTTGTCTGTGCAGAATTTAAATATCTGACTGCTATTGAAGTTACTCTTGGTGTCTTAACATCTTTAGTATTATAGAAATTTTCACAGGAAAAGTGAATTATTAAACAATAGGAATCATTGTCATAGAGACTATTAATTGTCTGCTTTGCTTTTCTATGAGTTCTAATTCTTCTTAATGTCTTTCCCATTTATTTTGTTATTTGTCTTTTTCTAGTACTCTGTACTTAGTTTTTATGCGCAAAACTATTTTGTTTATATCAATTTTATAATGGATATGCTTTTAAAATTAGATTTTTATATCTGTGTGCTAATTTAAAACTGAATTATAAATAATCAAGAAAATGAAAGCTTGTAGATGCAAGATAATAAAAATTTTGCTCTGTATTTTACGGACGCAGAAGCCTAATTACAGCGAGTGGTCCTTTATCGCCCGTTAGCTTTCATTGTATCCAATTTGTCTGCTTGCAATATTTCTTTCCACCCATTTTCTCTGTCAATTATGATTTGGTCATCGGTTGTTGGTTTGTAAATGTCGAGGATTGAGTATTTGAAATATTGTTTTATATGGTCAAAGGATAGTTTTGTAAGTCCAACGTTTCCACCGTGTCCGGTTGCAATATATGCTCTCCAACGTCCTAAAATCCTATTTTCTCCATAAGCCGGGCCAACATACATTTTGCCATTTGACTTGTCGGTAATCAGGTAAACGCCTTTTTGATTTTATAATGCAGTTTTCCAGTTGTGTTTCTATATAACTTGTATTATCTGGTCTCATGAGATATGTATTTTATCATAACCTTGAAAAACGTCGTTGTCAAAAGTGTCGGGTAAAATTTGATAAACGTAACATTCGTCAATTACAGATTCCGCATTACGAATCATGGTCTGTGCTTTATTTTTATATTTTATGATTAATCGCACAACGTACTTTTGATATTCATGCAGGTCTTGATAATCGTAACCTACCCCATTGAGTATAAGTTTTTTTTACTAGTCCCAGGTGAAAAAGTAACCACAAATCTTCTCTGGGTTTAATTGTAACGAATACAACCGTTGCTTGTCCTTCTTTTTCAACTGTTTTTGATGCAAGCTGGTACATTTAAATATACATCACAAATCCGTTAAAGACCTATGACAGCATATTAGCAAATGGGGTTTATTCTCCAATCATATTAGCAGTTTATACTGTGTCGATAGAGTGGAAATAAAGTCCATTTTCCGGCGGCTTTATGTTTTTTTAGTGTTGAAGTGTGTGGAAAATTACAAGGTGCAAAGATGAAAAGCAAAATGAAGATAATATTATATTTTCTCGTAAAGTGCCACATAATGATTTTCGGAAATGTACTTTACTTTAAAGCCCGCTGATAATTGTTCTTTTAAATCACTCCATTTCGGATCATTTATTTTATTCAGGTTTCCATACAATAAGACGTAATCTATTTGTTTGGTTGATGTGGAATTTATGTTGTTTATCCACTGTATCTCAGAAATTGAATTTTTGTCCTTCAGGAGAATATTCGGAATTTTTTCGGAATTCCATTTGATTGGAAACCAGTTCACACTTGCTTCGTAATTTTCCAAGATTACCATCGGCTTGTCAACTCCTAAATAGTTAGAAAAATGAGTTTCCAACCAATGATCAGAAAGATTAACCGGCAACACAATGCTATTTTCGGAAATGTATTCATCAGCCATGTTTATGGCAATTGCATTTGCATCAAGCTTTTTAATTGTGTCATTTAAATGTTTAAAAAGTAGACCAAAATGTAAAATTAGGATGCTAAAAATGAGTATGCCATTAAACTTTGTAGCAACTGACCTGGAAACTACCCAAACAAGTCCCAGCATATATAAAATCAGACAATATCTGTCAGACATCATCCCGGCACTTGAACCATTTGGAGTAACGAAATAGAGGAAGATAGAGAGTAATAAAGGTATTGCTATTACATTAGCTTTTTCAATGTTGTTGTAATTCGATTTTTCCTCATTGTTTAGCAGAAAACTGGTGCCTAAAAGCAGCAATAAAACGTGAAGAAATTGTTCCGTTATAATTTCTTCGTCGGCATAATCAAATACTATGAATGGTCTTGCATCATTTATCCATTTAATCAATTCTTTTACAGAATATGCCTCCTCTGAAGGATAAAACTGTACGTTTACATAAAATATTAAAAAGAATATTAATCCAGGCAGTGAAATAAGTAACAATATTAATAAATTCCTGCTGCAAAACCGCAATGCGTTGAGCATATCATGGTCGTCCAAATATTTTTTTACAGAAAAATACAGAACATATAGTCCCATGGTTAACCCCAAAAATCCAAATATTAAAAGATTGGAAAAATAGGTCATTGTAATCAGTAAGAAGAGAATGAAATATTTATATTTATTTTTTGAGTTAAAACTATGAATCCAATATCCCAGGGTTGAAAAAAATAATATAAACGAAAGACTAAAATTGTAAAAACCAAGATGAAATAAGAATGAGTAGATAAACGGAAAGATTAGAATGCTTAAAGAAATATTTTTTGGATTTAGCACTTTTATCAAATATCTGAATGATAAAGCCATACCAGATACGTAAATAATTAAAAGAATCTTCTCTGCCATCCAGGAAGGTAGAAAACTTTGAAAGATTAACAGAATAATGTGACTTATCCAATTTGGTATGGGTAAGTTATTTATGGAATAAAACTCACTTAAAAAATCATTACCTCTTAGTAAGTGTAAAAGAATATTGGCATTATAAAGGTGAGCAGGACCATCCATTGATGGATAAAACTTTGTAGAAAAAAGGAGAAGTACATTTATCAGTAAAGTAACGTAAAAAAGATATTTACTTTCAAAGAAAGTTGAAAAATATTGGATAATCATACACGTAATTTTAAACAAAACAAATTTAAAAAGAAGAACAGGTTATTGCACCTGCCTATACATTCATTCCAAAACTTAATCTGTCAGAATCATCTTCTTTGAGTCAACTATTTGACCATTGACAATTAAAACGTAATGATACATACCAGCCTTTAATTCAGCCCCATGGAGTATTACAGAACCTTCTCCTTTATTTTCAATGGGAATTTTTTTAAGTTGTGCACCATTTACATCATAGATAAAGATGTGTGCAGATTTTACAGTATCCGGTAAAAAATAGTTTATTTCAGTTGATTGATTGAAAGGATTGGGTTTGTTTTGAAATACTAATGGACTGTTTACAATTTGTGGTAAACCCTTCGCAATATTTGCTGACTGAGTTTTGTTCGACGCAATTTGTTCCTTGAGTTCTTGAATTTCATTTTTTAGATTACTAATATAAAGTTGTTGTTCTTTAATTGCTTCAATTACTAAAGCTATTAAATCGGTATATGCAATGGCCTTTGAACCATCTGGCATGGTTTTAACAATTCCCGGAAGCACTTGTTCTACCTCTTGGGCAATCAAACCTAAGCGATAATAAGAAGTATTTGATGATGTAGATTTCAATGAATTTTCCTCATCAATAAAGGTAAATTGGATGCCGTTTAACTTAAATACAGTAGATAATGGGGAACTAATCTTTTTAACATTTTGCTTTATTTTTAAGTCAGAGCCAAAATAACCTCCTTTCTCTACCCAAAGCCATCCCTCAGCGCAAACATAAAACCTATCTTTGTTTAAATAAGTCAAATGATAAGCACAAGTTTGTGGATAATGTACAGTAGTTCTTAGTGCTCTTCCCCAATTTGGAGCATAGGAATTAATAGATACACTTCCTTCACTAGTCACTTTTAGTTGTGAAAATCCTGCATTTAATGTAAATAAAGTTAGTAATAAGGTAATAGCTGCGTTTTTCATGACTAGTATTTTTTAATTTATACAATATTTAAAAACAAGGAGTTGGTACAATTGCAAATTCACTTCCTAATGGTACGGTAAATTCTCCGTTGATTTGAACAAAATCGGTAGCTCTTAATGTAACTTTATTATAGAAAGGTATCGTTGAATTGCTAATTGTAATGGACTTTTTAACTGCATAATTAAAGCATAATTAAAGGTAGAAAAGTTAATATTGGACTGGTTAACAACTGTGTTACAATCCATTTGTAAATTATATATTCTAACATAATCTATTTCGTATGTATATGGGAATAAAGAGTTTGGAACAAAATTCTTATTGAAATTTGTTGCAGGTACATTAATATCAACCCATATATTCATAGGAATTAGATTTTCAGCATATGGCGTGTTTGTCGAGCGAATTAATTTGTCATCGATGTAGAAGTTAATATACGATGGAGTCCATTCGCAACCAAAAGTATGATAAGAACTGAAATCCACTGTAAAATCATAAGGGTCAGGATAACTTCTCAATTCCCATTTATATAACATAGAAGTATCTTTGTAATGAACATTACAAGTATGTAAATTGGTCTCCGCATCAAATTCATAAATATCAATCTCACTCCATTCCACAGAAGGATAGGTCGACTTCCAATCTAAACTCGGCCACATCCAAAAATTTGGGCCAAAACCTTTCCCTGTGAAGTAAGAATTTTTAAGTTCAGGAATCCTGCATCTTATCTCAAAATAACCATATTTAAAAGTACTTTTTGAAAAAATCGCACCAGATGTGTAGTTTTTATTATGAGTTGTTCCATCCCAATCAATGCATGTACACGTTTGTTTTCGAACTATTAGTTTTAAAACTCCATTTTCGACTTTTCTATTACTAGAATCAGTAGTCAGGCATGATTCACCATGGCAGGTACTCCAAGGAGGATGATAGTCCCATTTTGCTTGGTCAATTGTTATTCCACTAAAATCATCTGAAACAGAATTATCAAGTATCCAGCTCTTATCATTGCCCGGATTCTGAGTATATCCGGAAAGCGAAATGAAAGTTAGAAAACACAACGAAATTGTTGCTCTCATTTTGACAAAATGTATTGGTAAATGGATTGATGGGTCATACTTAAAAGCTTTACTTAATCTGATAAGCGTTTGGTGTAATTTCTTCATATTGAAATGTAGTATGCTTCTTCCCATGTTTGCTGACGTTTGGCCGTTTGGCACAGTACAGGATTCCGGAGTACTCCACATATCAGAAGCATTGTATATAAGAACACCAAATATACAATAAAATTTTAACCAACTCCAATAGTGATGTATTTTTATGATGCATGGTTGCAATTTTGTTAACTGACGGAATTCTGCCATTGGAAGCAAAAAATTGTAGCTCAAAATCCCCAACCAAGCTGTACTCCTGTAGCAAATGAGGCGGGAAGACCATTGCCAAACCTCATCGGAAACGGAATGCTCAAAGAAACGGAAGATTGATTGGTGGAGAAGAGTTTATATCCGAGCACAGGAGTAAGACCTATTCGTCCGGACGTGTCAAAAGCCAAACGAAGGGCTATATTGGCGCGGTCTGATAAACTCCGGATAAACCCAGGATGAAACAAAAAATTGTCCATCAAAATATGTCCTCCGACTCCAACGTCCGGCACAAACTCGATGGAAAAAGCTATATCCCTGTCAAACCATAGATTGATACCAACCGGGACTCCAACCGATTGAAGGGGCAAAAAGGCATGCTTCTGACCCATCGTCTCATATAAGTGGGTTACACAACTGATGTATGCACCGATCCGGATTTCTCTTTGCACAGGTTTCTGTGTTTCAACTCCTCGTGATACCACTTGAAAAGGTGTACTCAAAATAGTAACTGTTGACAGAAGAAGTGAAAAAAAAATGGCATTTTTTACTGGTTAAATAAGTACATCTAACCTTGAAATTCAAAATGTTCCTAAATTGAAGTCAACAGGCAATGAAAATAGTACTGTGCAATTAATCGAAAAGTTTTGTGCGAAATGCAGCGCTGATTTAAAATATTTGTTAACTTTTTGGCTATCGGATGGACACGTTTTGGGTCAGAATGTGTGGAATCAAAAAACTATTGATAAAATTTTTATTTCTGATACAACTGCATGGTCCATTTCAACTTTCGGTGATGGTTGGCATATCGCATTTTGCTCTTATCAATCGTCAATGAATTTCTCCAGCTCCGATGCCAATACTTTCAGGTCTTGTTTCATTAAGTTGATATAGGCTTCCGGCTGGTCGTACATATTGGCTCTGTTGATGAGTTGAGAGGCGGTGTATTTTCCTCCTTTTCCAAATATAAGGCATAGATTTTTTCTTTGTTTTTTTCTTTGGTGTCTGCGATTTGTCCATAGCCTAACCATCTGTCCACGAGTTGTTGTCTGAGAGATTTGACACCGGAGTGTGGATTTTCATAGGTCAAATACTACCAAATGGATACGGGAAAAATTGAAGAAGTTTCCGGCGCCGTCCATATGTCTTTTAAAGCATTTCCCGGGTGGTAATACGTGATTTTTCGCTTGTTTGTCAGGATGAGAATACCCAGAGTAGCTTCTATCAGACCTGTGCCAATACCGACCACTTCAGGCGTATTTCCGGATGCAGTATTGGCTAAAAGGATACCCGCTGAAATGGCACCTATGGCTCCTGCTACAATGGCGCTGACTGTCAGTTTAGTTTCAATATGATCTTCTTTTCCCTTTACGTAGGAGGCGATTTGATCGGCGCGTTCTTCTTCGCAATCCATTTCACTTGCGATGGCCGAAATTTCGAGAGAGGAAATGTTGATTTTTTGATAGATTTTTTGAGAAAGTTCTACGATTTTTAGTTTTTTTTCCAGGGTAGGATGGATGTCGAAAGAATTTTTTAAATGTACAAATTCAGCCAATGCATCAAGGATGCCTATTGCATTGGCTGCATTGAGCGATTGGAAGGAAAATCTGTTTGTCAGAGCACTGTCGATAGCAAGAGTATGCAGGGGTTTGGGTAAATCGTCTTTTGAGTAGGTTTTTGCAATGTGTTGGCGGCAATAGTTTGTATCAGGTTGAGAGGACAGTGGGTGTTTTTAAGACCTGCACAAGAGGTCAAACCGGAAGCGAGTATTGCTGTTGTCCAGAAGATTGTTTTTTGGTATTAAAAGTCATTCTTTTTCGGTTGATTTTTTCGGATTCAGCTTTTTGTATCGACGACTTAAAAATTGCCGTAAAGGGGGGCTATTGGAGTGCAAAGCTGTAAACCTGGACAAAAGGTGGATCGTTGCACTCAGCTTCAATTTTTCACATCACCGCCAACTGCGGCTACACGTTGCTACCAGTAGGCCTTTTGTCGTCCGTGCTGGTAACCCATGGTCGATGTTTCGTTCTCTTAAGTTGGCGGGGGTCTGCGTGTTGGCTACCTTCGATAAACTCAGGAGAGCTGAGGGGCTTTGGCAATGTGCTTGCAAATAGGGTAGGCTTAGTGTTGATGTCCTTGTGGCTGATTTGTTTTAGTTCCTTGCTTACTTTGTGTTCTTATTTTCTTTTTCACTTCTCCACATCTTAGCATTTTATCACCAAAGTATGGATTATTGATTTCTTCTTTTTCGCTTAACCAAAATGCACCTTTGTCGTCTAGTGCCATTGGGCAGTATGCTACATAAACGGTCTCTATCTTTAGTCCGAATGTTTCTGCAATTTCAATAATTTGATTTGAAAGGTCAGAAAATATTTCTCGTTGTTTCTCGATGTCTTTAGCGGTTTGCAACTGTCCAATTTGCTTTTTTAGTGTAGAAAACTGCTCCAACCAAGCATTGTATGCTTCTTCGTCAAGCAACTTCTTATCAATTTTATTCAAACTTATTTCCAACTTTTTGGCGTTGGACTGTGTCATTTTAAAATCACTTTGAACTAAACTCTTGTTGAGTTCGAAATATTGGTTTACAAAATCTGTTAGTTGTTCGGTAAACTTTTCAGGAGCGGCAATTGTGTTATCCACTGCCCGATTCATCATACTGTAATTGCCATTGAGTTGTGCAGCACCGTCAATTCCAAAATTATTTAATTCTTAAACCATTTTACTGTAATTGCCATTGAGTTGTGCAGCACCGTCAATAGCGAATACTCCATTGGTAACGATTTCTTCGCCTTCGGATAAACCACTTACAACAATGTAGTAATCTCCCAATGATGCTCCAAGTGTTATCTCTCTCATTTCAAAAGAAGGAAATTCTGCATTTGGAATTTTTACATAGACAATAGAACGTTTACCAGTCCACAGTAAAGCTGTTCTTGGGATAACCACCGACTTTTCAGAAACAGGTAGTTTTGCTCTAATTTTACCCATAACAAACGTTTCTGGTTTAAGAATTAGTTGTGGATTGTTTAATTCAGCTCTTACAGAAGCAGTTCTCGTTTGTGTATTGATGAATGGGTCAATAAAAGATATGTATGCTGTAAATTCTTTTCCAGGAAGTGATGGAACGGTCAAAGTGATTTTTTGACCTACTTTCAAAAATGGCAAATCTATTTCATACGCATCCAGTAAAACCCATACATTGCTCAAATCGGCGACTTCAAATAAAACAGTACCTTTATTTACAAAATTAGCACACGTTTTTTTTATTTTTTTTAATTCGCAAAAACGTCCCAAACGACTGAAAAACCTGCACTTGCTCCAATAGCACCAGTAATGCCACCCGCTATACCACCGACAACAGTTGCAGACCCTGCAATTGCACCAGCAGTTGCACCTACACAATCAGCCACTGCGGTAAAAAACTTTTTCCAAAATGCTCTTGCCACAAAGTTTTCATTCCCATATCTGTCATTCCAGTAGGCTAAAGAATACCGCCCAACAGAAGATGAAATTAAGATATTTTCTATGTTTGCAGAACCTTTTGAAGCTAATATTTTATCTTCAAATTCTTTTACTTTACTGACAACAGAACATAAATTAGTAGAGTCGTACTCAAACAAAATGCTGTAAAGCTCAAACAAATAGTCTTTAGTTTCTTGATTTAAATCAAGACTATTTATGTATGTTTCAAATTCTCGTTCGCTACTAATATTAATGATTGGAGTAGCCAATTTTTTGGACGAATAATTTGGTATTAATTGAGAACCAAATTCGTCTCTTAGAACTTCATCGCACAAATCAAAAACTTCGTCCAAAGACATTTTTGGATTACCTTTTGATTCAATTACAGCCATTAATCTGTTATGCTCTGCCCCAGCATTGTCTTAAGGGTTCTTTTTGTTTGGAATCTCGCACTTTGCAAGATTTGCCCAGTTTCCATAATTTTTCATAATTATTCAATTTTACTTAATAATTCACAAAAATCAAGTTGTTTATGTTCTTGCGGGAACTTTATCGAAAACTGCTCCATCCTTCTTAGTAAATCTTTTTTCATTGATACACTAAAAGGACGTTGTATTCTTTGAAGCTTATGGGTCTGACTAAAATATAAAAATGTGTTACCTTTACAATTGCATAATTCAACGTCATCTGAACATAACAAATAAAAATTATTTGTTTTTCTCAATATTTTGAATGCACGAATATCTGATTTTTCCTTTTTCTTGAATAAAAGGAAAGAATTTTTGTCTTGATTAACAATAGCATATCCTTGAGATTCAATATTAAGTTCAACACCTTCTTTTTTTAACATTGATGCTATTGTTTCAACTTTGTCGTGAGGAATCATAATATTGTAGAATATGGGGTCAAATTGACCCCAAGAAACTATTGGTAATAAAAGCAGACAAGCTTTTATTAAACCTAATTTGAAAGTTTTCATAAATTAAATATTTAACTAATTTGCAAAAACATCCCAAACTCTTGAAAAACCTGCACTTGCTCCAATAGCACCAGTAATGCCACCTGCTATACCACCGACAACAGTTGCAGACCCTGCAATTGCACCAGCAGTTGCACCTACACAATCAGCCACTGCGGTAAAAAACTTTTTCCAAAATGCTCTTGCCACAAAGTTTTCATTCCCATATCTGTCATTCCAGTAGGCTAAAGAATACCGCCCAACAGAAGATGAAATTAAGATATTTTCTATGTTTGCAGAACCTTTTGAAGCTAATATTTTATCTTCAAATTCTTTTACTTTACTGACAACAGAACATAAATTAGTAGAGTCGTACTCAAACAAAATGCTGTAAAGCTCAAACAAATAGTCTTTAGTTTCTTGATTTAAATCAAGACTATTTATGTATGTTTCAAATTCTCGTTCGCTACTAATATTAATGATTGGAGTAGCCAATTTTTTGGACGAATAATTTGGTATTAATTGAGAACCAAATTCGTCTCTTAGAACTTCATCGCACAAATCAAAAACTTCGTCCAAAGACATTTTTGGATTACCTTTTGATTCAATTACAGCCATTAATCTGTTATGCTCTGCCCCAGCATTGTCTTAAGGGTTCTTTTTGTTTGGAATCTCGCACTTTGCAAGATTTGCCCAGTTTCCATAATTTTTCATATTAAAACATTTAATGGTTAAACATCACAAATATAGCTATTTAACATCTATTATTTTCTTTTAAAAAAGTTAAAACGGTAATCTTTCATAAAATGTGTGCTAACGGTTTCGGGCTTTGCGTTCGGGCGGGTTTTGGAGCACAAAACTGTCAACCAGCATTGAATTTGAATAGAAGCACAAAGCTCCAAGTTTGCACGTCACCCCGCCTGACGCAAAACCCGTGTTGGGCGTATGTGCTTCTTCTTTCGTCACTTGTTGAATGTCTTGTTTGCCCAAGTGAAAAATTCTGTCAAACTGAACACAAAAATTTCTTTGTTCTTTGTATCTTCTGTGGTGTATTTCTTTTGTTTAACAGCGTCCTTTAACCATTTAATTGCTCCCGCTTTCCAACCTACTCCGTCAATTAAAATCATAATTGAATTTTCAGGCATTGCTTCTATGGTGTTTAAATACAAATAGGGTAGTTTCTCGTCAACTGAACCTGCGACTTGTTGCCACTTACATTCTATTCTTATTCTTAAGTCATATTTTTTGGATATGAGCAGAAATTCTGTGTTACCTTTATGCTCGTAAATTGTTGTAAATGGAACATTTTCGAGAAGTAGTTCTTCTCCGTATTTCTCTTTGTTTTTTTCCCAAACTCGATAATTTAATAGCTCAAATCCTTTTCCTGTCAAAACTGTCTTTACTGCTACTTCAAGTTGATTACCTGTAATATTGCTTTTAGTTCCCTTTTCCATTTATGCGATTGAATAGTTTGTAACAACGATTTCATTAATTGCACCACGTTTTGCTGGGTCGGAGTTTATCATTCTTCTTGCAGGAATTCTCAATATATTGTAGTCGCTGTATAATTTATCAAAAAAATTGTCAGTAGTGTCATTGTTTTTGGGATCGGAATTGCTCAACATTACTTTTATTCCTTCCTTGTCAAGTTCTCTGAATAACTTTGCAAGTTCGATTTGTTCGTTGTCGGTAAAATCGTGTTTGCTGTATGATTTGAAGTTTGCTGTCTTGCTAATAGGTCTGTATGGCGGATCGAAATACACAAATGATTTCTCCTTCAAGTCTGCAACAACTTGTCTAAAGTCAGCTTTTTTAATCTCCGCAATTTGCAAAACTTGGTGAACTGCCATTAAGTTTTGTTCATCGCAAATTGTTGGGTTTTCGTAGTCGCCTGCCGGTGAATTAAATTCTCCTTTTGAATTAACTCTATAAAGTCCGTTATAGCAAGTCCGGTTTAAGAAAATAAGTTGGGCTGCTCTCGGAAACCATTGTTCTGAATACTTGTTGTAGTCAATGTTGAAGCGTTGTAAATTGTAGTTAGTCCTCTGTTCGTAATAAAACTCCTGCCTTTGTTTTTTGTCGAGTTTCAGATAGTTTTTTTGGTAACGATACAGAAATTCAAGCAGTTTTGAAACGTCTTTTTGAATAACTTGGTAAGTTAAAATTAGTTCTTCATTAATGTCGTATAGATATGCACTTTCTATGTCGTAATTTTGTGCAATGTCAAAGAAAACTGCGCCACTACCTAAAAACGGCTCGTAAAAAGTTTTAATTTTTTTTTGTTTTAGCTGTTTGGGATAGAGTTCTCGAAATTTATCGAGTAATTGTCCTTTGCCGCCTGCCCATTTTAAAAATGGTCTTGCACCCACATTGTAAGGATTGAAAAGGTCTTCAACTATTGAAGGTTTCTCGTCCTTGATTTTATATTTTTTTGCTGTCGCCATATTATTAAAAGTCAATCTTTAAATTTAATCAAAAAGTTCGTTTGTCGAACCGTAATTTTCAATGTTAACTGTCACCATAGCATTACGCCCAACGGTTTGCAGCTTTGCGTTCGGGCGGGATTTTTAGCACTAATTTTTATACGAAGAATCAAACTTAAATATATGCAAAAATGCGTCAAACGAAGTACGAAACCCCGCCTGACGCAAAACTGCTGTTATAGCCTGTGCTTCCTGTCGTTTATGGGACTAGAAACCTATTCCAAAACCAAGTCTAAGACCAATTAATGCTAAGTCAAAAGGCTTTCCTGTTTCATTAATTTCTGCCAAATCAATGTTTGCAAATGGTCCAATGCTGAATTTTACATTGTCAAAAACTTTCGAATAATGCGGATAAAACATAAGTGAAAGTCTGGATTCTGCTTTGGGGAATGTGCTTGTGCCATTTACAAATGAGCTTTGATTGTTCAATCTCCAATAGGCAAAGGTCATCTCTAAGTCTAAAAAGTCAAGTGGGTTTTGACGAGATTTTAATGAACCAACAAACCCTCCACTTAGCACAGTGTAGCGTTCTGTCGCACTAAAATTTTCACTAACACCATTATTGTCTATCCATCCTGAATACCCCATTCGGAAGTCACCTATTCCTAAAATTGCATAAATTGACCCTCTTTCATTATTCATAATTAATCTTCTATAGTCAATTGCAAATGAATGTCCACTGCCAATAAGTTGACTTTTTTCGGAGTTCAAACTTGCTTCATTAACAAATAAGGATGAGTTTAATATAAAATAATTTTTCTGGAGTGGCAAATCACTTTCTTGTGCTTTGACAACAGTGTTGTCTAAACTAATAACGGTTAAGAATATTAGTAGATGCTTTAAATTAGCCATATTCTAGCAAAGTTTAACGAGGTAATAAATGCCTTGTGCTAAATATGCAAAATCTCTTACGAGATATTCGCACTTGTTCCTCCTGAAACACCTAACTACAACAAATATCGCTATTCCAATTAGGGCTGCAATAGCTACAATTTTCCACCAAGGCAAATTGCTCACCCTTCCTTTATTATCTTAGCTTCTATAGTTGTGAAGCTCCTCTAACTTTAGTTTTATATAATTAGTTAACCCATTTTCGCCACTATTCTGATACACGCCCACAACTTCGTTGAATATGTCAAGAATAATTTGGGCATCTTCTTTCTTTACATCTACATCAGCAAGGTCATCTTTTAACGCGGCTAGAAAATTATTGTATTTTCCAACTTCCGTTGGTGGAATATCAAAATCATTTCCTAAATCTATTCCTACAATTTCATTGATATGCTCTAAAGCACGGTCTAATGTGTTTAAGCCGATTATGTTAAAGCGTTCGCCTCGTTGTATGTTAAAATCTATGACTTGTTGAGGCTGTCCGAAAACAGCAGAACGCTCTGCAAGTCTTAAATATTCGTCACACTGTCCAAAACTGCCGCACGAGTCGGAAGATGTGTAAACAAGTTGTTTGAGTTTGGGTACTTGTTCATCATGAGGTAGAGCTGGTAAAATGAAATTCACGCTACTAAGAAATGTAGTTGCTGTTTGTTTTGCTTGTGGTGTCATATTGATAAAATTTAAAGTTAGTTGAACAAAAATATTTCTAGAAAATGAATTTAAAAACAGGCTTTAACCTGTATTTTTATCTTCAACAAATTTTCTAGATTCGATGTCAACAAGAAAAGTTAATGAAACTCCTATGGCATTTGCCACTTTTAAAAGCGTTTGGCAGGAAGCCTTTATTGCATTTCTTTCTATTTGCCCATAACTAGAAGGTGCAATATCTAGTCTACAAGCGATATCTGCCTGAGTCAAATTATATGCCTTTCGGATTTTTCTAATTCTTTCAGATAGTTCCATTGTTGTCGTCTTTTTAGCATAGGCTATAACACAAAAATATACGCAACTAGCAATTTATATATCGATATGTGAAAAATTTTTTAAAAATTTTAGATCATTGATATTCATATGATTAGACAATTTTTTTTGTTCGTGATAATGATATCTTTACATATAATGCCCTTCAAATGTCATACGTTTGATATTTATTTCGCGAAGCATGGGGTCTTTAAAGTATTACACTGTTACTACCGGTACATTTGGGCATCGAGATGTACTTTGGATTTCATTTGAATATACGGATGAGCGGAAGGTTTTTTTAAAAAATCTTCTTCCTAAAGTTCGGTGGCATCCGACGTTGAAAGCCTGGTGGGTGCTTGATACCAAAGAGCATAGGGAAAAATTGAATTTTCCATTAAAAAGCCCTTATGAAGAGTATTTTTCAAAAGTCCACACCATTCATCATTCGGATCTAAAAAATTACATCCGGCAACTACAACTCAAAGCTTACAGTGCCAATACTATTAGAGTATATGTGGGTGAATTTGTGCGTTTTTTAATTATAATAAAATCACATCCGGCTGCATCTTTTACAGCTGAACGAATAAAAGATTATTTGCTCTATGTTTTAAAGAAAAGAAAGCTCAGCGAATCCTCGCTTAACTCGGTAGTAAATGCACTAAAATTTTATTACGAACAAGTGCTCGGGCAGAAGAAAATGTTTATCGAAATTCCACGCCCAAAATCAAAAAAATCGCTGCCAAAAGTTCTTTCTAAAAAAGAGATTAAACTACTTTTTTCAGCCGTAGAAAATCCAAAGCACAGACTGATGTTAGAAATGTGCTATGGTATGGGTTTGCGCGTAAGTGAAATTATAGGCATCAAATTACATCATATCAATAGTGCAGATAGTCGGGTATTGATCGAACATGCCAAAGGCAAAAAAGATCGCTATGTGCCCTTGCCCGAGCGGGTAAAAAGTCAATTGGCAGAATATTACAATGCCTACAGGCCTGAAGCTTGGCTCTTTGAGGGGGCGCCGGGCAGGCAGTATTCCGCTAGAAGTGTGCAAATGGTTTTTAAAAAAGCTATGCATACGGCGGGTATTTTCAGGCAAGTAAGTGTTCATGGCCTCAGGCATAGCTACGCTACACATTTGCTGGAAGCCGGCGCTGACATCCGTGTGCTACAGGAACTTCTAGGGCACAGTTCTGTAAGAACTACACAAATCTACACGCACGTGACGGACGAGGCTCTTAGGCGCATTCAAAGCCCTTTAGATACTCTGTAACCCTTGGCAGTTGCCATCGCCTGGCAGGTGTGGGTGGTCTCACCCCCCCCCCCCCCCCCCCACCCGTAAAACTTTACACACCTTTTAACCAGTAGCCATCGTACCTTTGCGGCACTTTTTGTCATAATTATTTGATATTCAATTCTAAAGAATGAAAAATACCTTTGTAGATACCGGTGCCAAAGACACGCGCTCGGGCTTTGGAGCGGGGTTGTTGGAACTGGGCAAGCGCAACGAACGAGTAGTGGCGCTGTGTGCCGACCTGACCGGTTCGCTAAAAATGGATGCTTTCAAAAAGGCTTTTCCGGAACGCTTCTTTCAGGTGGGCATCGCTGAGGCAAACATGATGGGCATAGCAGCAGGATTGACCATTGGTGGCTACATACCTTTTACCGGCACCTTTGCCAACTTCTCTACCGGACGCGTGTATGACCAGATCCGCCAGTCGATCGCCTACTCGCACAAGAATGTGAAAATATGTGCTTCACACGCCGGCCTCACCTTGGGCGAAGATGGTGCCACCCACCAAATTTTGGAAGACATTGGCTTGATGCGTATGTTGCCGGGCATGGTGGTAATCAATCCATGCGATTACAATCAAACGAAGGCTGCTACCATAGCTATAGCTGATTACGAAGGGCCGGTGTATCTGCGCTTCGGAAGACCAAAATGGCCAAACTTTACACCTGAAAATCAAACCTTTGAAATCGGAAAGGCCATTACTCTGATCGAGGGCAGCGATGTGAGCATCTTCGCCACCGGACATATGGTGTGGATCGCCTTAGAAGCTCAAAAACTCCTGGAAGCCAAAGGTATAGACGCTGAAATCATCAACATTCACACCATAAAGCCCATAGATCGCGAAGCCATCCTTAAGTCGATAGCTAAAACCGGTTGTGCCGTAACAGCTGAAGAACACAACCGCTTTGGCGGACTTGGGGATGCCGTAGCTCAGGTGATTCTAACGCATCACCCTGTACCACAAGAGTATGTGGCAGTAAATGACTCCTTCGGCGAAAGCGGCAAACCGGAAGAGCTCTTGGCCAAATACGGCCTTACACCTGAAAACGTGGCACAAGCTGCTATGAAAGCAATCGAACGCAAAACCAAAAAATCGTAAGCAATCGTGGGAATTAAATCAGATATAAACGAATTAAAAGCATGGCTGCCACAGGTACGCCGTGATATTGTGCGCATGGTACATGCTGTACAAAGCGGTCATCCGGGAGGTAGTCTTGGATGCACCGAATTTTTTGTAGCGCTGTTTCAGTATGTGATGGATCACGACCCGGCTACTTTCACAATGGACGGGCGCGATCAGGACATATTCTTTCTCAGCAACGGTCATATCACACCGGTGTACTATTCCGTACTGGCTCGAAGCGGTTTTTTTCCGGTCAGTGAGTTGGCCACCTTTCGGCGGATTAATTCTCGCTTGCAAGGGCATCCGGCCACCCACGAGCATCTGCCGGGGGTAAGGGTAGCGACTGGTTCGCTCGGCCAAGGGCTGAGTGTGGCCATCGGAGCAGCCTTAGCCAAAAAGCTCAACGGCGACCTACACACCGTGTATACGCTACAAGGCGATGGCGAACTACAGGAAGGGCAGATATGGGAAGCTGCCATGTTTGCCGCTCATCACAAAGTTGACAATCTTGTGGTGACCATCGATCGAAACAATCGCCAGATCGACGGAGATGTGAGCGAGGTAATGGATTTGGGCGATCTAAAAGCCAAATTTGAAGCTTTCGGCTGGCTCGTGGTAGAGTGCGAAAATGGCAACGATTTGGTCGAAGTGGCAGAAGCCTTACTGCTCGCAAAAAGCCTCACACGCAACGAAAAACCTGTGGTGCTCATTATGAAAACCGAAATGGGCCATGGGGTGGACTTTATGATGGGCAGCCACGAATGGCACGGCATAGCGCCTAACGACGAGCAACTGCGTCGTGCCCTCGAACAAAATCCGGAAACTTTGGGTGATTATTAAATCCTCTGATTTTACATTAAGTACTTATAATGGCTTTGCGCAGCTACGAGACCCTCTTCTTTGATCTCGACCATACGCTTTGGGATTTTCACACCAACAGTACAACGGTGCTAAAGGAAATTTTCACTGAAACAGGATTACACCTCAAAGGTCTTGAATTTGAGGAGTTTTACACTGTTTATAACCGCGTGAACGATCAAAAGTGGGCCTTGTACCGCGAAGGCAAGATCGACAAATACCGATTGCGCAAGGAACGCTTTGCAGATACCTTAGCACATTTTCAGATACAAGAGGTACACCTGGGCAACTATTTTGAGCAGCAATATGTAGAGCGATCACCTCAACAAACCGCTCTGATGCCCGGAGCTTTGGAAGCCTTAAATTATTTGTACGAAAAATACCAACTGGCCATCATCACCAATGGATTTACTTCAGTACAGCTGGTTAAATTGAAGTCATCAGGACTGGATAAATATTTTAAAGAAATCGTGACCAGCGAAATGGCTGGCGCAAATAAGCCGGAGGCAAAAATCTTTGTAACAGCCTTAAAGAAAACCCAGTCGAAACGGGAAGAAACCATAATGATCGGCGACCACCTGGAGGCTGATATTGCAGGAGCTCGCAATGTGGGCATCGACCAAATCTGGTACAACCCCGAAGGCCAAAAAAGCGATGTAAAACCCACCTATGAAATTGACAACCTCACAGCTCTGATCTCTTTGCTCTAATGGCGTCAGCTGCACATCAACACTACCGGGAAAACTTTCGCCTGGCTTGGCCTGTAATGATCGGTCAGTTGGGACAAATCACCGTGGCAGTGGCCGACAATGTAATGGTAGGTCAGCTTGGCACAGAACCGCTTGCGGCAGCATCGCTGGTAAACGGGATTTTTACTGTAATACTCGTTTTTGGAATTGGAGTGGCTTATGGCCTTACACCCCTGATTGCTAATGCGCATGGGGCAGGCAGATTGAAGCAATTACCCCTACTGTTGAACGCCTCACTTTGGCTGAATCTGGGCATTGGCCTGGTGCTTTTTCTTTTGCTCGAGAGTCTGACACCAGTGCTGAAGCACATGAGGCAAGATCCGGAAGTGGTGCGGCTAGCCGGGCCGTATATGACCATTGTAGGAATGTCGATCATTCCAATTTTGGGCTATTACGCCTTTAAGCAGTTTGCTGAGGGGCTGGGACATACTCGACAGGCCATGCAAATCACCATAGCTGTGAATGTGCTGAATGTAGTATTGAATTACCTATTGATTTTTGGAAAATTTGGGTTTCCAGCCCTTGGACTCAATGGTGCAGGGTATGCCACGTTGATTGCGCGGCTTGTGATGCTCGGGGCAATGGCCTTTTTTGTGCTTCGAAGTCGATTGTTTCGTCATATCGAATTTGTTTTTAGTCCGTCAAAGGTGGTTCGAACAGATGCAAAAGAAATTCTGGCTATTGGTGTACCGAGCGGATTTCAGTACATTTTTGAGGTTAGTGCTTTTGCTGCGGCCTCGGTATTAGCAGGCATGATTAGTCCGGCGAGTCAAGCTGCTCATCAGATTGCTATCAATTTGGCGTCGATTTCGTACATGGCAGCCACAGGATTAGCTGCTGCCGCTACGATACGTACAGGCAATTTGCTCGGCAAGCGCGATGGAAGAAACCTACACTTAGCAGTACGCACAATACTGGTAATGACAGTGATGTGGATGTGCTTTGCGGGTATGGTTTTTCTGATGGGTAGAAATTTCTTCCCAACGCTGTACAGCAGAGAAACGGAAGTGGTGGAGATTGCCTCGAAGCTCTTGATTGTGGCGGTGTTTTTTCAAATATCTGACGGTGTGCAGGCGGTCGGACTGGGCATTATGCGAGGACTTAAAGATGTTCGGATACCGACGCTGATCACCTTTGTGGCTTATTGGGTATTTGCTTTGCCGGGAAGTTATTACTTTGGGGTGTACAAGAGTAAGAGTGTAGTGGCCATTTGGATTTTTCTGGCTATAGGACTCACGATGTCTGCTGGAATGCTCTTATGGAGGTATCGCGTAATTATTCGCAGGCTTAGGAATGAACTCGAAGTAGAACAAAATACATCGGAGTTGGTTTAGAGTATTGAGTTAACTTTGCGGAGCAAACAAAAAGGGGGGTTTTTGTTTGTGTTTTCATGTGTTTTGGGTAGGGCGCTGAGAAGCGCCCTATTCTTTTTCTTACTCACCCTCCAGCCCCTCTCTATTGCCTTAAGCGACAAAGAGGGGGAGTGTTTCCCGCTGAACTCGCAGATTTGTGCAGAAAAAGTTTTAGTTGTAGTTTAAGTTTTAAATAGTGGATAGAGGCCGCTGCCGCGTGAGGGATAGTAGCGAATAGGAGCCACTAGTCACAGACTAAATGAACAAGAGCCGATTTGTCTGGATAAACCCGTCCATGGCGAAGGCGCAATCAGCGCAATACCAGGGGTATGTAAAAAAAAGAAAAACAAAAAAACCTTAGTAGGCTAAGAGGAGCTCTTGTTTTTGTTGTTTTACCTTTTCGCTTTCGATGTACTCGTCAAAGGTCATGAGCTTGTCGATCAGGCCATTTGGAGTGATTTCGATGATGCGATTGGCCACAGATTGGTTGAGAGCGTGGTCAAAGGAGGTGAAAAGGATATTGCCGGGAAAGTCGATCATGCCGTTGTTTAGGGCGGTTATAGACTCCAGGTCGAGGTGGTTGGTAGGCTCTTCGAGGATGAGGAGGTTTCCGCCGGTCATCATCACTTTAGAGAGCATGCAGCGCACTTTTTCGCCTCCGGAGAGCACTTTTACGGATTTAAGGACTTCTTCTCCGGTGAAGAGCATTTTGCCCAGGAAGGAGCGGATGTACACTTCGTCTTTAATAGGCGAATAGTCGCGCAGCCAATCGATTAGGTTAAGGTCTTTTTGGAAGTATTCAGAGTTGTCGTTTGGCAAGTAGGCGATGGTGATGGTTTGGCCAACGAAGATGGAGCCTTCATCGGGCTGGAGCTCACCGGCGAGCATCTTGAAGAGGATGGTAATGGCGCGGGGATTGTCGGCGAGGAAGGCGATTTTGTCTCCTTTGTTTACCTTAAAGGTGATGTTTCGGAACAGTGGGGTGCCATCGGTGTCGTAGCCAGCGAGGTTATTGACTTCTATGATTTGATCGCCAGCGGGGCGATTCTGTTGAAAGATGATGGCTGGATACTTGCGGTTGGAAGGTTGGATTTCTTCGACGTTGATTTTTTCGAGGAGCTTTTTGCGGCTGGTGGCTTGTTTGCTCTTCGATACATTGGCGCTGAAGCGCTGGATGAATTCTTTGAGTTCGGCAATTTTTTGTTCAGCTTTTTTATTGGCTGCAGCACGCTGGCGGGCTGCCAGTTGGCTGGCTTCGTACCAGAAGGTGTAGTTGCCGGTGTAGAGCTTGATCTTGCCGTAGTCAATGTCGCAGATGTGTGTACACACAGTGTCGAGGAAGTGTCGGTCGTGCGAAACGACAATGACGGTGTTTTTGAAGTTGAGCAAAAAGTCTTCGAGCCAGCCAATGGTATAGACGTCGAGGTCATTGGTAGGCTCGTCCATAATGAGTATGTCGGGATTGCCAAAAAGGGCCTGAGCGAGCAGTACGCGGACTTTTTCCTTACCGGAGAGCTCGCTCATGAGCTTGTAGTGGGCATCTTCCTTTATGCCAAGACCTGAAAGTAGAGCCGCAGCGTCGCTTTCGGCGTTCCAGCCATCGAGCTCTGCGAAGCGATTTTCAAGCTCTGAAGCGCGTATGCCATCGGCTTCTGTGAAATCAGCCTTGGCATAGAGCGCCTCCTTTTCCTTCATGATGTCGTAAAGCTCTCTATGGCCCATAATGACGGTATCGAGTACAGGATACGCATCAAACTCAAAGTGATTTTGCTTGAGCACAGCCATGCGCTTACCTGGCTCTATCTCCACACGGCCAGAGGTAGGATTTATTTCGCCAGTCAAGATTTTTAAAAAAGTGGACTTGCCAGCACCGTTTGCACCGATGATGCCGTAGCAATTATCGCCGTTGAATTTGAGATTTACTTCGTCGAAGAGGACGCGCTTTCCGAATTGTAAAGAGACGTTAGAAACAGTAATCATGTGTAAAAAAGCTGATTGCGCTTTTGTGTTATGAAGATTGTGGCTTCATCCAGAATCGAACTGGAATCTTGGGTTCCGGAGACCCACGTACTATCCATTGTACTATGAAGCCAGAATTGTTGTTAAGTGGGGCAAAAGTAGTGCTTCGAAAAGAATTTGGTTGTTTACAACTTACTTAAAAGTGGCCGTAGTATGCTTGAAAATTAGACTTTATCGCCTAAAATGTGTTTTATTTCATTGCGCTTAGCAGCCGCTATACCAGCGTTGAATTCAAAACCGATGATGAGGATAAGCGAATTTACGTAAATCCAAAGAAGGATGATCAATAAAGTACCAATGGAGCCATACAGGCGGTTGTATTGGTTGAAATTGTTGATGTAGTAACTAAAGATTTCGGAACCGATAAGGATGAGAACAGTGGCGAGAATAGAGCCTGGCGAAAGAAATTTAAAAAGTCGTCGATCCGCTGGTCCGAAATAATAAAGCAGCGAAATGGAAAAAAAGATGACCGCAACGAGAGAAGCGTATCGGCCGATGCGCAGAAATGACTTGAGTTCGGAAGGAATGACTTTAATCTCAATGAGCCAATCGGTGAAGCCCTCTGTAAAGATGATAAGCGCGATGCCAATGATAAACAAAACGGAAAGAAGCAGTGTGAGAAGTATAGCAACCAGCTCTTGTCGCCAGAAGCTCCGGGTTTTGAATTGGTGAACAGTCGCATTGAAATTGCTAATGAGAGCATTGGTACCGTTGGTAGCGAAGATGAGGGCCGCAATGAAACCGAAGGAGAGAAGATCGCCCCGCTTATTGTTGATGATGTCGTCGATGGTGCTTTCAGCAGCTTCGAAGGTATTGGGCGGCATTATTTCGTGTAGTAATTCGAAGAGCACTTGCTGAAAGCCGTCAATCGGTATGTAAGGTATGAGGGTAAAAAGAAAAATGATACCCGGAAACAATGCAAGAAAAAAACTAAAGGATACACTGGCAGCCCGAGAGGTGACATTGCCTTCAATTATGCCAATATAGAAAAAACGTAGAACGTCATAGAGGCTCTGGCCTTGAAAAAACGGAATTTTGATAAAACGCAAAACCTTTAAAAACAGCTGAAAGTAAATTTTTACTAACCGTAAAAAATTCTTGTATCTCTGAAGTAAAGTATTCAAAAACCTCATTCCGCCTTAAAACTTAGATCAATGGATTTGACGCTATGCGTCAGAGCACCCATGGAGATGAAATCCACCCCAGTTTCTGCATATTCTACGATATTCTGTTCGGTAATGCCGCCGGAGGCTTCTGTTTCGAACGCACCTTTTACGAGTTGTAGGGCTTTTACAATCATCGAAGGTGAGAAATTGTCAAACATAATCCGATCCACACCGCCCACAGTCAAAACCTGTTCCACTTCTGGGAGGTTTCGGCACTCGACTTCAATTTTTAGAGAGAGGTTTTTTTCGGCTAGGTATTGATGGGTTTTTTTGATGGCTTTTTCAATGCCACCTGCAAAGTCGATATGGTTGTCTTTAAGCATGATCATGTCGTAGAGACCAAAGCGATGATTGTATCCACCGCCAATGGCTACAGCTCTTTTTTCGAGAAAGCGCATGCCAGGCGTGGTCTTGCGTGTATCGAGCAGCCGACAACGGGTATGACTTATCATATCGGCTAACCGTCGCGTGCGTGTAGCAATCCCGCTCATGCGCTGTAAGATGTTTAGCATCAAGCGCTCACCAGAGAGAAGCGCATGAATTCGAGCCTTCACTTCAAAGGCAATTTCACCTACCTCACAGGCAGCGCCATCCACTTTATAAAAATGGATGCGGGTATTGGGGTCTAATTTTTTAAAAATGGCCTCAACCACCTCTAATCCAGCAAGGACGCAGGGCTCTTTTACAAGCAATTTTGAAGTCCCGACAGCATCAGAAGAGATGCAAGCCAGGCTGCTGTGGTCGCCCGAGCCAATATCTTCTTGTAGTGTATAGTTTAAAAAATAGTCGAGTTCTTCTTCGAAAGTGGCAAAGTACATCGGTCTGTTCATCTAAAATCGCGGCTTCATACTTTTGCAAAGGTTACAATCAGCCCTACGAATTTGAAAATTTCCCTTCTCACGATTGGTAAATCAAACATTAGCTACGTAAACGAAGCTGAAACTTACTACCTGCCCAGACTGCGCCACTACACCCGCTTTGAATACCTAAAACAAGAGCCAAAAAAAGTGGCGAATGCCGATATCACATCGGTCCAAAAGGCTGAAATGGAGCTTATCTTGCGCGAAAGTGAAGGATCTGATTGCTTGATACTCTTCGATGAAAGAGGAAAGCTGCTGAGCAGCAGAGAATTAGCAGCTTTAATTGGTCAGTTGCAAAACAATTCTGTGCGTCATTCACTATGGGTAATAGGTGGGGCCTATGGATTTCATTCAGACTTATATTCAAAAGCAAAAAAGATCATATCGCTGTCGAAATTGACTTTCAGCCATCAACTGGTCAGAGTCATAGTTTTGGAGCAGTTCTACAGAGCTTTTACCATTCTTCACAACCATCCGTACCATCATGATTGATATCGTATTTGCAAGTAATAATGCCTATAAGCTGGAGGAAATCGCCTCTCTGTTACCACCAAGTGTGCATATAAGAAGCATGAAAGAGGCCGGAATAGAGGCCGAAATACCAGAAACGGGTAACACATTGAAAGAAAATGCCTTTATCAAGGCCGATTTTTTGAGAAAAAAAGGATTAAACGCTGTTTTGGCCGATGATACCGGGCTCGAAGTAAATTCCCTAAATGGCGCTCCTGGCGTGTATTCAGCGCGCTATGCAGGTCCGGAGGCCAATGCCAAAAGAAATATGGAAAAACTGCTGACCGAGCTTGAGACTGTTACCGATCGGACGGCTCGATTTGTAACAGTGCTTTGTTTCGTAAAAGACGGTGATGTGCACTACTTCGAAGGGGAAGTTAAAGGCATAATAGTTGACTCCCCGAGAGGAAATCAAGGCTTCGGATATGACCCTGTTTTTTTACCGGATGGATTTAATAAAACCTTTGCAGAGATGACGCTGGATGAAAAAAATTCTATAAGTCATCGAAAAAGAGCTTTAGAAAAATTTCTTGCATTTCTTCAAAAAATCGAACAGTGAATATCACTCTGATTATACTCAATTTACTTGGTGGCTTAGCCATTTTTATCTATGGCATGAAAGTGCTAAGTGAAGGGCTGCAAAAAGTGGCAGGTCTCAGATTCAGAAAAGTACTCGATTTTATGACTAAAAGCAGAATTTTAGGAGTACTTTCCGGAGCTTTAGCCACCATTTTAGTACAATCTTCATCGGCCACTACAGTGATGATTGTAGGCTTCGCTAGTGCTGGAGTGATTACGCTCTTTCAATCGATTTCACTCATAATGGGTGCCAATATTGGTACCACACTCACGGCATGGATTATATCTTATCTGGGTTTAGGAACTTTTAATCTAATTGATTATGCATATATATTGAGCATACCTGGGGTTGTGATGCTCTTTTTTAAGACAAAAAAAGTGCGCTATTACGGCGAGATGATTGTTGGTCTTTCGTTGTTTTTTGTTGGATTAAAATTTATGCAAAACAACACGATTTTAATAGAATCAAATACTGAGTTTTTTGAATGGATATCGCTCTATGACATAAGCTTAAAATTCACCCTTCAAAATTTATTTTTTATTCTCTTGTTTATTTTCATTGGAATTCTCCTGTCCATCTTTTTACAATCTTCCACTGCAGCTATTGCTGTAACCATCATTTTCGCTTCTGAAAATCTTATTACATTTCCGATGGCTGCAGCCATCGTTTTGGGTGAAAATATAGGAACAACAACCACTGCAAATTTGGCTGCTTTGCTGGCAAATATACAAGGAAAAAGAGCTGCCATAGCTCATACCATTTTCAATGTAATTGGTGTTTTTTGGGCTATTCTCTTTTTCGTACCGCTCATTAACATCTCTTCAGAAATTACTCATTTCATCACTGGAATTACCCCATTTGATTCTTCTGAAGGTTTGGTGAAAGGAATTCCGATTTTCCATTCACTTTTCAACATAACCAATACAATACTGCTTCTGCCATTTATTGACCAAATTCAAAAACTTTGTTTAAAAATTTATCCATCTAAAACAGAAGACGAACAGACAGAAATAGAGTTCATTTCGAACTACATAGTTGGTACCCCTTCGCTCAACTACTTAGAAGCTGAAAAAGAAATATACAAATACACTGTAAATGCTGAAAAGTCATTCGTATTGCTCTCTGAAATAATGAACGAAATCGAGGGCGAAACCTTTGAAAAGAAATTTGAAAAAATTCTCGATTTTGAAAATAAAGCCGATAGAGCTTCAGTAAAATTTACAGAATTTTTACTCAAAGTAAACGGACAGGATGCCGGCGTAGAAATATCCATTTTGATTCGCAAAATGCTCAGCGTAGTGAGCTATTTGGAGCGAATTACTGACCTTACCTTGCGCATAGCAGTCAGTTTCAAAAGAAAGAAAGAAAATAAAATGTTTTTTACACCCAAGCAGCGAAATGACATTTTGCAACTTATGATGCTCGTTGAACGTGCTTTTGAAGTCACTAAAGACAGTGTATATTCTTTTGAAAAAAGCGAAGAGAAATTGATGGAATCTGAACAAATAGAACTTCAAATCAATGACTTATACAAAGACTTTAGAGCCAAATTTTTAAAAGATTTTTCGAACAATCAATCTAATTCACAAGTAAGGCTACTTTATTTGGATGTTGTAAACGACTTGGAGCGAATAGGCGACCACCTGGAGAGTATTGTTCTGGTAATCAATGGATTAAAAATGTAACTTGGTTAATATTGCGTTAGTATAATTCTCAACCACATCAAGCGAATAAGCCAGATGCCCCATTACATTTGCATTGAAAAACATTTCAACACTTTCACTGTAATCAATAGAACTCACACAATTTAAGAATATGAATTACAATTCATTTGCCTATCGACATATAGGCATCCGGAAAGATGATGAAGCTGAAATGCTCCGTGAAATTGGGGTATCGTCGTTGGACGAATTGATTCTAAAAACTGTACCCGAAAACATTCGTATCAAACCGCTCGAAGGACTCGATGCGCCAAAGACCGAAAGAACTTTTTTAACCCATTTGAAAAAAATTGCAGCTAAAAACAAATTGTTCCGCAACTACATCGGGATGGGTTATTACGGAACTGTGCTGCCGGGTGTGATTCAAAGAAACATATTTGAAAATCCTGGCTGGTACACAGCTTACACGCCTTATCAAGCCGAAATAGCCCAAGGTCGCATGGAAATGCTGTTGAACTATCAGACAATGGTTTGTGACCTGACGGGTATGGAAATCGCTAATGCTTCGCTGCTCGATGAAGCCACTGCCGCAGCCGAGGCTATGACCATGCTGCACTCCGCACGTACGAAAGAAAAACAGAACAGCCACAAGCTGTTTGTAAGCGACAGTGTATTTCCTCAAACCAAAGCTCTTCTGAAAACAAGGGCTATACCACTGGGAATAGAACTCGAATTTGGCGATTTTAGAACCTTCAAACCTCGCGACGAATATTACGCCGTACTCGTTCAATATCCTGATGCCAACGGTGAAATTCAAGATTACAGAACATTTGTAAATGAATGTAAAGCACATGGCATTCATGTAATCGTAGCGGCCGACATCCTGAGCCTTGCACTACTCACTCCCCCAGGAGAGTGGGGCGCCGATGTAGTGGTAGGTACCACACAGCGCTTCGGCATTCCATTGGGCTTCGGAGGGCCTCACGCTGCCTACTTTGCCACGAAGGATGAGTACAAGCGCTTCATTCCTGGTCGAATCATTGGTCGAACCATCGACAAAGATGGCAAACCGGCTCTGCGCATGGCTTTGCAAACTCGAGAACAACACATCAAGCGCGAAAAAGCCACATCAAACATTTGTACCGCACAGGTATTACTAGCAGTCATGGCTGCTGCCTATGCCATTTACCACGGACCTGATGGCCTACGCCACATAGCCCGCAGAATTCACCATAACGCCATTAGACTCGCTTCATCAATTGACGCTCTTGGATATAAACAACTCAATAAAAGTTACTTCGACACCATTCGTATCGACCTCGGAGAGGTCGAAATTTCGAAGTTGCGCCAAATAGCTGAGCGCAATATGATGAATTTCAACTATATAGATTCTAAAACACTCTCAATTAGCTTAGGCGAAGCCACTTATGACGAAAGCCTTGAAGACATTGTTCGCGTATTTGCCGAGGCCAAGGGGGTAAGCCCAGTTTCATTACCCGGTGAAGTTGAAACCACAATGCCTGAGGATCTATTGCGCACCTCACCTTTCTTGACTCATCCGGTTTTCAATAGCTATCACAGCGAAACTGAGATGATGCGCTACTTGAAAAAACTTGAACGCAAGGACCTCGCTCTTAACCAAAGTATGATCGCCCTCGGCAGCTGTACTATGAAGCTGAATGCCGCTACGGAGATGATACCTCTTTCATGGCCTGAGTTCTCTGACATTCATCCCTTTGCACCAGCCGATCAGGTAGAAGGCTACATGCACATCATCCGCGAGCTGGAGAGAGACCTGGCAATAATCACCGGTTTTGACAGCGTATCGCTGCAGCCCAACTCCGGAGCTCAAGGCGAATACGCCGGATTAATGGTAATTCGTGCCTACCATCAGCACAGAGGCCAAGGACATCGCAACGTAGTACTTATCCCCTCCTCTGCCCACGGTACTAATCCAGCTTCAGCTGTGATGGCCGGCATGAAAGTGGTAGTAGTAAAATGCGATGAAAACGGCAACATCGATGTAAACGACCTGCGCTCGCTAGCTGAAAAGCACAGCAACGAACTGGCAGGGCTTATGATTACCTATCCTTCGACTCACGGTGTATTCGAAAGTGCGGTAAAAGAAATTACCGATATCATCCACACACATGGAGGACAGGTATATATGGACGGAGCCAACATGAATGCCCAGGTAGGACTCACCAATCCTGCAGCCATCGGAGCAGATGTATGCCACCTGAATTTGCATAAAACCTTCGCCATTCCGCACGGTGGTGGCGGGCCGGGTATGGGGCCAATCTGTGTAGCCAAACATTTAGCACCTTTCTTACCGGGTCATCCCATTGTGAAAACAGGAGGCGAACACGCCATTACGCCCATATCAGCAGCCCCTTACGGAAGTGGTTTGATATTGATTATTTCATATGCTTATATAAAAATGTTAGGTGCTGAGGGGCTAACGAATGCTACCAAATATGCCATTCTGAATGCTAACTATATTAAGGCACGTTTAGAAAAACATTATCCTATTCTCTACACAGGCGAAAATGGCACAGTGGCTCATGAACTCATCCTCGATTGCCGCGCCTTTAAACGCGATGCCAGCATTGAAGTAGTAGATATTGCAAAACGTTTAATGGACTACGGTTTCCACGCGCCTACGGTATCCTTTCCAGTGGCCGGAACCCTAATGATCGAACCAACTGAAAGCGAAAGCAAAGCCGAAATAGATCGCTTCTGCGATGCGATGATCTCCATTCGAAAGGAGATTGAAGAAATCGCCCTCGGCAACGCCGATAAAATCAACAATGTATTGAAAAACGCACCTCACACCCTCGAGATGCTGACGGCAGAAGAATGGTCACTGCCCTACACCCGCAAGAAAGCAGCCTATCCGCTTGACTATGTGGCTGAAAACAAGTTTTGGCCTTCAGTGCGCCGTGTGGACGACGCCTATGGCGACCGAAATCTCGTATGTACCTGTGAGCCAACCTCTTCGTATGCTGAATGAGTTTTAACGTACGTTTTAGAAATAGAAAAGTTTTAAATAATCGTGACTTTTATGTAATTTAGCGAAAATTTAAAGACCTATGAAAAAAACCTTACTAAGCCTTCTACTCATCGCTGGTATCTCAACTTCAGCACAGTCCATCGTTGAGAATGCAGCTATGATGGAATCTAAATTGCTCTTCCAAGAGCTTCCCCAGCACAAAAAAGAAAAGCTGATTCAAGCTTTACAAGACGCCCGCAATATTCGTTATACCAATAAGGGCAACAAAGCTGTTGCACAGCGCATGAGTCATGTCGACCCCGTTGCGGCATTAAAGCAGTTAAACTTTGTATGGTTAACTAATGGTTTTTTCCCCGACTCTCAATTAACGATGGTTACATCATCAGGTGCTACCAGAGTAAACATCCACGCTGTTTCCAGTGTATTAGACCCGAACTCTCAGGCTTTTGCTCTAGCTCAGCTCGACTACTTTGCACCCACTGATGCAATAAACATTGATACTGTGATTGTATACGGGTTTTATGATATAGCTACCCCAAATCTTCAAAATTTCACAGGTGACTCTATTCGCGTAGATATTATTTGGGGGGACATTAACAACAATACCACCTGGAGGACTGGTGTACAATATCCGGCTAATTCATTCCCCGGTCAAACTGCCGCTATCCCACTAACCGTACCTAGATATAGTGGAAGTCCAAATCACGGTTTCCATAATGGATTGACTGCTACAAACAGAGTAGTACTACATTACAGACTTACCGTTTCGGACAGTGCAGAAGTGGAATTTAGACTGCCACTGCCCCAGTCGCTAAATATACCTGCCGGCAACAAAGTGGCTGCAGTAGTACACTTCAAGCCAGGATACACCTATCAAGCTGGTGACACCTTGTACGATGGAAACAACACAACAAATCCGATCCGAAAAAACTTTTTCAGACCGATATACGCTCGTGATCCACAAGCGCAGCAAAACGTTCCAACCTTCCTTGAAGCTTATGATTTATATCCACAATCAAGAGCAGTCTTCGGAAACCTATTTGTAGGTACCCGTTATGGAAACAGTGCAAATCAGCTCAGCAACGAGTTGATAAGCCCCAGTCTTACCTTTGCCCCATACATCGAATTCTTCGTTACCGGAAACAGCACCATTGGAAAGGATGAATTTGAAAGAGGTCGTGTGAGGGTTTATCCAAATCCAACTAATGGAGAACTCAATCTAAGTGTTGAAAATATTCAGGCTGGCAGATACGATGTACGTGTTGTAAACCTTTTAGGTCAAGTATTGAAGTCGGAAAATGTGTACCTCCACGATGGAGCAAACTTCAAGTTTGACCTCAGCGGAATGGCTAAGGGCATTTACTTGATCAACATTACAAACGGTACAACAACCCTTACAGAAAGAATTACGCTGAAATAATTAAAGATATAATCTTAACTTATAGACAGCCTCCCGCTTAACTTGGGAGGCTGTTTTATTTTTGTCAGACTTATTATGAAATTTTCTTTTAAATCTTTAGCAAAATGAGTCTTGAGAATCAGATCAATGAAAAAATAAAAGAGGCCATGAAGGCCAAAGACAAAGACAGATTAAATGCCTTGAGAGCTATAAAATCAGCCATTTTATTAGCACATACTGAAAAGGGCGCTACTGATACGCTATCTGAAGATACAGAAGTAAAAATTCTTCAAAAACTACACAAACAGCGCAAAGAAAGCTACGAGATTTTCATTCAGCAAAATCGAGAAGACCTCGCTGCCGAAGAATTGGCTCAAATGCGCGTAATCGAAGAATTTCTCCCTAAACCATTAACTGAAGAAGAGCTTCATGAGGAAGTTTCAAAACTGATTCAAGAACTGGGCGCCTCCTCACCTGCTGACTTTGGAAAAGTAATGGGCGTAGCCTCTAAAAAACTGGCTGGCAGAGCCGATGGAAAAGCTATTTCAGAGGCAGTTAAAAAATTATTGAACAAATAATTTTTGCAAAGCACACAAAAACCTTCTACTCCTTTTTGATGCTGTCGATATTGAAAAGGGTTACATGGATAACCCTCTTTCTTTTTTTCTTGAAAATTAATGGACAGAGCCTTAAATCTCAGTACATAAATGAACCTATAAAAGTAGATGGAAAGCTCTCCGAATCTGTTTGGGAGGGAATACTTCAACCGCTTGCCCTCACCCAGCGCGAGCTTTTTGAAGGCAAACCATCAGAGCATAAAACATGGATTGGAATAGCGCATGACGCTCAAAATCTATACATAGCTATCCGCTGCGAACAGCCGCGCCACACGATCACTGCTTATGAATTAGCGAGAGATTTCAACGTACAGCTCGACGATGTATTTTATATACTGATTGACACATATTACGACAAGCGAAATGCCTTTGTTTTTTACACCAATCCTCGAGGAGCAAGAGGTGACTATCAAGTGTTTGACAATGGCAAAGCCACAAATTTGAATTGGAACACCGTATGGGATGTAAAAACTTCCATTGACTCAGCTGGATGGACTGCCGAATTCGTTATACCGTTTATTTCACTTCGCTTTGAATCGAAATCAGATTCAACAATTTGGGGCATCAATTTCGAGCGCAACATCAGATATCTAAGAGAACAATCGCTATGGATGGGCTGGAAACGCGATTCTCGCTTAAATCTGGTGACAAATGCCGGCCAAATCCACCTTTCGAACGTTCCCAACTCTAAAAAATTTACGGAGTTTAAACCCTACGGAATTTCGGGCGTAGGCGGTCAGCGAAACGGTGAAAATTCGCTCAACTGGCGCTCGCTGGTAAATGCCGGTTTAGATATCAACTATCTCATCAATGCTTCATACAGACTTAACATAAGCTTGAATACCGATTTTGCCCAGATAGAGAGCGACCGCCAGCAAGTGAATCTTACGCGATTTCCTCTTTTTTTCCCCGAGTTGAGGGAATTTTTTCTCGAAGGCCAAGATTTTTTCGACATGGGCTTTGGAGGCGACCGAATTATCCCATTCTACACTCGCCGAATTGGACTCGACAGCAATTATCAACCGATACCTATACTGGCAGGCGTTCGACTACTTGGCAAATCAAAAGGAACCACCTTAGGCGCAATGAGCATACAAACAGCAAAAACCAACAATGCCATTGCCGAGAATTTTTCAGCCTTTTCAATGCGAAAAGACCTTGGAATACAATCGACAGTAGGTGGCATGACCATTCTCCGCATCAACGAAAACTATCAACACACTACCACTGGTGTAAATTTTCGATATAGCACCTCTCATTTTTTAGGCTCAAAAAATTTAAACATCGGGGGAGCTCTGGTAGGCACTGCCACTAGCCAAACAGCATTGAATAATGAAAATTTCGCTTACCGATTTTTCGTACAATATCCAAACGACAAATTCAACATTTTCTTAAGTACACAGCAAGCAGGAAGAAACTTTTCACCTAAGGTAGGCCTCATGCGCCGAGAAGACTTCAACGAATATTTTGCCATCATTAATTACCAGCCCCGCCCCAATCCCAATGGTCGATGGAAGTGGATACGTCAATTCGTAATTAGTCCGGGCAGTGTAACTCTGACGCGTATAAACGAAGGAAATCGCCTACAAACGTTTCAATATTCTTTTTCCCCCATTGGCTTAGAAACGCGCTCTGGCGAGAGCATTTACCTATATGCCACCCGACATGCAGAGGGCATTTTTGTTCCCTTTCGAATCTTTGCCAATACGATAATTGAGCCAGGGGAATATTGGTTTACGCGTTATTCCGCTGAGTTGTCCACTTTCAGAGGTAGGAAAATATGGTTTTCAGGCAATTATTCAATTGGTCAACTCTTTGACGGCCGTAGCACCGATGTATCGGTGGATGTAAATGTGCGCACGAGTCGGTTTATTCAATTCACTTTGCTTAATACCTATTCGCAAGGGATGTTTCAGCAATCTGGTTTTGATGTATTGCTAACCTCCCTGCGCGTGAGATATGCCTTCAATCCTAACACTTTTGGTTTCATCTTAGCGCAGTACAACAGTGCTACCCAAGAATATTTAATGAATTACCGCCTGCAGTGGATACCCTTTCCAGGGGCTGATTTCTTTTTTATTGCGAATCAAACCCTCCGTCCTTTGCCTGATCGGGGCTTAACCACTGCTTCGGTAAATGTAATGGGTAAGCTTATTTGGCGATTTGTAATGTGATTAAAACTCGCAATTGCCCGGCGTGCGAGGGAAGGGAATTACATCGCGGATATTCGACATACCAGTAACGAATTGAACGAGCCTTTCAAAACCCAATCCGAAGCCACTATGCGGACAAGTACCGAATCTGCGCGTATCGAGGTACCACCACAAACTCTCTTCAGAAATGCCAAACTGACGAATTTTAGAAAGCAATACGTCATAACGCTCCTCGCGCTGCGACCCACCTACAATCTCACCGATGCCGGGCACTAGGATATCCATAGCGCGCACCGTTTTTCCATCGTCATTAAGTCGCATGTAGAATGCCTTAATGGCCGCCGGATAGTCAGTGATTATTACCGGCGAATTAAAGTGCTTCTCTACCAAATAGCGCTCGTGCTCGCTCTGCAGATCGATACCCCATTCTACAGGAAATTGAAACTTTTTCTTTTTGTGATATGGAGACTGTAAGAGTATGTCTATTGCTTCGGTATAAGTGATGCGTTGGAAAGCATTTTCTGTTACAAACTTCAACTTCTCCAGTAGTGGCATCGAGCGCTGATCGGCTGGTTTTGACTTTTCTTCTTCGGCTAATCTTTGGTCGAGAATGGCTAGATCATCGGCGGCATGGGTAAGAGCATATTTTATAATGTATTTTAAAAAGTCTTCCGCCAGGTCCATATTGTCTTTCAGCTCATAAAAGGCCATTTCGGGCTCTATCATCCAGAACTCAGCCAGATGGCGAGCTGTGTTGCTGTTTTCAGCTCTGAAAGTGGGCCCGAAAGTGTACACCTTGCCGAGCCCCATAGCCAAAAGCTCAGCCTCGAGCTGACCACTTACGGTTAAGTTAGCTTCCTTTCCAAAAAAATCCTTTGAATAATCTACCTCACCGTTTTCAGTAAGCGGAATATTCCTCTTATCGAGTACCGACACATTAAACATCTCACCAGCCCCTTCAGCGTCAGAAGCTGTGATGATGGGTGAGTGAATATAAAAAAATCCGTTTTTGTTGAAATACTCGTGAATTGCAAAAGCTAAATGATGACGAATACGAAAGATGGCTCCAAAAGTGGTGGTTCTCGGTCGCAGGTGTGCAATTTCACGTAAAAACTCAAGACTGTGTTTTTTGGGCTGAAGAGGATATTTTTCAGCATCCGAATCTCCAAGAATTTCTATCGTTTGAACTTGTAATTCGATTGGCTGTCCTTTTCCAAGTGATTTAGTGACTATTCCTTTTACTCTTACACATGATCCGGTTGTAATTCTTTTTAACAGCGAATCTTCAAATTTTTCAAAATCAACAACACACTGAAAATTGGCTGCAGTACTACCATCGTTGAGAGCAATGAATCGATTGCTCCTGAATGTTCTAACCCAGCCGCTAATCGTAATTTCCCTTCCAATCGGTTGAATTTTATATAAATCAGCTATGCTAATTTCGTTTTTCATTTTGGTGAAAATGCTTTCAATCGGGCAAAGCTATTCAAACACTTTTTTTTTTAAAAAAACAGTGCATAAAAAACAGCTTTAAATTAACAAAAGATTGTAATAAAAGCCCTTTTTGATTAAATGTAAAATCGAAGGTAATAAAGATTCAAGGTATATTTGTTTAAACATTTATTTTGCTCAAAAATAAAAAAGAATGAAAAAAAGTTTAAAATTTAACCTCCTTTCATTCGTCTTGGCACTTTCGTATTCAGTCAGTGGGCAGGTTTTTGTAGCCTCACCTGCACTTAATACGCAGCTGTGCCAATGCGATACCGTACAAGTTACCTTTTTTGTAAATCCGGGGGTTTTACAAAGTGATAATTTAATTCGAGTCGAACTCTCTAATCCGGGTGGCTCAACATTCAGCGGTAATTTTATACAAATCGCTCCACTTCCTTTTGGAAACAACGTTCCACCCAACGGACCTGTACACGGAACAGTAGGCACCATTCAAGCTGTGGTTCCTTGTAATACTCCTCAAGGCGCCTATCGGGTTAGGGTTACTTCGAGCTCGCCTACAGCTGTAAGCGATTCAAGCGCGATCATAATCATTGGCAAAAGACCCTCTTCAAAATTTACCATCTCAGGCGGGTTTTTAAACCCTCAATTTCCAGGTGAATACCGCTTTTGCGAAGGTGATACGATCACTTTTGAAGGACCCGATCCGGGCATCGGCGAAACCTATTCTTACCAATGGCGAGTAAACGGTGCCCCTGTTCCGGGAGCTAATCAAAAGACGTTTAAGTTTTGGCAAACAGCTGCTATTAGTTTGAGAGTTTCATTGGGTTCATGCGACTCAATATCGAAAGACACCTTAGTAGTGGCTTACAAACCTACAACAAATCTTACAGTTCAACCTCAACCTGGTGTTATACCTATTAGTGCTGATACTTTTCGCTTCTGCGACGGTAATTTCATCACCATAACAGCACCAGCAGGCCCTGGCCGCAAGTATCAATGGATGGTAGATACTTTAGATGTGTTTAATAATCCTCATCCAAAAACTCTGGTGAATGACACCTTGATTTTCAAAGAAGTGTATGTGGCTGGCAGATATCGTGTACGCGTGTTTGACGGCTTTTGTGTGGATACATCCAGCTACATAACCGTTATTACCGATTTTCCGCCAGAGGATTCCATTATGCCTGTAGCTTATCCGGGCGATTCTGTTAAAGGCCTAACCATTTGCTCTGGTGACTCAACAATGCTTTCAGTAAAAGACACTAATTCGCTAAACTATCAATGGCAGATTTCTTATCCAGTAGGGTCACCCTTTACTGACATTGCAGGTGCCACAAATGCTTGGTTTTCAGTCACTCCAGTGATTAATGGAGTAACAATCAACGACACTGCCCAATATAGAGTGATCATATCAAACCAAACATGCTCATTTACCTCAAACGTCCTACAAGTAAATGTGGTTAATTTTCCTGTTATCAGCTTCAATGTGCCCCGCAGCATTGAGCTTTGTGCCGGTGATAGCGTCATAGTTGTCGCATCAGCGAATCAACCAGGTGTAAATTTTACATGGTTAACAACTCCGCCATTAAACAACAATGTTATTGTTCTGAAAAATCCGGGTGTATATCCTGTACGGGCTACTAATCAAAGTGGATGTGAATCGTACGACACCATCCGTCTTACCCTGAGCAATCCTATTGCTAATGCTGGTCCTGACCAAACAATAGAAATCGGTCAAACCGTAACGCTGATTGGTTCAGGAGCTGGTCCGGGCGGAATGTATTATTGGTTTGCCAACAAACCGGTTTCGTTCAGCAATCCTTTGTCACAAGTCACTTCATCCATTCCTCAGACAAATCAGCCGGATACTATCACTTATTATCTGCTCGTAACAGATGCAGGAGGCTGCCAGGGAATTGACAGTATGTTGGTTTTTGTGGTAAAACCCGTAGCTAACGACAGTATCGAAATCTTCCGGAATGTTCCGAATTTACTAACTCCAAACGGTGATGGAGTAAACGATGTTCTTGACTTGAGTGAACTGATAAACAATCAAATATGCGAACTGATAGTAATGAACCGATATGGGAAGATCGTTTACAATGCATTGCCATATACACACAATTGGGCTGGTACCGACAATGCTGGTGCACCTCTGCCCGATGGAGCCTACTACATTTTGGTTGTTTGCGACGATGAGGTGATATACAGAGGTTCAGTGACAATCCTTCAAAATCAATTTTAAAAGGGTAGCGAAATGAATACAATAAAAAAAATTAGACTGTCTCTAGTAGCATTTAGTCTGACCATATCGGCTTTCTCGCAGCAAGTACCTCTTTACAGCAATTATTTTTTCACACCGTACATATACAATCCAGCCATGAGTGGTCTGTCAGCTACTCCTGAGCTTTCAGCTATTTTTCGCCGACAGTGGACAGGTTTCGACGGAGCACCTCAAACAGCTGCTTTAGCTTTTAACGGTGCATCTCTCTCAAATAAAGTCGGTTATTCAGTCTATGCGTATAACGACCAGGCAAGTTTGCTGGAGCGTAATGCCATTTATGGAGCGTATGCCTATAAAGTGCAGTTTGGCGACAAGAACTTCATCGATTTTGGCATTGGAGCCGGCTACTTGAATCAATCAATCAACGTTACTCTTATTCGCAACTCCGATCGCTTTGACCCTGCTGTGTTTGGACAGGTGAATGGCAGATCAATCTTTGATGTAAACATCGGTGTGAACGCGCGCATCAACAATTTAATGGTAGGAGCTGCCGTTCCTCAGCTGTTTTCATCGCCAATTAAGTTTCTCGATCAGCCCACTGCTCAAGTGCTGTTTAGTGCCTACAGACACTACAATTTGATGGCACAGTACGATCTAAATGTTCAAGGCGACCGAGCGCTTCTGAGCCCCCTTGTGATGATTCGCGGAGCTGAGGGAGTTCCGGCGATGGTCGATGCCGGGGCAATATTGAGAGTGCCTAAATACGGCCATTTAGGCTTTATGTATCGCACCGATTATGCCGTAACTCTTAACATAGGGGTTAATCTCACTGATCAACTCATGATCGGCTACGCCCACGATTTCTCTATCTCTGAATACAGCCGAGCAATGGGCAACAGCAATGAAATCATCCTAATGTGGAGATTTGGCAGCAGCTCCAAGATGGATCGACTGGAAACTGAAATTAAGAAGCTCAAACAACAGCAAAGCAAAAAGGACGACAATACCGAAAAAATGATCAAAGACCGTTTGGAGGAGCTTCGCGAAGAAATTCGCCGTGAATACCAACGTCAGGCCGAACAACAGACCAATCAGCAAACTGATGGACAAAGGGCTACTCAGCCAACGACTCAAAGCAATACTAAACCGCAGCAGCCGGCACAAGGAAGTAATCAACCACAAGGAGGCACTGGATTCACCTCTGGTGGCCAATCCATACAGCAATCAGAAATGGCAAGCAATGTGGTGCCAGGCTCTAGGGGCTTCTATGTAGTCGCCGGTGTGTTTTCTAACCTTGGCAACGCTGAGCGTTTAACCGCCGAATTGAAAAACAAGGGCTTTGACGCGCGTTATTTCCAAGACAAAAACAACAACATGTACTACGTGTATCTGTTTAAGTTTGATACTTATGCCAAGGCCAATCAAGTACGTCAAAACAAAATTGATGGCAGGTATATGGATGAGCTTTGGATTAAAATTGTTGAATAGGTTTGGTATAAAAGCAAAAAGAAGGTGTCCAAAAAGTAAAGGACGCCTTCTTTTTTATTTTGATAAAACCCTTAATTGAAGTAAATTAGAGCCATCATAGACATTTTAAGTGAGGCGAGTAGTCTTTAAACAGCAACCCGGCAA
>NZ_BHZE01000002.1 GCF_003851885.1 Thermaurantimonas aggregans | reverse complement strand
ACTTCAAATTTTTGCCTCTAAATAAAATTAACACCCAAAATGACGAAAATGGATTTTATAAATCATTGTATAACAAATATTTATAATTACAACTAAGCAAAAAATAAAAAATCTGCGGAAGTCAGGAGCTTTTTCATTCTTTTTTTCTTGAATTTTTTCTTTTGAGAATGGTGACTTTCTGAAGTCTTTTCAGCAGTGACTCGCGCGAAGCACTTTCGACAAAGTCTTCGCTCAGCGGGCTTAATTCTTCGTCTCGAATCAGCTTGCGGCCATCAGCCAACTTGGCAAATACGTAGTAAAGTCCGGGAATGATGAGCACGCCAAACACCGTACCCAGTAACATACCGCCTAAAGCTGATGAGCCAATGGTGCGATTGCCTATGGCACCCGGACCAGTCGATACAACCAATGGGATAAGACCGGCGATGAAGGCAAAAGAGGTCATCAAAATTGGACGGAAGCGCACTTTAGCCCCTTCAATGGCTGCCTGAAGAATGGGTGCCCCTTGCTGATTTCGCTGGATGGCAAATTCTACGATCAACACAGCATTTTTTCCTAAAAGACCGACAAGCATGATAAGACCTATTTGCGCATAGATGTCGTTGGCCAGTCCCATCCACTTGAGCATCAGAAAAGAACCGAAAATACCGACAGGAAGGGACAATAACACGGCAAACGGAATGATAAAGCTCTCATATTGAGCAGCCAAGACTAGATAAACGAAAACTACTACCACCAAAAAGATATAAAGAGCCTCATTTCCACGACGGGCCTCGTCGTACGAGAGACCTTCCCACGCTATGTCAAAACCCTTAGGCAGCACTTCGCGCGCAACCGCCTGAATGGCAGCGATGGCATCTCCTGTAGTGTAACCTTCGGCTGGCAGGCCTCTGATGGCAGCTGAATTGTACATATTATATCGCGTCAATTCATTGGGTCCCTGTCGCTTAATGATTTTCATGAAGGAGGAGTACGGCACCATTTCGCCTTTGTCGTTTTTCACAAACAGATTTTCAAGGTCTGAGGGGTAACGCCGATACTCGGGTGCTGCTTGGGTGTAAACCTTGAAAAAACGGCCAAAGCGGGTAAAACCTTGTTCGTAGGTACTGCCGATCAAAATGTTGAGGTTTTCCATCGCCTTGCCGATAGATACGCCCTTCTGCATGGCGATTTTGTTGTCAATTTTGAGCTCGTACTGCGGGTAGTTGGCTGCGAAGAAGGTGAACAATCCGGTGAGCTCTTTGCGCTTGCGCAGAGCGTCCATAAATTCGTTATTGATTTTTTCAAATTCATGATAATCAACTTCATTGGTCTTATCGAGCAGTCGGAGTGAGAACCCACCGGACGATCCAAAACCTGGAATTGCAGGTGGCTCAAAAAATTCGATGACAGCGCCAAAGTCTTTGGTCTCCTCTTCGAGCAGTTCCATTACTTCGTGCACAGAACGCTTGCGCTCTGACCATTATTTAAGGTTTATCAAGCAAGTACCGGCATTTGAACCACGACCTTCGGTCATGATTTCGTAACCGGCCAATGCAGTTACCGATTCTACATCTTCGATCTCTTCGCAAAGCTTTTGAAGTTTATGAGCAACTTCATTCGTTCGCTCTAAAGTTGAACCCGGAGGAGTCCGTATAATGGCGTAGATGGTGCCCTGGTCTTCATTGGGTACAAAGCCGGCTGGTAAGCTCTTGACTTCCAGAATTATACCAATTACAAAAGCCAGAAGTACGCCAAAAGTAACCAAGCGACGGCTGACGATCTTGTTTAAAACACCCACATATCTGCCGGTAAGCTTTTCGAATCCTTTGTTGAACTTTTCTAAAAACCAATTGATGGGCGTTTTTTTAGCGGGCTTGCCGTGATTGTTTTTTAAAATCATTGCGCTCAGTACCGGCGTAAGAGTGAGTGCTACCACAGCCGACAGCAAAATCGAACTGGCCATAGTGATGGAAAACTGCCGATAAAAAACTCCGACAGGACCTGTCATGAAGGTGACCGGTATAAAAACAGCAATCATCACCAAACTAATGGCTATAATGGCCCCACCAATTTCACTCAATACTTTTTTTACCGCATTGAGGGGCGATAGATGCTCTTCTTCCATTTTGGCATGCACAGCCTCCACAACTACAATGGCGTCGTCAACCACAATACCAATGGCCAACACAAGGGCAAAAAGGGTGACGAGATTGATCGATAACCCAAACATTTTCATGAAAAAGAAGGAACCTACCAGCGAAATAGGTACAGCAATGGCCGGCACAAGGGTAGATCGCCAATCGCCCAAAAAGAGGAATACTACCAACGTAACCAGGATGAAAGCATCGCGCAGGGTGTGTAGCACCTGCTCGATCGAAGCATCGAGAAACTGAGATACGTCGTAACTGATTTTGTAATCCATACCTGGCGGAAAGTCTGCTTTCAGCTCCTTGAGCTTTTTCTTCACATCTTCGATAACCTTGCTGGCATTGCTGCCCACATTTTGCTTCAGTACGATGGAAGCCGCCGGATATCCGTCGAGATTAGAGTAAATGTCAAAAAACTCGCTGCCCAGCTCTACATCAGCTATGTCTTTGAGCAGAAGCAATTCACCTTTTTCGTTGGCGCGGATGATGATGTTTTCGTATTGCTCGGGCTTGTTGAATCGGTCTTGATACACCAGCACGTATTCGAGCGACTGGGGCGACTTGCCCGAAGCCTGTCCGAGCCTACCAGGGCGAGCCAAGAGGCTTTGCTCTTGCATAGCTGTCATCACCTCTTCAGCCGATACGTTGTAGGCGCGCATTCGATCGGGCTTTAGCCACACGCGCATGGCAAAGATGCGGCTCCCTAATATCTGTGCACGCGCTATGCCATTAATGCGCTGTATTTCGGGTATCATGCGCGTGTAGGCGTAGTTGTAGAGGAATTTTTCGTCGGCGTTTTTGTCTGTGCTATACAGGTTTACATACATGAGCATGCTGGGCTGTATAGGTGTGATGATCACCCCTTCGCGCTGAACGAGCTCAGGTAAGAGCGGCATGACTTGGTCAACGCGCGTCTTCACATTCACTACAGCCTGATTCGGGTCTGTTCCCGGCTCAAAGACAACTTGAATCGTAGCCTCGCCGGCGCTCGTAGCATCTGACACAATATAGCGCATGCCCTGCACCCCATTGAGGGCAGCTTCGAGCGGAATGAGGGTGGATTTGACCAACACATCGGCACTCGAACCGGGATATGCGATAAAGATATTTACCGTAGTAGGCGCTATATCAGGCAACTGCGAAATAGGAAGTTGCTGAATAGATAAGATGCCTATAAACAAGATGATGGTAGATACTACGATGGAGAGTACCGGCCTCTTAATGAATTTGCTGAACATATTTCTTCCTTTTATTAAAAATTATTCGGCGTGAATGGAATGCAGTTCAGAAATAATCTTTGAAAGCGGCTCAAACTCGTAGCGGATCTTTTGCTTGTTTTTGACTTTTCGCAGCCCTTCTACAAGAATTTTGTCCTTTTCTGATAGGCCTTCGCGCACCACAAAGAGGTGGGGCAGCTCTGCGCCTATTTTGATCTCGCGAGCTTCGATTTGATTATTGTTATTAATGACATACACATACGTCTTGTCAAGCACTTCATACGTGGCTTTTTGAGGGATGAGAAGCACGTTTTTCAAAGGCACTGGCATTAGGATGTTGCCCGTCTGCCCGTGGCGAAGGATGCGGTTTGGATTTTGGAAGGTGGCTCTAAAAGCAATGTTCCCGGTTTCGCTGTTGAAGTCTGATTCAATGGTTTCGATTACACCCTCCTGGTCGTAGAGCTGATCGTTGGCCATTCGAAGCAGTACTTTCAGGGGTTTATCCTGTCTTTTTTGGAGGGCATAGTTCAGATATTCAGCTTCGGGTACATTGAAATAGACCCACATTTTGCTGTTGTCGGACAGGGTGGTAAGTAGCTCGCCTTCGTCGAGCAGACTGCCGATGCGTACATCGTTGAAGGTGCCTATCAGCCCATCAAACGGAGCTCTTATTTCGGTAAATGAGAGATGCGCTTTGGCAAGGGCAAGTTCTGACTTTGCTTTTTCGTATTTCGCTTTAGCCAAGGCAAGTTCGTTGGGAGAGACCACATGGCTGTCGGCCAGAGCTTTGGTATTGTTGTATTCAATGGCAGCAAAGTCAACTTCAGCCTGAGCCCGCTGTACCTCTGCCCGATAAATCACTGGCATGATCTGAAAGAGCATTTGACCTTTCTTTACAAATTGCCCTTCGTCCACGTAAATGTTTTGAAGGTAGCTTTTTTCGAGGGCGCGCAGTTCGATATGTTGGATGGAATGGATCTGGCAAACGTATTCGCGGAATACAGTGGTGTCTGTTTTTATTGGGCTAGTAGCAACAAATTTTACATTCTGATCGCCGTGTTCTTCTTTGTGATGGCAGCTTGATATAAAAATGGATAATACAATGGCAAGGTTCAAGATTTTTCTCATACAATGGAGGTTTTTTGTGTGTTTTTGGATAGAGAAATGGATTGTGAGGAAATGGACTTTAGGAAAAATCCGATTCAGAAAGTTTTACTTAAAAAAGCTGAAAATTGAAGGATACTTTATACCAAAAACGACTTCCAGGAATGGTATAAAATGTACAGAGGTTTGAGAACAGGTAAACCTTGCTGAAATTTGTATAAACCAGATGAAAGCTTATGAAAACCAAAAAGATAAATAGAAAGTGACGAAGAAATGTATTTGTATTTAGCACATTTCAGCAGTTCATTAGAATCGACATCTTCCTGCTCTTCTTCAAAAGAAAATTCAGCAAAAAGAAAATTGATTTTTGTACCGAAGATGGATGAAATGTGTTGTAAAGAAACAACTGAATGATTCTGGTAGGAATTTCTTTGAAGTTTATGGCCTGTAAAATTCAGTAAAAAGAGGGCAAAAACTCCGGCAAAAAATAATAGAAGATTCAGTTTACGTTGCTTAAAAGACAACCGCGTATGTAATGCCAGCGTTTTCACAAATTTTCTAAACAAATGTATAGGAATTTATCCGGATTGAAAACTTATGAATATTCTAAAAAATAGGATCATTTGTGCTGACTAAGGTGATAGTGCAGACTACGATTTCAACCAATGAAATGCAATCTATAGGGCAAAGTGTAGCGTGTAAACAGTTACTTCTGAAAAACTCGTACACTATCCTTGCGCGAGGGGTAGAAGCGGATGGCTACAGCTTTATCGACAGTGTCTTTCGGTCTGGCTACCTGCGACAAATGTGCCCCGTCAGCTCCTTAGCAGGATAAGTCCGAAGATCTGATCACAGCAGAAAGTGAAGAGGCACGCTAAAAAATAAAAATAAAGATTTACAAAAGATGAAATACATTAATGGTCTTGAGAATTATTACGTTGACTGAGATTTTGAGCTAAGGCATGCAAGAAGCCGCTTATAAGCGAAACGAATAAACTGTACAGGAGAGCGCTCCAAAAACTGCTGACTTCGAAACCGCTGACAAATTCTGCAGCAATGAGAATAACGATTGCATTGATGGCAAAGAGAAAGATGCCAAAGGTTAAAAGAGTTACGGGCAGAGTAAGTAATATAAGAAGGGGCTTGATGGTGACATTAAATATGCTGAGGACAAGTGCCACAATAAAGGCAGCAAGTATGTCGCGAAGTTCAACACCCGGTGTGATGTAAGAAGCAAGGAAAAAGCTTAGCGTACTGACTGCCAGCCGTATGTGAAAGGGTGGCTCGGCAATGGTGAGATTAAAACGAAATTTCATGGCTACGAATTTATTCTTTCCATAAGAAAGGAAACAACACAATACTGAGCGCTACTGTGATAAGGTCTAGTAAAAGCGAAGCAACTACATAACGCGTGCTCTCCACACCGATGAGCATAGCTTCGCTAATTCGGATAAGTACCAAAAGCTGCGGGATGAGCAGCGGAAAGGACAAAACGGCCATTATGGCGGCATTGCCTTGCACTGCTGCTGAGATGCCTGCAATAAGCGTGAGCGTACTGGCAAAAGCTAATGCTCCCAATAGACTGATACCTAAAAGATACGACAAGGAAAACTGGGTGTGAAACAACAGATCGAAGAGCCAAGCCGTAAAAACAGACACCACGCCAAGCAAAAGGGCATTAAAGGTAATTTTTGAAACGATAAGCAGCGATGGGGGCACTGTTTGGTAATAGAAAAGAAATCGTGTAGAGGTTTCGCGAATAAGACTGCGAGAAGTAGAAGTGACTGCCCCAAATCCCAAGATGATCCAAAAGACTGAAATAGAGATACGCGGAGCTACATCAGCTTTCAGAATCATGTAGGCGATGAAGGCAGATGAGGCGATGTAAAGAAAAAGCGAGAAAAGCTGGTGCTTTTCTCGCCATTCAATTTTAAAATCAGTATAAAGTATTTTAATTACTTGTTTGATGTAATGCATTCGAATCAAAGTTCGAGGGCGCGTTGTGGATCGCCGTTCATGAGTTTTTCGACCGGATTTTCAAGGCATTCTTTTACATGCACAAGAAATCCCACAGATTCCCTGCCGTCGATGATACGGTGGTCGTAGCTGAGTGCCACATACATGATGGGGCGAATCACGATTTGGCCATCGCGTACTACAGGTCGCTCCACTACGTTGTGCATGCCGAGTATGGCTGACTGTGGTGGATTGATGATGGGGGTTGAAAGCATGGAACCGAAAACACCTCCATTGGTGATGGTGAAAGTACCACCTGTCATTTCATCTACGGTTATCACACCGTCACGCACGCGGGTAGCAAGACGCTTGATTTCTTTTTCTACGCCAGCAAAGGTCATGTTTTCAGCATTGCGAAGTACCGGTACCATCAGCCCTTTAGGACCACTTACAGCAATAGAAATATCGCAGAAGTCGAAGCTGACCATGTCTTCGCCGTCGATCATCGAGTTCACTTGTGGAAAAGCCTTCAGTGCACTTACACAAGCGAGTGTGAAAAAGGACATAAAGCCTAGATTTACACCGTGCTTAGCCGCAAAGGCTTCTTTATACTCAGCGCGCAGGTCGTAAATGGCTTTCATATCTACCTCGTTGAAGGTAGTGAGCATGGCTGTTTCATTCTTTACCGATACGAGGCGCTCGGATAATTTGCGCCGTAGAGCCGACATGCGCTTGCGCTGTGTACTGCGGCTACCTGTACCCGGTGAGCCCATCGATGCACGACCTTTTGCTTCTTCAGCAGCTTTCAGAACATCAGCCTTTGTAATTCGACCATCTCTGCCTGTGCCAGCCGATAGGCTTACGCCGGTTTCTTCCATCAGTTTGCGTGCTGCAGGCGATGGAGTACCCATTGCGTAGGAGGTGGGTTTCTGTTCAGCTACGGGTGCGGGTTTTGGTTCTTCTTTTTTAGGTGCCGGTGTTTGTTCTTCTGCTTTTTTAGGAGTTGATGCTTGGTGTGCAGCTTTAGCCGGTGCTTGTGCTGAAGTATCAATGGTACAAACCACATCGCCTACTGCTACTGTGCTACCTGCTGGCACGAGTATTTTAATGATTCCAGATGCCTCAGCCGGCAAAGCTAAAGTAGCTTTATCGCTGTCGATTTCGGCTATATCCTGATCTTTTTCTACGTAATCGCCGTCTTTTACAAGCCATTGGGCTATTTCTACTTCTGAAATAGACTCGCCCGGTGAGGGCACTTTCATTTCTAAAATCATAGCGAGGTGTTTATGATTGGGGTCGTTAAATGCTGAATACTTGTTTAATGGTGCGCTTTTGCAAAGCTATAGCAGCTTGGTGTGAACCGCTGGCCGGACTAGCACTTGCGCTCGGGCATACAACCAACAGGTCTTTTACGGGTAATTTCATCTTCATATACCAGTGGGCTCCCATATTTGAAGGCTCTTCTTGTGCCCAGACGATCTTTTTTGCATTCGGATAACTGGCTATGATTTCCTCTATTTTCTGGTATGGCAGTGGATACAGCTGCTCAATGCGCACTAAGGCAGTATCAAAGTGCTTTTCAGCCTCGCGCTCCTCGAGCAATTCGTAGTAGAACTTACCCGTCACGAAAACAAGTTTTGTTATAGTGGCTTTGTCTTCAATCAGATGATCGTCAATCACTTCCCGAAAACGTCCAGACTCTAACTCTTCTAAAGTACTTGTAGCTCTCGGATGGCGCAGAAGTGACTTTGGCGACATCAGCACCACAGGCTTGCGGAAGGGCCAAGCGAATTGCCTGCGCAGCATGTGGAAGAGCTGAGCCGGAGTAGTAAGGTTGCAGACGATCATGTTGAGCTGGGCACACAGTTGCAAGAATCGCTCAAGGCGAGCGCTTGAATGCTCTGCACCTTGGCCTTCGTATCCATGTGGCAGATACAGCACCAGACCATTCTGTACAGCCCACTTGTCTTCAGCCGCTGAAATGAATTGGTCAATGATGATTTGAGCACCGTTGGCAAAATCACCGAATTGAGCCTCCCAGATAACAAGGTGATTTGGACGTGCCAAAGCATATCCGTAATCAAAACCCAGTACACCATATTCACTAAGCAGCGAATTGTAAATTTCAAAACGCGCCTGACCGGGCTCAATGTGATTGAGTTGTACGATTTCTTCTTCCGAATCTTCAACCAGTATTACAGCATGACGGTGTGAGAAGGTCCCTCTTTCTACATCTTCGCCCGAGATTCGCACAGGGATGCCTTCAATGAGTAGCGAACCGTAAGCCATGAGCTCACCCATCCCCCAATCGAGTGCATTGCGCTCTTCTACCATTTTTCTGCGATCTTCTACCAGGCGCACCACTTTGTTGAAGAACTTTTTGTCAGCGGGCAGAGTGGTGAGCGCTTTGGCAATTTTGAGCAGTTTATCGCGACTCACACCTGTTTCGGGTGAAGTGAGAAAATCTTCGCGCGTTGCCTTTCTAAAGCCTTGCCAGTCTTCTTGTAAGAAGGGGGTAATGCGGTTTTTCTCAATTTTTTTTGATTCGTCGTACCGCATCTCAAGAATAGCTTTAAAATCAGCATCCACTTTTTTGAGAAATTCTTCATCTACTAGGCCCTCTTCTTTGAGCTTCTTCATGTAGATGTCGCGCGGATTGGGGTGCTTAGCAATAATTTTATAAAGGAGTGGTTGAGTAAAACGAGGTTCATCGCCCTCATTGTGACCATACTTGCGGTAGCACAGCAAGTCGATGAAAATGTCGCGCAAAAAGCGCTGGCGATATTCTATGGCAAATTTGGCTACATGTACTACAGCTTCGGTATCATCGCCATTTACGTGAAATACAGGTGCTAATATCACTTTTGCTACATCCGTACAGTAGGTACTCGAACGAGCGTCGAGATAGTTTGTAGTAAATCCCACCTGATTGTTAATTACGAAATGGATGGTACCTCCGGTCTTATAGCCATCCAGCGTTTCCATTTGCACCACCTCGTACACAATGCCTTGAGCTGCAATGGCAGCATCGCCGTGTATCAGGATGGGAAGTACAGCCGATACATTCCCGTCGTGATTGTAATCGATACGTGCGCGGGCAATGCCCTCTACCACGGCATTTACAGCCTCGAGGTGCGATGGATTGGGCGACAAAGTCAAGCGTATTTGCGTACTGTCGTCAAGTACCTTTAGCGTACTGTAACCTAGGTGGTATTTCACATCCCCATCAAAGTCCTCATCTTCATACTCTTTGCCTTCGAATTCTGAAAAGATATCTCTTTGTGTCTTTCCGAAAATATTTGACAAAACATTTAAACGGCCGCGATGTGCCATACCCATTACCACCTCACGCACTCCAAGCTCTGCACCATGATTGATGGCCATGTCGAGTGCCGGAATCAATGATTCGGCTCCTTCGATGGAAAAGCGCTTTTGGCCAACGAATTTTGTATTGAGGAAAGCTTCGAAACCGACAGCTTCCGTAAGTTTTGTAAGAATGTGTTTCTTCTGATCAGGTGTAAAGTTTGGGATGTTTTCATTTACATTTAATCGATCAATGATCCATTTGCGACGCTCTACATCGCGGATGTACATAAACTCCACCCCGATCGAGCGGCAATAGACATTTTTTAGATGCTGAATAATCCGTCGCAAGGGTGCAGGACCGTTCAAACCTAACTCGCGGGCTGCCTCAAAGGGCTTATCAAGATCGCTGGCATCGAGGCCAAAATTTTCAATATCTAACGTGGGCGAATATTTACGGCGAGCGCGTACAGGATTTGTTTCAGTAAATAGATGACCGCGCTGCCTGTATGCGTTGATCAGTTCAATGACTCGGAACTCCTTAATTATGTGGCTGAGGTCAGGCGACTGCTCTACGGCCTTTTCAATTACTTTGACTTTTTCAACCGGCGAGCGGTCGGCATACTCATTTGCAAAGTCAAAGCCCTGAAAAAATGCCCTCCAAGAAGGCTCAACGATGTCAGGATTTTCAAGATATTTTTGGTATAGCTCGTCGAAAAACTGCAAATGGGCTGCATTCAGAAACGAAAACCTATCCATGAAAAGGGGGCATTTGAGTGAATTTTTGGCTTAATTTTTAAAAACAGGGTCAAAACTACAATACAATTGACTTAATATTTAATTAATCAGTAATGCTGTATTTATCAGTATAAACAAAAAAAGCCGCCTGATGTGGCGACTTTTTTTTTATATTTTATGCACTTAATCTCTACTGTTTAGATAGAGAAGAATGTAATAAACCAGTTGAGCAATTGAAGCCAATGCCGCCACCAGATAGGTGTTTGCTGCCCACTTAAGTGCATCTTTAGCCATGTTGTGCTCCCTGACCGAAGTAATTCCGGCAGAATTTAACCATACAAGCGCCCTGTTGCTGGCATCGTACTCAACCGGCAAGGTTATTATGGTAAAAAGTGTTATAGCGCTTTGAAGAATCACCACTGTAAGCAACACTGTCTGAATTGGAAATAAGTGAACTATAACAGAACCAAAGAGCATAAACAGGAAAATAAAGGAAAGCATTCTACTGCTGAAACTTACAATAGGCACCAAAGCTGAACGCATCTGAAGCCAAGCGTATGCTGTAGCATGCTGAACTGCATGACCTACTTCGTGAGCAGCTACTGCAGCTGCCGCTACTGAGCGACCGTGATAAACATCAGGTGATAAGTTAACAGTTTTGTCCAGAGGGTTGTAGTGATCGGTAAGCTTACCCGGTACGCTGATGATACGCACATCGTAAATTCCGTGGTCGTGAAGCATTTTCTCAGCCACTTCAGCACCGGTAAGTCCGGCAGCTACAGGTACTTTGCTGTATTTTTCGAATTTTGTTTTCAATCGGGTTTGAACAATAAATCCAACTAAGGCAAAAACAATCAATATGAGAATCATAGCTTTTTGAATTTTAGGTCAAAAATAACAAATCACATGCCTCTGCAAATAAAGGTCATTTTGGCAGAAGTTATTTTTGCAAGGTATTAAGTAAGCTAATGAAGAGACCTCTCATATTGGTGTGCAATGACGATGGAATCACAGCCCCGGGCATCAGAAATTTAATAGAAGCTGTACGCGATATAGGTGATGTGGTAGTAGTAGCCCCAGATAAGCCTCAATCAGGCATGGGGCATGCCATTACGATTAATTCCTCACTGCGTTGCGATCCTATTAAAATAGATGACGGCCCGCAGACTGAATATGCCTGCAGCGGCACTCCGGTTGATTGCGTAAAACTCGCAGTATCATACATTTTGCCGCGCAAACCTGATCTGATCGTATCAGGCATCAATCACGGGTCAAACTCATCGATCAATGTAATCTATAGCGGTACTATGTCGGCAGCAGTTGAAGGCGCTTTAGAAAACATACCTTCCATCGGCTTCTCGCTGCTCGACTACGCATGGGAAGCCGACTTCTCAAAGGCCAAGCGCTGGGTGCGTGTCATTTCTAAAATGGTTCTAAAACACGGGCTTCCAAAAGGAATATGCCTAAATGTAAATATTCCTAAAGTCATAAACGGCGAAGATTATAGAGGCGTGCGCATTTGTCGACAAGCTGACGCCGTTTGGGAAGAAGAAATCGACGTGCGTACCGACCCCAGAGGGCGCAAATATTTCTGGCTCTCAGGCCAATTTGTAAACCACGATACCGGCACTGATACTGATGAGTATGCCTTGAAAAATTACTTTATTTCAATCGTGCCAATCAATGTCGATTTTACTGCCTACGACCAATTAAAAACCATGTCAAAATGGAATTTCGAAATCCACAAAACCGTACCTCGCGAAGTATAATGCAAGGAATCTTAATCGCCTTAATAGCGCCAGTAGGTAGTTTGGTTTTGTTATTTTTCAAATATCCTGTTTTGCTATCAGGTGAATCGAACTTAACGAAAATTCAATTAAAAACCCTGATTTTTCAAATTATCAGTTTGGGACTTTTAATCAATGTCGGTCTATTTTTTTTATTTCTCCGTTTTAAGAAAGAATCTATTTCACGTGGCATTTTAGCGGCATCTCTTATCGTACTTTTAGCAGCAGTTATTCACAAATTCTTGTTATAAAAAACAGAAGAAACAATTATTTCATTTTTGAAATTACATTTTCTTTGAAAAGTTCTCGAAAAGTATGAAATTTCTTCTACTCGCTGGTGAATCTTCAGGAGATCTTCATGGCGCCAATCTTTTAAAAAATCTAAAAAAATTATATCCAGATAGCACTTTTTATTGCTTTGGAGGCAATAAAATGGTAAATGAAGGTGGTATTCTTCTTCTTCACTACAGAGAAATGGCCTTCATGGGCTTTTATGAAGTCATAAAAAATCTTCGAAAAATTTTAAAAAATCTAGAATTTTGTAAAAATTGGATCTTAAAGAACAAGCCAGACGTCATTGTATATATCGATTTTCCAGGTTTCAATATGCGAATAGCTAAATTTGCTAAAGAGAAAGGATTTAAAAACATCTACTACATTAGTCCTCAAATATGGGCATGGAAAGAAGGTAGGGTGCATCAAATCAAGCGGGATATTGATCTGATGATTACCATACTGCCTTTCGAAAAAAATTTTTACGAAAAATATGGATATAAAGTAGAATATGTAGGTCATCCTTTACTTGATGCTATTGACATAAGTTCTACAGAAAATTTATTGGAAAATCAAATTGAATTTGATATAGCATTATTACCAGGAAGCAGAAAACAAGAGATAGAAAATATTTTGCCAGCAATGACAGAATTCGCCGTAAAAAATATACATTTAAAATTTGGTCTTGCTGCTGCTCCTTCCATTGAAAAATCTTTGTATGAAAAATATACTTCAAGAACAAATAATATTAAAATTATTGAAGGAAAAACCTATGAGGTAATTCGCTCATCACGAGCTGCCATTGTGGCTTCGGGTACAGCCACTCTTGAAACGGCATTACTTAACACCCCTTTGATAGTGGTGTACAAAGGCAGTAAGTTGAGTTATTTGATAGCTAAAAAATTGGTTAAAGTAAAATATATTTCACTTGTAAATCTTATACTTGACAAAAAGGCTGTACCAGAACTTATACAAGATGATCTCACTACTGAAAATTTGGAAAAAGAAATAAGAAAACTTTTAGAAGAAGGAAGCGCAGTAAAAGCTCAGAGGAGTGCATTTGCGGAACTCCGCAATAAATTAGGAGGGAAAGGCGCTTCTGAACGTGCCGCTTTTTGCATCAAAAATTTTCTAGAAAATGAAGAAGTTGTATAAGAGATTATTGTTTGTATTTTGGTTGTTTTTCCTCACTCTTCATTTAAAAGCAGTTCCTTCTGACATTAAAATTCGCATCTTTAGCAACGAGAATTTTTCCGAGTGTCTTTTCAGAATAAAAAATGGTGAATATTTCTTAATTGCTCTTGACAAAAACGGCGGACTTGTTGACACAATTTATTATGTACATTCAAAATCACCAGAAATACTCTTTTCCATCCAACGAAATGGATCGTATATCTCCTTAAAAATCGGGAAAAAACACTTAGGAAATTTTTACGCTATTTCCTTTATTACTACAGATACTTCTTCGAATTTTCTGATACATGTAAACAAGAAAGAACGCTGGTATGATGGTTCATTAATTTTATTGCCTAATCAGCAAAATCTTCTAGCAATCAATCAAGTTAATCTCGAACAATATGTAGCTGGTGTAGTAGAGTCTGAGGGAGGAAATTTTCCTCAGCTGGAATATTTCAAAGCTCAAGCAGTTTTAGCAAGAACATTCGCTATTAGAAATTACAACAAACACCTCCGCGAAGGCTACAATTTAAAAGACGATATTTCTTCACAAGTATATCTCAGCAGAGCTTATTATCGAAATTCAGATCTAATTCGACAAGCTGTTTTAGAAACGCGTGATACCATTGTGGTAGACAGTGCCTCGGGAGCTCCAATTTTTGCAGCCTTTCATGCTAACAGTGGAGGGCATACCGTATGTGCCGAGGATGCCTGGCACAAAAAATTGCCCAATCTGATTGCTAAACCTGACCCCTATTCCGAAGGAATGAACTCTTATGAATGGACAAAAAAATTACCTAAAAAAGACGTTCAAGAATACATTGCGCGCAAGCTCCAAACAAAATTGACTCCTGAGCTAATCGCTGCCATCGAAACTTTCAAACAGCCAACAAGGCTAAACTACTTCCGGTATCAAAACAAATCTTTTCCGCTGAGAGATTTCAGATTTCACTTTCAGCTGCGTTCCACATATTTCGACATTGAGCCAGATGGGAACTATTACATATTGAAGGGAAAAGGCAATGGTCATGGAGTAGGATTGTCACAAGAAGGAGCGATTAATATGGCATCTCAAGGCTTTACATATCGTGAAATTATTTACTTTTACTACGAAAATGTGAAGCTTGAAAGCCTTAGTATGTACCGACAACTCATGGCCGAAGCCCCACAATTGGCTTTTTAAGCTCACTTTTGCCTTTATTTTTGGTATTCTTTCTGCTCGATTTTTACTCGATCATAGATATTTTTACATTAGTCTATTCATCTTTATTAGCTCAATCATTTTATATATATTTCTTCGCTCATACAGAGGTGTCCTTGTCTATTTTATTTTTCTCTCATTAGGATCTCTGCTCTACTTAAAAGAATCGGAAAAATTACATGCTTGTGACAAAGAATATTCGGGGATACATCTATTAAAAATTGAACGAATTCTTAAGCAAACAGAAAATACTATTCACGCAAAGGGACTTTCGCTTGATACAAATGGTAAGTATTATTTAAGGGCTATTTTATATATCAAAAAAGATTCTATAATACAAGCCATTATACCTGGAGATTATATCATTGCTATTTCAAAGGTTCAGCCCATTGAAAATACTACAATACCTTTTGCATTTCAGGCAAAAAATTATTACGAAACCAAAGGAATTTCTCACGCATGCTATTTAACATCCAAAAGTATTCTATTTCATAAAAAAGAGGATAAATTCAATCTATATAAAATAGCTTATGAAATCAACCAAAAAATAGTAAAAACCATACTCCGATGGTCTATAAATAAGGATGCAAGAGAGGTGTTAATAGCTCTTTTAACCGGTTCAAAAGATTATTTGACTGAAGAAATTAGAACCACCTACTCCGATACGGGCACGATTCACGTGCTTGCAGTTTCAGGTCTTCATACAGGTTTAATTTACGTATTGTTTGCAAGTTTGCTTGCATTAATTTTTGGCAGTAAATTGAGGATACTTCGAGGCTTTTTATTAATAAGTATTTTGTGGTTTTATGCACTATTTACCGGATTAAGCCCATCGGTGGTACGAGCAGCAACAATGTTTACTTTCATTGAATTTGGTCAAAATTTAAAGCGCAAAACTGGTATTTATCACTCTCTGTGTTTATCTGCTGTTTTATTATTGTCAACTTCCCCATTATTGCTATTTGATATTGGCTTCCAATTGAGCTATGCTGCAGTGTATGGAATTGTAAGTACATCTAATTTTTTCAATAAAATTTTATCGATTTCTGATAATTTTTTATTGAAAAAAATTTCAGAAATTTTATCGGTATCGCTTGCAGCTCAACTTTTTACCTTTCCATTCACAGTGTTTTACTTCTCGAAATTTCCGACATGGTTTTTCATAGCAAATCTGTATGCTATACCGCTCGTTACACTTACCTTGTACCTGGGTTTTCCGATTGCTATTATTTCCATGATTTCTGATGCATTCGATTTTTTAGGCAAAGTTCCCGCATTTTTCATTACAGTAAATAATTTTCTCAATAATTTTATAGTAAAATTACCTTTTTCAATTATCGAAAAACAATTTTTTGACGCTGTTCAATTTACGCTTTTGTTGTTAACAATCGTTTTGTTGTTTTATGGAATAGTGAACAAAAAGAAAAGGATATTTTTAACGGGAATTATTTTATTAGTTTTATTTGAAATATATTCTGTCCAACAATCTTTCAAAATTTCACGAGCCTTTACTGAAATTTACTTGTCATTTATTCAGGAAAAACCTTTGTTGCTGATAAATCTGAAAGGCAAAAAGATTTGGATATTTTCTGCTAATTTTCAAAAGATTAAGACACAACGAAAAACACTTTTTTCCAAATATTTAAACAAATGGCAGATGGAAGAATCGGATCTTGTGTGGAATGAGATGCCTGAAAAAATTGAAATAAAAGAGAGATCGAAAACATTATTTACAATTCACATACATAACCATGCATCCCGAACCCCACCTAAGCCATTAGAGAAACTTCAGCACCCTCTGAAGGTGATACTTAGAAGTTCAGATGGAAAAGAGTTTATTTTAAATCGTGACGGTTATCGGATTCTTGTACTTTGAGCTCCCATACAAAACTCGCATGATGTGGTGCATTAAAGCGCGATTTTCGATAGGGCGCTGCAAAAGGACATTAATTCCGTGGTATATAGCCCTGCCTCTGTAGTCTTTTGTGGATAATCCAATGACAGGAATATCGCATTTCAGTTCCTTTCGAATTACATCTATAATCTCGAAGGACGATGGATTTTTATTTTCCATATCCAACAAGAGCAGCTCATAAGAGTGGCTTTCAATTTTTTTGTAAAGGTCATTAATATCGGTAACGATTTCAGGTTGTAATTCGTTGTTTTCCAGCATTATTTTCAGAAGGAGCTGATTTACTTCATCGTTTTCGAAAATCAATACCTTATTACCCGACAAAGTATTTGGATTCTCTATTTCGTATTGTACCATAAAGTGTACTATTTACACTAATGCAAATATCGATATTTAATAGCAAACTATCAATATATAAACAATTAAATTTCAATTTTGGTTGCAACGAACTTTAATTTGTCGCAAAAAAGTCGTTGAAAAACCATCGAATTCCTCTGTGGGTGGCTTTGCTACCGGTACTTTTGCTCATTGTACTGCTTTCAATCAACGTTTTATATGTTAGTGGAGACGACGCCCTGAGCGGAAGCAATCAACTCATCCTAATCACCTGCACCTTTGTGACGTTTGTGCTGAGTCATTTCTATGGTGTATCATGGCCAATGATAATGGACAAAATAGCCATGAACATACAGCAGAGCAGTGCCGCTGTTTTTATTTTGCTATTAATTGGTTCATTAGCAGCTATTTGGACGTTTAGCGGCATCGTGCCTACGATGATCTATTTTGGTTTAAACTTGCTTAATCCTGACTTTTTTCTACCACTCACAGTGCTTGTTTCATCGGTAGTATCAGTAGCTACTGGTAGCTCTTGGAGCACTACAGCCACAGTGGGCATTGCGATGATGGGTATTGGAAACTCTTTGGGAATAAACCCTGCCATAACGGCAGGCGCCATACTAACAGGGGCCTATTTCGGCGATAAGATGAGCCCGCTCTCTGACACCACTAATCTAGCCCCTGCTGTGGCTGGTACTGACCTCGCCACACATATTCGTTACATGGCCATTACGACATTTCCATCGTATGGCATATCGATGTTGATTTTTATAGGCATTTCACTCTTTCAAAACAGAAATGCGGTAGATATGTCAGTATCTCAAGAAATGATTCATACACTCGAGGCTACCTTTAAGATATCTGGGTGGACACTTTTAGTTCCAGCTCTGGTCATTTTACTCATTGCTATGAGATTCCCTAGCCTGCCAGCCATTTTTGTGGGAATACTTGGGGGAATTATTGTCACGCTCATTTTCCAAAAAAATCATGTAATGCACGACTTAAATGCAGTCGACTGCGCTAAAACATTGATTCATGTGCTTACATCGAAAAACGAAATTCACACCGGTGTACCTGCGCTCGACGAACTTTTAACCACTGGCGGGATGTCAGGTATGTTAAATACAGTATGGCTAATCATTTCAGCCATGTGTTTTGGGGGCGCAATGGAAGCAAGTGGATTTTTGGGAAGAATAACTGATGCCATAATGTCGCTAGCTCGCAGTGAATTTTCGCTCTTTACGGCTACGGTGAGCACTACACTTTTTGTAAATATAAGTGCAAGTGATCAATACCTTTCGCTGGTAATACCTGGCAAAATGTACAACAAGGCCTTTAAGGACAAAGGATTAGCACCAGAGAATCTTAGCCGTACGCTCGAGGACAGCGGTACCGTTACTTCAGTGTTGATTCCCTGGAATACCTGTGGGGCCTATCACTCGGGAATTTTAGGGGTATCTACCTTGGATTATCTGCCTTTTACATTTTTCAGCTTGATAAGTCCTTTGATGACGCTTTTAGTAGCTGGTTTTAAATACAAAATTCGCAGAATCATTAATCAGTGAACGGCCTGCGTGTCCTTTTCAATGTATGGAAATAGATAAAAGTTGTTTTTTTGTCAATCTAATTCTGAGTACATGTCGCTACCTGCCAAAAGACCTTCACGCGCGGTAATTTCAATAGTTAAACCTTCTATTGATTGTGGTCAATACTTTATAAAGAGAGTCATAGGAGAGAAAGTAGACGTTTATGCAGCTGTCTTTGCCGATGGACATGATGTGGTAGCTGCAGAAATTCTTTACAAACACGAGTCAGATACACAGTGGTCAAATGCTCGATTAAATCTTTCTGTCAACGATGATTGGTATGGAAGTTTTGTTGTTGAAAAACAACGCTTTTATCACTATAAGGTGCGCGCGTGGGTCGATTATGCCCTGAATTGGCAAAGTGGCCTTATTAAAAAGGCTTTGGATGGGCAGTATGTTCAAGTAGAGCTCAATGATGGACTGCCCTTGCTCGAGGAAACCTTAAAACTCATCCCTAAATCGATTGACAGTGCGTCTTACGATTTTTTAAAATCGACAGTTGAATACATCAAAGCATCTGATTATTTGAAGTCGCTGGAAGCCTGTACAAGTAAAGAGCTTAAAACAATATTAGAAAAATATCCAACACGGAAAAATTCGGTTGAGAGCCCAGAGTACAAAATATGGGTCGATCGGCCAAAGGCAGGTTTCAGCGCATGGTACGAATTTTTTCCTCGCTCAGCATCGCCGGAGAAAGGCCGACACGGCACTTTTAAAGATTGCGAAGCGCTCTTGCCGCGAATTGCTGACCTGGGTTTTGATGTACTATATTTTCCGCCGATACATCCAATAGGAGAGATCAACCGCAAAGGCAAAAACAACTCTGTGACCTCAAAACCCGGAGAGCCAGGGTCTCCTTGGGCCATTGGCTCTCGATTTGGTGGTCACGATGCAATACATCCAGAGCTCGGAACTCTAGAAGATTACAAAAACCTCCTTGCAAAGGCCAAAGAATACGGCATCGAAATCGCAATGGATCTGGCCTTTCAATGTGCTCCAGATCACCCGTATGTGAAGGAGCATCCCGAATGGTTTGTCATAAAGTCAGATGGAAGCATTCAATACGCTGAAAATCCACCGAAAAAATATCAAGACATTTATCCTTTTAACTTCGAATGCGACGACTGGCAGGGCCTTTGGAATGAGTTGCTGCGCGTAGTGAAGTACTGGGTGGAACAAGGCGTGACCATCTTTAGAGTAGATAATCCACATACCAAGCCTTTCAAATTTTGGCAATGGCTCATTTCTGAAATACATAAAACACATTCAGATATCATTTTTCTAAGTGAGGCTTTTACCCGCCCGAAAATTATGCACGAACTGGCCAAGCTCGGTTTTACACAGTCTTACACTTACTTCTGCTGGCGAAACACTAAAGCCGAATTAACCGAATACCTCACCGAACTCACCACTACCGATCAGCGAGAATTTTTTAGGCCTAACTTCTGGCCCAATACTCCGGATATCAATCCGTGGAGCCTTCAGGGCGGTAATGAAAGTCTATTTATGATCAGGCTATTTTTAGCAGCTACGCTTTCCTCCAATTACGGCATTTACGGACCAGTGTATGAATATGGCATTCATGAGCCATATCCGGGGAAGGAAGAATATCTCAACAGCGAAAAGTACGAGATTTACCACTGGGATTGGACACGCGAAACGCGATTAACCGTATTAATAAGACTTATCAATCAAATCAGAAAAACCTACAAGTCCTTTCAAACCACCTACAATTTGACCTTCTGCCCTGTAAACGACGATCATCTCTTAGCCTACTACAAAGGTGATATCGAAACTGGTGAGCACTTCTTAATGGTGGTAAATTTAGACCACCTTAACTCTCGACAAGGGATGGTACGTCCGCCCTTCGAGAAAATGGGAATACCGGTAGGCACGCATTTGCTCATGCAAGACTACATCACAGGCAATACTTGGACGTGGTATTCTGAATACAATTATGTAGCGCTGCATCCAAACGTTCCTTTTCATTTGTTTAAAATTTCTAAGGCGTAATGCAGTACATCAAAGCTATACACATCATTTTTGTAATAACTTGGTTTGCAGGTCTCTTTTATCTGCCGAGACTATTTGTGTACATACGGGAAGCTGATGAAAAGAAACAGTCTCATGACCTTCGAGCTCAGCTCATTTTGATGGCAGATCGACTATTATACATCATTACATGGCCATCGGCAGTTTTGACATTCATTTTCGGCAATTGGATAATGATTAAAACAGGATACTATAAAATTATGCTTACCTCCGGAGGCTCCTGGATGGGGATAAAATATCTCTTAGTCATAGCCTTATATGCATACCATATATCGCTCGATGTATTTCTGAGAAAATTAAAAAACAATGCATTGACCATGAATTCTTTTAAATTAAGACTGTACAACGAAATTCCAACAGTTTTGCTGATTGCCATTGTAATGCTCGTTGTGGTAAAGTCAAATATTTCAGCCATCTACGGAGTTTTCGGTTTGCTGATTCTCGTGGTTGTATTAATTTCAGCCAGCTATTTGTACAGACGAGCAAGAAATAAATAGAAAAATGGGAAGAGCATTGATTTCCATAGGATTGCTGATTTTAATAATTGGAATAATTTGGTATGCTGCTGAAAAATATGACTTAAAATTCCCAGGAAAGTTGCCCGGTGACATACTGATCAAGCGCGGAAATACCACTATTTATATACCTATTCTTACATCTATCATTCTATCCGTAGTCTTGTCACTGATCATGTGGTTAGCTTCAAGATTTAAATTTTGACACTGTTAACAGTTAATAAATTCTTTACTGTTTTTTGTCTTCCATTTGAAGGAATTTCATGAAAAAAAAATACTGTTTGATAAAGTCCAAAAATTACTCTAATAATAACTGTAAATACATTTGTACAAATAGTATATCATGATTGAGTCCCTTTTGACAAAGTTTTCAGATCGATTTATCTCAAAGTGGCTCATTCTTGTTTTTGATGTTTTTATCGTCCTTTTCACTTATCCAGTCGCAGTTTTCATCAAAAACAATTTTGACATCCTCTTGATGCAGCATACCTCCTTTGGTATTGAGGTGGCTCTGATTATAGGGTTAACATATCTCCTGAGCTTTTTATTCAATGATTCATACAAAGGCGTCATTCGGCAAACAGGGCTTAGAGATGCTTTTCTTATTTTTAAAGCTTCTACATTTGGATTTGCAGCTTTATTGCTGATCACATATCTCTTAGATTCTTTTAAGTTTATACAGGTCGATATTTCAAGAAACACATTAGTACTGCACTATTTGCTCACTTTATTATCGCTCTTAGCCGTAAGATTTATGATCAAATCAGCATATTTAAATTTCAAAAAATCAACTAATGGATTAAGGCGTATCCGGGTATTAATTTTTGGTTCAGGGGCTATGGGTGAATTAACACGTCAAACCCTCCTAAAAGAAGTGACAAAAAATTATGAAGTAATTGCCTTTTTGGATGACAATCCTTCGAAAAATGGTAAATTGCAAGATGGTATACCTGTATACAAACCTGAATTAGCTCTTAAAAAAGAATTTATTCAATCAAAACGCATCCATCAACTCATCATTGCCGTTCAAAATCTATCGCTCGAGCGCAGGAAACAACTCATTGAGGTCGGTATGGAATTAGGCCTCAAGGTTAAAGTTGTTCCTCCGGCTAAGTCGTGGATTCAGGGTGCTTTGACTTCAAAACAAATAAAAAATGTACGTATCGAAGATCTCTTAGAAAGAGAACCCATTACATTAGACTCAACGAATGTAAACAAAGAATTAAACGGGAAGGTAATTCTGATCACCGGAGCTGCTGGTTCAATCGGCAGTGAAATTCTACGTCAGGTTATTCACTATAAACCCAAAAAACTCATCGCACTTGATCAGGCTGAAAGTGCCCTTTACGACCTGAGTTATGAGATAAAAACTACTGTAGAAAAACTAGGGGTGCAAATTGAATACATCGTTGCTGACATTACCAATGAGCAGCGAATGAATCTCCTTTTCTCAAAATACAAACCTCAGATAGTATTTCATGCCGCTGCCTATAAACATGTGCCTCTAATGGAAGATCATCCGTATGAGGCTGTGCGTGTGAATGTATTTGGCACCAAACTGTTGGCAGATCTATCTGTGGAATATGCCGCGCACAAATTTGTGATGGTAAGTACCGACAAGGCTGTTAACCCTACCAATGTAATGGGGGCAACCAAGAGAATAGCCGAAATGTACGTTCAATCGCTAAGTCAATGTTCGAGCTGCGCCACCCTCTTTGTTACTACCCGCTTTGGCAATGTACTCGGCAGCAATGGCAGCGTAATACCACTCTTCAAAAAACAGATCGAAGCGGGTGGTCCAATCACCATCACACACCCAGAAATCACTCGTTATTTCATGACCATTCCTGAGGCTTGTAATCTGGTACTCGAAGCCGGAGCTATGGGAAATGGAGGTGAAATTTTTGTCTTTGATATGGGTGAATCGGTAAAAATTGTCGATCTAGCCAAGAAAATGATCAAACTCAGCGGATTAACTTTGGGTAAAGACATCGAAATTGTATTCACGGGACTGCGTCCTGGCGAAAAACTTTACGAAGAACTCCTTGCCGATAAAGAGAATAACCTGCCTACACACCACCCTAAAATCATGAAAGCAAAAAATGCAAATGTTGATTTTGAGATGTTGACCTACCAGCTAAAAAATCTTGAAGAGAAATTACAGAGTGGTGATGACTTCTCGCTAGTGGGAGCTATAAAACAAATCGTTCAGGAGTACAAGAGCAACAATTCCGTTTATTCGAAGTTAGACAAATAACCTTGCAAAGAAATTTTCCACTCAACACGCATCTCCTATCTACTTTAATCATATTACTAATTTTCTTGAGTAACGTTTATGCTCAAAGCTCATTAGAAGGTAGATACGAATTTCACCCTTTAAATCTGGAAACTAAAATTTTTATCCTTGACAAAGCTGAGCCCTCAGAACAAATTCACACATCTGTTTGGCCTCAGCGTCGAACGTATGTAAAAGCCGATTTGGAATCTTACAAGCAGTTGTATGGAATTTCTTCCATTGATCCATCTAAATCTTCACGCTTCACGAGATGGATTGATAAAAAATTGCTCAGGGAGGATTTGATTTTTGCTAAATCAAAGGATTACGCCTTTTATATCAATCCTGTACTTCATCTACAAATTGGAAGAGACGCATTTACCCAACGACAAACCTACCTCAATTCCAGAGGTGTTACGGTAGATGGAAAAATCGGAAATAATCTCACATTCCAAACGTTTTTTATTGAAAATCAAGGATACTTTCCTGAGTTTATGAACGAATATTTTCGTCAAAAAGGTTCTGCCTTTGGGTGGACCCTTCACAGAGGGTATGGTAGAAGTGGATTTGACTTTCCTTTCTCTTTAGGTCAAGTATCGTACAATGCTGGTCGATTTTTTAACTTTAGTGCCGGTCATGGAAATCACTTCTTCGGTGAGGGATATCGCTCTTTATTTCTCGATGACCATACAATCCCTTATGGATTCTTTCGAATCGAAACCACTGTCTGGAAATTCAAGTATGTCAATCTCTACACGGCTATGAGCGACATCACACGTTCATTTATGACCTCTGGAAGGTTCTTACCCAAATATTCAGCCATGCATTATTTGAGTTGGAATATTTCTAATAAATTTAATCTCAGCTTTTTTGAAAGCATTGTCTTAGGATCTGATACACTTGGGATTCAGCGTGGCTTTGACGTAAATTTTCTGAATCCCATCATTCTCTACCGCGCCTTGGAGGCTAACCGCGGTTTTAACACTGGTAATGCGATGATTGGTGTAGGAGCTTCATACAAAGTTTTCAAACGCTTAACAGCTTATACTCAGATAGCCTTCGACGATTTTTCGTTCGAAGGTTTAGGTAAACTCTCACAAGGGCATTACATGAACTTTTTCGCATGGCAACTGGGTATTCGCTACCCTAAAGCCTTCGGTCTGCAACGCCTTTTCCTTTTGGCTGAGGTCAATCAAGCCAGACCTTTTATGTACGCCCACCGCAGTACTATTACGAACTATGAGCATTTGGGCCTACCGCTGGCGCATCCTTGGGAAACAAATTTTAGGGAAACCGTCTTGTTAGGGCATTACTCCTACAAAAGATGGGAAGCATTAGCAAAACTCAATGTGGGTTTTAGAGGTACTGATACCTCTACAGCAAATTGGGGCAACGACATTCGCAGGTCTTATGAAGAACTTGGCAACGGACAACTCGGATATTACATAGGCTCGCCGGTTAAAAGAGCCATCATACAGGCAACTTTTAGAGTGGCTTACGTCCTTCAGCCTGTTGTCAATATGCGGTTAGAGGCGAGCTACACATGGAGAAATGAATCTTTTAACATGACTCACCCCTCTCTAAAGGCTTATTCAATGAATTGGTTTAACATTGGAGTACGAACAGCCATCTTTGGTTGGAAAGATGATTTTGCCCTCATTCGATAAAGCTTCTTCGAATTTCCAAATACAATTCTCTCTGAATCAGGCGTACAGCCTTGTTGTATGCATCGCGTGCAGCTGATTGCTCATCTGTTTGTATTCCCCTGATGTTCTTTACACTTCGAGTGTAAATTACGTTGTTGTTTCGATCAGTTATCTGAATTCTGAAGGATAGTTGTACGTTGCTCATTCGATTGATGAAGCCAGCATCTTCAACATCAGATGCGATCGACACGATAAAATCAGCATTATCGGCACTTAATGTAGATTGAAACTGATCTTTAGCCAATTCCATTTTTAAGGCATCAGTAAGAACGGCAGAGGAAAATGACCTGCCAAAAGCCCGCTCATCCGAAATAAAGAAAAATGTAGGGCTCTGTACGACGACATCTAAAACAAAAGGCCTGAGTCGCAGTTGATTCATAAGAGCAATAATTTGCTGATTTTGAGTGGCCTCAGAAGTCCATGCCTCTACATTAATTGCTGCTGTGATGCGCTCTCTTTGAGCGGTTGAGGTTACGCGACCCAAGTCAACCAATACTGCTCCCGATACATTGGTTTTCTGATTCGGATTTCGCAGTCGCCCTCCTGAATACGATAATCTGACCGGAATAGAAGGCTGACGAATGTTTTGTAAGGTTACAAAAATCTCAAATTGCTCATCGTCGATAGATTTTCCCCTTGTTACCTGAATCTGTCTTAGGGGCGACTGAATTTGAAGTTCATTTAAAAAGCTAATAATTCTGGAAATCAAATGATTGCCAAAAAAAATGCGGTTTCCTTGATAGGTGTATTCCAGCGGTTCGGCCCAGAAGCTCTTAATGGCCTCCATTGACTTGATGTACAATATGTAAGCTTGATAAGCATCTCTCTTGTTTCTGAAATCTTCAGCAGCTGAGAGAAAATCAGCCGCTGCTGCAAGAGCTCGTTCTCTTTTAAGGGCTTTTCGTCGTTCGTGTTCTTCTTTAGAAAGGCGATAGAATACGTAATAATGTGTTGACGTCTCATAGGTATCCACAAGTTCGAAGCCTTCCAAATCTTCAGTTGAAGTAACTTGGGTGTTCGATACAAACGATTCACTGAACTGGCGATTTACCTCTACCTGACTTAAAAGAGATGATGCATTGACTTTTACAGAAATTTCGCTTGCTAAGTCATTCAATGCGTTGTTTTTAGCCACTTGTTTGTAGTCGTAGTTGGCACTGTAAGCGTATTTAGGGCTTACGCCAATTCCATGATAATAGAATGGATCAGCGGGTTTAGTCGAAATCCATGCAGGTGCTGGTCTTACGTCGTTATTTGCTGTTTTCTTTTTGCTTTTGCAACCAACAAAGACAAAAAGACTTGTGAAAATCAAAAAATAAACAAATCTCATTTCTCCGGATTAAACGCTAAAATTGAATTTGCTACTCGAGAACTGATGTTTTGAAGTAGCCTCTCCTGTAAGGTTGATAAATCTGCAACTGTTTGTCTAGCTCTTAACAATTGATCGAGCTCTCGCTTGGCGCGTGGACTGTTGTCAATGCGGTCAGAGGGATGAGGTCTATTGATGCTTTGCCATGTACCAGGGTATAAAAGCCTTGTATCGCCCTGATATACAGCATATTCAACTCGGTCGCTTTGCCGAGTTTCGAGTACGTCTGACACGAGCACCTCACCGGTTTCAGCGCTTACAAGTTGATAACTAAAAGAGCATCTCACTTCATTTTCACGACTGAATACTGTGTACTGCACCTTGCTGTATTCTACTGTTCGTACTTCCACACCTTCTTGATTTTTGGTTTTAATTTCTCTGCCCATATAGCCGGGTCTTACTTCGCGCTGAAGTGGTCCCTCTTTCGTACGCCAGTCGGTTATTTTACAGAAGAGCAAAGCATTTGCACCGAGCAAATCTCCTGTCTCGCGCGAAGTGCGCATTGCATTCAGTAGTGTAAGGTTTCGCTCGCGCATCAAGGTTTCTGTACGACGGCGATCCACTACTTTTACAAAAGGGTTATTTGACCGAAGAATCTGATTAATGATGGCGTTTACGATTTGTTGGTCATATCCATTCGCATTTACAGATGTTTCAACAGGCATGATAGCTATTACAAATAGAGCCTTTTCGAGCGAAAGATCCATCATGCGTTGTGCGTCTTTGTACCCGGGTCTAATGGACTCCACTTCTTTGAATCCATAATAAGCAGTACGGAATTTTCCTTCGTTATAGGCTCGCATGGCACTTCTGTATCGTGGTTCTGCCCGAGCTAAAGTTTTCAAATTGTTCAGTTCCTCATTTCTGATACTCAATTCACTAAGCTTATTTAACTCAGCTTCAGCTTCTTCAAACTTTTCTTCGGCTAGTAGATCTTCTGCCCGCTCCACTACTTTCTGCACAAAAATGCGCTCACTCTGAAGGTACATTTGCCTGTAATGATCCGAAATTGAAGAGTTTACACCCAAATTCTTCATATCTCGATCCAGTCGTAAAGCACCCTGGTAGCGCATCACAGCCCTCTCATGGTCGCCTGCAGTATGTGCTACATAAAATTCTGATAATATCTGCTCCAAATACATCTTCCCTGCGTTTGAAAGTGCAATTTGAGCTTTGATATTTGAGGGATTACGACGAAGAGCTTCCATGTAATTATTGACTGCCTCAGCAATAAGTCCGGCACTTTCGAGTTTTCTGCCATATTTATAGTAGCGCTTTGAGCCACTGCAGGCCCCAAAAACGAGAAAAGAAGAAAAAAGCGCTAGGAGTAAAGATTTATTCATCTCAATCAATAGTTTTTTGATCGCACTGATGGAAAACACTTAGTACAAATCGTGTCAAAATAAGTGCCTAATCCTATGGTCATGTACTTTTGCAAGTAAAATTTGTGAAACATTGAAAATCTTATTGTCACCCTCTAAAAATTTGAATGCAAAAGTGAATCAAAGGGCTAAATCTGTTCCACAATTTTTGGAACAAAGCCAAAGAATTCACGCAGAATTAAAAACCAAAACACCACCAGAACTCGCCCAGCTGCACGACATCAATGCCAAATTAGCTGAACTCAACTACCAGCGCAATCAAGCCTGGACAGTAGAAGGCATTAGAAAAGAAGGTACACCAGCACTTTTTACTTTCTCAGGTGACGTGTATCGAGGTCTTGATGCCTATACGCTCGACGAATCGGACTTGCAATTTGCGGAAGACAATATTTGGATTTTAAGCGGATTGTATGGCATACTCAGGCCTTTTGATGCTATGCTCCCTTACCGATTAGAAATGGGCACCGATTTGACTGTAGGTGACAGCAGAAATCTGTATGAATTTTGGCAAGAAACCCTAACAACCTACGTGGCAAAAAACGAAAGTACTTTTATTGTAAACCTTGCATCTAAGGAATATTCAGATGCGATTGATTTTAAAAGACTTAATATTCCGGTATATGATTGTACTTTTTTAGACCGAGTGAAAAATCAGTACAAACCCGTCAACATATTTCTGAAAAAAGCACGTGGATTAATGGCTAGGTTTATAATAAAAAATAAAATTGAAATGGCAGAAAATTTACAGTATTTCGACTACGAAAATTATACTTTTGACCTTGATTTGTCCAGTGAATTTCATTTCGTATTTAAGAGAGACCGAATTTCTTAAAGTATGTTTGCCTACCATAAGTAGAAGATATGCGTTTTAAAAATATCCTTTTTGTGTATTGGCTGATAGTCCCTACGCTTTTAGTTGGGCAAAAAACCAAATATTGGGAATGGGGCGCTGGTGCAGGTCTCTATCACTACCAAGGCGATTTAAATGAGAATTTTTCAGTAGGAAATTTTTTTAATGAAGCAGGACCTCGTTTAACGGGTTTCGTTCGAAATAATCCAGTTCCTTGGTTTAGCTATGGTATTGAAACAAGCTATGGAAACTGCATCGTAAAAGACACTGATTATGGAAGAACAGAGCGAAATTGGAATGTGTATTCAGAGAGTTTTGATATTAATCTAAGCCTTGAGTGGAATTTTTTGCGCTACGGCAAATGGCACTGGGAGAATAAGTTAGCTCCTTACTTCAAAGTAGGCGCTGGGGCACTCGTGGTAAGCAGTAGAGGTCAAAATACTGTGAATCTGCCTGAATCCATAGAACTTCACCCATACACGTATGGAAGTTACAACATCTTCTACGGCTATGGTGTAAAAACGCGCGTTGGTTACCGAACTTCACTCTTTTTGCAATTCACCAGACATTACACAGGCACTGACAAAATGGATGGATTTATTGACAATAGTATACAAACTCCAAAAAACGATCAATATATTTCTATCATTTTAGGTATTTCAAAACTGGTATTTTGATATGAAAAAATATCTCTTTTCATACATTTTGATCAGTTTTACGTTGTTTACAAACGGTCAAATATCTGGTTATAAGTATGAGCAGTTTGGAATAATGATCGGCACAATAAATTACTCGGGTGATGTAACACCAAACTATTCGAATCCTAATAATATTCTTAAAGAAATGCGACCTACATTAGGAGTAGGTTATTATAAAGGTTTATCTCCCATTTACATCGTTGGGACTGAAATGTCTTACGGCATTTTATATGCAAATGAGGCAAATCACCGGGTTGTCACCAGACCATTTGAATTTACCAGTCATATTGTTCAATTCAATCTTGTAAACGAAGTTATTGCAAGAAGATTTGGCAAATATTTTTATACCACAAAGTGGGCACCCTATGGAAAATTTGGATTTGGATTTGGCATAGTCAATCCTACCTTACATCAACCTAAAATACTCAATGAAAATATATTTGAAAGAAAAGATCAAATGTATTTTTTTGTCAATTACTTCGTCGGAATAGGTTTAAAGTTGCGAATACGCTATAACTATTCATTGAGTGTCGAAGGTCTTTTTCACTTTACAAACCGAGATTTGTTAGATGGCTATTTAGATAAAAGAGTAAACAGCTTTAACGACACTTACGGGGGAATAAGATTTATTTTATCGAGATACAATTTTGGTAAAAATTTAAATGTAAAATGATATTGAAAATCCTTCGAAATCTCCTTGTTGTTTTTTCGATATCTATTTATCCCCTTGCTGCGCAGCCTAATTTAAAATATTGGACTTCAGGCGTATATATATCTTCACAAATTCACTCAGGTTTTGCGAGTTCAGGCAATTACGCTTTCTCTCCTTCCATTGGATTTGGAGGTTCTTTAAAAAACTCTTTTTTCAATAGAATTCATCTTGGCATAGATGCAGGATACATACACCTCAAAAATGCCTACAGACGTGCAGAAAACAATACATGGCAAGTATCTATCTCAAACATTGAAATTTTACCGAATGCTGAGTTACATCTGCGTTCTTTTGGCAAGTACATGCGAAAAAATAAGACAAGTCCTTACATTAAAATCGCACCATCTTTTAATGTTTTTCAAACAAGATTAAATAATGTACGAAACTTTACAAATGATTTCGAATTTTATCCTTACAGTTATCTTTCCATAGGTTGGTATATTGGAATTGGATACAAAGTGCGATTTAAAAACGATTATGTGCTTCAATTGGAGCTTTTCTCCAATTCCATGATGACCAATAAAGCATCAGGATTTTCTGTGCTTGATTCTTACATACAAGACAGATATTTAGGATTCAGAGCTGCGTATTCGTTCATAAAATTTTAATTTTTAATGTCCCTTTTAAAACAAGAAGTAAAGACTTACAATTCTTTTTCGGGAAAGAATATTGTTATTTTTTCAGATGAAGAATTCTCAGAATTTTTAAATCAACTCAAGGCAAGTAAAATTCTGGAAAATTCAAAAGTGTATTTAATTCCAACAAAACAAAACGTCTTGAATGTTGAAAACGAGGAAATAAAGGTTCATTTTCTATATCGATTTATTCCAAAATCACTCCTCGAAAGATTAAAGATTGATATTTCAACAGTCGATGAAGTGATCTATTTAGGAAATGATTCGTCCATACTTCGCTTCGTAGAGAGTGTTTTTAGCACAACTTCCCTAATTTACATCGGAAAATTGCCATCAAAGTCGGCTATTTTAAAATTTACCCCAGAGGAAGATTTACAAAAATCTGCTACTACTTTTATCCAACTAATTAATAGAATTTACAAATGAATGCATTAAAAGGAACTGGCGTAGCGCTGATCACCCCCTTTACTGCTACGGGTGATGTTGATTATCAAGCCTTTAAAAAACTGCTGCACTACGTGATCGACGGAGGTGTGGAATACGTAGTAGTAAACGGAACAACCGGCGAAAGCGCAACAACTGACAGCGACGAAAAGAAAAAGTTGCTTGAAATTGCTTTAGAAATGTGCGAAGGAAAAGCCGGGGTGGTTTTTGGCATTGGTGGAAACAACACAGCACAGGCGGTAAAACAACTGAAAGCTTTTGAACAAAAAGGGGTTTTAGCTATTTTAAGTGTTTCACCTTATTACAATAAACCTACGCAAGAAGGCATTTATCAGCATTACAAAGCCCTATCTGAAGCTTCTCCTCTACCCCTGATCGTCTATAATGTACCAGGTCGAACTTCGTCGAATGTATTAGCTGACACTATACTTCGTCTTCAGGCTGATTTTAAAAATATTGTAGCAGTCAAAGAAGCATCTGGCAATCTGGAGCAAATCATGACCATCATCCGCGACAGACGTAAGGACTTTTTGGTACTTTCAGGCGATGACAATCTCACTCTACCCATCATAGCAATAGGAGGTGATGGAGTGATCAGTGTATCAGGACAAGGTTTTCCCCACATCTTTTCACAAATGGTGCGCGATGCCTTGGCAGGCAACATTAAAGAAGCTCGCGAAAAGCACTACAAGTTGTTCGAAATCACAAAATTGCTCTTCGCTGAGGGAAATCCGGGCGGTATAAAAGCTTTGCTCGCGTATTTGGGAATAATCGAAGAGCATTTGCGCCTGCCTCTCTGGCCTGTGAGCGATGCGCTTAGAAATAAGATGATCAACGAAACCAAAAAAATTCTTGCCTGATAAACAAATTAAAAGGCCTTAGATTTAAAGAAGTATGTCGCGTACCATACTCGTTACAGGCGCCACTGGTTTGGTTGGCAGGCATTTGATTCCTGAGCTCAAGAGATTTGGTTATACCATTCGAACCCTCACCACCAGTGGTAAGGAAGATGAAAACACCTTTTACTGGAACCCGGAGAAGGGTGAAATCAACAAAAATGTTTTTAATAGCATACATACAATCATTCACCTAGCTGGCAGTACTATAGCTCAGCGCTGGACGCCCAAAGCGCGAAAGAGCATCATCGACTCTCGGGTTAAGGGTGCACAGATGCTGTTACAACCGGCTATTGAAAGTGGTTTAAAAAGATTTATAACCGCTTCAGCCATTGGCATATATCCTCAAAATCCGGATGGATTGTACGATGAATACTCTCAACAAACAGGTAGTGACTTTCCGGCTGAGGTAGTAAAAATTTGGGAAGCTGCAGCCGATGAATACGAAAAAAATGGCGTATCAGTAGTAAAAATCAGAACGGGAATTGTGCTCGACCCCGAGGGTGGCGCCCTAAAGAAAATGCTGCTTCCAGTGAAATTAGGCATCGGTTCGCCCATAGGCAGTGGCAAACAAATGGTAAGCTGGATTCACATACGCGACTTAGTCAATATTTATGTGCAAGCGGTGGTGAAAGAAGAAATGAAAGGCATCTATAACGCGACAGCCCCCAGTCCGGTAAGCAATAGAGAACTAATGCACACAATTGCTAAAGTACTCGGCAAGCCTTTCTTTTTTCCTCCAGTGCCTGCCTTTATGCTTCGCCTGATGTTAGGCGAAATGGCATCAATTACATTAGAAGGAAGTGCCGTCATTCCGAAGCGGTTACTCAACGAAGGCTTTTCCTTTGAATTTTCTGAATTAGAGGACGCTTTGAGAGATTTATTGACTTAAATCTCTTTAACGCATCTGCACTGTAAGCCAGTGTGTCCCCAATCGCCCATGAGCCGCTCGTAGTCGTAGTAAACTTTGCCATCGCCTACTGATAGGTAAATGGCAAATTTACCACCGGAGTTAGCTGCTGCTTGATCTGCTACCCAAAAGAAGGCATATCCTCCCTCTTTCATCTGTCCATCGGCACCGCGATAGCCTACAGTTTTTAACCCGAATTTCCTGTGATCTAAGAGATCACTTGGTGAAGAGTTAAGTGATTTAATCAAACTCTCCCAATCAGATTGAGTTGGCAATCGCCATCCTTCCGGACAGATCTTGCCTCCATTAGTTGCTATGCCGTTATACAAGTAAGTGCCGTTGTGCAAATAATAAGCTGGTGCCAAGGTGCTATTCCATTCTTCGCGGTCGGTAATTTGGCGGATGAGTGAACCATTTCGAAGCACGGTGGGATTTGAGCGAGTCACCATCCAATAGAGTCGGCCAACTTTAAAGGCAGTAATTGTAGCTCCCTTGTCGTCAAAAAAGGTAAGTATATCTGATGAAGTCGATGATGCTGATGCTGAAGACGGTGCTGGGGCTACCGTACTTCGATTTGGTGAAGAGGCAACTGCGGGCGCAGAAGTAGATGATGCCTGTGCGGAGGGTTTCCGAGTGGCTGTAGATTCAGGCTTTTGTTTGTTATCTCCAAATAGTTGGTCTGGTGGAGTCAATTTTTCAGAAGCATCGATCGAAATATCGGCGAGTATTTTTTTGTATTTTTCAATGGTATCATGGTTAATGGTGAATTTTAACAAATCTTCGAGATGGCTCTTCATATCCTCTTTGTCTTGTATGATAAAACTCAACCTATATAGCACTTGAGATTTTTTAAAATTTTCAGCCATACTATCGAGAGCCAGCTGTTGTAGAGATTTAAGTTCATCTGAATTTCTGTAATTTGAAAGAGCCAATAAGGAATCTGTGTAGAAATAGGCATTTTTAAACTGCTTTGAAGCGATTAGTTGACTTACATTGGCTTTTAACGTTTCAAATTGCTTGATTTCTTGAGCTTTATTGTATTTTATCCAGCCAACTAAAGCCCCTACAAGTACCACAACAGCGATAATTGCAGCCATCATAGCTTTGCGACCCTTTGGTTTTGAGTGATGGGTTTGAAAGTCTTGATTTTTCTGATCGCCGTTAATGGAGCGATCTTCAGCCGCAATTGGCGATGAAATTACAGTTTTCTTTTCGCTGGAGCCTGTCGATTTCTGCGATATTGAGGAGTCTGTTGGCTCAAATACACTCGTAGCTCTTCCAAAATGCATTTGTTGGCTTCCGGATTGGGGAGTTTTTAAAATATCATCCACTTTCCAAATTCCCCTCTCCAAATAATGCGCAGCAACAGCCTTAATCTGCTGAGCAGTAGGGCGTTTTGAAGGATAATAATTTAACATTGCTCCCATCAGAGCATTCAGACCGGCTGAGTACCGCTCTGGCAAGGTGGGCAACTCTGATTGGGGCATTAGGTGCATGCCACCCATACCCATCCAAGGCAATGAGGTGGTGGCCATTTCGTACACCATCACTCCAAGTGAAAAGATATCGCCTTCAGGTACTATTTGTTGATTGCTACCGAAGCGCTCAGGTGGAGCAAAAGATACGGTTTTGCTATTTTGTACACCAGTGGCTCTTCGAAGCGTGCTTCGCATGCGACTGCTGATGCCAAAATCGGTAAGCAAATACCGTCCTTTGGAATCGATTAGTACATTATCAGGCTTTACATCTTGATGAATCACATCATTCTCGTGCAAATAGCTCAAACCATCGGCCACTTGATAGAGCACTTGAGCGATCTCATCTTCCGATAGCCCATCAGAATTGAGGATCTTTTGATACAAGCTACCACCAGTCATCAGTGGAAAGATGAGGAAGGGGCGATTTTCCCAAATATCGAAATGCTTGGCCGTCAGAAGGTTGGGATGATGTAGATCCATTACCAACGTGTATTCTTTTTGAAACTGAGCCAAAGCAGTATCGTCGAGTCCAGTCTCGTGGGCGTAGATTTTTATGGCGACTTCGATATTTCCAGCCAGTCGGTCTTTGGCTTTCCATACAGCTCCAAAACCTCCACTGCCCAACTTGGCGACCAACTCATATCTGTTGGCAATCACCTCCCCCACTTTCATCTAAGCAGATATTTACAATTGAAAATGCTTTTTAATAATCATCTGTACCGGTGAGTTCTTTTTCCATAGCATCAGCTACTTTTACGGCAAATGACAAAAGCTCCCTAATTACATCGTCATTAATGTCAGAATTGATTTTTATAGAGTATTGCAAGATGAAAGGAGGCTCACCACCATGAATCTGCCAATTGCCAATCTTGTAATCAAAATTTTTCTCGAGCAAGTTGAAAAGAACCCGCTGAGAAAAATCGGTTTTGTTCTGGAGTGTAGCGACAGGAGAATATATCTCGCGAATCTGAAAGCCACCTAAATCGTACGTCCAGCCATTGATCAAAACTACCTGAGACCGGCCGTCACTTAAATCAAAAACCAATTTGTATTTCCTCGAGTTATTATCGTAGCTGAATTTCAATCCAGCACGGTTCAACTGTTGTTCCAGGGCCTTGTCTTGTGCAAAGAGGCCTTGAACACTTACAACGAGCAGCATGATTAAAATTACAAAGGTTTTGATTAGCGTTTTCATTATTTTAAGGATTTTGTCCAAAAGTAGAGGGAGGCCCACCGGAGCCTCCCTCACTCATTTGTATGATTTTAAAAGCGCCCTGTCCTATTGACCTTCAAATATCAAATTTCTCAGAAAGCTGATTGATGCTCAATACCGTTGATTTTACAATGTGGTCCATTTGTTCGGCATATTTTCTCAACTTACTGAGAACTATTTCTTTCAAATCGTTGTCTTTAATATCATTTATGTTTTCACTTATTGCTAAAATGGTAGATAAAGGACCTCTCAATTCATGACTTTGCGACCAGGCTAACTTTTTTAAAAATTGGGCTTGTTCGATGATTTTTTTCTCGTAATTTTTAATAGTAGTGATATCAGAAATATGAATAGAAATACCTAAATTACTTCCATTTTCATCGAGTATGGGAAATATTTTGAATTTCCAGAATTCATCTCCATCATTAAATTCAAAAATCACTATTTCTCCTTGCTGAGCTTTATCAATTTGGCTTTTAAAAAATTCAAGACTATCCAGATAGATAAAATCAAGGACAAAATCTCCTTTATTAATTTTCTTACCAAACTTACTTTCAGTCAATTCATAAGCTCTTTTGTTTGCATAAATCATTTTTAAATTTCTGTCAAAAATGGCTATAGCTGTATCGGTACTTTCGTACATCGATTTCAGATAAAACTTTTGCTTTGTAAGTTCCGATTCATATTTCTTAATATCGTCAATATTTCGAGCTGAATACAGTACAGCTCCTACAGTTCCATCGCTCGAACGCACTGGAACAAATTTTATAAAAAACCACAAACCATCCCCATCGCCTACTGGAATATTTATTTCGTAAAATATTTCCTTACCCGATAGTGCTTCATTAAATTTTTCGTAGAAAAGCTCGCGCAAATCAGGTATTATGTATTGATCAAAATCATCACCAACCTTTATTTCTTTGCCAAAAAATTGCTTTACTTCATTGTACGCGTGAGCACTGAAATATTCCACGCGATTATCTTTCGATATTATGATACTGCTTTCGTTTGTAGAGGTAAGGATAGCTTCAAGTTTATTTAAATTTTCAGTTAGTAGGATATGATCTTTTTTACACAATAAACTCCCGAAAAAGAATACACAATTTTCGTCCTTGTAATTTATTCTATAGATTTCCCAATTCACACCTTGATTCTGTTCGAATGATTCTGATGCTATGCCAAATTTTAAATTGGTGTAATGATCGTCATATTGAAGTACATTTGATACAATTTGTCTTAATTTTTCATGCTCTTGTTTGGCAAATAAATCTTCAATTTTTCCCGAAAAATTTTCTCTTATCTGAAAATAACTTCTAAAAGCTTCATTACACTGCAAAACATCGTGAGCCGCATTTATTACTGCGTAGAGAGCACCCTTAGCGCGATTTAAAACAAATTCGTCCATTAAAACACTGTTACTCATTACAAAAGTAGAGTTTTATGTACTTTGCTTTTTGAAATTGAAAACAGCAATCAACATGAAAATAAACATTGCAGAAGCACATCATCGAATAAATAATATAATTATTCGAACGCCATTAATAACAGATGATTACATCAATAATTTTTTAGAAAATACTACTTTTTTTAAATGCGAAAATTTACAGAAAATTCATGCATTTAAAGCACGGGGAGCTGCAAATGCTCTGAGTAAACTCCAAAAAAATCTTCTAGAAAAAGGCGTAGCTACTCACAGCAGTGGCAATCATGGACAGGCACTTGCCTGGGCTGCAAAAATTTTTGGCACCCAGGCCCATGTGGTTATGCCAATGACTGCCCCTAAAACAAAGGTGGATGCTGTGCGCTTTTGGGGCGGTGAAATTACTTTTTGTGAGCCTACCCTTCAGGCTCGCGAAGAAACACTTCAACAGGTTGTGGAGCGCACAGGGGCTATCTTTATACCCCCGTACAACCATTGGGACATTATCGAGGGGCAAGGAACTTGTGCATTCGAAATCCTTCAAGAAGGATTTGAACCTGACTTCATACTGGCGCCTGTGGGTGGTGGCGGACTGCTTTCAGGCACTGCCCTCGCTGCACACCAGTTCTCACCTAAAACCAAAGTGATAGGCTGTGAGCCGAAAAACGCTGACGATGCGTATCAGTCTTTTCATGCCGGTAAGCTCATACCTGTAGGAGCAGCTAACACAATTGCTGACGGACTACGCACCTCGCTCGGCGACATCACTTTTGATGTCATTCGTAAATACGTTCACGACATTCTGACCGTAACTGAAGAAGAAGTCATCGATGCCTGGCGCTGGATTACTTTCTACCTAAAACTAATAATCGAACCAAGCTGCGCCGTGCCAGTGGCAGCGTTGCTAAAACACAAGGATAAGTTTAAAGGCAAGAAGGTGGCTGTAATACTCACCGGCGGAAATGTAGATGCCGAGAAACTTCGGTTAATTTTGCCCTGATATGGAAAATTCTGACACCACACAATTTAAAGCTGGATACGTAAACATCTTCGGCAATCCAAACGCAGGCAAATCGACCCTGCTCAATGCCATGCTGGGCGAGCGCCTCGCCATTGTTACTCCCAAGGCCCAAACCACACGCGTTAGGATGCTTGGTATATTGAACGAACCCGGCTATCAAATGATCTTCTCTGACACACCTGGCATCATCGAGCCTAAATATGCCTTGCAAGAAACCATGATGAATGCTGTAAAAGAAGCCCTTGAAGATGCCGACATAGCTCTATACCTGGCTGTGCCTGGGGAAAGAGAGGCCAAGAATAAAGAGCTCTTTGAAGCCATTGTACAAAGTGAAGTGCCCCTGATTATTGCCATCAATAAGGTGGACACCATTGCACAAGAAGAGGCCCTAGCCGAGGCCGAATATTGGAAGTCAACCGTTCCTAAAGCTGAAATTTGGCTTATCTCAGCACTACACGGATTTAATGTAATTGAATTAAAAAATCGACTGCTGGAACTGCTCCCTGTACACCCTCCCTACTTCGATACCGATCAGCTCACTGACAAGTCAGAGCGCTTTATCGTATCAGAAGTGATACGTGAAAAAATCCTGCTGCACTATAAAGAGGAAATCCCCTATGCCTGTGAGGTGGTAGTTGAGGAGTTCAAAGAAGAAGAAAACATCATACGCATAAGGGCAATGATCATCGTTGAGCGAGAAACACAAAAGACCATCATCATTGGTAAGGGTGGGAGTGCTCTCAAGCGCGTTGGGACCGACGCACGATTGGCACTCGAGCATTTTTTCATGAAAAAAATCTACCTGGAGCTTTACGTAAAAGTCGATCCCAATTGGCGCTTTGACACCAAAAAGCTAAAGCGCTATGGCTACAGATAAGCTGCATTTAATAGCTGAAAAGACCAATGCTACACTTGCTTACTGATGGTGGAATGAAGGATGTTTTCGACGATTTTAGACCGCTAAATCTCCATTCACCTCCCCCTCACGCCTTCAGAAGTGTACCCGACGGCTGGCAAGTGTACGACGTCATCCGCCGTCGTTGGCTCCAGCTTACTCCTGAAGAGTGGGTGCGGCAGCACCTCGTAGCAGAACTTCTTTCGCGCGGATTTCCCCCTGTGACCCTTGCTCTTGAAAAAGCCTTTTCACTCTATGGTCTCGCTAAGCGATTTGACCTGGCCGTATTTGGCGCTGAGGGCATCTTGCTGCTGGCCGAGTGCAAAAGTCCCGATGTTCTGCTCAACGAGGAAGTCCTTGCCCAGGCCTTGCGCTATAATCAAAGGTTTAAAAGTCCAGCCATCTTGATTACTAATGGCATCGACCACCATTTTTACACCCGTTCCATCGATATCTACTACCTCACGAGTAAGTCAATTCCTGATTTTGTAGAACTCAAAAAAATAGCCACACAGTTTTGAAACCTTTTTTACCAAACTATCCTGTAGTCCACATCAAGCCGGAAAAAGAAAAAATTTTCTTCCAGCGGCATCCATGGATTTTTAGTGGGGCTTTGCGAAACATTCCAAAGTCAGCCACCGAAGGCACACCAGTGTTTATAGCTGATGCTAAAGGCACTATTCGTGGTATCGGATTTCTTTCTAGCGGAAGCATCGCCGTTCGAATTTTAAGCTGGACTACAGAAAAACTACCCGTAGAGTACTTCATTGACCAAAAAATCAAAGCCGCCATTCACACGCGAGAACAACTCGGCTTCTTTTCATCAGCCGAAACCGATTGCTTCCGCCTCATCTTTGGCGAAGGTGACGGATTACCTGGACTTGTAGTGGACTACTACGCTGGCTACTGCATCGTGCAGTGCCATCACCTGGGCATGTATCATGCACGAGAGAGCATTTATGGTGCACTTCAGCGCCATTTGGGCAGCCGCCTTACTGCCATCTACGACAAAAGCGCCGACGCATTGCACGACGCCACGCTTGAAAATCAATGGGCAGTAGGCGAGCCTACCAAACAAATCATAGCCCGCGAATATGGCCACAAGTTTTTAATTGACTTTCAGCAAGGCCAAAAAACCGGTTTCTTCATCGACCAACGCGAAAATCGAAAACTTTTGTCCCGGCTTTGTACTGGCAAGTCGGTTCTCAATACCTTTTCATATACGGGTGGCTTCAGTATCTATGCCATTGCGACCGGTGCCCGCGAAGTAGTATCGCTCGACATTAGCCAGCGCGCCATCGACCTCTTGGAAAAAAATCTGGAAATCAATCAACTTGATCTTAGCAAGCACACCTCCCTGGCTACCGATGCCTTCGACTACCTCACCCACCTCGAACGCACTTTCGACATCATCGTACTCGACCCACCTGCCTTTGCAAAAAGCCACCGCGTCACCCACAATGCCGTAATCGGCTACAAACGCCTGAATGCCCTTGCCATGAGCAAACTCGCTCCCGGGGGGCTGCTCATGACCTATTCATGCTCTCAAAACATCTCAGAGGAGCTCTTCCTCAATACCGTCACATCAGCCGCTATGGACACAGGCATCGACTTTCAGATTTTACACCGCCTCCATCAGCCGGCTGATCATCCGGTCAGCATCTACCACCCCGAAGGCCGCTATCTAAAGGGCCTTGTTCTTAAGAAATCCACCTAAAAGTGTTGATAATTATCATAAAATCCGTACTTTCAAGAGCACTACCTTCGTCTTTAGTTAATCGACCTGTATGAAAACAATCATTTTCCCAACAGATTATTCCGCCAACGCTGACAAGGCCCTCGACTTTGCTATCGACTTCGCTAAGAAAACCGGTGCTAAAATAATCGCTCTAAATGCTTACGATTTGCCTTACGCCGAGACAGTTATGACCCACTCCCTGCTCGAAATCATGAAGGAAAACTCCGAAGCAGGGATGAAAAAAGTGGAAGAAAAGCTTCAAAGCGCTGGCATACCTTACGAAACACGGTGTCTGGTAGGCAACCCCATTCGCTTAGTGAAAAAAGCTGTGGAAGATGAAGGCGCCGACATGGTAATCCTCGGCACCAAAGGCGCCAGTGGTATAGAAGAAATCCTCATCGGCTCAAATGCTGCCTCTATCCTTCAGAGCGTCACAGTACCCGTTATTACCATACCTGCCGGCTCACACTTCTCAAATATCCGCAAGATTGTTTTTGGTGCCGACTTCAAATCAAAGCGCAACGGTACCGCCCTCATCCAGCTTGCCGAAATCGCCTCCATCTTCAATGCAGAAGTCGTAATCGCTCATGTAATTGTCAATTATGGCATTGATAATCAAACGGTAATCGAAGCCAAGCAGCGCATCTCCGAATACCTCAAAGGCATTTCCCACCGTTTCGAAGTACTCAGTGGCGAAAACGTCGAAGACACCCTTTTACAGTTTGCAGCTGAAGACCGCGCCGACATGATTGCCCTCATGAGCCGCAACTACAGTTTTTTCGAGTCTATCTTCCACAAGTCAGTCACCACCAAGGTTGCTTACCATTCCAAGCTACCTTACCTTGCCCTTCACGAGGATGCAAACTAGCAATTACCCCCTACACAAACTCAATCACCAGCACTCAGCCAAGCATAGCTGAGTGTTTGTTTTTTTTTTTTTTTTTTAGGCCGTACCCTTCCTAGCAATGCCCATTCGGGCAGCTGCTCAGGTCAGCGTGTTTCCAAGGGAAGATGCTGACAAAACTGAAAGTCTTCGTCAGTATACACGTCGCTCCCGCGCTGCGGCTAAGCTTAGCTACGCCTCCACACCGCGCTGACGCGCGCCCACCGAATCCCTCACGTGTGAAAACGCAAAAGCCCGGCTTCAGCTTAATAGACTAATTACCTCAATTTATCAGAAAAAAATTTTAAAAGGAATACTATCCACTATTAGCGTACCTTCAAGAGATAGATATCAAAAATCAGCACACTGTTTGGCGGAATATTCCCTACCGACTGTTTGCCATATCCCAACTTCGACGGTATAAAAAGTTTTCCCCTACCCCCTTCTCTGAAGTAAGTGAGGCCCTCTTGCCACCCTGCAATTACTCCTCGCAAGTCAAACTCAAGTCCAGCTGGATCCGTTTCGTCAAACACAGTACCATCGAGCAGATAGCCCTTGTACACAACGCGCACGCGACTGTCAATGGTCGGAAATGTCCCAGTTCCCTGCTCGGTTATCAGATAATACAGTCCACTATTCGTACGAATAGCTTCCAGGCCATTCTGCGCCAGGTAATTACGAATCAACTCATCGTCTTTCTGGTCCTGGTCGTCTGTCTTGCTACAGCCCATAGTTAAGAACACAAGACCCATTAAAAGCACAAAAAACCTTTTGTATAAATTCATCTTTTCATCTCGTTAATGTCATGGATCAACAGGTAAAAATACGAAGCCGCCGGAATCATTCTGTATCCATACCAGCTAAATGCTTCACCATCTACCAGGCGCACATGTGCCGTAGGCGCCATTCCCTGAAACTCAGCTAAGTGTTTTTCTCGGAACGGATAAGGCTCTGACGAAAGAAAAATCAATTCCGGATTCATCAATCGAATTGACTTCTCATCTACCACAGGATATCTACTTTGATTAACTGCATTTGAAAACCCCAGATGCTGCAAAACGTGATGTATGTAAGTGTCGGTACCAGCTGCCATATAAGGTTTTCGCCAAATCAAGTAAAGCACTCTGGCACCATCGGCGCTTCCTTGTAGTGGTTTCCAAAGCTCTATGATGCTGTGTACTAGTTTTTCTGCAGCTTGTACTACATTACACACCCGGCCAATGAGCCTAATAGCTTCCAATGCATCATTAATAGTGGTAATGTTCGTCACAAGCACCTGGCTAAATTGCCTGAGCTGCTCTACATCTTCCTTTCGATTCTCTTCTTTATTGGCAAGGATTAGATCAGGTTTTAGCTCTTTGATGCGATTGATATCTGGATTTTTCGTACCACCTACACGTGGCTTGGTTCTATACCACTCCTCTGGGTGGACACAAAATTTCGTAATACCTACCACATCAACCCCAAGGTGGTAAAGGAGTTCGGTCAACGATGGCACTAAACTTACTACACGCATGTGCTATTGCCTCCGGTGCTCGAAATACACTTTGTCGCCCACCTTTACATTGTGTCGGTCACAAAAACCGCCGTTCACTTCAAGCACATACAGTGCCGGCTCAAAGCTCGGAAGCGAAGTCTCACTCAGTGGCTCCGCATTTTTCTGAATGCTTACGATGCGCAGTTGAGAGTTGATATAAATAATATCGAGCGGTATGTAGGTATTTTTCATCCAGAAAGACTGTGGGCGCTCGTTTTTCATCAGAAAGAGCATTCCATTCATTTCATCCATCGATTTTCGATACATCATGCCGTACTGAATTTCCTCATCTGTCATAGCCACCTCGATGGTGATGCGGAGGTTGGTATCCACACCGCTTTCATCGAGAAACCACAGCTGTCCATCTTCTCTGAACTTTGGTTCGTATGAAGTACTCATTGAGTCTACGGTTTTTGTGTCGTTATCGCATGTGCACGATGTAGCAAGAGCCGCCAGCAGTACTGCAATTGCAATGAGTCGATATACCATGTTTTTACGCCTTCTTTTTCACAAAAGAATACACAATTGAAGCTAATCCAGCGATCACCAGTGGAATGCTGAGAAATTGTCCCATGTTGAGAGCTAAATTGTCTTCAAAAGCCACTTGATTGGCCTTGAAAAATTCGACTACAAACCGAAATCCAAACACCAAAACCAAAAAGGCTCCGAATAAAAATCCCTCTTGATACCTGAACTTCGTGTAGAAAAACAGTCCCCAAAGAATTAAAAAAATCAGAAAATACGCCACTGCTTCAATGATTTGGCTGGGAATGCGTGGTATGGCCAGTAGTCGAAACTTTACAAAAGTGCTGTTTGCCTCCTGAATCACCTCGGGAGAACCGTCGGTACTCGGCACCAAATTCTGATCGTCAGCATCGATCATCTTCAAATACGGTAAGAGTCGATTGCTCACTAGCGAGGCCACTTGTGCACCATCCACGCGCGGATCAATTTTCATCTTCACCTCATAAACGGGCATGTTCAGCGAATCGGTTTTTACGACTTCGTCTGTCTTTTTAAAAGTGATTTCCTGCACCTCATTACCAAAAAATCGCTCGAAGATGTCGCGCACCGGACTCACGTACACAAAGGCTGACTCACTGTTTGAAGGACTTCCATAGATCTCAGAGTTCATCAAATTGCCCAGTCTGATAAAACTACCGCCCAGAGCCACTGTAATCACTACGCGGTCGATGATCCAAAAGAAAGAACGCTTGGAAACTTTTTTTGAGAAAATAATCAAAGCCATGATGATGGCAATAGCGGCTCCATGACTTGCCAATCCACCCTCCCATACCATTAAGATCTCTTCGGGATGCTGGCTGTAATAATCCCACTGGTAAAAAAACACGTGACCCAAGCGAGCACCAATGATGGTAGCAATCACTACGTAGGTGAGAAGAGTATCAAGCTGTTCCAGAGGAACGTTCTCTTCTTTGAAGATGCGCTTCATAATGAAATAACCGAGCACAAAGCCAAACGCGAAGAGCAGACTATAGTACCGAATCTCAATAATGCCAAGGTCGAGCAGTACCCTCGACACATCCCATGTGATAACGTGAAAATTCATACAGCACAGTTGGAAAAACATCTGCAAACTTACTCCTTCAGCTGTTACGACGGTGTAAAGATTTCGTTCTGATATTTTCAATGTATTTTAATAACAATCTCTATTCTTTAGCAAACTCTTTAGCTTTTCATAAGTTACTTTGCCAAAAAAGGAAAAAAGATGAAACACCTCAATTGGATTATTGCCACTACTATTTTGTCAATTTTCTCGGTTGCCCAAGAGCTGCCCCAGCCAAGTCCCAAGGCTGTAGTTCAGCAGCGCGTTGGGCTCACGGATATTACAATTGACTACTCACGCCCGAGTGCCCGGGGTCGTAAAATTTTTGGAGAATTGGTGCCTTACAGCCAAATCTGGCGTACTGGTGCTAACCGAATCACGCTCATTTCATTTAGTACAGAAGCCCTTGTGGAAGGACAGAAACTTCCTGCTGGCAAATACGGACTGTTGACCATACCCCGTGAAGATCGGTGGACGGTGATTTTCAACTCTGATACCACTCTGTGGGGTGCGGATGGCTATGACCAAAAGAAAGACGTATTGCGAGTTGACGTCGTGCCTTTCATTTTAGAAGGCGACGGTAATGAAACTTTTACCATCTCAATCGATGCTCTTCGCGACAATGGAGCTACCCTAACACTCGCTTGGGAAAATGTAAAAGTGCCTGTAAACATCGATGTAGAGGTAGATAAAATGGCAATGGCAAACATCGAGCGAGCAATAAAGGAAAACCAACGCGACTGGCGTGTTTTCAGAAATTCGGCTCAATACTTTTTGACTAAGAATATTCACATGGACCGCGCCCTTGAATACATCAACCGCTCGATTGAGTTAAACCCTGACAACTGGTACAGCCACTATCTTAAAGGCGAAATCTTAGCTCGGAGAGGCAACTTCGCTGAGGCTGTTAATGCCGGTAATACAGCCCTAAAGATGGGCAATGAGCAGGCTAAGGCAGCAGGTCGTCCCTTTGGATATGCGGATATGATTCAGAATTCATTGAATGAATGGCGTGAAAAAGCCGGTATAAACACCAAAACAGGTAAGAAAAAGAAGTAATTCTCTCAAGTAAGGTTTTTTGAATAAAGACCGCTGCGATGAGTGTACAATCACTCATTTCAGCGGTTTTTTATTTCAAATCACTTAAAAGGTGCATTTTCTTCAAATTTGTTAAATCCTAAAACGTTCAACATTTTTTAAGCAGCGACATAGACATACCTTTTACCCTTAACCCAAAATTCCAACAGAACTCGCAGATTGACGTAGAAAAAATTTTTAGTTTTAGTTAAAGTTTTGAAAATCTGCTAATAGCCGTTACCGTGTAAGATGTACGGTAAAAAAGCTATTCTGTATACACTGACTTAGAGGGTAACAAAAATTTTTAAACGAATCGTTCGCCTGCTCGGATTTTGACTTCGTTTACAAAGTTTTTAATGAGCTGCTCGTTTTCGCGTCGGCAGATGAGCAGAGCATGTGGAGTATCAACGATGATGTAATTCTCCAGTCCGTCGATCACGGCCACCTTATCGCCTTCAATGCGAATGATGTTTGAGCGTGAGTCGAAGCTGAGTATATGTGTGCCCACTTTGGCGTTACCGTGTTCGTCCCATTTCAAGTGTTCGTAGAGAGAGCCCCAAGTGCCTAGGTCGCTCCACCCAAAGTCGGCTGGAATGACGTGCACGTTGTCGGCTTTCTCCATAATGCCATAATCTACACTTTGATTCTCGCAAGAGGGATAGACTTTTTGAATGTAAGCTTTTTCCTGGTCGGTATTAAAAAGCGGAAGGCCGCGCTCGAAAGTTTGGTGGATTTCAGGGAGGTACATTTCAAATGCACGTCGGCAAGATTGAACAGACCAGATGAAGATTCCGGCGTTCCATAGGAAATCACCGCTCTCGAGAAACATTTTAGCGAGCTCGAGATTAGGTTTTTCAGTGAAGGTTTTTACTTTTCGGGTTTCAGGGTGAAGGGATGGACCTGGTAGATACTGTATGTAGCCGTATCCGGTATCGGGGCGGGTGGGTTTGATGCCGAGGGTAAAAAGCACATTGTTAGTTTGCGAAAGGGTGAGACCGAGTGTGGCGATGCGGTGAAATTCGGATTCTTTCAGAATAAGATGATCACTCGGACAGATTAAAACAGATGCATTGGGGTTTTTAGCGTAGATTTTATAAACGGCGTAAGCAATAGCAGGCGCAGTGTTTCGTCGAGCCGGCTCAGCCATGATGTTGTTTTCAGGTATATCGGGCAGTTGCTGTTTTACTTCATCAATATATTCTTCGCTGGTGGAGATCAGGATGTTTTCAGGAGGGCAAATGTGGGCTATGCGTTGATAGGTTTGCTGGATGAGTGTACTGCCTGTGCCAAGGATGTCGTGAAATTGTTTTGGGTGAGCTTGCGTGCTGGCAGGCCAAAAACGTGATCCTACACCTCCAGCGAGTATAACTGCATAAAAGTTTGGATTCATCAATTCAAATTCTGTTAGTGGCAAAGGTATCCAGATTTGTATGAATTTAGATGCAATTATGTAGAGGGTAATGGTGGTTCTAAAATAAAAAAAAAAAAAAAAAAATCCCTTCAGCCGTTTATCTGCTAAAGGGATTGGCGTTTTTTAGTCGAAAAAGAACTATTGCTGGCTCAGCATCTGAATGCTGCGGTGAATGAAGTTTGAAAGAGCTTCGCCTTTGAGCAGATTCTGATGCAACATGGCCAGCTCAGTACAGTGCTGTATGAGTTGCTGTCGCTTATCAGTATCGGTAGTATCGAGTATGCGCTGTGCAATGGGGTGATTGGCGTTGACGATCAGATCGTAACTCTCAGGTAAGTTTCCAGAGCCATAAAAACCCCCGCTCATCATGTTCATCTCCTTCATTCGGCGCATAAACTCGGGTTGAGTAATAATTATGGGTTCGTCGGAAGAAGAAAGGTCTTCTACACGCACGGAGAATTTCTCCTTATCTACCGCCTTAGCTACAATATCGCGCAGATCGTCTTTTTGCTTCTGTGAAAGTATGGATAGCTTAGCCGAGTCTTTTTTAGGGATGAGTTGATCAAGTGGACCGGCATCGACCCGGGCAAAACGCAGCTTCTCGTCTTGGCTGTACTCCAGGCGATTGATTAGGTGCGAAGTAAGAGGACTATCGAGCACGAGAACTGTATAGCCGGCGTTGTTAGCTTTTTGGATGTATGAGTGCTGAGCCTCCTTATCAGAAGTGTAGAGCAGCACGAGCTGACCATCCTTATCGGTATGAATATCCATCAAATTCTTACGCAGCTCGTCGAGGGTGTAATACTTGCCTTCAGTCGTTGGGAAAAGGGCAAATTTGCGCGCGCGCTCATAGAATTTCTCTTCTGAGAGCATGCCGTATTCAATGAAGATCTTCACGTCGTTCCACTTTTGCTCGAAGTCAGCGCGATTGTTTTTAAACATTTCTTCGAGCTTGTCAGCTACTTTTTTGGTAATGTGCGCGCTGATCTTTTTAACGTTGGCATCGCTCTGCAGGTATGAGCGCGAAACGTTAAGGGGAATGTCGCGGCTGTCGATTACACCGTGTAAAAGGGTGAGAAACTCAGGCACTACCCCTTCGAGCGAATCGGTGACAAACACCTGATTTTGATAGAGCTGAATTTTGTTGCGAGTAGGCTCCATCATCGGCTTAATCCGCGGGAAGTATAAAATTCCGGTGAGATTGAAGGGGTAATCGACGTTCAGATGGATGTAAAAGAGAGGCTCTTCGAAGGTGAGAGGGTACAACTCGCGGTAGAAGGCCATGTAATCCTCATGGGTAAGGTCGGCCGGTTTTTTAATCCAGGCAGGATTGGGGTTGTTTACTATGTCGGGAACGGTCTTTTTGACCTCTTTGCCCTTTTCGTCCTTTTCGGTAATTTCTTTAGTGCCAAACTGAATAGGAACGGGCAAGAAACGGCAGTATTTCTTCAACAAATCGCGGATGCGATAATCTTCAAGAAACTCTGTACTATCATCGGAAATGTGAAGTACGATGTCTGTACCGCGATCGGTACGTGGAGTTGGTTTCATTACGAAATCGGGTGAACCGGTACACTCCCAGTGGGTACCTTCTTCTTCAGGACTTTGGGTCCACGACTTCGTGTAGATTTCAACCTTATCAGCCACCATAAACGCTGAGTAGAAACCCAGACCGAAATGGCCAATAATACCGGCATCACCGGCTTTGTCTTTGTATTTATTTACAAACTCTTCAGCTCCAGAGAAGGCAACTTCGTTGATGTACCGGCGGATTTCGTCGGCTGTCATGCCCACCCCGCGGTCTGAAATGGTAATGGTCTTTTTGTTTGAGTCGATTTTCACCTGGATGGTTAAGTCGCCTAGTTCTCCCTTGAATTCGCCAATGGAAGCAAGGGTTTTGAGTTTAGTAGTAGCATCAACGGCGTTAGATATTAATTCTCGTAGAAAGATTTCGTGATCAGAATAGAGGAATTTTTTGATAATCGGGAAGATGTTTTCGGCTGTTACACTTATTCTACCGGTTGTACTCATACGGATTTTTTTTGATTTTTCGAATGCCTAATGTTTGTCGAATAAAGTGCCAAATACTCGACTAACGACATTCTGTCAGCCATCTGACAGTAGCGACAGAAAAAAAATCCCCATCAGTTTAAGATCTTCTGATGGGGACTTGAATTAAGCGTGAAATGATTACACTAAACTAAATAGAGAATTTCTTTTACAGCCTTGATTACATCTCTTGGCTGAGGTAGATAGGCTTCTACCAACGTTGGCGCATAGGCCATAGGAGTATCTTTACTTGTGATGCGACGAATAGGAGCATCCAGATAGTCGAAGGCAAGTCTTTGAACAGCAAAAGCTACTTCAGTAGCAATGCTGCCTAGAGGCCATGCTTCTTCCACGATTACAAGGCGGTTTGTTTTTTTTACACTGTTGATTACGCAGTCGTAATCAATCGGTCGAACTGTGCGTAGGTCGATGATTTCACACGATATTCCCTCTTTAGCCAATTCATCAGCAGCGGCATAAGCCACTTTGATGATCTTTCCGAAGGAAACGATAGTAACATCGGAGCCTTGGCGTTTGATGTCTGCTTTTCCAATTGGGATCAGATATTCTTCTTCAGGTACTTCGCCCTTGTCGCCATACATCTGTTCACTCTCCATAAAGATGACAGGATCATCATCGCGAATGGCTGATTTGAGCAGTCCTTTAGCATCGTATGGATTAGATGGCACTACCACTTTGAGTCCAGGACAGTTGGCATACCAGCTCTCAAATGCCTGACTGTGTGTAGCGGCAAGCTGACCTGCTGAGCCCGTAGGACCTCTAAAAACAATGGGAATGCTGAACTGACCCCCCGACATCTGGCGAATTTTAGCGGCATTGTTTATAATCTGGTCAATGGCCACCAGCGAAAAATTGAACGTCATGAACTCGATGATGGGTCGCAGGCCATTCATTGCAGCGCCTACGCCTATGCCGGCAAAGCCAAGTTCGGAAATCGGAGTATCTATTACTCGTTTTGGCCCAAATTCATCGAGCATGCCTTTGGAGGCTTTGTATGCTCCATTGTACTCAGCCACCTCTTCGCCCATGAGAAATACGCGCTCATCACGGCGCATTTCCTCACTCATGGCTTCGGCTACGGCTTCTCTGAATTGAATGAGTCTCATTTTGATTCGCTAAAATGAAAATTGTTAAATATCAAAGCGGCAAAAATAGGCTTCAATGTTGAGCTATGAATACATCAATAGGCTCTTGCAAAAAACACTCTTTTAGAAGAAGGTTTGCCTGTCAAGATACACTTGCCTTCTTCAGGCTGTGCATCGAGTGGTATGCATCGAATGGTCGCCTTAGTGAGCTCTTTAATTTTTTCTTCTGTTTCAGGTGTTCCGTCCCAATGAGCGCTTATGAATCCCCCCTTCGTTTCCAGTATTTGTACAAATTCATCCCATGTATCTGCCCGAGTAATCATTGAATCTCTAAATTTCCTGGCCTTTTCAAAGATGTTCTGCTGTATTTCTTCAAGTAAGATTTTGATATAATCTGTAAGACCAATTTGTGATACGGTAAACTTTTGCAAGGTATCGCGACGAGCAATTTCTACTTGATTGTTCTCTACATCTTTCGGGCCAATGGCTATGCGAATAGGAACACCCTTCAATTCATACTCATTAAACTTCCATCCCGGCTTGTGGGTGTCGCGGTCGTCGTATTTTACAGTTATACCGGCTTTTTTAAGATTTTCAAAAATTCCTCTTGCCACTACATCTACATTCTCAAAGTCTTCTTTACCTCTGTATATGGGAACAATAACTACCTGAATGGGAGCAAGTTTTGGAGGCAATACAAGTCCGTTGTCGTCGCTATGCGTCATAATGAGAGCGCCAATAAGTCGAGTGGAAACACCCCAACTGGTAGCCCATACATACTCTTCGCGACCTTCTCTATTGGCAAACTTTACATCAAATGCTTTGGCAAAATTCTGTCCCAAGAAGTGTGACGTACCGGCCTGCAGTGCTTTGCCATCTTGCATCATGGCTTCGATGCAGTAGGTCTCTTCAGCTCCAGCAAAGCGTTCATTTGGCGATTTAACACCTTTAATCACCGGTATTGCCATGAAGTTTTCTACAAAGTCGGCATAAACATTCAGCATTTGCTCGGCCTCAGCAATGGCTTCCTCGCGTGTAGCGTGAGCTGTATGCCCTTCTTGCCAAAGAAATTCAGCCGTGCGCAAGAAGAGGCGGGTACGCATTTCCCAGCGTACTACGTTAGCCCACTGATTAATGAGCAAGGGAAGATCTCTGTAAGATTGAATCCAATTTTTATAAGTATCCCAGATGATTGTTTCGGAGGTGGGCCGAACGATGAGCTCTTCTTCCAGCTTAGCCTCCTCGTCTACCACTACTCCCTTTTTATCGGGCGAATTTTTCAATCTGTAATGCGTCACTACAGCACACTCCTTTGCAAATCCTTCGACGTGTGCTGCCTCCTTACTTAAATATGACTTTGGAATAAATAAGGGAAAATAAGCATTTACATGACCGGTCTCTTTAAATTTCCGGTCGAGTTCAGCCTGAATTTTCTCCCATATTGAATAGCCATATGGCTTAATGACCATACAGCCTCTTACTCCGCTGTTTTCTGCGAGATCTGCCTTGATTACCAGATCATTATACCACTTAGCATAATCTGTTTCGCGCGATGTGAGTTCTTTTGCCATAGAATTTTGTTGGTACAGTTATTGCACTATATTTGGTGTGCGAAATTAATTATTAACCCATAACACCAACGCCATGAAACGGATTTTGATTTTAGGAGCAATCGTGGGTTTGATAGTATCTTCTTGTAACACTTCTAACAGGATAGTATCAAACTTTTACGAAGATGGTATTTACTATAACCCCGCCATTGGCAATATCCCATCTGGAAGTTTAGCTCAATCAGAAAACAACAGCGAAAGTACTGCTACTGCGGTAGATGATTATTTTGACCCTAACTACAAATCGCAGGGCCAAACAATCGTGAATAATAATTTTTACGGAGGTTTCAATCCGATGTGGGGAATGGGTTTTAATCCTATGTGGATGAGACCTGGGCTTTCCTTCGGCCTCGGATGGGGAATGGGTTGGAGCCGCTGGGGGATGGGCTGGGGTCCATCCTGGGCATACAATCCATGGTATTGGGATCCGTGGATGATGAACCGCATGTGGATGTGGGACCCTTGGATGTACAACACCATGATGTGGGATCCTTTCTGGGGGCATCCTATGGCTTGGAGCAATCCCTGGATGAATCCTTGGTTTCCCGGTTTTGGATGGGGTTGGAATCCAGGTTGGATCATCGTTCAACCTCCTAGAGTAGTTACTCCTATCCAAGGTGTGCGTACAGGTAGCTATGCCGGCGCTGGTGGTGGAGTGGGCAGAAAATCTACAATTTCCGAAGCCCCTGCTGACCGAGTAAGTCAACTTCGCTCAGGTAAAGACAATACAGCTATTGAATCTTACACATCAAACAATAGATTATCAACTAACAACCTAAATCAGGAGAACTTACCCGTAAGCCGTCTCAGAGCTTCTGATTTAAGCCGTACGCGTGAAGTTACTTCAGCTACCATTTCTAGAGGTAATTATGCTGAACGGATCAATACCAATACCCTTCAGGCCGAACGCATTCAAAGAGGCATACAAACAGATAGGCCAGCTACTCGTGGCAGCCAATTGCCACAAAGAATTGAATACCGATCAAATGAAGGTGTGGCTCCAGCAGTAAGACAATTTAACCGCGGACAGATGGAGAATATCCCAGCTAGACCTATCCAGCGTCAAAACACGTATGAATCTACGCCAATTCAAAGACAATATTTCTCTACTCCCAATAGCGGTGCTCGCCAGTTTAATTCCACCCCATCTTACAATGGAAACTCTGGAGGAGCAGTAAGAGGCGGAGGCTCTGCAGGAGGTAGATTGAGATAAAATTTTGCTCCTTTCTTTTTCATGGCTTGGTTTCACAAAAAGGCAGATTGTTCTGCCTTTTTTTTTGATCACACAAAAATTTTTTCATTATGTACCGTAAGCTATTGTTCCTGTTACTCTTTAAAAGTGCTCTTGCGATCCAGTTATTTGCTCAAAACGCTACAGATGCTTTGCGATTTAGCTTTCTACTTCCTTATGGTACAGGGCGCTACAACGGAATAGCCGGAGCTTTTGGCGCATTAGGAAACGATATTTCAGGCATACACGACAACCCGGCAGGTATAGGCGTGTACCGAATGGATGAAACTACTTTGTCCTTTGGATTTCTGTTTAGTAATCTGAATGCAACTTTTCAAGGCGTCACGACGCCCAGCTCTTACGACAGATTGCTTTTGGGTAATTTAGGTCTTGTGCGTAGGATCGAGAGTAAAAAACAAACAAAAAATAAGCAGGTCTTTGGAGTAACTTTTAACAGATTGGCCAACCTCAACAGTGAACATCAAATCGACGGAGTTCATTCTAGTTCCATAGGACAAGTTTGGTTTGATCGAGCTCAAGGCAAAACTGATGCACAGCTCTTAAACTCTGATCCCTATCTGTATTATGTGGCTTTCTTCCCTTATTTGATTGACTACACCGATCAAAATACCAAAGTGATAGATAAACTTTGGGCATATGGCGACAACATCATTCATCGCCATCGCAGGCAAACACAAGGTACCATTTCAGAGCTTGCCTTTACCTATGGCGGTAATTATTTGAACAAAGTTCAGTGGGGTGTACAGATCGGCGTTCCTTTCATCAATTATCAGGAAGAAGTTTTTTACACAGAATCGAATTACGACATTTCCTCCATCTTGCGATCCTATCAATTGCGCGAATTTTTAAATCTAACCGGATCGGGCATTAATCTTAAAGCCGGTTTTATTTACCGAATCGAACAAAACATTCGCGTTTCAGCAGCTCTGCATACACCCACCCTCTACTCTATAAGAGGAAATTTCGAAGTATCGCCTGCAAGCCGAACTTTTGACAATGTGGAACACCGACCAAATCCGCTGGTTGATGACAATATTCGCTTTCAATTGACCACACCGCTCCGAATTCAATTGGGCGGTGCCTACATATATGAAAATATTGGACTTGTCTCAGCCGAGTATCACTTCACTGACTTCAGTACAAACCGACTGAGATCATCCTTGTACAGCCTGTCTGAAGACAACAGGCAAATAAAAGAACTCTACCAAGTGTCACATCAATTCAGAATCGGCACGGAGTGGAGAGTAGAAAAACTTTCGCTGCGCGGTGGTTACAGCCTAGTGACTTCGCCTTTCGATAGAGACACTAGATCAGGTCGTTATGATGGAATTCACGCTGGTTTTGGCTTTAGAGGAAACGAATTTCAAGCGGATGTTTCATACACTTTGTTCTTAAACAACCAAGATTTTTACATGTACGATGCTAATTACGTACCAGCTGCTACCCTTAAGAACAACAGAAACATTCTAATGCTCACTCTAATTTTCAGAGGACTCTGATATTTGCCGAATGAGTGATTGGTTTAAAGTCTGGTTTGATACAGATTATTATCACATTTTATATAACCACCGAGACGAACAAGAAGCAAAGGAATTTATTACAAACCTTTGTAAACGAATAAACTTGCCCCCTTATGCACACGTGCTTGACTTAGCCTGTGGCAGAGGCCGCCATGCGCGCATACTTGCTGAGCATGCATGGCTTGTAACTGGTCTAGACATTTCAGCATCATCCATTCAATATGCAATAGAACAAGAGACACCCAAAGTTCAGTATTTTGTACACGACATGCGTCAACCATACGGCCATCAGGTGTACGATGCTGTTTTCAACTTATTTACGTCTTTTGGATATTTTGATACCATAGAGGATCATATCATTACGCTTAAAAATGTAAAAAAGTCTCTAAAATCAGGCGGTTGTTTCGTTTTTGACTTTTTGAATGCAAGGGCTGTTAAAGAAGGTGTGATTCCTAGTCAAATCGTTGAGATATCAGGTATTCGATTTGAAATCAGCAGATTTATCGAAAATGAAAAGGTTGTAAAACAAATAGTAGTGCACGACTCTGGTAGAATTTACACATTTTTTGAACGCGTTCAACTTTTTGATGCAACTTTGTTGCAAAATTTAATCACCCAAATTGGGCTTGAAATTAAAGCGCTTTACGGCAATATAAAGCTTGATCCATTTGATGAAGCCACTTCGCCAAGGGTGATTATAATAGCCCAAAAACCTTGATAGTCAATCTACTAACATTATTTTTCAGCACATTTTCAGGAGCTTGGTTGGCTCGATGGTTTACCTCAAGAAACCATCCTGGCCTAAAAATCTTGTTGGCATTCTCAGGCTCATTCATCCTTGCCATTACTGCCCTTCACATATTGCCTGACATTTATGACCGCAGTGGTCACAACCACATTGTTGGGCTTTTCATTATGTTGGGCATTTTGCTTCAAATTGTTCTAGAATTTTTCACGCAGGGCATAGAGCACGGCCATCACCATCATCACGATAACGTACTCTCTCTATCAAAAGGGGCTGTCGTAGGACTCTATCTGCACAGCATTCTCGAAAGTTTGCCACTTGGTGTACAGTGGATACTTGATGAAGGCAATTTACTCTTTTGGGGGGTGGTCTTTCATCATTTACCTATTGGTATAATTCTATATATGATACTGAAATCCAAAGGATTAAAGCGTAATAAAATATTATTTTATCTCGCGCTTTTTGCCATGAGCTCACCTGCCGGGGCTTTAGCAGGCTATTTCATACCAGCATTCCAGAAAATTTTTGTTTATCTCTTAGCCATAGTAGCAGGTATTTTCATGCATATCTCTACTACGATCATTTTCGAAAGTAGCCACGATCATCGCTTTAATATGATGAAGTTGGTTACCATCGTTTTAGCTTCGAGCCTCGCATTTGGGATGGTTGAATTCCTCCACTGATATAGCTTTATTCTATTAAAAATTCAGAAAAATATATTGAATTGATAATGATAAGCTAATTGGTTCGTTCTACCTTTGCGACAGTCAAATAAAAATCAAAACAACAATGGGAGTATTAGTAGGAAAAAAAGCACCCGACTTTAGTGTAAATGCCGTAATCAACGGTGAGGAAATTGTGGAAAATTTCACCCTTAGCCAATTCGAAGGCAAAAAATACGTGATTCTATTCTTCTACCCGAAGGACTTCACCTTTGTATGCCCCACAGAGCTCCATGCTTTTCAAGAAAAGCTTGCTGAATTTGAAGCTCGCAACGTACAAATAATTGCTGCCTCTACCGATACTGAGCAGTCACACTGGGGCTGGTTGCAAGTACCAAAAGAACAAGGTGGAATTAAAGGTGTAACCTATCCAATCTTGGCCGATACCAACAAGACGATTGCCAGCAACTACGATGTATTGGCCGGAACATACTACTACAACGACAAAGATGAACTCTGTGCTGAAGGTGAATTGGTGGCTTACAGAGGTTTATTCTTGATTGATAAAAATGGGATTGTACGCCACCAAGTAGTAAATGACATGCCGCTCGGTCGTAGCGTAGACGAAGCGCTCAGAATGGTAGATGCCCTTCAGTACTTCGAAGAAAAAGGCGAAGTATGCCCAGCAAACTGGAGCAAAGGAAAAGAAGGTATGAGCGCTACTCACAGCGGTGTAGCTGAATACCTCAGCAAACACTAATTAAATAGTTGATGCAAACTTTAAAGCCCTGTATATCAGGGCTTTTTCTTTTTTAAGAAATAACATAACAACTCATTTTGGTAACTTTTGAGGTAATTGTAGTTTTTTTGCATCGGGAACTTTACAAAATTCAAGGCCATTAGTGAACGTTAGCATTCCAATAGCAGCAGCCTTAAGCTCTTTTTTAATTACATATTTCAGTATTCCGCCAATCATCAGGCTGAGTTTAGTAAAAAAATTATACGATAGACCTGATGAAAGAAAAAATCATCAAGAGCGCATTTCTGCCCTCGGCGGTATTGGTATATTCGGAGGAATGATCTTTAGTTTTTTATTTTTTTCTGCGGGTATTCCTTATCAAGAACTCAACAGTATTTTATGTGCATTGATAGTTTTGTTTGTCACTGGAGTAAAAGACGATTTGTATCCGATGGTCCCCTATAAAAAACTACTTGGACAATTATTAGCAGCTTTAATTATTTCTGTTCATGGAGGGGTGCGCATTAAGAGCATATACGGAATTTTTGGAATCTTCGAAATTCCATATATCACAAGTGTTTTACTCACTGTTTTTATTTTTATTTTTTTGATTAATGCTTTTAATTTTATTGATGGTATTAATGGTCTTTCAGCAGGGATAGGAATAATAGTAAGTTTGACTTATTCATGGTGGTTTTGGGTGATGAAAGAACCTTTGTTTTTAATCTTATCCATGTGTATTGCAGGGGCACTACTGGCATTTAGTATTTACAATTTTCAAGGTAAGATTTTCATGGGTGATTCTGGTTCTATGGTAATCGGGTTTTTAGTAACAGTTCTGACTGTTTATTTTATAAAAGTAAGTGAAGATTTTAAACCTAATATTTTTTACAATATCTCAGCTGTTTCATATTCGTTAGCTGTTTTGATAGTGCCAGTATTTGATACGTTGAGGATAGTATTTATTCGAATTTTTATTCATAAAAAATCGCCATTTAAAGCTGACAGAAATCACATCCATCACATGCTTACTGATTTAGGTCTCAAACATTACCAAGCAGCGCTAATTTTGTATTTTTTCAATGTAATTATAATTGCTTTTGCGTGGTATTTTAACGGCAAAGTACTTCCAAAATTTCAAATATTAATTTACTTTACAATAGCATTACTCTTTAGCGGTACAATTTTTTATATTAAACAAAAAAAACATTCACTTGCATCTTAATAAGGAAAATACTTTTCTTTTTTTTGGCTTATTAATACCAGCGAGTATGATACTGCCAGAGAATACTACTGGTCTGGTACTTTTTTTGTTTTTATTAACAACAATTTGGTTATTTATTAAAAAGGAAATTCGATTTTCTTTTGATCCTTATCTAATTCCGTTTATTGCTCTGTTTTCAGTGTATTTAATTTCAGTTTTTTATAGTGAAAATATCGAAGAAGCAAAAGTGAAATTGAGCATCAAATTTCCGTTATTATTATTGCCTATTATACTTCATATTTATATAAAAAATACGGATAAAAATGTATTATTAAAATTGATGAGAAATCTTGTAATACTCTTTGCTACATCTACTCCGTATTTTCTTTTAATAGCTATATATAGAAGCATTAAATCTAAAAGTCTATATTACACCTATCCAGAAACTGGTGAGATAATCAGTACCTATTTTACCTATGTAGGTTTGAGTGAATGGGTTATCCATCCGGCTTATTTATCGATCTGGGTTGGAAGCGTTTTCTTATTGTCTATATATTTTGTTCTTAATAATGCAAAAATCATTTTTTATATAATAGCATCTTTCAGTCTTTTTATAATATTGATACTGCTTCAAAGCCGAATGAATATTTTAGCTTTTTTCGCAGTAATTTTAATAACTTTTGTTTTTTATTTATTTGAGAAGTATTCTTTTAAATTTAATTTATTTATTTTACTTGGAATAGCGATAGTCGGTACAATGATTTATAGAATTGTTCCAGAATCAATAAAAGGAAGATTTTCAGATTTATCATCGTTAAAATACAACATTGAAGCCGAAACATTTCACGAAGGATTTAATGGTATTACTATACGACTTGCAGAATGGAAATGTGCTTTTCAAGAGATCGGGAAACGTCCTCTCTTTGGCAGTGGTATTGGCGATGCGCGTTTTGATTTAGAAAGCAGCTATTTGCGAAATAATTTTAAATACGGATATCGCGAAAAATTCAATGCGCACAATCAATTTATTGAAACAACTTTAGCAACAGGAATGGTTGGTTTAATTGCACTTCTTAGCATTTTTGGGTATTCCTTTTTATATTCTTACAAATTTAAAAAATTGCACACTTTGGTCATAATGTTGTACATTTTTTTGTGTTTCTTTACTGAAAGTTATTTAGAACGACAATGGGGAGTAGTATTTTTTTGCTTTATGATTCCCATTCTACTTGAAAGTGAAATAAATTTGTCAATTTTTAAAATCAAGAGGTAAAAAATATGAATAAATTTATGCGTTATTTTTTTAGTTTTACTAGTATTTTAATATTAATTCCAGTGATCGGTATTGCCCAAAAGGACGGCAAAGAAAAGATTGTGTATTTTACCGATTCTCAGACAAAAAAGTCAAATATATCTCTTGCGCTGAATGTAAATCCTTACCTCACAAACAGACGCATAATGAGCGATTCTGTAGGTTTAGGCGGATTGCCTATTGGAAGTAGCAACGAATCGCGCACCTCCCCCGTTTTTGCTTACAGTTTTGGCGGAGATTTGATCTTTCGCTTGGCATCATCACTTGAGCTTTGGGCAGGTGTACAATACGGAACTTTAGGGTTTAGAGATAGAAATTATGAATTCAATCAGCAGACCTATGATTTAACGAGTAAATTGTCTTTTATCAATGTGCCTATTCAATTTTCATTTAGAGGTTCTATTACCGAGGTTTTTGATTTAGAATTTATTCCCTTAATTCAAATTAATTTTTTACGCAGCTACACTGGAAGAATTTCTGACAAACAAAGTGGAAGTCAGATCGATCAATTTGATATGACTAATGAAGCTCGAAAGATTAACTACACTGTGGGTATATCGCTCAGTGGCAACTTTCGACTGGCCGAGGAATACTCTATCTTTGTGCGACCGTTCTTTCACTACATGCTCAATCCGATGTTTGAAAACAATGCCAACTTTCCGCGTGAACGGTATTTTTCAACAGGTTTAACAATCGGATTGCGGTATTATTTCAATTAAAATGCTGGAAGATAAAAACAAAAAATTCACCCCACTCAGTGAGCTTGGCGAGTTTGGCCTGATAGACCATTTATCGAAGCTGCTGACCTTTAAGCGAGAAGATACCATCATAGGCATAGGCGACGACGCGGCCATCCTTGATCACAATGGGTATGAAACACTGATTTCTAAAGATTTACTTACTGAGGGCGTACATTTTGATTTTTTCTACACTCCTTTAAAACACTTAGGTTACAAGGCTATTGTCGTAAACATATCAGACATAGCCGCTATGGGAGGAGAGCCTACTCACGCCATTGTAGGCATAGCTGTTTCAGCCCGAAGCTCCGTGGAGGCTCTAGAAGAGATCTACGAAGGCATGCAGATAGCTTGCAGCCGCTATGGTATAGAACTGGTGGGTGGCGACACCACAACTTCAACCTCGGGCATGACTATTAGTGTAACTGCCATCGGCCGAGTAAAAAAAGGTGAAGCCATTCTCCGCAGTACAGCGAAACCTAGTGACCTGATTGTAGTAACTGGGGATCTGGGCGGGGCTTATTGCGGACTTTTAGTGCTGGAGCGCGAGAAAGAAGTCTTTAAAGCCAATCCGTATGTGCAACCTGACCTCTCGCCCTACGACTATGTAGTGCGCCGACTACTTAGGCCAGAAGCGCGCACAGATGCCCTCGAACAGTTAAAGGCTTTGGGCATTCGGCCGACCAGCATGATCGACATCAGCGACGGTCTATCCAGCGAATTGCTCCACATTACCACCAAGAGTGGCGTAGGTGCCCGGATATATGAAAATAAGTTGCCGATCGACCAACAGACCTTCAAGGTTTGTGAAGAAATGCAGCTGAATGCCACTACAGTAGCTCTAAACGGGGGTGAAGACTACGAATTGCTCTTTACCATACCGCTTAGCGACTATGAAAAAATTAAAAACCACCCTGACTTCACAGTAATCGGTCACATGACAGAGCCTAACTTGCCAGCTACACTCGTGACCAATTTAAACGAAGAAATTCCCATTACAGCCCAAGGCTGGAACTCTTTTAAAAAGCAAAATACATAGCCATGAAAGCAAACAGAGTTGCCAGAGTAGAATCCTTCTTACAAGAAGAGTTTGGCAGTCTTTTCCAAAAAATTGGAAAAAACACTTTTCCGGGGGTACTGATCAGTGTGACAGCCGTAAAAATCACACCAGATCTCTCCATCGCTCGCATTTATCTCAGTGTTTTTCCCTATGAAAAACACAAGGATGTAAAGCTTTACCTCGACGAAAACTACGTAGCTATAAAACAAGAGGCTGCCAAACTTGTAGGAAAACATCTGAGAATTATGCCTGACCTACATTTTCTGATCGACGAGGCCTTTGAAAAAGAGGCTGAAATCGACAAACTCCTGAAAGAGGGCGGTGAGAATCCCATCAAATAAACTGCATGAGGGCAGTTAAATGGTTCATTGCATTCCGATATTTTGGCAGCAGATCTACAAAAAGTGCTGTAAGCATTCTGGGTTTTATTTCGATGCTTGGCATTGTGGCCTGCACAGTGGCCCTGGTAGTAGTTTTGAGTGCGTTTAATGGGCTGGAAAACTTCTCGAGGGAGCTCTATAACACCTTTGATCCGGATTTAAAAATACTGCCCACTAAGGGAAAGTTTGCCTCAGCCAGTGACTCGCTCTACACTTTATTGAAACAGTTGCCAAGCGTAGAGCACCTCTCTTTTGTGTTGGAAGAAAAAGCATATTTGCGTAAAGGTGATCGGGAATTTGTAGCTGTGCTAAAAGGAGTAGATTCGAATTTTCACAATGTAGCACAGCTCGGCAAAAGTGTGCTGTATGGCACGCTCAATTACAACCCCGGGCAAGCGATTTTAGGTATTGGTGTTGCGTATCATCTGGGAGTTTCTGCCGGGTTAGAGAATGAACTTTTTCAAGTATATGTACCAAGGGCTGATGCGCGCAGTCTGATTCGACCTGACCAAGCCTTTAGTCAAGCTATGCTGATGACCAGTGGCATTTTTTCCATTCAGCCTGAGGTAGATGAAAAGTACTGTATCATTAATATCGAACAGTTAAAAGAGTGGATGAACTTAAATGATGGATTCTCAGCCATAGAGGTTAAGGTAAAAAATGGATATAGTGTAAAAGGTGCTCAGCTCGAATTGCAGAAAACGCTGAAAGGATTTCGAATATTGAACAGAGATGAGCAGCAAGAAGCCTTTTTTAAAATTATGCAGGCTGAGAAACTGGTGGTTTATCTGATATTCTCATTCATAGCTCTATTGGCCAGCTTTGGCCTGATGGGCTCTATGCGCATGTTGATTTACGAAAAGCGGACAAACATTTTTCTTTTCCAGGCGCTGGGTTTTACACTTTCCGATATTTCATCGATCTTTCGATATACAGGTCTTTTGATTGTATCTACCGGAGTAGCCGCAGGGTTATTGCTTGGTATAGGGATCGTATGGCTTCAGGACGTGTTTGGCCTAGTAAAATTAGGCGAAGGCTATCTGGTAGAAGCCTATCCGGTGGAGCTAAGACCACTGCAGTTGCTGTTGATTGCCACTACGGTACTTGCCATAGGCTATGGCACCAACTTTGCCGCCGTGCTTGGACTTCCGAAGATCGTAAAAGTTTCGGGTCGATTACTTTAGATCATAAGAAATGAAGCTACGCTATACCATTATTTTAGCGATACTGGCAGTTACCCTTTTGTCTTTTGTCCTTACGGGAGTTTATTTTTTATACCACTATAAAAAAGAAAGTGAAATTTATCATTTAGAGCGGTTAAGGCGAAAAGAATATTCCATTACCGCCTCTGTTTCTCATCATTTAAACTCAAGCAAAATACCAAAAAATCCCATTGCCATAGCTCGTGGCTTTAGTCAGAAGATTTGCGAAATAAGTGACGTGCACAATGTGGATATAGCCTTTTATGACTTAAACGGGCGATTGCTCACAAGCTCAACGCGTATTCCCGATCACGATAGAAAACTCTTTCCCTTGCAGCTCGACTCGGCCTTAATTACCACAATCAATATGAGCTTCGGCGATCGATATACGTTGCAAACCAAAATTGACAACCAGCCTTATCTGTATGATTTTTTCTTTTTATACGATGAACTTGGAAATGAATTATTGATCATCAACATTCCTTATTTGCTCGATCAACACTTTTTCAACCGGGAGATGAAAAATTTCTTTATCAATTTAATACAGATTTACGCCATTCTCTTTTTAATAGCCATTGGAGCAGCCATTCTCCTAGCCCACACCATTACAAGACCTCTCGATAAACTTAGAGCTCAAGTGCTGGCCAACGACAAAATTCAAGATTCAAAACCCATAACCGGAAAATATCCCTCTGAAATACAACAACTTGTAGATGATTATAACCGAGTGCTGCTCGAGCTGAAACACAGTGCTGAAAAATTAGCTGACAGCGAGCGCGACTCTGCTTGGCGCGATGTGGCAAGGCAGGTAGCACATGAAATTAAAAATCCACTGACGCCCATGCGGCTAAATGTGCAGTGGATAGAGCGCTCTCTTAAGACTTCTGAACCTGTAAAGCTCAAAGAATTTTGCGACAGTATGATCACTCAGATCGATACCCTCTCGCGCATCGCTGACACCTTTTCGCGCTACAGCAAGCTGCCCGAAATATCGCTTGAGCGCATTGATCTATGTGAAATCGCTCGTCAAACCGGCAGTCTTATCACAGATCATCAGATCAATATAAATGTACCAAACAGGCCAATTTTTATATTAGGCGACAAAGGCCAAATTATTCAAGCATTAAACAATCTTTTAAAAAATGCCATTCATGCAACTGAGGGGCAAGCAAATCCAAAAATTTCAATCAATGTAACTGAAAATGAAAACGAAGCACTAATCTCAGTGAGTGACAATGGCTGTGGCATCGACGATGATCTGAAAGAAAAAATCTTTACCCCTCGCTTTACCACAAAAACTTCGGGCATGGGGCTTGGGTTGGCCATTGTTAAAAAAATTGTAGATGCTCACGGTGGGCGTATAGATTTGCAAACAACTAAAAATGTAGGATCTACTTTTACCTTACACTTCCCTAAAAAATTTCAAACTGATGAACTACAACAACCTACTTATTCAAAAATCGAATAACCGAGCAGTAATTACCATTAATCGCCCTGAAAAGCTCAACGCACTGAATAAGCCCACAATAGAAGAATTACACAATGCCCTAACTGTGCTGAAGGAGGACAAAGAGGCGCGGGTAATCATCATAACCGGCGCCGGTCAAAAGGCTTTCGTAGCAGGTGCTGATATTTCAGAATTTGCCTCCTTTGGCGTAGAAGAAGGAAAACAATTAGCTGCTCAAGGTCAGAAGTTGCTTTTTGATTACATCGAAAATTATCCTAAACCCGTAATTGCAGCCATTAACGGATATGCTTTAGGTGGTGGATTGGAGCTGGCAATGGCCTGTCATGTGCGCATTGCATCAAACAATGCTCGACTTGGCCTTCCCGAAGTTACACTCGGACTCATACCCGGTTATGGCGGCACACAGCGCCTGGCTCAACTGGTGGGCAAAGGCAAAGCACTGGAAATGATTCTTACCGCCGGAATGATTCAAGCCGAAGAAGCCTTACAATGGGGCTTAGTGAACAAATTAACAAGCCAAGAAGAACTAATGGATGAAGCTACCGCGCTGGCCGATGCCATGTCAAAAAATTCATCAACTGCCTTAGCTGCTGCTATACGAGCCGTCAATGCTGGCTACACCTACCAGCGCAGCGGGCTTGATACTGAAATTGAAGAATTTGGAAGATGTTTTGGAACAGCTGATTTTAAAGAAGGGACAACTGCTTTTCTCGAAAAGCGCAAACCAAAATTTTCTTAAACTGCACTACCCGAATTGGTAAATAATTTGATAATCGTACACCACAAAATATTTTCGCCCAGCCAAAATATTGTACTTCACACAAAATGAAAAAGAGAGGTCCGGTTTCTCAATTTATAGAACACAATTTCAGACATTTCAACGCTGCCGCGTTGATGGATGCAGCAAAAGCTTATGAAAAACACCTCGACGAAGGTGGAAAAATGATGATCACTTTGGCGGGAGCAATGAGTACTGCTGAACTGGGGGTAAGCCTAGCAGAAATGATCCGTCAAGACAAAGTGCATATCATTTCTTGTACAGGTGCTAACCTCGAAGAAGACCTAATGAACTTAGTAGCTCATAATCACTACAAGCGCATACCCAACTACCGCGACCTCTGCCCGCAAGACGAATGGGAGCTGCTTGAAAACGGCTTCAATCGTGTAACTGACACCTGCATACCTGAAGAAGAAGCCTTTCGCCGTCTGCAAAAGCACATCTATAAACTCTGGAAAGAAGCTGACGCCGAAGGCAAGCGCTACTTCCCACACGAATACATGTATGAGCTCATCCGCAGTGGAGTTCTGGAGCAGTACTACCAAATAGATCCAAAGGATTCTTGGATGGTAGCTGCGGCTGAAAAAAATCTACCCATCGTAGTTCCCGGATGGGAAGATTCGACTATGGGTAACATTTTTGCCTCATACTGCATAAAAGGCGATCTTAAACCCAGCGTCGTAAAATCGGGTATCGAATACATGGTTTGGTTAGCTGACTATTACATAAAAAACAGCAGTGGCAAGGGCATTGGTTTCTTCCAAATCGGTGGAGGTATTGCTGGTGACTTCCCCATTTGCGTGGTACCTATGCTTTATCAAGACCTCGAGATGGAAAATATCCCCTTCTGGAGCTATTTCTGCCAAATCAGCGACTCAACCACAAGCTATGGTAGCTATTCGGGCGCTGTTCCAAACGAAAAAATCACTTGGGGAAAACTTGGAATTGATACCCCAAAATTTGTTATCGAATCGGATGCTACCATTGTGGCTCCCCTCATATTTGCCTGGATTCTCGGTCAGTAATTAAATGATTTATGGAAAAGAAAAGAGTAATAGTTGATTACAAAAATATCACCAACAAGCTCCTCAGTCTGCTTTTAGAAACATATCCCAATGGCTATGAGGATGCTATCATAAAATTTAAAAATGCCAAGAACGAGTGGGTATCGGCTGTACCCCTTGAAACCGAAGACACAAAGTATCTGGTAAAAGTAAGCGTAGAACTCGCCGAAAAAGTAGAGAACTACTTGCTTACTGAAGAAGATGAAGAGGATGTACTCACCCCACCAATCATCGATGTACCTCCTATCAGCGAAGTAGATGATACCGAAGCAGAAACAGATGAAGAAGAAGAGGATGTAAAGCCTCGCAAGAAAAAGCGCAGCAGCGGAGACCGCTTCATGGAAGCAGGCTTTGATCCAGAAGATGATTATGAAGATGATGAGGAGGAGGAATACACCGATGAGGAAGACGAAGAGGATGAAGATTACTGATATAGCTTATCTTCTAAAAAACTTTTGAGCAGTAAAAAGGGCATGAATCGCACATCATGCCCTTTTTTATTGCATCTTTGGAACAGCGATTTTTTTCCAATCTTATGAAGGTATTTAAATTTTTTGGATTATTTGTCTCCATCCTTATACACATTTCTGCAGAAGCACAGCTGCATATACTTGTTCAACAGGTTCCTGCAAACACACCCCCTTCAGCATCTATCTACATAGCCGGTAATTTTAACAATTGGAATCCTTCGGATACTTCTACAATTTTGACTAAAATCGGCTCACAATATTTTAAAACACTGACAATTACAACAAACCCGGTTCAATTTAAATTCACAAGAGGAAGTTGGCAAACAGTTGAAGGCAATCAGAATGGTGGCTTTTTACCCAATAGAGTGCACAATTGGTCAGCTGGCGATACGCTTAAACTTACCATCTTAAGTTGGGAAGATTTGGGTGGCACTAATTCCACAGCAGCGTCCAATGTGTCAATCGTAAGCAATGCCTTTTTTATGCCACCACTTAACCGAAGCCGACGCATTTGGATTTATTTACCGCCTCATTACACCACGAATACCGATAGTTTTCCGGTGCTGTATATGCACGATGGGCAAAATCTGTTTGATCAGGCTACATCGTTTGCCGGTGAGTGGCAGGTTGATGAAACGCTAAATAGCTTGTATAATTCGATGGGCAAATCCATCATTGTGGTGGGTATCGACAATGGAGGTGCACAGCGCATCAATGAATATAGCCCTTGGGTAAATAGCCAGTATGGAGGTGGTCAGGGCGACCAGTACATGGATTTCATAGTACAATATCTCAAGCCATACATCGACAGTGCGTATCGCACCCAAAAAAGTCGGAATAGCACTGGAATGATGGGCAGCAGTATGGGAGGGCTTATTACTTACTACGGTGGACTACGCAATCAGGAGACTTTTTCGAAGCTCGGTATTTTCTCACCGAGTTATTGGTTTTCGAACCAAGTATGGAGCTATCCGGCCTCGGTTGGTCAAAAACATCCTATGCGCATCTATCAGCTTGCTGGTGGTTTAGAAAGCAATGGTTCTGTAGCCCAGCAAATAGCTCAAATGAAACAAACCCTTGTTGCTGCAGGTTTTGCGGAGCAAGAAATTCAAAATAAAGTTGTTCCAAACGGACAGCACAACGAAGCCTTCTGGCGTCAGGAGTTCGGAGAGGCTGTTCTGTGGCTTTTTGCTGATCATTATTTCATGGCAACTAATGAAATTTCAGCAGCTGAGCGAATTTCTATATTTCCTAATCCTTTCCAGGATACGATTTTTATACAGATAAAAGATCAAGGAAACTATGAGATAATGGTAACCGATCTATTGGGACGAGTTTACTATTTAGCCCACTTTTCGGACCAACAGTTGAAAAACGGCCTCGATCTATCATGGCTAAAATCAGGGGCTTATGTTATACATATAAAAAGTTCTTCATGGAACACATCAAAAGTACTGATACGGAACTGAGCAAAACCCAGCGATACGACCAAGCATACCTTCGGATGGCTCAACAATGGGCACAGCTCTCACACTGCACCCGAAAAAAGGTAGGGGCGCTAATCGTAAAAGATCGCATGATCATATCAGATGGATACAATGGCACACCTTCGGGTTTTGAAAATGATTGTGAAGATGAAACAGGCGAAACAAAATGGTATGTACTGCATGCTGAGGCCAATGCCATCCTGAAAGTAGCAGGGAGCACACAATCGTGCCGTGGAGCTACTCTATACCTTACGCTCTCGCCCTGTCGCGACTGCGCAAAGCTGATTCATCAAGCCGGTATTTGCAGGCTTGTGTATATTCGCAAATACAGCGATACTTCGGGATTAGAATTTCTTGAAAGAGCAGGTGTAGAGATTGTTCAATATCCTGAATTGGATAATTCGACTGGCTGAAAAACAACTTTTATCCCTTTTCGTTAAAAGAAACATCCAAATGCCGATATGAAATCAAAAGGCTCAACCTTCTGGCCCTTATATATGGCCCTATCAGCGATTGTGGGGGTTTGGTTGGGCATTTTTATTTCTGAAAATAATGTCTCTACCCAAAAAGGTTTTACCTTTTCTGAAAATCGTCTTAGCAAGCTTCAGCGAATTCTTGCTCTTATCGAAAATAACTATGTCGAGCACGTGAATGTAGATTCACTTATGGATTATGCTATCAATGACATCCTGCATAGGCTCGATCCGCACTCTTCTTTCATTGACTCAGCACATTCGGGCGATGTAGAAGAAGAAATCACAGGCAGGTATTATGGCGCTGGTATAGAATTTACAATGGTAAATGATACTGCCGTGGTGCTCAGTGTATTTCCAGGCTCACCTGCTGCAGGTGCTGCTGTAAAAGCCGGCGACAAACTGCTTACCATAGATGGTGAAAACCTAACAGAAGCCCCTTATGCTGGCGAGTTACAAAAAATCATTGCGCTCATACGGAATCCTAAGCGCGATAAAATTCAACTTACTCTGCTACGAGAAAACTCTAAAATAACCAAAACACTTGAAAAAGAATGGATTGCAGTACCATCGGTAAATGAAGGATTTTATTTGCCTGGCGGTATTGCTGTAATGGGCATAGAGCGATTTGCAGAAAATACGTATCAAAATTTTTTGCGAGAAGCGAAGAAACTGCGCATTGATACGGCTAAAGGAGTGATCCTTGACCTCAGAGATAATCCGGGAGGACTCATGATAGAAGCTGTGCGCGTGACCAGAGAATTTCTTTCTGCAAACGACACAGTGGTCATTGTGGAAGATCGCTCGAAAGCCAGAGAAGCTGTAAAAGCTCTAAGTGACGGGCGCTTCAGAAAGCTGCCGCTGGTGGTGCTGGTAAATGAAGGTTCGGCCTCAGCAGCCGAAGTCTTGGCGGGTGCTATTCAAGACAACTCGCGAGGGCTCATTGCAGGCTCGCCAACCTTTGGCAAAGGGCTGGTACAAGAAGAAAGCCTTCTGCCCGACGGTAGCCGTGTGCGAATTACTACGGCTCGTTATTTTACCCCATCGGGTCGCTCCATTCAATCGCCCTATTTACCCGAAATACACGAACAAAAAGGGGGTGATAGAAAAATTCACACATCGAAAAACGGAAAAACCCTGATGGAGAGAGGCGGAATACAACCAGATATAAACTTAAAATACAAAGAACTACATCATTTTGCCCACAGCATGCAGTATATGATCAATCCAAGTGAAAAAATGTTTGAGTATGTGAGTGAAAATGGGGACTCTTGGAAGAATAAGGGCTTTGAAAGGTTTTTGAAAGATTTTAATCCGACTTTTGAAGAAGCTCTTCAGCTGATGGGTTTGCGTAGAAACGCCTCAACTGAGGCTTCCTCTCAAGAAATGAAAGACTTCAGCATTTTACATGTAAAGGCCACTTTAGCCTACATGATCTTTGGACCGCAAGCTGGGAAAAAAGTAATTAAGATGCATGATCCCATTGTGCTGACTGTAGCTGAGCAGCTTAGGTCGCAACTGTCTAAAGAACGTGTAAATTGATTTTTTGAACATTTCAGTGCAGCTAAAACAGAGATTATAGGAAAGTTTTATTTCTGAACGTCAAAAGCTCGGGAGACTGGTACGAAGATATCCATTTGAAAATGAGGTTTAATGTTTTACCCGCGTGAGGGATACGTAGGGCGCGCGACAGCGCGGTGCGAAGGCGAAGCGTAGCTGAGCCGTAGCACGGGAGCGAAGCGTACCCCGGAGTAGCCCGACCCAGGCTGAGCGCCATAAGCGCCAGCCTGGGGCACGCCCAAAAAGAAAAAAAGAAAAAAATTTTATGCGCTGTTGCGACTGGCGTTGATGTTGCCGAAGAAGCATCGGACCACAAGTTTTTTATACACTCCGTGCTGAGGGTCTGTCTTAGGACGCTTTCGCAATTGTAAGAGGGCATACTGCTGAATGATGAGCAAGGGCAAAATCATTTCTTCGCGCATAGCGATAGATTTGCGGTTGTTGGGTGACTCATCGAGCAGCTGCGAATAACCAGAAATGTACAAGAGCATCGATTGCGTGAGGTCGGCTTCCTTTTTTAAATCGAGCCAGATGTCGGCAAACTGAGGATCGTTCTGGAGGTAAGCTGTGAGTTGAAAGCGTGTTTTGGCAAGTGACTGCATACTGTTGAGCACAAGGGCACGAAAGAATCTGGAGTGTCGAAAAAGGTCCTTGAGCTGCTGGCCCTGACCAGAATCGATAGCAGCTTGTAGGGCTGTGCCGAAGCCATAGTAGCCAGGCACATTTTGCTTCATCTGCGCCCAGGTGCCAACGAAAGGTATGGCGCGAAGGTCGTCGAGTGAAAGTTTATCGGTACGGCCACGCCTGGCTGGACGACTGCTGATGTTTGTTTCGGCGTAATACGGCAGTGGGGTAGCTTTTAGTAAATATTCGGAAAAGGCAGGGTGATTTTTAAGGCTTTCGTATTTGGTGTAAGCAATCTCAGCTAGTTGACTCAGGAGTTCAGCTTCTTGGTCGGTAAGGGTGGGTGTGGAGTTTCTGAAGAGGTAGCGCCCAGCTCCAGCCGTGAGGAGTTGCTCTAGGTTGTATCGTGCTGCCTGATGGTTTCCGAATTTGGAGGATATGGTTTGGCCTTGGATGGTGAGTTGTATTTCGCTGCAGGCGATGTCGGCACCTTGTGCTGCATAATAGAGGTGTGTATCGCCACCGCCACGAGCAGGTGGGCCGCCACGTCCGTCGAAGAAGATCGGTTCTATGCCATAGGTACGGCATAATCGAGTGATTGCAGCTTTTGCTTTATAGATGGCTATGTTGGCTTTGAGATAACCTCCGTCTTTGGTGCCATCACTAAAACCGAGCATGATAGTCTGCCTATTGCCATGCGCGGCTAACCACTGGCGGTAACCACTGTGATTGAAAAGCGCAGTTAAAATCTGCTCGGAATTGGCCAGATCTTTTACTGTTTCGAAGAGAGGAATAGGCTGAATATGAAGGTAAAAATCGCTGCCAGCAGCCGTAAGTAAAAATTTTAGAATAGCGAGGTCTTCAGCATTTTGGGTGTTTGAGATGATGTAGCGTTCGATGGATCTTGGGCCATTCTTTATGTGAATCATTGGTAAGGCCTTAATAAGCCTGATAACATCTGCGAGGTCGGGTGACAGATAAAGTAGTTCATCAGATAGTAGGTCGCACTGCTGATTCCACCAAAAGTCAAGTTTTTGCTCTACGGTAGAAAAAACTTGATATTGCTCCTCAAGACCCCTAAAGGACAAAAACTCAAATGCCCAAGAACGATGTACTCGAGAGTCCTGACGAATGTCGAGGGGGGCGAAGTGAAAGCCAAAAGTTTGAAGTTGGCGAATGAGTGCATCTACATCGTCACAATACAGACTCATAAATTTTTGCTGAAGTTCTTCCCGAATGTGTTGAAGATCGGCAATCACTTCTTCCGGGCGATTATAGTAGTTGTCGTCATGGCGATAGATGGTTGATTGAAGACGAAGCTCAATTTCTCGAATTTTAAGGTCAATTCCTGGGAAGGTGAGCTTGCGCTTAAGAGAACGCACATCGCGCAAATAGCATCTTAGTATGCTCTCTTTTAATCGTTTACATGTATCGATGGTAGTATCTGACTTCACAGTAGGGTTGCCATCGCGATCTCCACCTGGCCAGAAGCCTGTGGTAATGAGTTTGGGATTAAAGGTGTAGGAAGGTACTTTATCAAGTAGGAGTCGGTGAATTTGGGCGTTTACGTCATAGAATATGTTTTCGAGATACCAAATGAGCGAAGTAGCCTCTTCAAGAGGAGTAGGTTTGTTGCGACGATACATGGCGCTTAGACCAAGCTGCCGCATTAAGGTTGTGACCTCTGCAGCATTGCCTTTGCGAATGGCTTGCTCCATATCGGTTATAATGCTAAGTATATGACCCGGATAAAACTGGGTTGGATGCGCTGTTAGTACTACTCGAACTCCAAAAGAAGACAATACTTTGCCCAGGGCATTGAGCGCATTTTCAGCTTTAGCCTCTTCTATTAAGAAGGACAGGGTACCTTTTCCTTGCAGGTCGTGAAGTTTTTCGAAGGCTGCATCTTCAACGGCATCAAATAGTACCACTTGCCGCTCGATGTATTGTACTACCTTGAAGAGAAAGTCGATTTTTTCCTGTTCACTTTCGATAGGATAATGGTCTTCAAAGAAGTGGTTTAATATTTCATCTGGTGCTAAACCTGCCTGGAGACCTTCAAACGATTTTTTATTTAAAATTGGCACGTAGGGTCCGGCTGTTTGAATGCCTGTATAAGGCAATGTAAGAAACAGGTTATTGTACAAATGATAGGTAAGAACTACGTGCTTGTCATACACATCTGAAAAATTCATGGAACGACTCTGTTTGGTCAAAAATACTTTTTATAGGCCTTTTTTTTGACCAAATTCGATGAATTTCACGTATTAAAGATATCTATTAAGCTAATTCGAAAGTCTATTTACATACAGATACTATGACACAGTCAATCAATAGATACAAATCTGATCGAGCAATTGAAAGAGCTTCTTGCTTTTCGAGCGCCCTCCGCCCCCCTGAGGTATGGTGACCGTTGCCTTTTGGATTCCTGTAGCATCAGTAATTGTAATAGTGTAATAATTGCTGCCGTCTTCCTCTTCAAACGTTTCGTCGCTAAGATCAGCTATTAATTTTACTAACTTTTTGTGGTCTGCTGAATTTTTTGAAAGCACCGTTGAGCAGTCGAGATAAGGCTCAAAATCCTTAACAGAGTAATTATTTACATACACAGTAAGTGTATCCCCATCCTCAACATTAATGGATGATGAGCAGCTAGAAAATAAAATAGCCAGGGCGAGAGCCCCGGCATGTAAGAAATTTTTCATACGGTCATGATATCAGCCTCTTTTTTCTCAAGCATCTGATCGACTTTTGAGATATAGAGGTTAGTGAGTTTTTGAACTTTTTCTTCGGCGTCTTTTATAGCATCTTCAGCTATTCCCTGATTTTGGAGCTTTTTAAGCTCGTCATTGGCTTCTTTACGAGCTGCGCGTATGCCTACGCGAGCATGCTCGGCTTCAGCGCGGCTTTGCTTTACGAGTTCTTTACGTCGTTCCTCAGTAAGGGGAGGAATGTTGATAATGACCATTTCGCCATTGTTTTGTGGATTGAGGCCGAGTCCGGCATTCATAATAGCGCGTTCGATTTCGGGGATCATTTTCTTTTCCCAGGGTTGAATGGTGATGGTACGGGCATCAGGTACCATTATGTTGGCCACACCGTTTAGCGGGCTCATCACACCATAGTATTCTAGTTTTATGCTTTCGAGCAAAGCAGGATTTGCTTTACCGGCGCGAATTTTTACGAGTTCTTTCTCCAAATGATGGAGAGCCTTTTTCATGCTCTCTTCAGCGGTTTCAAGTACGAGTTGTATTTCGTCCATTTTTCAAGTATTAATTTTTGACAATTGTTCCGATATTCTCTCCAAAAATCACCTTTCTTAGGTTACCTGGCTTATTCATGTCGAAGACGATAATAGGCAGATTGTTTTCGTGGCTTAAGGTAAAGGCGGTCATGTCCATTACATTCAGGCCTTTTTCATACACTTCTTTAAAAGAAAGGGCATCAAATTTTTTAGCGTTTGCGTCTTTTTCAGGGTCAGCAGAATAAATGCCATCTACTCGAGTACCCTTTAAAATGGCTTCGGCATCTATTTCGATGGCTCGAAGTGTAGCGGCTGTATCTGTTGTAAAATAGGGATTGCCTGTGCCGCCGGCGAAAATCACTACCCTACCCTTCTCAAGGTGGCGGATGGCGCGACGACGGATGAAAGGTTCGGCGATTTTATTCATCTCGATGGCCGACATGCATCGGGTAAAGATGCCTTCATTTTCGAGGGCTGATTGAAGCGCTAAAGAATTAATCACTGTGGCCAACATACCCATGTGGTCGGCTTGCACACGGTCCATACCGGTAGCCGCCCCTGAAACTCCCCGAAAAATGTTTCCTCCGCCGATGACGATAGCCAACTGAAGACCTTGAGAAACAACGTCTTTTATTTCGTTTGCGTATTCTTTTAGTCGTTTGGGGTCAATGCCGTAGTTCTGACTTCCCATCAGAGCTTCACCGCTCAGTTTAAGTAGTACGCGTTTATATTTCATTCGTTAAACCTGATTAAAAATTAGCTATTTTTAAATACGGGGTGATTGAGGTTCTCACCAAAAAAGCACCACTAAATGTTCCCATCAAGCTTTCACGTACGCCCTCGGCTTCAATTCGATCTCTGAAATCACCCACCTGAATTTTATAATTGGGCATTTCAAAGACCATATAGACAGGGTAAGGAAAGTTTTGAGCTAAATACTGAGCTCTGATGCGGTCGGCAGATTGCTTGTTTCCGGTAAAGAGTTGAATTCTATACCCTGTAACTCGACTTTTATTTTCGAATCGCCTTTTGTAGTTGATAAATATTTGCCGGGTCGATTCGCTGATTTCCTCTGTTATTTGGGCATTTGCACCAAAAAGGGAATAAAGGGCAAGAAAAAGTGCAAAGAATAGTTTTTTCATGACGCGGTGTAGCATAAAAAAGCCCGCTCATTGAGCGGGCCAAAGTTATATAAAATTTTATCTAATAACTGTGAATGTACCTCGTTCTTCTTGTTCGTTATCGCCCGGAGTCGCGTACTTAATGAGATATGTGTAAACTCCGGCAGGTACTTCTTTGCCCTCGAAGGTGGCATCCCAACCCTTGTTAGGATCGTCGGTTTCAAACATAAGTTGGCCCCAACGGTTAAAAATCTGCATGCTAAATCTGGTGATATCAAGGTATTTAAATTGAACTCTGAAAGTTCTGTTTTCCAGAATCGGCGAACCCGGTCTAATTGCATTGGGCACAAAAAGCTTAACTTTTTGATTGACACAGGTTTCGTTTGAGGTACTAACAAATGGACCAAACCCTGGAGGTATAGGCAAGGTGTTAGTGCCTTCGACGGCAATTACTTTGTAACAGTAAAGGTTTTCAGTACCTTCAAAAGACTTAATGTCGTCAAGATACATGGTATCGGTACCAGTTATTACAACAGGCAGTAACTGCCAAGCACCGAATTCACCTACCTTGCGAAGGATTTGATATTGAAATACTCCCCCATTAAACTCAGTGTAGGGGTTCCAATGCACTCTGTTTACATCGCTTCTCAAGGCATTGGCTTTCACCACAATATTACGAGCATGATTTGATACGGCACCGATGGTATCACAATTGTTTACCCCGACAACCCGATAGAAATACGATTGATTGATGTCCACCTTATTATCCGTAAATGTGTGCCTAAAAGGTGGTGTAGTGTTGTGTGGGAATCTCACGATTTCATAGAAAGGTCCATTGGCTGAATGACCTCTTTGAAGAATGTACTCTCGAATATCAGCAGCGCCATCATAGAAAAATTCAATTTGGATGGCATTGTTTTTAACCTCAGTGTAAGGGATGTACATCAAGTTTGAAGGTATCAGCACCCCTGGATTCATACAAGTAATCTGAGATACTGACCGAATTCCATTTGTGTGGATTGCTTCAACTCTGTAGCAATAGTCTGCACCTTCTTCGAAACTGGTTTGAACGTAAAACGTATCGTTAGGTGTACCGGTGAAGAGCAATTGATTTGGTAAATTGCCAAGTATCGGCGAATTAATATCGGCGTAGACTTCATAACCGACAAGATCGTTGCCCCAACCATTGTATCTATTCCAATAAAGGGTATTAGTTCCTTCGCAAACTCTAAGAATATAGTTGATTAAGAGGGTATTATGCCAAACAACTATTTGATCGTCAGAGAAATTACCACAACTGTCGGCCGATATGACTCGAAAATACTCAATTTGATTGCCAGCATTGGACCCTTGCCAGATGTGTGGAAGTGTGTCGTTTTGATCAAGGGTATCCACTATCGACCAGGTATTTGTAAAGGGATTGCCACTTAAAATATAGTAAGTTTCTACATCACCCGAATTGCTCGGCAAAAAGTCAATCTGAGCTTTGTTGTTGTTTACCGTAACATAAACCAGCTGCATAGTATCGGTATTGGATATGTCTGTAAAATATCCATCTTCAATATTAGAATAAGCAAAACACGAAGCTCCACTGTCTTGCTCAGCTCTTATTTGAAAAGCCACTGTATCGCCACAGGCGTTTACTGTATCGGTGTAAGTAAATAGCTTTGTGGAATCTAACTTAATCCAATTGTTTGAACCTTTAGGATGTTCAGCCCATATTGAAAAGAATTTATCTGAACTACCATTTGTCTTAATGTCGTTCCAGGTCATTTGTCCAAACTGGCCATTGTTTGGTGGAAAAACATTCAAATTTAGTTCAATAGCGCGAAGCGTATCGGAATTAGAGCTGTAGTTACAACCCATATTAGAGGCTACATAAAAATTCCACCCTGTATTTGGAGTAAGTGGCTGAGTGGTATAAGTATTTGTAGCCCAACCATAGAGGGTGTCAAGCGGCACATATGGCCCAGCAGGGCTCGGGCTACCATATATTATGTAATAATTAAAGTTATATCCGGTGTCTTGAGGAGGCGTCCAGTTCAGCTGATACACGCCATTGTTGTTGAGTCGGTTAACACAGTGTAAACGCGCTGAGTCAGCTGATGAGGCATTAATGATTACCCGTACGGTAGCAATGGCAATAGCCGGTGATGGACAATAATTGTCAGACATCCGAAGGGTAAAGACATATTCATTCAGTCCTGAAATACCACATACCGAATTACTGCTCAAGTGGTTACAATCAGTTCTCCAGAAGAATTTTATTGCGTTGTTTACAGGATTTGTATAACCGGATTGGCCTGGACCCGGATGCATCACTGCACAAGGTGGAAAATCACAGCTGTTTGTATCTGTTAAATTTGCTCCTACCTGACCACCCGCAGCAAAAAACCTCACTTGCTGAGGTATTGCCGGAATATTGGTAGGTGGTAAAGGATTCAGATCAATATCTTGCGCTAAAAGATTAAACTGAATTGTATCTTTTGCCACAGCATACACCGTCAATGTATTTCCGACTAAAGTGTAATTCAGATTTCCTATTGGTGAAATAGTTAATGATGGGGCATTATTAGGTGGATTTCCCTGAATTTTTTGACAGTTAACTATGGATATTTGCACATCTCTGTACACTTCAGATATGGGAACACCACCACAAAATGAAGTAACGCGTATAACTAACAAATAGTTGCCTTCGGTAATATTTCCAATTTGATTTATAGTAATATTTCCTGTAGTTGGATCGATTGAAGTAGGTCCATTTGGTGCATTAGTGGGAAAAGGTTGATTTGCAGAATATCCGGTAGCCCAGGTCATTGGATTGCCATTGTTTCCCAGTCCGTTAGCTAAAGAGTATTGAACTGGGTCCAAATCTTTGTCGAAAGAAAGTGGGCTGTAAATCTGAGGGTTACCTGCACAAATGACAACGACTGGAGGCTCGAGAAACTGTGGTGAATTGTCGTAGCAAGTAGATGCGTTCATGAAGCCAGGACCTGTCGGATTGGGCTTCGGAAACATTACACTTCTAAACCAAGCTGATTGACCGGATGCACCTACAATGTTAATTGAATTGTTTCTGCAGCATACGTTCCAGTTTACAGTCCAGCCTTGGGCAGGTGGAGTACCCGATAGCATAATAGGTGCAGATTCATAAACAAACTCCGCCACGGCACCGTATGATTGACCGTTCCAATCGCAAGGTGTGAACTGCGGAGGACATTGTGGATTCTGACCATTAAACGGCGGTTGGTTATTAGGCGTGCAACGCCATTCCCAACTCGGATTCCAACACTTCGGCGAAATATCCTGCCTGCTAATGCGTGTAACTGTTACATTAGTCGTTCCTCCAACAGTCGGATAGTTTTGAATCTGTAGTTGCTGAGTAAGACTTGTTTCAAATTGGCTAATAACTGTACTTCCGCACTCGCCATAGATTTTAAAGGTAAAAATCCACCCGCCATTTGGTGCACATCTCCAAGTAATCTCTCCTCCACGAATGTGGCTGGATTTTGTATGATAAGACAGAAATGAAAAAACAAATAGGAATATTGTGAACAGTGCGTTTTTGTACATCCTCATTTGTAAGACCTTATTTGATACAAATTAAAAGTAGATACAATAAACCGCAAAAAATTGATGCAAACTCACTAATTAATTTCCATTTTTTATTAATTAGCGAATGACTAAGAATTTCTAATCGCTGCTTTTAATTCATTGTATTCGGAAATAATTTCCTGAAGTATTTGAGCTGCGGGTTTAATATCGTCTATTATGGCGGAGATTTGGCCTATTTCGAGTTCACCTTCGTCGAGATCGCCTTCAAACATGCCTTTTTTAGCCCGAGCTCTGCCGAGAATTTGTTTTAACTCCTCTACAGTGGCTCCACGTTCGTATGCAGCCTTTACCTGGTCATAAAACCTATTTTTAATTAAACGCACTGGGGCTAACTCTTTAAGGGTCAAAATTGTGTCACCTTCTTTGGCGTTTACGATCGCTTTTTTAAATGCCTGATGAGCAGAGCTTTCAACTGAAGCTGCAAACCTCGAACCCACCTGTACTCCTTCGGCTCCTAAAGCCATAGCTGCCATCATTGATGCCCCTGAACCTATTCCACCTGCAGCTATCAGGGGTATATCTATCTCTCGTCTAACAGCAGGAATTAAAACCATCGTAGTGGTTTCTTCCCGTCCGTTGTGGCCACCTGCCTCAAAGCCTTCAGCCACCACGGCATCTACACCAGCGGCTTGAGCCTTCAGGGCAAATTTTACGCTGCTCACTACATGAACCACCTTCAGACCATTGTCCTTAAACTTTGGAGTGTAGGTAGCTGGATTTCCGGCTGAAGTAAAGACAATGGGAACTCTTTCTTCGATGATGATGTCCACAATTTTGTCCAAGTCAGGATACAACATAGGCACATTTACGGCAAAGGGCTTGTCGGAGTGCGCTTTGAATTTTTGGATATGTTCTCTCAGCACATCCGGATACATACTGCCAGCCCCGATAATTCCCAGTCCTCCAGCATCGCTTACTGCACGAGCCAGCTTCCAGCCACTTACCCAAATCATTCCGGCCTGAATCACCGGATATCGAATGCCAAATAAGGAACAAACTCTATTTTTGGAAAAATCAAATCTCTTATCTATCAAAGCTTTAAAATTTTTTTTGTGATTTTATGGCCTTCAAAAGTAAAAGTTATAAAATAGATCCCTGACGGCAACGAGGATACATTTATATCTCCATTTTCAATTTTATTAATTGCTTTCACAAGTCGACCATATCCATCGTAAATCCTAATCTCTTTAATTTCAGCAGATTCCAAACCCTTAACATGGAGTTCATCTCTTACCGGATTAGGAAAAATGCTAATTTTCTCTTTGTCATCTTCTATTTCAGACTGATTAAGAAGCAGTTGTGCGGCAAGCTGAAAGTCAGGAATTCCATAACCTAAGAGGGTATCAGGATTTGATGCCATATGACCACTTTGCAAGATGGCATTTCGAATGTCAAAAAACGACTTGTTGGGATACATCTGCCATAAACAAGCAGCTAAACCACTGATCAAAGGTGCAGAGAATGAAGTACCATTTGCGGTAGTGGCATTCCCACTGCTGTTTATTGTAAATACCTGAAAAGCCTGGGCAGCGACATCGGGTTTAATGCGTTGATCTGCTGTAGGTCCCATACTGCTGAAATTAACTCGCTGACCCGCGCTGTTTACTCCACCTACTGCCAGTATAGAATCAGCATCTGCCGGAAAGAGAATTTTTTGCCAACTGCTATTCCCTTCATTGCCAGCTGAATTCACCACGAGCATCCCCTTTCGAGCAGCCCATAGAGCTGCTTGGGTTACAATAGCCGTTTGCCCGTTAAGCTGAGCGACTGTGTAATTATCTGCAGGATTATCAAAAGTGCTGTAGCCCAGTGAAGAATTAATAATGTCAACCCCTAACGAATCACTTAACTCGGCTCCAGCGAGCCAATTGTATTCTTCTTGTCGGGTTTCAGTGGGTTCAAATTCAGTTTGGAGCAAAATGTAATCGGCCTTAGGTGCGGTACCAATCATTTGACCTGGCGCATAAGAGGCCAAAACACCTAATACAGCCGTGCCGTGCGAACCAGGAAAGTAAACGTTCGAACTGTTGTTGTTGAAATTGTAAGTAAACTTTAATCGACCTGATTGATAGAGTGAATCGAAAACAGAAGCATTATCTGTATTAAAAAATCCACCATCGAAAACGGCTATGAGCATCCCTTGACCTAAATAGCCCTGGTTGTGAAGAAATTGCCCTTTGAGCATTTCTATCTGAGGCTTGCTGAGGCCGTGATTCACTATTTGCGTGCGCGCTGTAATTGAACTTTTGGGTGTATATGGCTCTATGTGAGTTACAAAGGGCAATTGAGCAATTTGATTGATTTTGTACTCAGATGTGCTTAAAAAAAGTGTATTCAGCCACTTGCTTTTTTGTAAAATTTTACCCTCAGTCCCAATGACCTCTGAAACCGCCTTTATGTAGTTGTTACAAACAGGAAGGTCAGTTGCATCGATGGGTATGTTGTGCGCCTGTTTTCTCAATAAGGCACGTGTACTTAAGAATTTTTGAGGATCTGAAAGTAAATGAATGTTACTGCCTTTGTCTTTTAAATAAACAATGTAATGCTGCTGGGCATACGTAACCGAAGCCAGTGCAAAAAGCAAGATTAAAATTCCCTTCCTCATGTTCTAAAGTATTACACCGCTACCTACCAAATACTCGCCTTCGTACCACACGGCAAACTGGCCAGGACTAATGGCCTTTTGAGGTTTATCGAAAAGCAGATAACTGTATTCTTCGAAAACAAAAAGCGTGGCAGGTTCAAGCTCTTGGCGGTAGCGAATTCTACACATGTACCTTTTACGCTCACCGGGTTTTAAATGTTCTCCTGGAACAATCCAGTTGAGCGTTTCATTTTTCATTTTTAGTGCGCTGCGGTAAAGTCCCGGATGGTCTTCGCCTTCGCCTACATACAAGATGTTCTCATGCACATCGGTTCCTATCACAAAAGGTGGTTTTTTCATGCCTCCTAAGCCAAGCCCCTTGCGTTGGCCGATGGTAAAGTAATGAGCTCCACTGTGCTCGCCGATGTTTTGACCCATGGAGGCAGTGAGTTGCGGAGGAGTAGCCCAAACATCCAGATTTTCTTCGGTTATTTCCTCCATACCCGTGTAAAGTGCTACTTGCAGAGCTTGTGGCGGAACGAGAATGATTTTGCCTTTTTTGGGTTTTAATTGCTGTTGTAAAAATTCAGGTAGGCTGACTTTGCCGATAAAACACAGTCCCTGAGAATCTTTTTTGTTTGCAGTAATTAAACCGTGTTTTTGAGCTATTTGTCTTACTTCGGCTTTTTGAAGGTGACCAATGGGAAAAAGAGCTTTAGCTAACTGGGATTGCCTCACCTGACAGAGAAAGTAGCTTTGGTCTTTGTTATGGTCCACACCTTTCAGAAGGCGATGGATCTCAGTTCCACTTGTTGCTGTCTCTACTTGCTTTCGGCAGTAATGACCTGTCGCTACGTAATCGGCACCGAGTTTTAAAGCTTCTTCGAGAAACACATCAAATTTTATCTCCCGATTGCAGAGCACATCGGGATTGGGAGTGCGGCCGGCCTCATACTCGGCAAACATGTAATCGACGATCCGCTTTTTGTACGTTTCGCTAAAATCAATCACTCTGAACGGGATTCCTAGCGATTCGGCCACCATCAGTGCGTCCTGGCTGTCATCCACCCAAGGGCACTCGTTGTTGAGCGTCACTGATTCGTCGTTCCAGTTCCGCATGAAAATACCTATTACTTCATGCCCTTGCTGCTGAAGGAGCAGAGCAGCTACACTGCTATCCACACCGCCCGACATGCCAACTACCACACGAGCCATTATTGGGCTGATTTTTTGGAATATTCAACCATGCGCACTAAAAATCCGTTCTGATACGTCTCTTTTCGCTCCGGGCGACCTTCGTCGCTGTAAAAAAACCAATCGCCGTGACGCACTCCTTCGACATACGTTCCTTTTGCTCTCACAGATCCGAATACGGAGTAATACGTAGCCTCACCGTGCAATTTGTCAGCCTTGTAGGTGGCTGAAATACTGCGATTGCCATCTTCAAAAAATTGCTCCCAGACGCCTTGGCGCACACCGTTTACATATTCGATGCGCTCTGCCACTTTGCCGTTGGGAAAATAAGTGATCACAGGGCCGTGGAGTTTTCCTTTGGTGTACGTTTCTTGAGAAATCTTGACCCCCTGCTCGTTGTAATACGTCCAAACGCTGTCTTTTTGGCGTTTGTTGTAAAGACCCTCTGCCAGCAGGTTACCATTTTGATCGTACTGTTTTGAATAACAAATACCTGTTTTACCTCTGAAGGTGTTTTCTGTCTTTAACTTTCCGTTTTCGTGGTAATATTTAAAAACTCCTACTTCGATGTCGTCTTCAAAGCGACCTTCGAATTTCAATTGCTTGTTAGGATAATATTTTCTCCAATAACCGGTTTTTCGCCCTTTAGCATCATAATATACCTCGTCGGTTTGGGCGAAACTTGCCCCTGTAAGTATAAAAGCCACAATAATCAGGAGGTATCTCAAATGGCGATTAATTTTTGATGGTTTCAGGTATCTTACAAACGGGTATTGGCACCATTTTATGTTTGTTGCGACGGTGATGAGATAAAAACACCTCCATCACTTTTCGCTCCTCGCCTTCGAAGTCTTCAGGCGATTTACCTTCCTCAATCATTTTCATGGCCCACTCGAGCTGTGCGTAGGTGGCTCCGAGCTGTTGTTCGTCGGTTCGATTGTCGTGCCAAAGTCCATCAGTGGGAGGAGCATTTAGGATTTCGTCTATGATTCCTAAATATCGTCCTAATTCATAAACCTCTGATTTCATTAAGTCAGCTATAGGACTCAGATCTACGCCTCCATCGCCATACTTAGTATAAAAACCCACACCATAATCCTCCACTTTATTACCAGTGCCGGCAACCAGTAATCCGTTGACCTGAGCGTAATAGTAAAGTGTGACCATTCGAAGTCTCGAACGCGTATTGGCCAAAGAAAGATTTACAAGGTGATCGGTAGTATCAGCTTGATAGGTAACCACGAGATCGTCAAATACTTTAGTAAGATCCACTTTTAAAGATCTAACCTTGGGATAGTGCGATTTTAACCAATCGATGTGCTTGGCTGCGCGATCGAGCTGACTAACCTCTTGATGGATGGGCATAGTGATGACCAAAACCTCTAAACCTGTGCGGGCACATAGCGTTGAAACCGTGGCAGAGTCTATTCCGCCTGAAATGCCGACGACAAATCCCTTACAACCGGCTGATAAAGCATACTCTTTAAGCCAATCGGCTATATACTTTGCTACACTTTCTGCATTCATATTCCTAAAACAACAATCCAGCCTTGACCGTGATAAATGAAAAACGCGGTTGTTCACCACTTAGTTGTGGAACAGCGCTTTCTTTGATGTTGTTCAATAGGCTTCTGTTGAATAAAACTTCGAAAAACAGGTCAGTAGATTCTGCTATTTCGTAGGTTGTTCCTACACCTATGAGAAGGTTAAACAGAATTCCATTGTTGATGTTTCGATTAAAACTTTCATAATTTGGTTCATATTCGACTATCTGACGACGTCTAAATCCAAGATTGAATCCAAAATTGACAAAAGGGTTATAATATCCAATTTCACCCCAAAACATCCGATAGGAGAAGGGAAATGAAAAGAATTGAAAATCATTTTTTATTCGAACATTAATTAGGGGATTACCGACAATCATGCTGTCGTAAGCCGGATAGGTGATATGGTGATACAAAGATCCAATGTCGAGGCCTGCGGCAAAGGCATTTTTGCTGTTCAAAAAACGATTAAACAAAAATCCAAAGCCCCAACCCATCCGCGCCGGACCTCGATAAAGGTCATTGTCAAAAGGCATCCAGGTAAGGGTTGAGGCTCCATAAATACCTAACCTGTAGGTATGAGTAACTTGGGAAATGGCTGTAAATGAGCTTAAAAACAAAAAAATGTACAGAGCGAGACGGAACTTTGAAAAACTCATCGATTGAATGGATTTTTGTTGCACAAAAGTATCTTCAAATTCGCAGATGACTCGTATAATTAACTATTGTATACTTTTACCCGTATCTTTTTTATTGATTTTCAACAGCTGTACTCTAGAAGAAGATTCCCGAGCAAAAGTTGAACTAAAAGTAGGGAGATTTGAACAGGATTTTTTTAAACTTTCACCAGAGAATGTATTTGACAGCCTTCCAAAATTAAAAAAAATCTATGCACCCTTTTTTACAAATACAGATGATGAATTCTGGAGGAATATTTTGAAAGATTCTGTTCATTTAAGACTTTATGCGCATGTGAGGGATTCGTTTAAATACATCAACAAAGAAATAGAGCAAATAGTACCCGTTTTAGAGCGATATAAATATCACTTTAATCCACCGTTTGAAAAATTTTATTTGTTCACTTATGTGTCACGCTTAGACTATGACTACCCTGTAATTTTTAGTGACTCTCTACTGTTTATTGCTCTCGATTTGTATCTTGGAGAAGAACATCCGGCCTATGGCAATCAGCCGAGATATCTCGCTCGAGAACACGACAGAAAGTTCATTCCCATTGACGTAGCCTATGCAATATCTGAATCTCTGATTATTGAGCAAAAGCAAACTTCAGAGACGTTACTCTCGCATATGATTCGCGAAGGAATCAAGCTGTATATAACTCGAAAATTGTTGCCAGAGGAAAAGGAATATAACATTTTTAAATACACAAAAGAACAACTTGATTTTTGTGAAGAAAACGAGCGAAATATTTGGTTGTATTTTGTAAATAATAAGCTCCTTTTTGATGTAAATTATATGACGAAAAAAAATTTTATTGACCCTGCTCCATTTACTAAGTTGGGAACGGAATTCGACAATCAAATACCTGGCAGACTTGGCAGGTGGATTGGATATAAGATTGTGAGCCAATACATGCGAAAAAATAAAAATATTTCCCTCAAAGACTTGATAAAAAGTACTGACTATCATTCAATTTTTTACCAAGCCAACTATAAACCTTAACGAATGAAAAAACAAGCAAAAATCACCCTCGACGTATGGCTCGACGAAAATCAGATACCTGAACGCATTGAATGGAATGCGCCAGATGGAGGAGTGTTTCACGCCGATGCTAAAGCCGCGTTTTTAACTCTCTGGGACGATGCCAAGCAAGAAACCTTGCGCCTTGACCTATGGACCAAAGACATGAGCGTAGATGCTATGAAAAAATTTATCCATCAAAACATTGTGACCTCTGCTACTATACTGCGCAGGGCTACCAGCGATGACGAAGCCGCTGAGGTAATTGAAGAATTTGGAAAAAGACTGCTTAAAGTTCTCAAATTGTCTGATAAAGAATGATTGATCTCAGAGAAGTTGTAAAAAAAGTAGAGACTGTAGCCCAAAGAGCCTCGCAATTCATTCAAAACGAGCAGAAAAGTTTTTCAGAAAAAAGCGTTGAGATTAAGGAGCTGAACTCTTTTGTGAGCTATGTAGATAAGACCTCAGAAGAACTGATTGTCAATGAATTAAAGCGCATTCTGCCGGAGGCAGGATTTATCACCGAGGAGGCTACAGTAAGCCAATCAGGTGATTATGAATATGTGTGGATAGTTGATCCCTTAGATGGGACCACCAATTTTATTCACGGTCTTCCGTTTTATTCCGTTAGCATTGGGCTGACACACCGTATGACACCAATAGTTGGTGTAATCTATGACTGTGGATTAAATGACCTCTACTCGGCTTGGAAAGGTGGTGGAGCCTTTAAAAATGGACAACCAATAAAAGTAAGAACTCAACCCGGACTCGATAAGGCACTGCTCGCCACGGGATTCCCCTATCGTGACTATGGGCGGATGCCGGCATTTATGAAGTTGATAAACAGCACGTTTTATCGCACTCGAGGGGTACGCAGGATAGGTTCTGCCGCTATCGACTTAGCCTATGTGGCGGCTGGAAGATTTGATGTGTTTTTTGAATATGGCCTGAGCCCTTGGGATGTAGCAGCGGGAATTGTGATCGTGCAAGAGGCTGGAGGTAGAGTAACGGATTTTTCGGGAGGTGGAAACTATTTGTTTGGCGGTGAAATAGTGGCCGGCCAGCCGTGGGTTTTTGATGACTTTATGGAACTGGTGCAAGAAAGCGGATTGGTAAAATAGGTTAAAAAAACTGTCAACGTTCTTTAGGCTGTGTAATAGTTCAAATCCTTATTCTTTAACGTAAGCCTAAAGCCAAATTTTACTCTTCCCTCTGCCCCTCGCTTTCCTCGTTTTTACACACCTCCAAACTCTCCCTCCGTCTTTTGGGCGCAAAGAGGGGAGATTTACTGCAGAGCGCGCAGATGTGCGCTGAAAAAGTTTTCGTTTGAATTTTCTTTAAAAGTAAAATTTATAGGTCGATGATAAAAAGACTGCAGCGCAGCCAAAGGATAATAGTCAAGCATTTATGCCTTTAAGCAATTCAGCTCCAACGGCGCGGAACAAAAGGCAGTGCATACGTGATGTGTCGCTTCTACGAAGTTGATGGTTTGACAATTACTGCGATGCTATTCACATATCGCCCTATGGGGCTTATTGATAGAAATCCGCTTTAATTCTCAACGAAATCTGTGTTCATCAGCGAATAAAATCCGCGTGCATTTGTGTTCCCAAAAGAAGTGTTAGTTTTAGTTAAGGTTAAAGTTTTAAAGAGCGGCCGGTGGCCGCTGCTGCGTGAGGGATAGAAGCGGATATGAGCCGAAGCGGGTGGGGCACTGCGGCACCTGGGCGAGGCTGGCTGGCCGAAAGGACAGACAACGCAGCCCAGACGAATTCAGCTGCTGAATTTTCTGGAAGAGTTTAGGGTGCCGCCCCCACCCGCGAGGCGAATATGAGCGGATAGCCCGACCCGAACGACTGAGCGCAGCGAAGGAAGTGAGGGGCACGCCCAAATGATAATCAGAAAAAAAGCATTATTTTATCAATCCTGCTCGGCGAAGGAGTGCGGATGGGTCGGGTTCGCGACCTTTGAAGCGGACGAATAGCTCCATAGGCTCAATTGTGCCCCCGGCACTTAACAACTGTCGAAAGCGCTGCGCCACACTTGGATTGAAAAGGCCCTCTTGCTCGAAAGACTCAAAAGCGTCGGCATCGAGCACCTCGGCCCACTTGTAGCTGTAGTAGCCTGCTGCGTAGGCCCCATGAAAGATGTGGCTGAAGGATGTGGAAATAGCCGTGCTATCGACGGGTGGTAGCAGATCGAGGTCGGCAAGTGATTGTAATTCAAATGCTTTGAGGTCGTCAGGGGTATTAGTAAGCGTATGATGCCAATGCATATCGAGCACACCGAAGGAGAGCTGGCGGAAGGTGGAGTAGCCTTCCATAAAGGTTTTCATGCGCTTGAGGCGCTCGATGACGTCAGCTGGGAGTGGCTCGCCAGTGAGGTAATGCCGCGCCATAGACGATAGCATGGGCTCGGTGTAACACCAGTTTTCAAGGATTTGCGAGGGTAGCTCAACGAAATCCCAATAGACATTGGTGCCGCTAAGGGATGGGTATGTAGTATGGGCGAGCATGCCGTGCAGGGCATGGCCAAACTCGTGAAAAAGAGTGAGGACCTCGTCGAAAGTGAGCAATGAAGGCTTGGAGGAGGTGGGCTTACTAAAATTACAGACGATGCTGATGATGGGGCGAACCTCGCGGCCCAGGTGACGGTACTGGCCTCGGTACTGCGTCATCCAGGCACCAGCGCGCTTACCCGGTCGAGGGAAGTAATCGGCCATAAAGATGGCCAGATGGTGGCCGTCGGCATCGGTTACTTCGTAGGTTTGAACATCGGGATGATACTTCGGAAGGTCGTTGCGCAGGCGGAACTGTAAGCCATATAAGCGTTGAGCAAGCTTAAAAATGCCTTGTTGTACGACTTGCTGGAGGGGAAAATAGGGCTTTAGATGCTCGTCGTCAATGCCGATTTCTTCTTTTTTAATTTTTTCCATGATGTAGGCCACATCCCAGCGCTGCAGGGAGTCGAGCCCATCAGCGAAGGCGCGTTGACGGAGCTTTTCGATATCGGAGAGAGCAGCCGGGCGGGCATGGGTTTTCAGAAAGTCAAGAAACTGCCAAACGCGCTCGGGCGAGCCAGCCATGCGCTCTTCGAGTACAAAGTGAGCGTGGCTTTCGAAGCCCAATAATTGAGCTCGCCGACGACGGAGGTCAGCTATTTGACATACGATGTCGGTATTGTCGTTTTTAGTGCGATAGGCTCGGGCTCCGTAAGCAAGGAATAATTGCTCGCGCAAATCACGCCGAGCGCTATAAGTCATAAAGGGTATGTAGCTGTCAGCTTGCAGCGTAATGAGCCATTGGTCGGGTTTGCCTTTTTGGGTAGCAGCTTCTTTGGCAGCTTCGCGCACGAAGTCGGGCAAGCCTTCGAGGTCAGATTCGGAGAGCCAGAGTTCGAAGGCATTGGTATCGGCCAATACATTTTGAGCAAATTTTTGGGTGAGCACGGCGAGCTGCTGGTCGATGTCGCGCAGTTGTTTTTTCTTTTCATCGTCGAGCAAAGCGCCATTTCGCGTGAAAGCTCGGTAGGTCTTGCGCAGCAGCATGCGCTGCTCAGGCGAAAGAGCCTCTTGATCCGTGTTTTGATACACGGTGTGGATGCGTGTAAAGAGCTTTTCGTTAAGAAGTACATCGTTGCTGTACTCAGCCAGTAATGGACTTATCTCTTGGGCGAGATGTTGAATTTGGTCATTTGTTTCGGCGCTGTTGAGGTTAAAGAAGATTTCTGAAAGTTCGTTCAGTCGAAGGCCTGCATATTCAAGAGCTTCTACAGTATTTTGGAAGGTAGGTTCAGAATTATCCTCTGCGATGAACTGAACTTCAGCTCTAGCTTCCTTTAGGGCCTGATCGAAGGCAGGTTTAAAGTGAATGGGTTGTATGCGATCAAAAGGAGGAATTTGAAAGGGCGTATCAAATGGCTGAAGCAGAGGGTTTTGTAGATCGTTCATTCCAACTACAAGTTTTTAAGACGTTGGGCGGCAAGTTGCAACGTTTCGTTGCGTTTGGCAAAGCAGAAGCGCACAATGCGCTGGTTTTTTGGAGGGTTTTTGTAAAAAACAGAGATAGGAATCAGAGCTACTCCAACTTCTTTGACGAGCCATTCGGTAAATAGAACATCGTCAAGATCAGAAATTTCAGAATAATCGTAAAGCTGGAAATAGCTTCCTTGAGTGGATATGGGTTTAAATCGTGTTTCGGAAAGCAGGGTTTGGAGGTAATTGCGCGCTGCCTGTAAATGTGTGACTAAAACCGAGGGATCGAAATCTGGTAAATACTCGGCAAGGGCTGCTTGCATAAAACTGTTGACAGCAAAAACTTCGTATTGGTGAATCTTGCGGATTTCGCGAGTTAAGGGTTCGTTAGCGACTATGTAGCCAATTTTCCAGCCGGTAGCATTTAGGCTCTTACCAAAGGAATAGACGCACGCAGCCCTTTTTCTCAATTCGGGATAGGTAATAGCAGAGAGATGTCGTAGTCCGTCGAATACGATATGCTGGTAAACTTCGTCGAACAGAAAGATGAGATGAGGATTTGCCTTCGCGAGATTTTCGAGAAAGTGCATTTCAGCCGCTGATAGTATTTTTCCTGAAGGATTGTGGGGGTTATTGACGATTAAAAGCCGAGTTTTTGGCGAAATGGCTTTCTGAATTTCAAGAGTTGGAAGAGAAAAATCTGAAGAAAGTGGTATTTCCACCCCTTTTCCACCCATAAGCTCTATAGCAGGCACATAGCTGTCGTACGAAGGTGCCAGTACAATCACTTCGTCACCAGGATGTACCAAAGTGGCAATCACTGCAAAAAGAGCCTGAGTGGCACCGGCAGTAATGGTTATTTCAGTATCAGGGTCAATCTGAATGTTGTGGGTTCGCCTATGCATTTCTGCAATAGACTGACGAAGCGTAGGCAGACCGGGCATGGGAGCATACTGATGGGTGTGGGAGTCAATATGGCGCTGGATGCATTTCAGTAGCTCTTGGGGCGGACGAAAGTCAGGAAAACCCTGAGACAGATTCACTGCACCATGCTCGGCAGCCATCGCCGACATTTTTGCGAAAATGGTGGTAGCCAGTGTTGGAAACTTAGATGGAAAAAACATGCAACAACTTCAGTTTCACACAAAATAATGCTTCATCAATCAAAAAGTTTACACAGTTTCTTTATTGATAATTGGCCGCTGCAACTATGTTTATTAGATGATGTAGAGAAAATTGATTGTAAGCCTACCATTTTGCATCGGGGTACATTCTCGGCAAATGCTGCATTTCGGCCAGGATGTAACCTAAATATTCTGTATGACGGCCTTGTTTGCCGCCTTTCTGAAACCAATTAGCTTGGGGTACAGTAAGCGTAGCAAGGGAGAGTATTTCGTTAACTTTCGACTCCCAAGCGGATTTTAACGTTTCGGGATTTACACCGGCCCCAATATCAGCCATATTCATATCTACGTCATCAGCCATAAAAAACTCACCTGTCCACATCCATAAGTCATCAAGTGATTTTTGAATTTTTTGATGGCTTTCTTCTGTACCGTCGCCGAGCCTAATGACCCACTCAGCACTCCACTGGGCATGGTAGGTAATTTCTTTTATGGCTTTTTGGGCAATGGCTCTAATGTCATCGTCGGTTGATTTGCAAAGTGCCGAATACAAGTAATAATTATAGGTATCAAATAAAAACTGTCGAGCCAGTGTATCTCCCCAGTGACCATTCGGCAGTTCGGTTATCAACAGGTTGTGAAATGAACTGGTATCGCGAAAGAAGGCGAGATCGTCTTCCGTGACATCAGGACCAAGCTGACGGGCTGCATACTGATAGAGCATTCGGGCATGGCCAAGCTGATCGAGTGCTATATTGCTCAGTGCGATGTCGAGCTCCAGTTCAGGTCCATGTCCACACCATTCGCTTAGTCTTTGGCCGAGAATTAATGCTGTATCAGCTAACCGCAATGTGTAAATAAGACGATGATCAGCGCCTTGGGTATGAATATTTTTTTTCATTTAATCGACAAATTACATATGGCCTACTTCATCGGGAATATCGTAAAAGGTAGGATGGCGATACACCTTGTCATCGGCGGGAGAAAAAAGCGGTTCCTTTGCATCAGGCGCTGAAGCATGGATGTGACGCGCTTCAACTACCCAAATGCTGGTACCCTCGCTTCGACGTGTGTACACATCGCGCGCGTTGAGAATGGCCGTTTGTGCATCAGGTGCATGAAGGCTCCCCACATGCTTGTGACTCAATCCATTTTTACTCCTTACAAAAACTTCCCAGAGAGGCCATTGATCAGTGGACATACGTTGGCTACAGTTTCTCGCAAAGATACCTGAACGAAGGCAATTGGTAAAAGAGAGTGTGAAATACCTGGAATAGCTTAAAGTAAAAACTGGTGAATAAAACTGTCTATTTTTTGAAAGATTAGCAAAACTTCAGAAGATAAAAAAAGCCGCCCAAAAGCAGGGCGGCTTGACATAAAGAGATTTTTAGCGGGAGATTAACCTCCTAAATAAGATTTCAGAATTCGGCTGCGTGAAGTATGCTTCAGTCGGCGAATGGCTTTTTCTTTAATCTGACGGACGCGCTCGCGTGTCAAGTCAAACTTATCGCCGATTTCTTCGAGCGTAAGCGGATGCTGACCATTTAAACCGAAGAAGAGCCTGATTACGTCAGCTTCGCGCGGAGTAAGTGTTGAAAGGGCCCGTTCAATCTCGATACGAAGTGATTCGTGCAAGAGGTCTTCTTCAGGGTTGGGGCTTTCGCCGTAGCTGAGCACGTCGTAGAGGTTAGAGTCTTCGCCTTCTACCAGCGGAGCATCCATTGACACGTGGCGGCCGCTGTTTTTGAGGCTTTCTTTTACATCCTCTTCTGACATGTCGAGCAGGCTGGCAATTTCTTCGGCTGACGGGGCGCGCTCGTGCTCTTGTTCGAGTTGTGCGTAAGCCTTGTTGATTTTGTTAATCGCTCCAATTTTATTGAGCGGTAAGCGAACTATACGGCTCTGTTCGGCCAGAGCTTGAAGGATGGATTGACGAATCCACCAAACGGCATAAGAAATAAATTTAAAACCTCTTGTTTCGTCAAAGCGCTGAGCAGCCTTTATAAGGCCAAGATTGCCCTCATTAATGAGGTCAGGTAAAGTAAGACCTTGATTTTGATATTGTTTAGCTACTGATACCACAAAACGCAAGTTGGCTTTGGTGAGCTGCTCCAGTGCTTTCTGGTCACCAGCCTTAATGCGCTGGGCGAGTTCTACTTCTTGTTCGGCACTGATGAGTTCTACTTTGCCGATTTCTTGTAGGTACTTGTCCAGCGAAGCAGTTTCGCGGTTCGTAACCTGTTTTGTAATTTTTAGTTGCCTCATTTGTCAACTGGTGTTTTCAAAGGGGATTTAAAAAGTTGATTTCTTGAATCAGTAAGCAGCGCGATGTTTCGCGCAGAGGGGGTATTAACCTGAAACCTCCGGTTTGGGCAGCAGTACCTTTCTCGATAGTTTGAGCTTGCCTTTTTCGTCGATGGCGATCAGTTTTACATCGATTTTGTCGCCTTCTTTCAGCACGTCTGACACGTTGGCAATCCTCTTATGGTCGATTTCAGATACATGCAGCAATCCGTCGGTTCCTTTCCCTATTTCAATAAATGCGCCGTATGTTTGAATAGACTTTACAGTTCCAGTGTACACCTCACCTACTGTGGGCACAAAAGCGATGTCGAGAATTCGCTTTTTTGCTTCGTTGATGCCCTCTGGGTCGGTACCTGATATTTCAACCACACCTTTATCGTTGACCTCTTCGATTACAATTACAGTGCCGGTTTCGCTTTGAATTGACTGAATAATCTTACCACCCGGACCTATGACTGCGCCTATGAGGTCTTTAGGAATGCTCAATTTAATAATTTTAGGTGCGTGAGGTTTGAGTTCGGGGCGTGGCTTGTCAATGGTCTTGAGCATTTCGTTTAGAATGTGCAGGCGTCCTTCTTTTGCTTGCGTGAGGGCTTTTTCCATGATTTCGAAAGAAAGACCCTGAATTTTTATGTCCATTTGACAAGCAGTGAGACCTTTGGCCGTACCGGTGACTTTAAAATCCATGTCACCCAGATGGTCTTCATCGCCCAAAATGTCACTTAAAACAGCCCATTTTCCTGACTTTTCGTCAGTAATCAATCCCATAGCAATGCCCGATACCGGCGCTGAAATGGGAATACCCGAATCCATTAAGGCAAGCGTTCCTGCACAGACAGTAGCCATTGAAGAGGAACCGTTTGACTCAAGAATGTCGCTCACTACCCGAATGGTGTAGGGAATATCCTCACTAATTACCGGTTTGAGGGCTCGCTGAGCCAGATTGCCGTGACCAATCTCTCTGCGGCCTACACCGCGCAGCGGCTTTGCCTCGCCAGTTGAAAACGGAGGAAAGTTGTAATGCAAATAGAAGCGCTCAGAGCCCACGAAGGTGGCTGAGTCTATTTTGTTTTCATCGAGTTTAGAACCCAATGTAACAGTCGTGAGCGATTGCGTTTCGCCACGCGTAAAAATGGCTGAACCATGAGCACCGGGCAAATAATCTACCTCGCACCAGATGGGGCGGATATCCGCCGGGCCACGACCATCGAGGCGTTTAGATTCGTTTAGGATCATATTGCGCATGGCGTGGTATTGCACCAGGCCGTAATATTTCTCAGCGAGTTTAATGGTTTGTTCATCTACATCCTCGCCGAGCGATTCGATGAATTCTTTAAAAATTTCTTTGAAACGCGCATTGCGAACTTTTTTAGGAAGGGCACTTTTGGCCACCTCATAAACCTTGGCGTAAGTAGCTTCTTCTACTTTCTTTTTGAGCTCCTCGTCGTTCGTCTCATGACAATACTCGCGTTTGGGATATGCACCTGGTACTTTAGCGGCTAACTCCAGCTGGGCCTGGCAAAGAATTTTAATGGCTTCGTGTGCCACTTTTAAGGCCTCGAGCATTTCAGACTCCGAAACCTCCTTCATCTCGCCCTCCACCATGATGATGCTATCCATCGTGCCGCCTACCATCAAGTCGATATCAGCCGTAGGAATTTCAGCTGGAGAAGGGTTGATTTTAAATTGACCGTTGATACGAGCAACGCGAACCTCGCCAATCGGGCCATTGAAGGGGATGTTGGACACGGCGATGGCAGCTGATGCCGCTAAACCGGCTAATGAGTCAGCAGCTACGTTTTTGTCGTAAGAAATGAGATTTATAATAACCTGAGTATCAGAATGATAATCTTCCGGAAATAACGGGCGCAGAGCACGGTCAACCAGGCGGGCTACCAGAATCTCTTCGTCGCTCGGCTTTGCTTCGCGTTTTATAAATCCGCCGGGCACACGACCTGATGAAGAAAATTTTTCGCGGTATTCTACGGTAAGGGGCATGAAGTCGATGCCCTCCATCGGTTCTTCGTTTGAAACCACAGTGGCCAGCAGCATGGTAGCCCCTGACTTTACTACCACTGCTCCGTGTGCCTGACGCGCAAGTTTACCGGTTTCTATGGTAATGATCTGACCATCAGGCAATTTTATCTCTTGTATAATGGGTGTTGGAGCCATATTTACATGTATCTTATTAAAAACGAAAAAAGGCCATCAATAGTTGATGCCCTTTTTAAACAAAAGAACTTTAAAAGGAAGATTACTTGCGAATATTGAGTTCGTTAATGATTTTTCGGTAGCGCTCAATATCTACGTCCTTTAAGTAATTCAACAATTTCTTTCTCTTACCCACCAGCATTACGAGTGCTCTTTCAGTACTCTTGTCCTTTTTATGCTTGCGAAGGTGTTCGGTTAAGTAATTAATTCTGTAGGTAAACAGTGCAATTTGGCTTTCGGGTGAGCCAGTATCGGTAGCTGAAGTACCATATTTTGCGAAGATACTCTGCTTAATTTCCGGTGTCAGATACATATTGTCCTTCTAAATTTTATTTATTTTAATGGCCGGCAAAGATAGCACAATAGCGCAAAATTCAAAGTTAAATTTACATCACACACTGGAGGAAAAAATCCACTTTTTCACGGATGTTTTTGCGCTCAACGATAAAGTCGATAAATCCGTGTTCTAGCAAAAATTCAGAGGTTTGAAAACCTTCAGGTAAATCTTTTCCAATAGTTTCTTTTACCACTCGCGGACCAGCGAAACCGATCAAAGCGCCTGGCTCTGCAATATTGATATCGCCAAGCATAGCAAATGATGCAGTGACACCTCCCGTAGTGGGGTCGGTCAAAAGCGATATATAGGGAATTCCAGCCTCGCGCATTCGAGCAATCATTGCAGCAGTTTTGGCCATTTGCATCAAGCTGTACGCAGCCTCCATCATGCGGGCCCCACCTGATTTCGAAATTGTCATTACTGGCACCCGGTGCTCGATTCCATATTTCATGGCACGAGCTATTTTTTCGCCCACCACGCTTCCCATCGAGCCTCCGATGAAGTTAAAGTTCATGGCAGCGATTACGATATCACGGCCATTCAACTTGCCGACACCAGTGGTAACAGCTTCATTTACTTTTACTTTTTTGATGGCTTCGGCGAGTCGATCGGAGTACTTTTTTGTGTCCACAAAATTTAGTGGATCGACCGACCTCATGTTTGGGTCTAGTTCGGTGAATTCGCCGTTGTCAAAAAGTATTTTAAAATATTCTTTAGCGTTGATTTTTTCGTGATAGTTGCAGTTGGCACATACCCAGAGGTTGGCCTGGTGATCTTCAACTGCAGTAATTACTTTGCACTTCGGACATTTATACCACAGACCCTCAGGAGTTTCTTTCTTTTCAGAAGTACTGGTAGTAATGCCCTCTTTATTTCGTTTAAACCATGCCATGAAATTCCGCGTGTTTTACCGGTGCAAAGAAAGGAAAAAAATCTCAGTACGCTTTTGATCTGGCAGAGTTTATACAAATTCACCATGACTGCTCAAGGCCTTATAAATCAATGATCTTTTATTTGAATAAAGAAACATCGCCAGCAGAAAGGAGGTAAAACGACTTTGAGTCTTATGAATAAAAAAAATCTTTTAAACCTGATACACTGAGTTTTAGATCTATTCCTAATTCCATTTTTTCGCTAAGTCTAGCAAATATGCACTCCGGATAACTAAACAAAAAAACTGCATTAGCTTAGTTCGCAAAAAAATGAGTTTATGGAGCTTGATTGGTCGAAAAAATGGAACATTTACTCCCCCAATAAGCCAGCCGTTGTAGAAGTTGACACCGGTAGAACCTTTACATTTAAAAAGCTAAACGACTATGCCGAAAAAATCGGCATTTATCTTTTGGCTGAGGGAATAAAAAAAGGAGATCGCATCGGGGTACTTTCAGCATTTTGCGCCGAATATGTCGCTCTGTTTTTTGCTGCACAAAAGGCTGGCTTTGTATTGGTGCCACTGAACTATAGACTCGCACCGCGCGAAATTGCCTACATCGTTTCTAACGCAGAATGTTCGCTGGTATTTGTATCAAATGAATACAACCAACTATGGAATCAGGCCGGTATCTCTTTAGTTCACAAACCGATCGAAGGGCTCTTTGACCTTCAAATTGCCGGCACTACAGATTTAAAATACAGCACTCATTTATCCGAAGACGACCCTATTTTCATTCTCTACACCAGCGGTACCACTGGAGCTCCTAAAGGCGCTCTCTACACGCACAAAATGCTCTTTTGGAACAGTGTAAATACGGCTCTTCGGCTTAAAGTACACTCTGACGACAGCACTTTGATTGTGACACCTCCTTTTCACACAGGTGGTTGGAATGTGCTGCTCACTCCCCTACTCCACTTTGGAGGCTCAGTATATCTTATGAAAAAGTTTGACCCTGAAATGTGCCTTGAGGTATTGGTTGAAAGGAATATCACCCTCTTTATGCTTGTGCCTACGATGGTGCGCATGCTGGCGGAGACAAACAAGTTTAAAGAAGCCACCTTTACTCATTTGAAATATTTTATCGTTGGGGGTGAGCCACTGCCCATCCCACTTATTCAAATTTGGGCCGAAAAAGGGGTACCCATTCGTCAAGGCTATGGATTGACGGAATGCGGACCCAACATCACCTCTCTTCCTGAAGATGATGCCATTCGCAAGCGAGGCTCCATAGGGTTTGTCAATTTCTATGTGGAGTATAAACTCGTAGATGGCGAAGGCAACACTGTAAATGGCAAAGGCACAGGTGAACTGTGGCTTAAAGGTCCCATTGTAACACCCGGATTTTGGAAAAACGATGAAGCTACCCGAAGCAGCATTTCGGAGGGCTGGTTTAAGACGGGCGACATCCTGCGAAGGGATGAAGAGGGCTATCTGTATGTGGTTGATCGAATTAAAAATATGTACATCTCTGGTGGCGAAAATGTATATCCTGCAGAAGTGGAGAAGTACATTCTTACGCACGAAGCGGTGGCTGAAGTGGCAGTGATAGGTGTGCCTGACGAAAAATGGGGTGAAACCGGCAAAGCGTTTATTTCACTCAAGCCAGGATACACGCTCGATTATCCAGCGCTGAAAGCGTTTTGCGAAAAAGGTTTGGCTAAATACAAAATACCCAAGCATTTGGTAATACTGGAATCTTTGCCCAAAAGCGACACGGGTAAAATCGATCGCAAAAAGCTCAAAACCATGTAAGAAGTGCCGTTTAAAGTCACTTCTCAAAAATATCATGGTCTAAACACGTCGTGCATCCAGCCGTACTTATCGGCAGTGCGACCTAATCGAATATCTGAAAGTGCTTTTTTGATCGAAACTGACAATCCATCAGTAGGTGTAGGCACTTCAACAATCTGACCACGATAGCCAATATGAGAAATCGGACTGATTACAGCAGCTGTACCCATGCCAAACATTTCGTTGAGTCTGCCCTCGCGAGCAGCAGTGAGTAACTCGTCCACCGTTACAGGACCTTCCTGTACGGGATAGCCTTGATCGCGCAGCATGGTGAGAATGCTGTCTCGAGTAATTCCCGCCAAAATGCGATCGCTGAGAGCAGGTGTTCGAAAAACGCCATCGATCACCATAGCCACATTCATGGTGCCTGACTCCTCGATAAGCTGATGATTCTTGTGATCCGTCCAAATGATTTGAGTAAAGCCGGCCTCTTGTGCGAGTCGTGTTGGGTAAAAAGCTGCACCGTAGTTTCCAGCGGCTTTAGCAAATCCCACCCCACCATCAGCCGAACGCACGAATTTTTCTTCGATTTTAACCTTCACAGCACCGCTGTAGTAAGGACCCGAAGGGCTGAGCAAAATGCAAAAAACGTAAGATTCAGAGGGTCTAGCGGCTATGAATTCAGAAGATGCATACAAAAAAGGCCTGATATACAGTGATATATCCTCTCCTGCCGGCACCCAGTCGTAGTCTAATTGAATGAGCTGAATAAGACCATCCATAAAAAGCTCTCTAGGCACAGGAGGTATTGTCATGCGCTCAGCACTCCGATTGAGCCTTTGAAAATTTGCTTCCGGACGAAAAATACTCACCACGCCATTGTCTTTTCGATAGGCTTTCATTCCTTCAAATACAGCTTGCCCATAGTGCAAGGCATGTGTAGCTGGCGACATGGGAATCGGTCCATATGGACGTATTTCAGGTTCTCCCCATTGGCCATTTTCGTAAGTGCAGATGAGCATGTGGTCAGTAAAGACTTTTCCAAATGGAAGATTGGAAAAATCAACCTCATTAATCCTTGATTGATTAACTTTTGAAATCTTCATTTTGTAGAATAGTATTACAAAAAGTTCGTTGTCCCCTCGACAAAGGTAAGTTGTGAAGGTTTTTGTGGGGGCAACTGTTTAATAATTTCACCAATCGGCATAAGTTTGCAGAAAATTTTAAAATGAAAATGTTAAAGTACTTTGCAATTACAGGAATGCTCCTTTTAGCCATAGCTTGTACAAACAAAACAGAGACGACAGAAACTACAGAACCAGAAACATCAGAGGAATCTCCTACCGGTTTTTTTGGAGAAAAAATTACTGAAGAAGGGGCAATAGAAGCATCCGAACTGCTCACTATGCTTAAAGAAGGTGATTCTGTATTTGTAAAAGTACGCGGAACGATAAACGAATGCTGTCAGAAGAAAGGTTGCTGGATGGATGTAGACCTAGGAAATGGAAAAACTATGGTGGTACGTTTTAAAGATTACGAATTCTTTGTTCCGAAAAATTCAGCCGGTTATACAGCCATCATGGAAGGATATGCTAAACTCGAAGTACAAGATGTAGAATGGCTCCGCCACAAAGCTCAAGACGCCGGAAAGTCGGCTGAAGAAATTGCCGCCATCACCCAGCCCGATACTAGCATAACCTTTATGGCCAATGGTGTCATTATTAAATAAAAAATTCATCTTGTTCACAGCGCTCTTAGCAGGAGCGCTTTTTTATTCGTGCAGTTCTGAGTCGAAAAATGCTGTGAACGAAAAGGATGCAGACTTGCACAAAAGACCTGAAATGTCGGAGCTTGCCCTCTTGATGCGACGCATGGACAAGCTCACTGCACAATGGAAAAAATCCGTAGAAGCCGGTGATTATTCGTCGATTGAAGTACCTGAATGGCTCAACCAGCTGCACACAGCCGAGGCTACAGACCCAGAAGAAATCACCGAAGTATTTCACCCAATGGCTACAGCGTGGATCGAATCGGTAAAAAACTTCAAAGAAGCGCCTGAAGCTGAAAAACCCGCTGCTTTTAACACACTGGTAAGCAACTGCGTGAATTGTCATCAACAGTTCTGTCAGGGCCCAATTCCGCGTATTAAAAAACTCTACGTCGATCTGCCGGAACATGTTTCAACTCGCAGAAACTAAAGACGGTTCTTCTACCCTCATAAATACCCACCTACAGCAATCGTATCACAGCATGCATGGCGCCATTCAGGAGTCTATGCATGTTTTTATTAAAGAGGGTCTGCTGTATTACCTCGAAAAATTCCCTAAGGAAAATCTGCACATTTTCGAGATGGGGTATGGTACAGGTCTAAATGCCGTGCTTACCTTTTTAGAGACTTTAAAACGGCAACTCTTGGTTGACTACAAGGCTGTGGATCTGTTTCCCATTGATGCAGAAACTGCTAAAAAATTGAATTACATTGACTTGCTTGGTTTAGATGAAGTGCAGTTTACTGCCTTTCACACATTTAATGCGGAGTCATTTTCACGCGTTTCAGAAAATTTTAAAATTGAGTTGATACATACTGCCTTTGAAAACTTCCATCCTGAGGCAAATTGCATCGATCTGATATATTTCGATGCCTTTAGCCCATCAGCCCAACCTGAATTGTGGACTGTAGAAGCAATGGGCAAATGCTTTGAAATGCTGCGTACGCCAGGCGTTTGGGTTACATACTCTGCTAAGGGAGACGTACGACGCGCATTGAAAGAAGTGGGTTTTCAAGTAGAAAAAATTCCGGGGCCGCCTGGTAAAAGAGAAATGCTCAGAGCTTTAAAAATTTAGCTTATTAATTATTTCTTGTAGCGCGTTCATTTTCAGGGGTTTTCCGATAAAACCCTTTACTAAGGGATGCTCATTTGAGCGCTGAACGTCCAATGGATCAATGGATGAAGTGACCAGTAATACCTTTGGTATTTTTAGCTTCAGACTTGGTGATTCATTGAGCTTTTCTAAAAATTCAAAGCCATCCATTATGGGCATGCGGATATCGAGCAGAATGATATCCGGCAATTTTTCGAATTCTTGATTTATATGAAGATACTCCAAATACTTGAGAGCGTCGATAGCAGATATACAGGATTTTATCTCAGCCTCTGGCATTAAATTCTTTACAACTCGCTGGTTTATTAATAAGTCGATTTGATTATCGTCAATGATCAAAACATTCATTTGCACAAATTCCTAGACAAATATGAAAACAAATTACAACTAACGAAGTGCCTTATTAATTTTTATCCTGAAAATCAAGTTTTTTAACGCCAAGAAATTTTAATGCGCGTTTTGTGTTGATTTTAATTGTTTCTTTTACATTGGTAATCAATTTTTTACCCAAACTTTCATCCGGTCGAGGCAAGAATTTGGAATCGCGATAAGTAAAACCTTCACCGATTGGAGTATAGTAATAGGTATAAAAAGACTTTCTGCTTTCGTGCTCAGGCACATGAATGCGACTATATCCATGAGGCGAATTATCGTCGGTATAAAAAATTACAGCCACATTGTGAAAAGGTGGAATTTTTTTCACACATTTCTTCATTTCCACATCCCAGAGCTCTAAATCTCCACCGTATTCAGGTTTCCAATATTTATTGAGGTAAATCAACAGATTAATTCGTCGCCATAGGCCCTTTTCAGGATTCATGTTTACATCTACATGCACATCTACAAAACTGCCATTTTTACCCTGATGTAACCCACTTCCCAGGCTATCATCGGTAGATCTCAGGCCTTCTACTCCGGTCATCTCACTCAGCCAAGTGCAAAATTCTTCGCTTTGCACGGCATCTCTTACTTGGGAAAATATTGGGTGCCAGCGCTCGAAGTGGTAGTCCTCAGCTTTATCTTCGTTTATGCTCTTGCGCTTTACATTCAAGGTTTCAAATGGAGGAAAATTTTCAAAGAGTTGATCTGCAATTTGCGGATTTAAAAAGTTTTCAATAGCTACATGCCTGCAGGGCTGTGCCTCTTTAAAAAGTTTGGATAATTTTTCCTTTTGGTTTAAAACTTCGGGATTTATAATGGAGGAGATTGGTTGCATTTCTTCAAAATGTTTGGGCAAAGATAGTTTATTGAGTTGCCTCACATAAGTGAGATTCCTACATTTCATTTTTTTACAATAAAATTTTAGTATGAGAAATTCAGAGTAATCCGTTCGAACAAACTTTTAAAATACCCATCGAGAATTTGTTTAAATTGCGTCAAAAATTGATAGATGAAAAAATTAACCTTCTACATCTTTTCTATAATTATTTTACTTTTTCTTACATCTGGCGATCTGATAGGGCAGTCCAATATTCGAACAATCACATTTGATATTCTTAAAAATCAGCTCTTTGGAGGAGCCGAGCTTCCAGCTGAAGAGCCAATTAAGATTGTCGGTCTTTTGCCAGAGGAAGTACATAGGGTAGAATTAATTTTATACGAAAAATCTGAAAAAAACAAACCCTATTACATCGGATTCTATCAGCGACCTTTCGACATGAAAGTCGATCGATTTGAAATTCAGCTCGATCCCTTACGCAGCGGGAGGCAATATTTTTTTACCTTTCAATACTTTACAAAAGCCACTCCTGAACAGTTAAGAGCACTACAACTCTCTCTCAATGCCAATTTAGAAGCTGCAATCCGATCAAATTATATCTACCGACGCAACAGCATCATCGGATTACAATCGCCCAATCAACTATTGAAAACACTTAATGCCCTAATAGCTGAGGGATTACAAGAGTTCAGACATACAACTGGTCGAACTTTCGACAGATTCAGCAGTCTTGTATTGGCAAAAATCCGACAAATAGAAAGTGAAAGTCTAAGCAATGCTCGATTTAACATTGCGAAAAAGAGCAAAGAGGAATCGCAACGCGTAGCATACGCCGAAAAACTCATCCAAGAGCTGATCGAATTGGTTCAAAGTGAGGCAACTCAATTTTTGAGTGACAACATGCTCATTCTGAGAGAAGAACGCACCTCCGTAGCTGTGACAGAGCAATTACCTGGTTCCATTCCCATCAACTTTGGCTATGGATTCGTATACTGGGAGGGCAATTTTAGCAATCTGGTGTACGACACATCCCCATACGTAGGAATCTCTATTCCTCTGGCTAACAAGACGTTTGCCCGCTATCTGGGCAACGCTTCTCTCTCAGTAGGCGTCTTGTTGAGAGATCTGGAATTTTCACAAATCAAATACTCAGGCCCTGTAATAAACTTGCCGATCTATGCTGGGCTAGGATACAAAGCTTTTCGCGTAGCGCGTTTCCACATTGGCGGCACACTGCTTTCGTCTGACGCTAACTCAGATGGCCAAATTCAGCTCGATGCGGCTTTATTTGGCGGTGTCAGCATCGAATTAAATGTATGGGCTGGTTTCGACAAAAAGCGCAAAAGATGACGCGATTCGTTGTACTGTTTCTTCTATTTCCTAGTTTGTTAAATAGCCAAATGTTTCCCTACAAATGGCGATTTAGCGTTCAAACTGGCTATTCTACCTATTATGGCGACCTAACCCCCTACCGCTTTGAGGACGGTGATCTCTTGAAATCAATTGGGCATTTATACACCTATAATGCTGAGTATATTCCTTTACCATCTTGGCAAGTCAGTCTCGAGCGATACATCAGCCCATCCTGGGCTTTAAAAATGGCCTTTGGAAATGTAAGCTTTAGCGCAAATGACCGCTTTGTAAAACCCGATGGCACTCTTTGGACAGATGCACCTTTCTTTGACCGTGGGCTCAATGCCGAAACTTCCATCTACGATGCTTCTATTGGCTTGATTTTTAAGACCGATAATTTGAAGTGGTTATCTCACAGGTCCTTTATCGCCCCATACATTGGAGTGCACGCTGTATTGCTCAATTTTGAAACTTACGCGGATTTACGCGATAATGAAGGGAATTTTTACAACCTTTCAAACCCCGCCTTGCGCCAAAACGGAGATTACGAGACGTTACTCACTGGCCTAAAAACAGAAGGCGTTGATTATCAGACAATAGCTTTCGGAGGTAGATTAGAGCTGGGCTTTCGCATACGATTGAGTCGGCAAATTAATCTCAATCTTTCAACCCAACTAACAGTAACAACCACAGATTATTTAGATGATGTGAGTATGAATTATCCCACTCAATTCAACAGCCAACTGCAGCAACGTGCATCTGATCCTACAAACCGCCGACAAACGACCTCAAAAAGAGGCGACGATTTTGTATGCGACAGTTACCTTTTTCATTCCGTGGGTATTCAGTGGAGCTTTGGCAGTCAAAGGAGATTGAAGAAATTTCCAAGCATCGGAGGGTACGCACCGCCACCCTCATTAGAAAATACTCCTAGCAAATTCGACCCGGCAGTGATGGCTCAAAGGCAATTATCTACCCTTAATCTGTCGGATTCATTGATATATGTGATAGAAAATCAGCAAAAACAAATAAGCGATCTTCGTGTGAATCTGAATAAAGCAATTTTAGAAATTCAAATCTTAAAAAGTCGGCAAAAAATAAGCGAATTGCAAAGCGAAAAAATTACTGCAGAAAGCAAACTTTCTGAAATAAACGATAGCATTCGCATTTTGAATAACTACAAAAATGAAATTGCATTAGATACTATATTGCCAAAAGAAGTGCGCGACAGTATTTACATCGTTTATTCGAATCATTTGGAACAACTTGAGCTTAAAAAATATTCACTTGAAAATCTATTAAAAACCCTTAAAAGCCAGAATGACAGCTTACAAATTTGGATAAGTAATCAAGAAAAAAATATTGAAGAATGGCCAACATCAGAAACTGTTATTCAGCCAGCCTTTTCTTCTCAAAATTCTAAAATAAATCAAGAGGTCGATCAAACAAATGCTCAACAAATTTCAGAAGTTAAGAAAGTTACCCCTCAGGCATTGATGCCAACAAATACCTCTGAACCACCTTCGATAGAACAGCAACTTTCAATGGATAATGAGCCATCTCAAAATAAGAATAAAGTAGGTGAGACCAGTGAGTTATTTCCTTCACAAAAAAGACCTGAAAATGCTAAAAAAACAAGAAGTTCAACCACGACGACCCTGCGCCAGAGTAATGAGGTTAAAAATCCAAATAGCGTCTCCGTATCGCCCTCAGAAATGCCTAATCGATCTTCAGAAAATTTCAGTGATACAAGTCAAACTACAACAGATAGTACTGCTCAAAAATCCATTGTTGAAATTTTAGAAAGACAAACAAAAATTTTAGAACTATTAGCACAAAAAGTTCAAACTATTGAAAATCAAATAAATACGGAAAAATTGACTCAAGATGATCAAAGCATAAAAGAAAACACCGAAGATAATTTAGCAGATAAAAGAGAAATTACAGAACAGGATAATTCCCCTATATGGGATATAAAAGCAACAGCAGGATTTAAAACCCGGGGAGCCATCTATTTCGAATCAGGCAAAGCAAAACTATCATCCGCAGAAGAATCACATTTGCGAGAAATCGCCAGATACTTGGCAGATTCTACGTCTTCTATTGTACTTCTGAGAGGATATGCCGATAATACTGGACCTAAATCATTAAATTTCAGATTAATAGAAAATAGACTCGATTATGTAAAAACTATTTTAATAGAGGAAGGTGTGCAACCCTCAAGGATAAAAAAAGATAAGGGCGGTGTGATTGTAAAGCCACTGCAAAAGGCACAACCTAGAGACCGTCGCGTAGAAATACTCCTTCAGTAATTTAATTGATCATTTTTTAAGGATTTAGGCAAAATTTTAAGCACAAGCTGAAGTTTAAAAGTTGAAGATTTCATTTAAGCGTAACTAGTTAAGCAACTTTTTGAATCCCTGTTTTAGGTCATAAATCAGCATGATTCACCATTCTACTTTTACATAGTGTAAAACATACACTTTTATGACCTCTGAGAACAAAAGCCCTCTTAAATTTTCAAACGTCGTGAAAGAGGCAATTTACATCGGTACTTATCCGACGCGCAAGATCGAAGACGTACTCGAATACATTAAAGCACATACAAAAATAGCTGGTACTAATCCAAAATGGGATTCTCGTGCAATCAGTGTATTTCTAACTTTGCTAATTATCTCCATCAGTGTATACATTTATGCAAAGCAGCAGAGCATACCCAAAGAAGCAGCTTTGATGATTTTCATTTTTGTATTTGCCTGCCTACTTTGGATTACCGAGGCAATCCCCCTTTTTGCGACGTCACTTCTCATCATAGGCTTGCAAGTGCTGCTGCTAGCCAATCCGGGCAATTGGTCTAACCTTGGATTTGAAAATCCCGAGAATCAGCAAGATTTTAAGCATTATTTTCAACCCTTAGCCGAGCCGGTAATCTACTTGTTTTTGGGAGGTTTTATTCTCGCCCAAGCCTGCGTAAAACGAGGCGTTGACCAAACATTGGCTACTTGGATGCTGCGTTATTTCGGCGCTACCCCCGTTCAATTGATCATCGGCATTATGGGTTTTACTGCGCTTTTTTCAATGTGGATGAGCAACACGGCTACCACAGCCATGATGCTAACCCTCTTAGGTCCCATTTTGTCACAAATGAGCGATGAAAAGAAATTTCAAAAAGCCTTGATCCTCGCTGTACCCTTTGCTGCCAATATCGGCGGCATGGGAACTCCTATAGGTTCGCCTCCTAATGCAATAGCTCTAGGCTTCTTGCAAAATAAAGGCCTCAACATCGGATTTACAGATTGGATGATCATAGCCATCCCTATTTGTATCGTTCTTCTTGCAATTACAGCATTTCTGTTAATCGCTATTTTTCCTCCAAAGAACAATAAACTTTCTATCTCGATTCAACCGGCCGATTTAGATCCAAAAAAAGTATTTGTAATGTCCATTTTTACCATTACAGTACTACTCTGGATGACGGAGAAGATTCACGGCCTGCCTACAAGCGTGGTAGCGCTGCTGCCAGTCGTGGTTTTCTCAGTTACTGGATTAATCAAAAAAAACGATATTAACAGTCTGGAGTGGAATGTGCTTATTCTAATTGCTGGGGGCATTGCCTTAGGTAGGGGCATGTCAGACACAGGACTCGACCGCATGGTGCTAGAATTTTTGCCTGACGACAGAAACATCTTACTCATATCGCTCATGGTCGCCACACTGGCACTTTCTACCGTAATTTCTAATACAGCAGCTGCTAATCTTCTGATTCCCATTGGCATATCAGCCGCATTTGCGTTTGGGCAAACGGATGTGGTTTTCGCAAAGGAGCTCGCCTTTTCGATTGCTTTATCAGCATCTTTAGCAATGGCACTGCCCGTAAGCACACCTCCCAATGCACTTGCCTATGCCTCAGGCATGCTGAAGAGTCAAGATTTCATAAAACTTGGCGCAATCATCGGCATCATTGGTCTTTTCACTGTATATCTACTCAGCTTTTTCCTTTTTCCAATTTTATCTTGATTTTTTTTGAATAAAATGATAATAAAAAATACCGCCAACAACATAACACAAAATATCGACATAATCGCGATAATGATAGGGATATTTTTCAGGGAGATACCATTCGAAATACACTGAAAACATACAGATCACTACAAAGATTTGAAAGGGTGTATACAAATGTTTGTAGGTATTTCTATGAATAAAATACATCAGGAATTTAGTAAGGCCAAGAGTGGCCGGAACTGCAATTAAATCGTCGAAGTAAGAGTGGACATAGGGTATGAAAATTCCAAATTTCTCTATCAATTGATTTACTGAAAATAGCACAATCAAAAGAGCTTCCTTTTTACCTAAAATAGAAAGATATTTTTTAAGCAAATTAAGCACAAACCTGAATCATTAATGTACTACTGATGAGGCTAAATACATAATCAATGAAACAATACCATAGACGATGATTTGGAAAAAGAGCACCACACCTTTTCCAGCTTTTATAAAAATCGGATCAGTCTGCTGAATTTTAATAAAAGGAAAGCCCGCATCAAGAGGTTTTTTTAAATGTTCGCGTTCGATTTTCTGCTGTTTATGGTGTTCGAACCCACAAAAGAGACAATGTTTTTTATCGTTATCTGTCCACTGTTTACAATTTGAACATTTTATTACCTTCATTCTTTACAAAGACCTTCAAATTTGCAATACTAACAGCGATAAAATACCCGTAAACATAGATATTTTCATCCACTGCTGAGCCATTTTATACTTTTTTTCTTTATTGGAAATCAATAAATAGAAGACGATCAACCAGGGTATAAGCAAAAACATCGCAGAATAAATATACAGATAGATCATATTCACTTTTACTACCGAAAAAAGCGAGAAAGCAATAAGGCTAGTTAATGCGAATATTGAAAGAATTACAGTGTTTTTTTCTCCTATTTTCAGTGGTAAAGTTACATATCCAGCTTGTCTATCTCCGGTAATATCTTCCAAAGTTTTTATCAGCTCGCGGACAAGGGTGGTCAGAAAAGCAAAAACAGCAATAAATACATGAACAATCAGCACGAAGTAACGCAATTCTATCGATGTAGAAGGCATTGAAATTAAGGGCATTATATCGAAGAAAAGAACAGTAATAATACTGAGCGCTGCAAGGAGAGAAATGATGAGATTTCCGATAAAGGGCTTCCGTTTAAAATCAGTAGCATATAAAAAAAGTAAAACTACGGTGATAACAGGAATTGAAAAGTACTTAAATCGATTAATAATTAACGATAAAGAAAAGGAAATAATTAGCCCGATCGCATTGAATAGATAATAGAGTATCCATGCATTTTTTTCAGAAACTTTATTCTGTACAATCAGCCGGTCTGGTTTATTTATTTTATCCGATTCTACATCATAAATATCATTGATTATATATCCCGCGGCCATTAGCAGCATGGTAGCAAAAACACCTGACGCAAATTGCCAATGGTCGAGCGCGGGATCCATACCAAACGGAATGTAAAAACCGTATCTTAAAAAGAGCTGAATGAATGCTGCCAGGAGCAAATTCTTCCAGCGAACGAGCTTGAGATAATCAAAAAAAGTGGCTACCATGAACGCGAATGTACATCGTTCCACCAGCCTCTTACTCTCAGGGTCTGCTCAAGAATGTCGCGCACACAGCCATTACCACCCGTTTTAGGCGATACGTAGTGCGAGATGGCGCGAATCTCCGGTGCTGCATCGTGTGGGCACACAGCAAGTCGAACACGGCTCATCACCTCATAATCAGGGAGGTCGTCGCCCATGTAGCAAATTTCGCTATCGCTGAGTCCGTAGCATGCTTTTAGGTCTTCGTACGCCTCAATTTTGTATGCAGCATTCAGATAAAGATCAACTACACCTAGATGGCGAAGAATTTCAGAAATTCCTAAACCGGAGCCCCCGCTGATGATCGCCACGCGCAAGCCTTTTTTTATCGCTAATTGAATAGCGAAACTGTCGTGGGTAGTCATATTTCGCACTGCACGTCCATCAGGCAACACGTGTATGCGTCCATCCGTCAGTACTCCATCTATATCAAACACGAAGGTCGTTATTTCCGGTAGTATTTGCTTGTAGTTCAGTGGCATAATATTTTTGAATACTTTGGGTTAACGTTTTGTATAGGAGCAATAGTTTTTCGCTTTTGATGGTTTTGAGGTGTTTTTCGATGGTTGGCAAATCGCCTCTTCGCGCCGGACCTGTCTGACTGCCCTTTAAATCACCAGCCAAAATGCGCTGAAAGGTCTGTTCGATAATAGGCTTCAGGAATTGTCGTGAAATTCCTTGCTGAATGAGCTCCTCCTCGAGCAATGCGTGCAGGTGATGAGCAAAATTATTGCTCACCACAGCAGCCATATGGGCAGCAAGACGCTTTTCGTAGGGCATTTCGATAACATTTGTAAATTTCAATTTGAGTACTTCTACGAAGTCGTCATGAGTGGCAGTCTCAATTGCAAAGGGAACCTGACGAATGTCGTAGGCCGAGGCTAATGAGATTATGGGCCAAATCACTAAACCTTTATCAGCATGGGGTTCAAGAGCTTCGAGCGAGGTGGCTCCCGATAGATGAATCCACCTTCTGGCATCGGCTTTTAATGATTGCGCATAAGACGAAATAAATGCATCAGGCACAGCAAGCCAAATGGCATCATAAGTGTCTGTATGGAATTGGTGATTCGATATAGTGACATTCTTCCATTCCTTAAACTTTACACTGCATGTGTCAGGCGAGCGTGAAACGAGCATTGCCTTAAAATCACTGTTAAAAAGGACATCCAGCAGTTTCAATACGAAACGCGCGGCATTGCCCGAACCGACGATTAAATGACTACCTCCCGTCATTCTATCCATTGATTGATGGCGTCAAAAGATACCGGTAGGTTTTTTACAAACTGAATGGCTGCTTCGATGTCATTGTGCAATTCGCGGTCGTTTTCTAGCACAGGTACAGTATCTCTGAAAAGTGATAAAAATTCCTCCAGCGACGCATTTAACTTACCTTTTCTGAAGTACAAAGCTTGAGAAGCGTGAAGAAGTTCGATAGCAAGTACTTTTTCTGTCAAATCGAGCACATCGTGCAATTTATTTACAGCATTCGCCCCCATGCTTACGTGGTCTTCTTGGCCATTGGAGGAGGGAATACTGTCAATGGAAGCCGGGGAACACAGCTGTTTGGAGGCACTTACAAGCGCTGCCGCACTGTATTGTGCGATCATTAATCCACTGTTCAGTCCGGGATTCATTACCAAGAAGGGCGGTAACCCCCTTTGACCCGACAGTAGTAGATACATCCGCCTTTCTGAAATGTTGGCCAATTCGTGAACAGCAATTGCGGCAAAATCAGCTACATAAGCCAGTGACTGTCCGTGAAAGTTTCCACCGGATAAGATGACATCGTCTTCGTGAAAGTACAGGGGATTGTCTGTCACAGAATTCACTTCGGTGAGCAACACTTGCAGTGTGTAATTCAAAGTATCGAGCGATGCCCCATGTACCTGAGGAATACAACGGAAAGAATATGGATCCTGAACCCAGGAGCGCTCTACTGTATGTAATTCGCTATCGATCAAGTGCCTGTACATAAATTCAGCTACTTTTTGCTGACCGGCATGTGGTCTAACTGAATGAATGAGCGGATCAAAAGGTTCGCGCCGACCCAAAAATGCCTCTAGAGAAAGAGCTGAAATCCAACTGGCCAGCTGATGCAGTCTAAAGGCTCTGATGAGTGCTGCTGCCAGAGAAGCCGACATGTATTGTGTGCCATTGAGCAGGGCAAGGCCTTCTTTAGAACGCAGCTGTACGGGCAGTTGCATACCTTCGAGTGCCGTGCATTGTGAGGTAGGCATCTTCTCGCCTGATACAGCCACGTATCCCAACCCTAATAGGGGCAAAGACAAGTGTGCTAACGGAGCAAGGTCGCCACTTGCTCCGAGAGAGCCCTGTTTAGGCACATATGGCAGTACTGAACGATTGAAAAATTCCGTCAGTGCATTAAGGGTATCGACCGAAATAGCGCTGTAACCGCGAACGAGCGACGCAATTTTAAAAAAAAGCATCAACCGCACCACCTCATCGCCAGCATAACTCCCTGTGCCACAAGCATGCGACATCACAATGTTTTTCTGAAGTTCCGCAAGCTGGCTTTCATCAATTTTTACATTGCACAGAGATCCGAAGCCTGTATTAACACCATACACGGGCGAATGTGATGAATGTAAAAGATTTTCAAAGCGCTCTCGTGTACTCTTTACGTGGTCAAGTACTTCTGGTGATAGAGTAATTTTTGAGTTTTTATGAAAATAAACATCATAAATCAGCTTAAAATCAATGGTATGCGATGGAGTAATGTGTATGGTCATTTACAAAAGCATTGAAGCATTGCAAAAGTAAGGCACTATCTACCTCAAGGAGCTTGTGGAATATCATTATCAGGGCTGTAATTTCTTTTTAAAACGCTTTTTTAAAACCTGTCAGTTAAAACATTTTCAGAAACTCAAGGATTAAAGGCAAATGGAAAATGACGGATTAGGGGATCGCGATAAGGAATTAACCACACCACGATGAAGTCAAAACGCACTTCTAAATCCAAGTCTTTCCATTCCAGATAAGCCTCAGCAGCATCGGCATAATGAGCCATTTTATGCTCATCGAGCGTTTCATAAGCCTCAGGTACAGGATACCCTGAGCGGGTTTTTACCTCAGTGAAGACCAGGAAATCGCCATCTCTCGAAATGATATCGATCTCTGCCTTATCCCATCGCCAATTACGCTCCAGAATCTGATGGCCTTTTTGTTCCAAAAATTCGGCAGCCAGCTGTTCTCCCCCTCGACCCGTTTCTAAGTGAGTTGCCATTGTAATTGCCAATTGCCTGTCGAATCTACTTCCAAAACGGCATCAGCACCGTGAATAAATGCCCGCTGATCGGTGTGATGTCCAATATTTGCCCCAAAAGCCAACGGAATGCCTCTGTTTGCAAAGTGATGCAGAAAGATCTCCCGTACTGTGTAGCCAAAAGGCACCTGATTGTCGTGCATTTTTGTGAAAGAACCAATAACCAAGCCCGCCAAACCCTCTAAAACCCCCGCTCGCTTAAGGGCAAACAGCATGCGATCTATGTGATACAGATATTCATCTAGGTCTTCTAACATCAGAATAACACCTTGTAAATCGGGAAACGACCTGGAGCCCAGCAGAGAGTATAACACCGATAAATTGCCGCCAACTAATGGCCCTCGGGCATAACCTGGCAATCCTTCAGCACCGTTGAGACTCCCCACACCCGTTGTGAGCTGATGGAAGATGGATTGGATGCTTTCTTCGGTGTTTTCTTTAAAGTTAATAATCATCGGAGCGTGCAAACTGGCTAAACGGAAATTCGACCACAAATGAGCGTGGAAAACAGTAACATCACTGAATCCCACCATCCACTTGGGGTGTTTTTGTAAGGGTGAAAAATCTACCTCATCGATGATTCGTACGCATCCATATCCGCCCCGAGCCATAAACAGGGCTTTTACCTCAGGATTGTTCAAAGCAGTTTGAACATCTGCAGCACGTTTACTATCAGTAGCCGACCATTGATGGTACGAGGCACCTATCGTATTGCCTACGATTGCCTTAAAGCCAAATTTTTCAATCGTGTGAATTGCATATTGAACCTCGTCGATTGGAAATGCCCTGGCAGGCGCTGTGATATAAATAGTATCGCCTGAACGGAGAAGTGGAGGGTGAAACATTTCAACTAAAATGCATCAAAGAGCAATAATGCCCTCTATTTCTGAAGCTTTCTTGTAGCGCTCCACTACACTTTCAGCGGTGAGCATCATCTCTTTAGCTGAAATGGTCACATAGTTTCCCTTAGCCGAACGACGCATGCTAATGTTGGCTTCGTTTGAATTGAACAGACTTTGAACTCTAGCAATAAGATGGTTGTCAGCTCTCACAATGAATTTAAAATAATATACCTGCGGCCAACTCTCTTTGCTCAACACTTCAAACAGTTTATCAAAATTGTACTCGCCTTTGTCCATCTTCATAGGTTGAATTACAAAAATAAAAAAGCCCCCGATTACTGGAGGCTTTTTTAACAAACTAACTTTTTTAAAATTATTTTTTCTTGTCTTTTGCAGGAGAGGTTTGTTGCTGCTGAGCAGGCGCTGGTGTTTGAGAATTTGGTTTAGGAGCTTCAGTTGTTCCTTTGCTCGACTTCATATCGATCGGAGGCATAGATTCTAATTGCTTCTTTACAAGTGCAATAATGTCTTCGCCGTTTTTAAAGAAGAGCAGGCCATTGCCCTGGCTTGAGTCGAATACGTAAGTATATCCGTTTTTTGTAGCTACTTCTTCAATAGCTTTTTGTGCCTTTTGAGTGAGGGGCTGCAGAAGTTCTTGCTGGCGACGAGCGAGATTTTCCTGGTTTTCTTCGGCATACTCCTGGATTTTTTGCTGCATCTCTTGCAGTTCTCGAATTTTTCTTTGGCGTACTAATTCAGTATAGCCTGAAGCTTCTTTCTCAAATTTTTGGGCTTTTTCACGCAGTTCGTTTTGTAGCTCGAGGAGTTCGTCTTCCATTTCTTTGCGCATTTTTTCCATTTCTTCCTGAGCTTGTTTATACTCAGGCATGGTGCGCACCAATTCAGTAAAATCGAGATGAGCAAATTTCTGGGCATAGGCCCCAGCAGTGGTAATCAAGGTAATTACAGCTGCAAGCAGGGTTTTTCTAAGCATAGTTTATGGTATTAGAGGTTTATAATTTTCGTCATTAGCGATATCCTAATTTGTTTAGTACATCGTCGCTTATGTCCATTTTATCACTAACATAAAGGATAGACAGCGAATTAGCCTTATCTATTACGAGGTCAATGCGTTTCTGGCGACTCACCTCCTGAATAGCATTATACACTTGATCTTGTATCGGTTTTACTAAGCTTTTTCGCTTTTTAAACAGCTCGCCTTCAGGTCCAAAATACTTTCTTTGTGTTTCGTAAATCTGTTTTTCTTTTTTAGCGATCACTTCCTCACGCTCCTTTATCATTTCATCGGTTAGGAGCACCTTTTCAGCATTCAACGCGCGTTGTAGAGCCAGCAATTCGCTTTTTAACGCCTCAACCTCTCCTTCAAATTGTGAGGATAGTCTGTCAAGCTCTATTTGCGCCTGGTTGTATTCGGGTACTTTTTTTAAGATGTACTCGGTATCGACAATGGCAATGCGTTGGTTTTGCGCATTTAGCACAGTGCTAAATACAGTAAAAATCAAGATAGCTAAAATGCGCGGAAACACCTTCATACTTTCTGCAGGCGAAGTTACTCTCATTAGAATTGCTGACCAATAATGAAGTGCGTACGCCACCCTGAGGGAGCCGAAAATCCCGGTACAGGGTCAAAACCGTAGCCAACATCTATGCCAAGGAGCCCGAACATGGGCATAAAAATTCGAATACCAGCACCCGTGCTTCTGTAAAGCTGAAAGGGGCGATACTCTCTAAACGAACCAAAATTGTTTCCAGCCTCTACAAAGAGAAGAGGCCATATTTGGGCATTGGGATTAGGCGAAATCAAGAAACGCAACTCAGCCGTGTATTTTGAATAAAGAACTCCACCATTTCCCAATTGACTTTGTTGGCCGGTAGAAGTTGCACCAGGCACTATGGAATTGTTAGGATATCCCCTTAAGCCAATGATTTCGCGGCCGTCAAGGATAAAGTTTTGAATACCATCACCACCCACGAAGAACCTTTCGAAGGGCGAAAGGCCAATTACACGGTTGTACGTACCCATGAATCCCATTTCGGCATGTGATGAGATAACAATGTTTTTATAGATCTCAGTATACCATGTTGTGTTAAATTTAAACTTGTAGTATTCAAGCAAATAATATTTGTCTTGTGGTGTGGCATCGCTGTAGTCTCTTCCGGTGAGTAGGGAGTATGGAGGAGTAAGCTTAAGGGTAAATATAGTGTTTGAACCGCGTGTGGGAAAGATGGGTACATCGGTATTATTTCTCGTTAAAACGAAGCGATATGAAAAGTTATTTGAAAATCCGTTTCTGAAATTGGGGATACCCAACTCGAAGTTGTCGAGTCTGTAGTGCTGAAATTCTAAAGCCTGATATAGAGTAAAATAATCATCAGGCCAGCGAAGGCGCTTGCCAAGACCTACCGTAAGCCCAGTGATGTTTAGAGCCTGACGAAGTGGGTCGCCGATCCTTCTTCCACCGAAATTTTGTACAGAATGATATCCAGAAATGGTTAGCGAATTAGGCTTTTTACCTCCTAACCAAGGTTCTGTAAAAGAGATGGAATAATTCTGAAAGAATCGGCCGGTGCTCTGTGCTCTGAGATTAAGCGTTTGCCCATCGCCAGAGGGTAGAGGGGCCCATGCTTTTTTGTTAAAAATATTACGCGCTGAAAAGTTGTTGAAGCTCAAGCCAAGAGTACCCACGATACCCAAGCCACCACCCCAACCTCCTTGCAGCTCGAGCTGACTGGTACTGCGTTCTACCACGGTGTATTCGATGTCCACAGTACCGGTTTCAGGATTGGGAACGGGATTAACATTGAGCTGTTGTGGGTCGAAAAATCCGAGCTGCGATAGCTCGCGCATGGTGCGTTGAATGTCGCTCTTGCGGAAAAGATCGCCGGGGCGAGTGCGCACTTCGCGCATGATTACGTGATCGTTTGTGCGATCGTTACCGTTTACAGTTACTCTGTTAATGGTAGCTTGCCTGCCTTCGCGGATACGCATTTCCAAATCGATGGAGTCATTTTCGATTAATACCTCTACGGGAGTAAGGTTAAAAAAGAGGTATCCATTGTCCATGTACAACGAGTTTACGTCGTTGCCGTTGGGGTCGGCATATAGGCGTTCGCTGAGTCGCTTAGCATCGTAGGGGTCTCCTTTTTTAATTTTCAGAACAGCATTCAAAACCTCATCCGGATATTTTGTATTCCCAATCCAAGTAATGTTTCTGAAGTAAAATTTATTGCCTTCTTCGATGGTGATGTAGAGGTTAATAAAATTGTCTCCGGGTATTCGGTAAATGGAATCTTTAAGTATTCGAGCATCTCGATAGCCGTTTTCCTGATACTTATCAATTACTTTTTCGAGGTCTTCTCTAAATTTTTCATCGATGTATTTCGAAGTGCGAAAAATATTGTACCAGCGATGGCGTTTGGTTTCTTTCATAGCCTTTCTAAGCTTGGCATCGCTGATGTTTTTATTTCCGATAAATTCAATTTCTTTGATTTTTATTCTTTCCCCTTCTTTAATGCGAAAACCTAAGATTAATGCATTGTTTTCAGCAGTATCTCTTTCGGTTACTACTTCTACTTCAGCATCGAAATAGCCTTTGTCTTCGTAATATTTTAATATTTTGTTTTTTGCTGTAATTATAAGGTTATCCGTTACGATGTTTCCGCGGTTCAATTTGATTTCGTCGCGCAATTCGTCGCGACGGCTTTTTTTTACTCCAGTAATGTAATATTTACTAAGTCGAGGAAGATCTTTTAGATAGATTTCAAGGTAAATAATTCGACCACTTTTTCCAGTCACATAGATTTGAATGTCTTCAAAGAGCTTTTGCTTCCAAAGGTTTTTGATAGCGCGAGTAATTTTATCGCTGGGAAAAACAATACGATCTCCTACGTTGAGCCCTGAAATGAGCAAAACCAAGTTATAATCTAAATGCTGAGCGCCTGCTAGGGTTATCCCTCCGATTTCGTACTCAAGCCCCTCGGTAACCTCCACAGTGTTTTGAACCTGGCCGTGTATTTGACTAGGTAAAACGATATATAAAGACAAAAGCAAAACAGTATAAAGGGCTGGTATTTTAAGAATTTTCATTGAGTTGTTCTGAAATTAAACCAAACCTTCTTTCGCGCTTTTGATACTCAGCAATGGCCAGTAGCAAATCCTCCTTTGTAAAATCAGGCCAAAGCTTGGGCGAAAAATACAGCTCAGTGTAGGCTAGTTGCCAAAGCAGGTAGTTGCTTATTCGATATTCACCACTGGTGCGAATGAGCAGGTCTGGGTGAGGCATTCCACGTGTATATAGATAGTTTTCAAAGACTTGTTCGGTAATGTTTTCAGGCAGCAAAAGCCCTTTTCGCACGTCTTCGGCCAGCAATCGAGTAGCACGCAGAATTTCTTCTTTAGATGAATAACTGAGTGCTAGCGTTAAAGCCATGCGAGAACCTTTAGCAGTAAGGGCTATGACCTCTTTAAGCTGTTTTTGAATGTCTTCAGGCAGTAACAAGATGTCTCCAATCGCTTGTAGGCGAATGTTGTTATCCAGCAACGTAGAAAGCTCTTTGCGCAAGGCTTTTACTAAGATCGACATCAGCGCTTTTACCTCAGTTTTCGGGCGTTTCCAATTTTCAGTGCTGAAGGCGTACACCGTAAGATATTCGATACCCAACTCAGCTGAGGCTGTGGCTATTCTGCGAAGAGCATCGACGCCGTTTTCATGACCGAGTGAACGAATATATCCTTTAGCCCGAGCCCAACGGCCATTGCCATCCATAATTATAGCAATGTGTTTGGGCAGTCGAGTGAGGTCTATTTCTATAGTTGCCTGATTAAGAGCAGCGTTATCTGAGTTTGTTACCAACCGGTTCTGCATTTTTCGCGCGACGAAGATAGTTTGAATATTATTTTAAAATTCGTAAATACGTACCAATCATTGTTTGTGGGATTTCCTCGTAGACGATCGGTAGTATCGTACCGCACGATCGATCGATTGCTGAGAGTAGCTGCCACAGGCCCTCGAATTTCTGCCAGCTCGGCGGCATCTACATAGTAGCCGCTTACATCGTCTAAATAATCTGTGTCGGTACGTCGAAATCCTGTTTCGAAGTAGAAATTTACAATTTGAGAAATTGTAATTGTATAACCTAATCCAAAGAGTATAAAGCTGCTTGTTTCCGGATAGATTCCCTTGTCGCTCAATCGGGTGCCTTGTCCTTCAGTTCCCAAGGGCCTTAGCTTCACCCATCGATTTTGATACCATGCCTCAGGATAAAATGCAAAAAGACCGTAACCCAGAAAGATATATGGACTGTGGTTTTCACCTGTGCGATTAGTCACCGGAAAAAAGTTAAAATTCACTCGCCCGTGCGCTTCATAAACTAAAGATCGAAAACTCAAATTTCGATTTTTACGCCAATCAATCGAGCTAAGGGCGTCGTCATTGGCCACTACACCATAAAATCCCCCCGCTTCAATGGAATAATGTGGATTCAGTGCGTAAATAGCTGCTAATCCCAAATTGTACCCCTGTGGCATGTGAATGCCGTAGTTTCCTACATCGCCGATAAAATGAGAAGCACCTCCGGAAATGCCGGCACCAATAAATTGGCCAATGACGCGCTCAGCAAAAAGCAGAAAAAAAAATATATATTTAACTTGCACCTGTTTGATTTCGTTTTTTAAACGCATGTACTGTCTTTTTATTTCAATTTGTACGTGTCAATTTCTTTTATCAGCCCCCCAATAAAGCTTTTCTCTCAGAATTTTATAGTATGGATATCCCTCTAATTGAACCAACGAAAAAGTAACTTTAGCTTTTTGAATCAATAGGTCTTTTCCGCATTCTATGTTTTGAGTCTTAGAATCCGTTGCCACTAAAAAGTATTTCTCCCGTGCTTCGATTTGAAGGCGAATCTGGCTGCTGTCAGATATTACAACAGGACGTACATTTAAATTATGAGGTGCTATCGGAGTAATTATCATTACACCACTCGCAGGCGAAACAATAGGCCCCCCGCAACTTAAATTATACCCCGTACTGCCGGTAGGAGTACTGATGATGAGCCCATCAGCCCAATAGCTAGCTAAGAATTGATCATCAATCCACGCATGAATGGTGATCATAGAGGCAGAATCTTTTCTGCTTACGGTCACCTCATTAAGAGCGAGAAAGTCAGCACCCAAAGGACTCGAAGAATTGCGCAGAGAGAGCATCGACCGCTCTGAAACGGTGAACCTTCCCTGGCAAAGCATGGATATAGCCAGGTCTATGTCGTTTCTCGAGACATTGGAAAGAAAGCCAAGACGCCCAAGATTAATCCCCATTACAGGTATTCCAGTACCTGCAGTGAGCGTTGAGGCTTCTAATATGGTGCCATCTCCCCCTAAACAAATCAGAAAATCCGGATTTTTTAAATACAAATCCTCTTCATTCTCAAATACATCAATAGCTGTAAAAGAAATGTTCTGTTCCTTGAGAACTGTGACGAGCGGCAAATACAAAGAATATGCAACGTTAGCAGCACTTAGCACATTCAATAAATGCTGAACATAAGTGCTGCCGTCGGTAGGGATACTTATGCCAAATATTGCAACCTTCAACAAAAAAGAATTTATCGGGACGCGAAGGTATGAAAACGGCAAAGAAGTGGTTGAATGAAATTTTTATAAGATTTTTTAAAAATATTTCTGTAATTCTTGTATTACATTTTCAGGACATCGAACTGGCTTTCCGGTCGCTGCGTTCAAAAACACCAGTTCTACCGTACCGATGTTGAGCAAAGTTTCGGCTTCGTTGAAGATTTCGTGATGGAAGGTTATTCGACTGGCGGGCATTTCTCGGATCTCGGTTTTTATTGTTAATAAGTCGTCATAAAAAGCTGGTCTTATGTATTTGATTTGTAGGGATAAGACCGGCATTAATATACCATTCTCTTCCAATTTCTTGTAAGAAATATCTAAATTTCTTAATGCTTCTACTCGGCCTACTTCATAGTAGAGTGGATAATAGCCATAATAGACATACCCCATGCGGTCTGTTTCACCATAGCGCACCCTAACTTTCGTTTTATACTGATACATATTATTGTTTTTCAGTATTTTAAATTTTTAAATTAAGGAATTGTTAAGCTGTTTACTTTTGCAAGTTATGAATAAAAAACAAATAAAAAAACCCAAAAAAGAGTTTTTTATTAAAAATGTTGTCCACATTTTTGCCCTCCAATTTTGGAAAAGTCTTTAAAATTTTTTTAAAGAATTTAAAATCACCTCGCTATGGAAAAAAACCCGGAAAAAGTGTGGGATGCATGTCTTAACTACATAAAAGACAACATAACGCCACAAAATTTCAAAACTTGGTTTTTGCCAATTCGACCGCTGAAACTCCGGGATAATGTACTAACAATACAGGTGCCGTCCAAGTTTTTTTACGAATGGCTTGAAGAGCATTACCTGCCTTTAATACGCTCTGCCATCACCAGAGAACTTGGAGAAAATGCAAAGCTGGTGTACTCAATAATTATGGAAAATACTTACGGAAATCAAAATCCGGCAAGTATCAATTTACCTTCTAATCAAAGAGGTCCAGTAAAAGAACAAAAAGTTAACATCCCGGCGGAGATCAGTGCACACGGGGTAAAAAATCCTTTCGTTATTCCGGGCCTTAGAAAAGTTCATGTTGACTCTCAATTAAATCCGAACTACAATTTTGACAACTACATAGAAGGTGATTTTAATCGCTTAGCGAGATCGGCTGGGTTTGCTGTAGCAAAAAAGCCAGGAGGCACTTCTTTTAATCCCCTGCTTATTTACGGCGCAACAGGCTTAGGCAAAACGCATTTAGCCAATGCTATTGGCATAGAAATCAAAGAGAATTATCCTGACAAAACTGTTCTGTATGTGCGCTGTGACACCTTTGCTCAACAGTTTTACGAATCTACCCGAAACAATTCCACCAATGATTTTGTGCACTTCTACCGAATGATCGATGTGCTGATCATCGACGATATTCACAACCTTGCTGGTAAAATCAAGACTCAGGACGTGTTCTTCGAAATTTTCAACCATCTACACCAAAACAATAAACAAATCATTTTAACCTCTGACAGATCGCCTGTTGATCTTCAAGGAATAGAGCAAAGATTGTTATCTCGCTTCAAATGGGGGCTGTCTGCCGATCTTCAAATGCCTGATTTAGAATCACGTATAGCTATTTTGGAAAGCAAGCTGTACAAAGATGGCATCGAGATGCCACGAGATGTTATCGAATATTTGGCTTACAGCATTAATACCAACATACGCGAACTGGAAGGCGCCTTAATATCGCTGCTGGCTCAAGCCTCCTTAAACAAAAAACAAATCACCATCGACCTGGCTCGCCAGATGATCGATAAGTTCGTGAAAAACATCACTCGCGAACTATCCATCGATTACATCCAAAAAGTGGTATGTGACTACTTCGACCTACCTATTGATGTAATGAAGTCAAAAACCAGAAAACGCGAAGTAGTGCAAGCCCGACAACTCAGCATGTACTTTGCCAAAATGCTGACGAAGAACTCTCTGGCAAGTATTGGTGCCCAATGTGGCAACAAAGACCACGCTACTGTACTCCATGCCTGTAAAACCGTTGCGAACCTAATGGATACTGATAAAAAATTTAAAGGATATGTGGAAGATTTAAAGAAAAAACTTACACTCAATAACTAAGACATTTTTCTCTAACATTGCTTGGTGTATCCCGTTGACCGAAAGTCAACGGGATTTTTAATTGACATTCTCGCCTACTTCACAAAATTTTAAAAGAAGACTAACAATTTATTGTACTTTTGAAAGTGTAAAATCTACACTTTCTATATATGAAAAATTTTTATTTTCTTTTTTTATCTCTTTTTGTATTTTCACAAAGCATTGTTTCTCAATCCATAAACGCGTTCTTTCGACTTCGTATCCCAAACGGAATTCCATCAAATGCTGATGTACGAATTACAGGGAGCGTATTTGGCCAGAATGGGCAGCCAATGCTTCATTTAGGAGGCGGCATTTATCAGTACGAATTACAAGCTTCGTGTGGAAAAAGAATTTCTTACACCTATTTAATTAATGGCATAGGTGAAAACATCTCTTCAGGTTGTTGTATCAATCAAATTCAACAGCGCCAAATTGTCATTCCAGATAGCGATACCATTTTACCGATTACCTGTTTTGGCTCCTGTGATAGCTGTGAATCAGGTGTTTTGGTAACTTTTAGAGTTTCTTTGGGCACAACTACCCCGGCTCCTCAAGGAGTTTTTCTTTCGGGTACCTTTAACAATTGGTCCACCTCATCGTTGCCAATGACCTTTGATTCACTCAATGGAGCCTATTATATTCAATTAGTATTGAGTCCAAATACGTCTCTTGAATACAAATTCCTGAACGGCTCTACCTACGAATCCCTCTCCGGACCTTGTGCTTCAGGACCTTTCGCCAATCGAACGCTGACTGTTCCGCAGAACGATACCATCTTGCCGGCTGTCTGCTTTGGCAGCTGTAATCCCTGTCCAGCCCCTCCGCCTCCGGCTCCTACAAGTCTGGTGACCTTCCGCGTTAACCTCGGCTCTACGCCTGCTTCGCCTGCCGGAGTGCACATCGCTGGCAACTTCCAGGGTTGGAATCCTGCGGCTACGCCGATGACCTTCGACTCTGCCAGCGGTTTCTGGACGTACACCACAGCGCTCAACGAAGGCGATACCGTTCAGTACAAGTTCATCAACGGCAACGCCTGGGGCAATGATGAGACTGTACCTGCTGCCTGTGGCATCGGCACTCCGGCCAACCGCTTTGTCGTAGTGCCTGTTAACGATACAGTGTTGCCGGCTGTCTGCTTTGGCAGTTGTAATCCCTGTCCAGCCCCTCCGCCTCCGGCTCCTACAAGTCTGGTAACCTTCCGCGTTAACCTCGGCTCTACGCCTGCTTCACCTGCCGGAGTGCACATCGCTGGCAACTTCCAGGGTTGGAATCCTGCGGCTACGCCGATGACCTTCGACTCTGCCAGCGGTTTCTGGACGTACACCACAGCGCTCAACGAAGGCGATACCGTTCAGTACAAGTTCATCAACGGCAACGCCTGGGGCAATGATGAGACTGTACCTGCTGCCTGTGGCATCGGCACTCCGGCCAACCGCTTTGTCGTAGTGCCTGTTAACGATACAGTGTTGCCGGCTGTCTGCTTTGGCAGTTGTAATCCCTGTCCAGCCCCTCCGCCTGCTCCATCAACATCTGATGTTACTTTCCAAGTAAACATGAAAGGTAAAAATGTTTCGCCTGAAGGGGTACACGTAGCTGGTACATTCAATCAGTGGAATTACAGTCAATACAAATTGACGCAAATTCAGCCAAACATTTATAGAATTACCATTCCGATTGACACAGGTGCTTTGATACTGTACAAGTTTTCGAATGGAAGCTCTTTCACTACTCAAGAACTAATCACCGGCAGCTGCACGCAGTTCGGAAACAGATTTCTCACAGTACCCACAAACGACACCACGTTGCCAATTGTGTGTTTCGGAGCTTGTGATTCACTCACTTGCGCAAGCATCAGCATCGATGACTTTGACCCCGATCGCCTTCAGGCAGGATTTTCAGGCGATAAGCTCTTTGTCTATGGCATGCCTCCGGGAGGTGCACCCGTTCGGATCTCTCTGTATGATCTATTGGGCAAAACCATCTTTCAATTACAGGATTTTTCTCAACCTGAATGGTCTCGAACAGTGTATTTGCCAGCTGCCCCCTACATGCTGCGTATTGAACTCGACGGTGTCGAGAAGGTTTTTAAGTTGTTAAAGGCTTATTGATGTGCTATTCCGTTAGTTATCTGACACATAAAAACGAAGTGTATGCCCGCAGGCTGGGTGTTACGTCTGACTCCCAGCCTACCTTTTTTAATCAACTCGATCAGACAAAAACCTCACTCGGAGTTGGTTGGTTTAAGTATGGATTTGATCATCCGGGGCTCCCTGTTTTAATTAAAAACATTTCTCCATTTTCAATCATTCCTGCCTTTTGGGGACTTATACCTAAATGGGCACGAACTATCGAGCAGCAAAAGAAAATCATCAACAATACGCTCAATGCGCGAATTGAAACTTTGAGTGAAAAACCCTCCTTTCGAAATTCAATAAACAATCGATGTATTGTCTTATTAGACGGTTTTTTTGAATATCAACAACTTAACAAAATAAAACAACCCCATTTTATTCGACACAGCGATCATCGACCGATGCTTGTGGCAGGCATTTTTGAAAATGCGCCTGAAACACTTCCTTATGCGCTCAGCGTAAGCATCTTGACTCGCCAGGCCAATACTTTTATGCAATCGATTCACAACACAGTAGAACCACGAATGCCCGTTATTATGGAAGCTGAAGACATCGACATTTGGCTGCATGAAGATTTTAAAGCAGCTGTTAACCATCTGGATGCTTTACCAGTTGATGACCTTTATGCCATACCAGTCAGTAAATTACTTGGAAAGGAAGGTGTTGGCAACACTCCTGAAGCACAAATGCCTCTTTAAACTTTGTTTTTTGATGGGCTAAGGAAACCATTTCTGACATTGACTAGAATAATTAAAATCGAAATCGAACTCATTGTAATATTCTGTATACCATAATGTTATATAACTATTTGATAATATATTCTCTCAATTTAAACTGAAGTAAACTTGAATTTCTTGTGCAAAATGTTTATAATTTGGACTTATCAATAAAATTCTTTTAAAACTCCTCATTTTACTGCTACTTCGCGCAGAGAACTCTCTAACAGCGATCGAGAAGGACCAATTGCACAAATGACTGTAGTATCTTTTAAAAAAATCTCACCTGCATTTTTTCTAATTGTTGAAATAGCTGCGCTAAACATTTCCTTTTTTACGGCCATCTTTCTGCGATTTGACGATTCTACACCTCTCGAAAACATTTATTACGACTACTACCTACAGTTGTACGTTCTACTTCATGCAGTTTGGATTGCTTTGTACTTCTATACAAATAGAAGAAATACTGGCACCAACTTTACATCCATTTCTGATACTTTTAACAGAAGATGGTTTATACTTATTTTACTTTATTCATTATTACTAGTCAGCCTTAAAGGCTATTATTACTCGCGTATTTTTGCCTTGATATTTTTTATTTTATTATTGTTTATTGGCAATCTTTTTATCTTGCTGATATCACTTTTTTACAAAAGATACTTTAAAGATCTTTATACTGCTAATTACTTGGTAATTGGAAATGACTATACAGTTTCAGAAATAGCTAATTTATTGCGTTCATCATTGCCTCATTTTACAGAAATTATTGAAATAAAAACCGAAGATCCAGAAGAATTTTTATTCAGCAAAACTACCGAAAAAATTTCGGCAGTGATAAGTACTTACAGAGATGGAAAAACCCTGACATCAGTACAAACATGGTGTGACCGAATGTTTGTAGAACATTATATCTCACTACACGAAATTTCTGCCATTTCGCTTTCAGCTTTAGTCACGCAAATAGGCCGATTAAATGTACTGAAAATGCGCGATGAGCCTTTGTCATCGCCATTTAATCGCGCCTTAAAAAGAGGCATGGACCTCCTGATCACTTTACTAATCGTCATATTTCTATTTATACCATTTCTTCTGGTTTATACATTACTTTACTTTGTATGGAAAAAATCGCCCATTTACACTCAAAAAAGATTTGGACAAACCGGAAAAATTTTTACACTTTATAAATTTAGAACAATAGACAACAATAAAATGCCAAAAATTTGCGCCTTTCTTCGCAAATACAGCATTGATGAATGGCCACAATTTTTAAATGTTTTGAAAGGTGATATGTCACTTATTGGACCGCGCCCCTACCACTTAAACGATATTGAAATCTTTAAACAAAAAAGTGCTCGTTTTATGGTGCGACATTGGATAAAACCTGGCATCACCGGATTAGCTCAGGTACGTGGATTACGTGGAGAAATAATTGATGATAAACACTTTAATGAGCGGCTTGAAAACGACGTATGGTATATTGAAAATTGGAGTTTAACTCTGGATATCAAAATTCTTTTTCTTACATTAATTCACGTGTTAAAAGGTGAAGGAAAATAAAAAAACTATCTAATGTAAAATGAGTAATTTATTGAGAAAAATTTATTATTCTCTCAGGCCAGAACATCGCCTTTTAGTTCGCAGATTGGTGTATTTTCCTTTGGATATTTTCGACCGCATTTCAGGAAAAAGACATCCTTTGCAGCCACCACGAGGTATGATCTTCACCGGAAGAGGAGATTTCATAGAAACAGGTCGACATTTTGTGCATTTGCTCAAGACACACGCTGAACTCACATCGACGTCTAAGGTTTTAGACATCGGTTCAGGTATAGGTCGCCTGGCTGTAGCCCTCACAGATGTGCTCTCTGCTGATGGCAGCTATGAAGGCTTTGATATAGTGGAAATTGGCATTAAGTGGTGTCAGAAAAACATCTCTTCCAAATATCCAAATTTCACTTTTACCCACTTGCCTGCACGAAATCATCTTTACAATCTCAACACCCATACTCCAAGCACTTCAATCCGATTTCCCTATCAAAACGACCGATTTGACATCGCAGTGGCCACATCTGTCTTCACCCACATGCTTCACGACGAGGTGGCACATTACCTTAAAGAAATTTCACGCACACTTGCTCCTGGCGGCAGAGCTATGTTAACTTTTTTCTGCATTGACGATCACAATCGGCCTTACATGAATTCGGCCGAAATTCGCTTTCCGCATCGGCATCACAAATGCTACATCATGAGCGAAGATGTACCCGAAGCAAACGTCGCCTATGATCTTGAAGAAATTCAAAAACTCTTACACAGCGCTCAACTCAGTTTGATTCATCGCATACCTGGTCGGTGGAGTGGAGCCCCGCAATTTGCCACAAGCTCAGAATTTCAAGATACGTTTTTCGTTCGCAAAATTTTAAACTAACCATCTAGATCTTTTTCATATTTAATATTTATTTTCAAAAAAAATCGCCTTATACTTGCAAGCCGAAAAAAAAGAACTAAAGTTTCTACAACTCACTGATACTCAACCTCTGGCAAAAATTGTGTACGTTGATATCGGTTAACGTTTAAATGAAAAACAATGGACTTAATCAAGTACGTACAAGAAAAGTACATCGAGCAAAAAAAGTGGCCTGACTTCAAAGCAGGTGACACCATCACTGTTACCTACATGATCAAAGAAGGTGACAAGACTCGTCCGCAATCCTTCAAGGGAGTAGTGATTCAGCGCAGAGGTTCAGGTGCTACTGAAACGTTTACAATCCGCAAGATGAGTGGCGAAATCGGCGTTGAGAGAATTTTCCCCATCAATGCGCCTTCAATCTCTTCTATCGAGGTGAACAAGCGCGGTAAAGTACGCCGTGCCAGAATCTTCTACCAGCGCCAGCGCATGGGTAAAGCTGCTAGAATTAAAGAAAAAAGAATGTAAACTTCACATCTTTTTAATACGAAATCCGCTACTTTGTAGCGGATTTTTTGTTTATGGATTCTTTTCAAAATCTGACATATCCCCTTATTAAAGAGTACAATTCCTTTCAAAAAAAGATCACCTTAGTAAAAATAAGCGAAAAGCTTTTTGTAGTTAATGTCAACAAAAAAATCCTTGGACTACCTGTCTTTTCAGTTTCTAAAGAATTTCGCTCAGAAGCCGACGCACTAGAGTTTTTCTATCGAATAGCCAACTTTAAGAAAAAAAAGAATTCATCACTTAATTCCTAATCAAAAACACAAGCAGCCTCGCGATAAGTTGTGACGTGTGCATTTACAATATGGGCTAACTTGGGGGAATATCCTCCCCCCATGCTTACTGCTACAGGCAGGTTATGCCTTTTACAAAATTCAAACACCAGTCGATCGCGCCAAGCACATCCTTGCTCTGTCAGCGCCAATCTACCTAGCTTATCAGTGGCCAGAACATCTACTCCGCTTTGGTAAAAGATAAAATCAGGTTGAAATTTATCGGAAATTTCGTTCAAATGATGGTCAAGCAACTTTAAATAAGGCTCGTCCGTTATTCCGTCAGGTAAGGCTATATCGCAATCCGAAAGCTCTTTGTGCAGCGGATAGTTGTTTGCTCCATGCATTGAGAAGGTGTAAACCTCAGGTACATTTCTAAAAATAGCCGCTGTTCCATTTCCTTGATGTACGTCGAGGTCCACCACCAGAATCCGTTTGGCAAGTTGGTGCCTCAGCAGATAAGAGGCAGCTATAGCGATATCGTTCAGCAAACAAAAACCTTCTCCTCTATCGGCATAGGCGTGATGCGTACCACCGGCTACATTGAGACTACATCCGTACTTCAAAGCGTTCAAGGCATTTTCGATGCTTCCCTGGGAAATACACTTTTCTCTGAAAACCAAGCGCTCATTATGAGGAAACCCTATGCGCCTCTCTTCTGACCGGGTAAGTTTCAACTCCTCTAGCCTGCGTACATAGTCGCTCTGATGCACTGCCAAGATGTCTTCGTCAGAAGCTGGCTCCGGACTAAAGATTTGACTTTCCGAAATTATCCCTTCCCTAAGGAGTTGCTCAGGTATGAGCTCATATTTCAGCATCGGAAATCGATGTCCTACGGGCAAGGGTTGCACGTACTCAGGTCTCCAGGCTACTGTCAGCATGTTTTATTAAACAAATACCTTCATTAAACACGAACACCTTCCACAGGTTTTTAAAAACCCCATTACATCAAGCGATGATCGAATTACAAAAGGCTGTTACATTCCACTTCCTTCAGCACAAAAGAAGAGTGGACCGTCATTATGTTGGGAATTTTAGAAAGTTTTTTCACTACAAAGCTGTGGTAGGTCTCTATGTCTTGGCAAACCACCATAAGTATGTAGTCGTATTCGCCCGTCACATGAAAAAACCACTTCACCTCCTCCAGGTTCTTCACATGATCTTCAAAATCATGAATCACAGCCTCATAGTGCTCCTTAATCTTCACATGCGTGAGCACCGACACCTTATAGCCCAGCGCATTTTTGTTTAGCTTGGTCTCGTATTCCAAAATGATGTTTCGTTCTTCCAGCCTTTTAAGCCGCTCCAGTACACCCGACGGGCTTTGGTAACCTGCATAAACGGCTAGCTCTTTAAGGGTGGCACGTGCATTTTTTTGCAAGTACTTCAAGAGCATTATGTCGCTAGCGGTAATTTTTAGGCTTTTGTCGCTTTCAACGCTCATTTGATCTAATTTTTTACCAAAATTACAGCTTAAATTGCTTATTTTTTCAATTAAAACAAAGCTCAATCGAATATTTTTAGGAACATTCTAATTTTGTTTAAATTTTTTTCATCATGCATCCAGAGTCACTCATGATGTCGTATGGCTACCACCCTGAGTGGAGCGAGGGAGCCATTAAATGTCCAATCTTTCAAACATCTACTTTCGTATTCAAAACTGCTGAAGAGGGCAAAGCCTTTTTTGAACTGGCCTACGGAAAGCGCTATGCGCGGCCGGGTGAAATACCAGGCTTAATTTACTCCCGGCTCAACAATCCCAACATGCAGATCCTCGAAGAGCGCCTTTGCCTTTGGGATCAAGCCGAAGAGGCTGCTGCCTTCGAAAGCGGTATGAGTGCCATTGCCACTACCATGCTTGCCTTCCTAAAGCCCGGCGATGCCATCGTGTATGGCAATCCGGTATATGGTGGCACACATCACTTTATTAACCACTACCTCATCTCCATCGGCGTAAAAGTGCTCGACATACACCCAAAACAAGAGGAAAGCGAAATTCTCGAGCTCATCGAATCTTCCGGATTCAAGGACCACATCCGAATGCTCTACATTGAAACTCCCGCTAACCCTACCAACGACCTTTTCGACATCCATATGGTGCGTCGCATCGCCGATGCCCTGCAGCAGCACTCCGGCCACACCGTGAAAGTAGTCGTTGACAATACCTACCTCGGGCCGGTATTTCAGCACCCCTTGTTACACGGAGCTGATATTGTACTCTACTCAGCCACGAAATATCTCGGCGGCCACAGCGATCTTATAGCCGGTGTAGTACTCGGCAGCCATACTGACCTCGAGCAGATCAAACATCTTCGCACCTTCCTAGGCAATATGATCAGTCCAAATACCGCCTGGCTGCTGATGCGAAGCATCGAAACCCTTAAAATCCGAATGGAGCGCCAGCAGAAAAATGCCCTTCAGGTGGTTGATTGGCTTTTAAAACACCCAAAAATCACCCGCGTTTATTATCCGGGCCTACCCTCCCAAGGCGAGCGCCAGGTATCAATCTTCCACAGGCAGTGTGTAGGCTCAGGTGCCATGATCTCCTTCGACATATCCAGAGGTGAAAGCGAAGCCTTCCGATTTCTCAATCGCCTCAAGCTCATCCACCTCGCCGTTAGTCTCGGCTCCAACGAATCCCTTGCCCAGCACCCCTACACCATGACCCACAGCGATGTACCCGAAGCCGATAAGCAGCTGCACAACATCACACCTTCTATGATCCGACTGAGCATAGGCATCGAGCACCACGAAGACCTCATTGCCGATCTCGAACAAGCCCTAAATTTTTAAATTTTTTTCTTTTTTTATTTGGGCGTACTCCAGGCGAAGTCGCCATAAGCACCACAGCCGTTGAGCCTGTCTAGATAAGGCAGCAATAACTGACTTCGCCTGGATAGGGCTACTCTGATGGAGTCGAAGATGCTGACAATTCTAAAAGTTTTCGTCAGTACACGCTTTGCTCCCATGCTGTGACTTCGCTTCGCTACGCCTTTGCAACCGCGTTGGCGCGCGTCCTCTGTTTACCTCATGCGGGCAGTGCTTCCATCCTCATCTTTTCATAGTTACATTCTAGCCCAAAGCCTCCTTTACTTCCTAACAATCTTCTGTAAAACGCATTTCCAGTGACGATTCGATTGCTAAAATACTCGTGACCCACCTACAAAATTCTCTGTTTAGCAACCTTTTAGAATGGTTGAAATTTTACATTTAACCGTGCTAGGCATCAAAAATCAATCAACAAAAAAGCCCCAGACGAGCGTACACTAACCACCTGTGTCCGAGGCTTATCGTATTTGTATGTAAATCAAACCTTTCTTAAGAAGCCTTTTCGGCAGCGTAGAGCAGGATCATCCATGACTCCATTGGGTCGCCGTCTTGATCTTGTAAAAAGTCTTTCGCCAACTGAAAGAGCTTAGCCTTACTCCATTGCTCAATATTGGCATACATGGGATTGTCCTTCTTCAACTGTTCGATAAAGACATTAACTTCTTCTTTTTCAGGCAACTTCTCTACATTACCCAGTCGTCCGAGGTCATTGCCGCTGAAGATTCCAGACTCCTTCGCCTCAGCAGGTATTGCATCTACACCCACACCCAGCTTCTCAAGAGGCTTATCTACCTCAAAGAGTGCACTGCCGCTGTTGCGCGAATACCAATTTTTGCCCAACCGTGCTACCAGATCTATTTTGTGTTGGTCGATCATGCCTTCAGCATTCAAAATGTCGGGTGATACGTGCACCAGTAACACCTCGCAAATCACCAAATGTCCTGCACCACCTTGACTGCCAAGCGCAATCACATCATTTACCCGGCATTCGAACTGCACGGGGGACTCTTTTACCCGAAAGGGCTTGACCAACTCAGACTCAATCGGCGTGAAACCCGATTTTACAAATTCATTCACACCTGTCGGATATTCTGATGATGCCAGCGAGGTCTGATACACCATTGGGTACGTCACTACATTTATTACCACTTCTTTGGTAGCCAATACATTTTCCAGAGTGTCTTTAGTGGTATTGTTGCGCACACGGCGGGCAGGCGAAAAGACCAAGATCGGAGGATTGGCACTGAAAACGTTGAAAAAGCTAAATGGACTCAAATTGGGATTGCCATTGGCATCTACAGTACTGGCCAATGCGATGGGTCGTGGTGCCACAGCATGCTGCAGCAATCCTTGAAACTTCGGAACGGGGATATCTCCCGGTTTTATCTTAAGCATCTCGTGTAAAAATTTGGTCGGCAAAGTAAGGGCGAACAGAAAAAAATCAACGGTTAATAAAATTCCATTGCTGTATAAAATATTTGTGTAGCTTTGCAGCCGTTTTATAAAAATGCGGATGTGGCGTAATTGGTAGCCGCGCCAGACTTAGGATCTGGTGCCGTGAGGCGTGGGGGTTCGAGTCCCTCCATCCGCACAGCAGTGCAGAGCACCTCTCCCCCTTCGGAGAGGTTTTTTTGTTTACATCAGTTAGTATGTCACTTCCTTATTTTATTCTTACTCTTATACTTGGTTATTTCAGCCTTCTCTTTGTCATCAGCCGCAAGAAGAGTCGGGGAGATAACTTTTTCTTCTTCACCGGGGGCCGAAATGCCCACTGGCTTATGATTTCGGTGGGTATGATTGGCGCCTCCTTGTCGGGAGTTACTTTCATCTCCATTCCCGGTTGGGTGAAGACCCAAAACATGGCTTACATGCAGATGGTGCTCGGCTATTTGGCCGGCTATGCAATCATCGCTACCATTTTGCTTCCTCTTTACTACCGTCTACAACTGATTTCTATATACCAATATTTGAAAGTCCGCTTTGGCCCAGTGGGATACAAAACAGGGGCATCTTTTTTTATCCTCTCCCGTCTGTTCGGTGCCGGATTTCGCTTGTACTTAGTGGCGCTAATCCTACACACACTTGTATTCGAGCACTTTGGTTGGCCATTTTGGGCTACAGTTTCGCTCAGCATCGGCATGATTTACCTGTATACACAGCGTGGGGGCATAGGTACCATCATCTACACTGACGTGGTGCAAACCGTTTTCATGCTCGGCGCCCTCATAGCTACAGTTACTTTTATATGGAGAGATTTCAATATGTCCGATGAAAGCTTATTTGGCTACATATATTCTAATCCGCTTTCGAAAGTCTGGTTTTTCGATCATTTTCTTTCTGACGGCAGGCACTTCGTCAAGCAATTTTTGGGGGGCATGTTTATCGCCATCACAATGACTGGTCTCGACCAAGATATGATGCAGAAAAACCTGGCCTGCAGAAACTTAAAAGACGCACAAAAAAATATGATGCTCTTTTCTGTAATGCTCCTTCCTGTAAATCTGATCTTTTTGTCCCTCGGCGTATTGCTGTACGACTGGGCTGCCCTTCATGGAATCGAAGCCACAGGCGACCGTCTGTTTGCAGCAGTGGCTTTCAGCCCCGATGCTCCACAGATATTGGGCATTCTGTTTATACTCGGGGTTATAGCGGCTGCGTACAGTAGTGCTGACAGTGCACTCACAGCTCTTACCACATCATTTACGGTTGACATTCTAGGCTTAGAGCTTATAGAAAATCAGCGAACTCGGCGTATTCGCATACTTACTCACCTGGCAATGTCAGCAGCTATGCTGATTTTAATTGTGATTTTCAAATATTTTGTGAGCGAGAGCGTCATCAACGAAATTTTTACCATTGCAGGTTTTACCTATGGGCCGCTACTTGGGCTGTATGTTGTAGGTATGTTTACGCGTTGGCAAGTAAACGATCGGTGGATACCCATTGCTGCCATTGCTGGGCCTTTGCTCACGTATTTGCTTAAGAAAAACAGTCTTGTGTGGTTTGGCTACACCTTTAGCTTTGAATTGATTCTCATCAACGGTGCGCTCGTGATATTTGGTCTATGGCTGTTAAGAATTCACAAGTAAAAAGGTATGGTTTTTAAAGTTCGATTAATAAATCGGGGCATGTATATTTGCAGCCCGATGCAATAATGCGGTTAGGGCCTATAGCTCAGCTGGTCAGAGCACCTGACTCATAATCAGGGGGTCACAGGTTCAAGCCCTGTTGGGCCCACTCAAAATCAAGAGGTTACAACGTAAAAGTTGTGACCTTTTTTTTTCGACGGATTTAATACAGAAAAACTCTTCTTGCTCTGCCACCAAAGTAGTTGTAACTTAGCAGAAGTCGAGTAATCAAAAGTCATCTCCCTCAGCGAGTTCAAGTTCTGCTTTATCGCCTTCAGCTGCCACCATTTCAAGTGCCTCTAAAATCGATTTGTCAGTAGAATTAACCGGAATCTCCAGTTCAAAATTCACTGCCTCTTTATTCAATCTGAAGGATCCATGTTTAATCTTTTTATTGGTATTAGTCACCCATGCAGATAGCTCATTTCCTTTCAATCTGCTACTCCTCACCATTGTCGATATTGTTATGTTATCTATATTTCCGATTGTGTGAAAAGCAGTGACTTTTACAATCTGTGCCCTGCCATTTTTCAGCGGATAGCCTACTAAATATCTCAGAGCCTCTCGTTCATACTGGAAGGGAAGATTCTTACTTTTAAAAATTTTTTCTAACCGTGTATCTTGTGCATTAGCAAAGGTTATAGTGCAGAAAAATAAGATGGTTAACAATCTTAAGTTAATTGATTTCATAGGGATACTGTTTTTTTCAAAAATTCAATCAAAATGCTTGTCGGTTATTACAGCATGTGCAGTATTTTATATTGAGCTCAATGGGGTGAAACATAAAACTGAAACCTTACATGAACTTCGGGAAAAAATCAAAATACTAGCTGCTGCTGTAAGGAATCAGAACAGTGCAAAAGCACCATACACGAGCGCCCAAAGGCCATAGACACCTTTGATGACAATGCCACCCACTAGGCCAGCAAAACTGGCAAAAGCACTTTTGAAAGCTTTTTGAACATCGTTTGAAAAAATGAGTTCGCCCACAAAAGCGCCAAGTATCGGAAAAATCAAAATTCCTACTGGAGGTATTAAAAAAAGACCTAGAAGGGTACCCACAAACGTGCCTCTAACCGCTGCTGGCGAAGCCTTCAGCTTCTGTGTGAAATAGGTGGGAATCACATAGTCTAAAACAGTGATTAGCGCTGCTACCAGCGCTGCCACAACGAGAAAGGCAAGTGAAAATTGAACTTGAGAAGAAAAATGCAGTATAAGGAGTCCTAAAAAACTCAGAGGCGGACCTGGTAAAACAGGTAAAACGGCTCCCGCCAGCCCCGCAATCAAAAACAAAAAAGCAATGACCAGTAAAAACCAATCCATCACTAACCTTTTATAAACTGCGCATCTGATTCGAAGGCTCGCAATTCGAGCTCAGTGCCATTCCACACAGCATACGTCTGATAGTGCAACCATTCACCCAAGTTGATGTACCGGCTATGACTGCCAACTTGCAAATCGAGAGGTAAGTGTCTGTGACCGAAAATAAAATAATCGACATGCTCGCTCTGAAGCACCTCTAAACAATAGTGATAAAGCCACTCTTGCTCTTTGGAAGTGAACACAGCATCTGACCCTCCGGTGTGTTTTCGGCTCACACGACTCGAGCCTTGAGCTAGGCGAATACCTATATCGGGATGTACATGCCTAAATAGCCACTGTGCCAGCGGATTGGTAAAAACCTTTTTCAAAAATTTATATCCGTAATCACCCGGACCTAAGCCATCACCGTGGCCTATGAAAAATTTTTTTCCGTTAATGATTTGGGTTATTGGATTGCGATGCAAGGTGCAACCTATTTCATTCGGCAAATAGTCAAAAATCCACAGATCGTGATTACCGGTGAAGAAGTGAATTTTTACTCCACTGTCGGCCAAAAGGGCCAGCGATCCTATAGCGCGCGTAAAGCCTCTAGGAACAGCCTTCTTGTACTCAAACCAAAAATCAAACAAATCGCCTACGACGTATAACTCGTTCATCTCAGCTCCGTATTTCTCAAGCCATTTAACAAAGAGGCGCTCTCGCTGAATAGAGGTGAATTTGGCATCGACACCGAGATGAAGGTCGGAGATGAAAAAAATTTTTGAAGTTGCCGTCATGGTCAGTAAGCCCTATTGGGATTGCCTTCCATATAGTGAACAAAAGCCTTATTTACTACGCGCATACCTCCAGGCGTGGGATAATCGCCCGTAAAGTACCAATCGCCCGTATGCATTGGGGAGCTTTGATGCAGAGACTCGATGCTCTGAAAAACAAAGGAAACCTTCGCCTTCATACCTGGCGGGGAGAGTAGTTCAGCCATTTTATCTGAAATCTCTTGTACCGTAAAAGGTTTGTAAATAGCCTTTACGAGATTTTTTGGCTCTGGATCTTCTTCGGCCAAATAGGCTTTGCACTGCTGATATACTTCATTCAGAATGTAATGCGTACCGCGCTCCCAGTGCAGGGCTACTGCAGCTTGAAAGGCAGCGAAATCGCCCAACCGAGCCATATCGATGCCATAGCAATCGGGGTATCGAATCTGTGGTGCTGATGAAGCCACTACGATGTGTTTGGGATTGAGCCGATCCAAAATTTTCAAAATACTATCTCTCAACGTGGTTCCGCGCACGATGGAATCGTCGAGTACCACAAGCGTATCTGAGGGGCGAATGATGCCATACGTAACGTCGTACAAATGGCTCACCAAATCAGACCGAGAGGCATCTTCGGTGATAAAGGTGCGCAGCTTGGCATCTTTCCAGGCAACCTTTTCCATCCGAATTTTCTGATTGAGAATAGACAAGATCTGCTGTTGGGTGAGGGCTTTACCCGCTTTGGCCAGCTGTTCAGCTTTTTTGGTATTTAGATATTCGTTTAAGCCCTGAATTAACCCGTAATAAGCCACTTCTGCCGTATTTGGTATGTACGAGAATACTGTGTTTTCAAGGTCGTAATTTATGGTTTTGAGAATGGGTTCGAGGAGCGATTTGCCAAAAGAAATGCGTTCTTGGTAAATACCTGCATCGTTGCCGCGGCTGAAGTAGATGCGCTCAAAAGAACAACTGCGCCGTTCGGCGTCTTTTTTAATTTTCTTGATGAAATACTGTCCGCTTCGCTTGATAATGAGGGCGTGGCCGGGTTCTAATTCTTGTACCGATTCGAGGGGTACGTTAAAGGTGGTTTGCAATACGGGTCGCTCACTGGCTACGGCAATTATTTCATTATCTACGTAGTAAAATGCCGGTCTTATGCCATTGGGGTCGCGCAGCACAAAGGCATCGCCATGGCCGAGTAAGCCGGCCATTACATAGCCACCATCCCAGTGTTTACTGGCTTTTTTCAGAATGTTAGCTACATCGAGCTCTTGGGCTATCAAGGGTGAAATGTCCTTCTTGCTGTAGCCAGCCTTTCTGTACTTCTGGTAGATTTCTTCGTTTTCTTTGTCGAGAAAGTGACCGATTTTTTCCAGGATGGTTACTGTGTCGGCTTTTTCTTTTGGATGTTGACCGAGGCTAATGAGTTTATTAAAGAGTTGGTCAACGTTGGTCATGTTAAAATTACCTGCCAGCAGCAGGTTGCGCGTCATCCAGTTGTTTTGGCGCAAGAAAGGATGGCATTGCTCGATGCTATTGCCGCCATACGTGCCATAGCGTAAGTGGCCGAGATACACTTCGCCGATATAAGGCAGCAGTTCTTTTAACTCCTGAGTTGTGAGATCTTCGGGATTTTTAGAGCCAAGGGTTTCAGAAAATCGAATTTTGATGCGCGCGAAGATGTCTTTGATCGGCGTAGGGTCATTCGAGCGGATACGACTTATGTATCGTTGACCGGGCTGCATGTCGAATTTAATGGATGCTAGACCGGCGCCATCTTGGCCTCTATTGTGCTGCTTTTCCATAAGCAGGTACATCTTATTGAGGCCGTAGAAAGCTGTTTTGTACTTTTCGCGGTAGTAGTCCAGAGGTTTTAAGAGACGGAGTAGGGCAATGCCGCACTCATGCTGTAGGCTATCGCTCATCGGAGGTGCAAAGCGTTGTGGTTCAGAAAGAAATTATTGAACAATGAGCATACAAAGGTAAGGTTTTCACAAGGTAATGAAATCAAAAAAGCCCATTAAAACGGGCTTTTTTGAATGTCTTTTGAGAACTATTACTCTTTTACCTCGAGTTCTTTTCTCCATATGTTGTCGATTAGTACTTCGAGCTTCACCAATTGTGGAGGGGGATTGTATCGATTTTTAATGGATTTTACCTGTTTGCCCTCCACAGTAAGCGTGGTAATAACCGAAGGCAAATCACTAATGTACATATTGTCATACGTATCAGCCAGATTTACAAAGTTGGCTTCAATAATTGCTTTTCGCAGCACTTCTACCTCCGTAAGCGGGATGTAGGTTTCATACTCGCCCTTTGGGTTTGCGAAGTCTTTTCCGCTGTATTCAATTTTACCATCAGAGTGTATGCTAACCTTGTAAACCGGACAGGTGCCAAAGCATGGCGTGCGCTCAAGCGAAATCACAAAAGGTTTGTTCCCTTTAAGCGCTCGGGCTGTCGTGTTTGAGGTGCTCTTACATGCTGAAAAAGCTGCCAGCAGAGCAATTATCGTGAGTTTTTGAAAATTTTTCATAATTACATCTTTCTTCTGCGGATGGTTCTATTGCCTTTGGCTTGTTGCTCTTTGGCCAACTGCTCAAAGGTCTGCATGAATTTCGAAGGTTTTACCTCACGCGCTTGATTTTCCTTGATCTTAGCGTGCAACTTCTCTTCGTCAATAAAAGCCTTAATGGCATATTGCTGACCGAAGGTAATGATGTTTGAAATGAAGTAGTAATACGTTAGACCTGAAGCATAATTGTTAAATACTCCAAGGAAAACGATGGGCATCAAGTACATCATATACTTCAGCTGCGGATACTGATTGTTTTGAGGAGTGAGCTGCTGGTTCATCCAGGTGTAGATAATGGTAGAGATGGTCATGAGCAGCGTAAAAAGGCTAACGTGTGAGCCATACCCTGGAATGCGGAAGGGTAAATCGAGAATAGAATCGTATGTTGATAAATCTTCTGCCCACAAAAAGGACTGACCTCTCAACTCGAAAGAGGCAGGGAAAAATTGAAACACAGCAAACAAAATGGGCAACTGAAACAACAAGGGAATACATCCGCCAAGAGGATTAACCCCGCTCTTACGGTATAGCTCCATGAGAGCTTGCTGCTTTTTGAGCTGGTCTTTCTCGTCTTTATACTTTTCGTTGATCTCATCCATTTCGGGCTTCAGGATGCGCATTTTGGCCATACTGCGGTACGAACCGTAAGTAAAGGGGAAGATGACAATCTTAATAAGAATGGCCATAATGAGGATGATGATGCCGTAGTTGAGGTTATACGACTCAAGCCAGTTGAAAATGGGAATGACAACTCCTCGATTGATCCAGCCAAAAATGGCCCAGCCTAGAGGGATGAGCTTTTCGTAGTCGTTTTTGTATTTTTTGAGAATGTTAAACTTATTGGGGCCAAGGTACATGTGGAGTTTCACGGCAGAGGTAGTAGCCGGCAGTTCGGCGCGTAAGGCCATGAGTTTGGTGTAATTTTCATCGGCCAGAGGCTCCACCGTCATTTCAGCAGAGCTAAAATCGCTTTCGCAGCTCAGGATTACGGAGAAAAACTGCTGGCGGAAGGCAATCCAATCGAGCTGTTCGGCGCGCTCGTTGTCTGAGCGAGTTTCGCTGAGATTTTTTAGCTTGCCATTGGCCAAGTGATAGTACACAGAGGTGCGATTGCTCTCGAAGTCGCGGTTTTTCTCCAGCCTAAAAGCCCTCATGCGCATATCGATGTAGCCGCCATTGCTGAGCAAAGGCGATTCGATATCGATGTTAATGCGATAACTTCCTGGCTCAAGGCTGTACGTGATGTTCAAGTCTTTGCCTTCAAATTGCGTTGTGAATGTAATGTGCCGATCTGATTTGTCTTTTATTCGAAAAAAGAGCTTGCTGGTAGGTACGGCTACAACTTTGCCAAGCAGCAGCTTCCATTCAAAGTTGTCGTTAATAAGCTGAAGCGGTTCTTTTTTCCAGTTAAATTGCTTTTTAATCTCCACGCGCTTCAATACAGCGCCTTTGCTGCTGAAGGTGAGATTCAGCAGGTCGTTCTCCATTGCATAAAATTCTTCAGCAGCTGTTTGCATCATCGCGATGCCGTTGTCGATGGGTTGCGAAAGATCGACTGACTCGACTACCTCTTCTTCAGGTTGTTCTGTAGGAGTAGTTTGAGTATTTTCTTGAGTTGATTGTGAGGGTGTGGATGTAAAACCTATCCACATCATTATGAGGCCTATCAGTATGAGGCCTATGATGGTATTGTTGTCTAGTTTGTTCATACGTATTTCTCAAACTTTTTTTAGGTTACTCATTATCCACAGCATAATGACTAGCTGCTTTTACAAAATGTATAAAAAGCGGATGCGGGTTGTACACGGTACTTTTATATTCTGGGTGAAACTGTACGCCAATAAAAAAGGGATGGTCGTCGAGTTCAATGATTTCGACTAAATCCTTGTCGGGATTTATACCTGAGAGGCGGAGGCCGGCTGCCATAAGTTGAGAACGATAGGCATTATTGAGCTCGTAGCGATGGCGATGCCGCTCAGAGATCTCGAGTCTGCGGTAAATTCGGTGCGCCAGTGAATCTGGTTCGAGTTTACAGGGCCAGGCACCTAAACGCATCGTTCCTCCCTTTTCAGTGATTTTTTTCTGTTCTTCCATTAAGTCAATCACTGGGTGAGGGGTTTTCGGATGAAATTCGGTGGAGCTGGCATCTTGCAAGCCTATAACATTTCGAGCAAATTCAATTACAGCGATTTGCATACCCAGACAAATGCCGAAAAAGGGTATTTTGTTTTCGCGGGCATAGCGCACAGCTTCGAGCTTGCCTTCAAAACCTCGCTCTCCAAAACCGGGAGCCACTAGCACACCGTGCAGACCTTTTAGTGTATCAACTACCGTCTCGGGACGGAGGGATTCGGCGTGAATCCACCGGATATTAACTTTGACTTCGGTATGAGCACCGGCATGTATAAAACTTTCGGCTATGGATTTATAAGAATCTTTGAGCTCGACGTATTTGCCGATTAATCCGATGGTAACTTCTGTCTTTGGAAACTTTAGACGGTACAAAAATTCTTTCCAACGCACTAAATCAGGTTCTTGACGTACCGGTAGATTTAAGCGCTTAAGTACAGCTTCATCGAGCTTTTCATTACGCATGAGGATAGGTACGGCATAGATGGTCTCAGCATCAATGGATTCGATGACAGCATCTTTCTTCACATTGCAGAAGAGTGCCAGTTTTTTGCGCAAGTCTTCTCCCAAGGGGTGCTCGGTGCGGCATACCAAGATGTCGGGCTGTACACCGCTCTCTTGAAGCATTTTTACAGAGTGCTGGGTGGGCTTGGTCTTCAGCTCCCCTGTGGCTGATAAATAGGGAATCAGTGTAAGGTGTACTACCAGGGCGTCTTGTCCAAGCTCCCATTTGAGCTGACGAACAGCCTCAATGTAGGGCAGCGCCTCTATGTCGCCCACAGTGCCACCTATTTCGGTAATTACTATTTCGTACTCTCCTGATTGGCCGAGAATCTTGATGTGATTTTTGATTTCATCGGTAATGTGAGGGATTACCTGCACAGTCTTGCCCAAAAATTCACCTCTTCGCTCTTTTTCAATCACATTCAAGTAGATGCGACCTGTAGTCACATTGTTGGCTTTAGAGGTTGGGCGATTGAGGAAACGCTCGTAATGGCCTAGATCGAGATCGGTCTCAGCACCGTCTTCGGTCACATAGCACTCGCCGTGTTCATATGGATTAAGCGTACCTGGATCCACATTAATGTAGGGGTCGAGTTTCTGGATGGTAACGGAGTACCCCCTCGACTGAAGCAGTGTTGCCAGTGAAGCTGAGATGATGCCTTTACCTAATGACGATGTTACCCCGCCGGTGACGAAGATGTATTTGGTAGAATGTGACATGATGTGAAGTGCGCCCGTTTAACGTTGTTTAAACGGGCGACAAAGCTAATATTCAATCACAATCTCGATTCACAAGAGAGTACTAAGATTTTTAAGGTAAAAAATGAAAGGATGCAGCGAAACAAAAAAGAAAATTAAAAAAACAAAATTGCAATCACAAGTTCAGAGCTACCCGGCCGAAAGCCGTTAGGCATGAGGTGAACATACGAAAGTTTTTAAAATCTATCTGCATAAAATAAAATCTGGAAGGTACCTGCGAAGCCGGCAGTGCGTAGCAAAGTACCGGGCAAATAGCGAGCCCGAAAGAGGCCTTTTCAGAGGAACGCCCGAGTATGAGAAGTAAAACAAAGTTCCTTCACACTTCTGTTGGAATGATGTGATGCTTAATTTTTAGAATTTCAATAGGCAATCAACACAGGCTATTGGCGTGTTATTTGAACAAAAATGGCCCTGTAGGCCATTGTATATTTGCGCAAAAATTTTTATGTCTTTGAAAAAAAATTGGTGGAAGGTGCTGGCGTCGATGCTGGTGGTGTATACCATTGTAATGGGTTTTCTCTCAGAAGTACCCCGGCTGCCAATTTTAAATGAGTCGATTCGAAATCTGTACTTTCATGTGACGATGTGGATGACTATGCTGGTAATGCTGACAGTTAGCCTAGTGTACAGCGTGCGCTACTTGCTCAAGTTAGACCTCAAATACGACACCGTAGCCTTTGCAGCGGCTCAAGTGGGAGTATTAGTGTCGGTTATTGGCATAGTAACAGGCATGATTTGGGCGCGCTATACATGGGGAGCTTTTTGGGTAAATGACCCCAAGCTTAATGGTGCAGCTATTACTTTACTGGCTTATTTAGCCTATTTTGTACTCAGAGGCGCGGTGGAAGACGGAGAGAAGAAGGCGCGCATATCCGCCGTGTACAATGTGTTTGCTTTTGTGATTATGATTGTATTCATTCAAATTTTGCCACGGCTGACCGACAGTTTACATCCGGGCAATGGAGGAAATCCCGCCTTCAGCTCTTATGATTTAGACAATCGAATGCGAATGGTGTTTTATCCGGCAGTGATTGGCTGGTCGCTCATCGGAACATGGATACTTGAACTCAAAGTGCGGCTGTATCGATTGGAGCAAAAGAGAAATGAGCTTCAGGAGCTCTCAACTGAAAATTTTGGAAGAAAGACGATTGAATTAAAAAAATGAACAAATACATCTACACTTTTTTAATGGCTCAACTGACTTTCGGCCAAGCAGTCAGTCAGCAAGTAGAACCCGAAATGGCCGACGCTTTCAGGGCTGAAGGTAAAATCTATGTGGTAGTTGTGGTATGTCTGATCGTACTGTTTGGACTGATCGGCTACCTGACTTATCTCGACCGAAGGATTAAGAAGCTGGAAGACTCATCGAAGTAAAATGTAAGGTAAGCATTATGAAAAAGTCGTATATCGTCTTGCTCATCGTGATAGCCATTGCCATTGGCGCAGTAATGGCTACGCTTAGCGATGCGAGTACTTATGTAAATTTTACAAAAGCTGAGCAGAATCCTGGAAAAGTGTACACAGTGATCGGGCAACTCGACCGCGAAAAGCCCATGGACTTCGATGCAAGAGCGGGTGTTTTTTCCTTTTACGCCGTAGATAAAGAAGGAAATAGCCGCAAAGTACTGTATTTCAAACCCAAGCCAACTGACTTTGAGCGCAGTGAAGACATCACAATGAAGGGATATTCGACTGACACAGCCTTTGTAGCTGACGAGATTTTATTGAAGTGTCCATCGAAATACAACGAACAAAACAAACTGGAAGAAGGTAAAACTGACGGCGAATGAATTACATTGGTGAAGCAACATGGATAGGGGAAGCCGGTCGCATATTTACATCCCTCGCTTTTGTAACTGCACTGGTATCAGCCTTTTTTTACTATTTGACTTTAAAAAGTCAAAACATTGATTATCAAAAAACTGGAAGAATTCTTTTTTATCTTCACACCTTTTCAGTAGTAGCTATTGTGGCTCTAATGCTCGTGATGCTCACGGGCCACTACTTCGAGTACGACTATGCCTGGAAGCACACCAGCCGAAACCTCGAGACGAAATACATCTTTTCTGCCTTTTGGGAGGGTCAAGAGGGCAGTTTCATTCTTTGGATTTTTTGGCACGCGATGCTGTTTTTGATTTTTCCATTAGCAAGACACCGCTTCGAAGCCCCAGTGCTGATGATCGGTTTATTGGTACAGACTTTTCTGATAAGCATGATTCTGGGAATATATCCCTTTGGGGTAAAAATTGGCAGCTCGCCCTTTGTGCTGATCCGAGAATTGCCCGAAAACATAGGACTACCTTGGACCAAAATGGAAGACTACCTGCAGAAGCTACCTGGCTTTATGGAGGGTCGAGGATTGAATCCCTTATTACAAAACTACTGGATGACCATACACCCCCCCACATTATTCCTTGGTTTTGCCTCTACGGTTATTCCTTTTGCCTTTGCACTCGGATCACTCATTCAGCGCGACTACAAAGGATGGTTAAAGCCAGCCTTACCCTGGACATATTTTGCGCTAGGTATTCTGGGTGCAGGCATCTTGATGGGTGGCGCCTGGGCATATGAATCGCTGAGTTTTGGAGGTTTCTGGGCATGGGATCCTGTTGAAAACGCTTCCCTTGTACCTTGGCTAACTTTGGCTGCTTCAGCACATCTGATGATGATCGCCATTAACAAAGGCACTGCTCTACGCACCAGTTATTGGATGCTATTTCTAACCTATTTCTTCATCCTCTACTCTACTTTTTTGACCCGCAGTGGCGTATTAGGCGATGCTTCAGTGCATTCGTTCGTCGATCTGGGGCTCAATGGTCAGCTCTTAGCCCTTTTGTTTTTCTTTTTACTACTGCCTTTCCTGCTCTTTGCCTTTCATTACAAATGGATTCCCGACAAGACTGAAGACGAAACACTCTATAGCCGCGAGTTTTGGATGTTTGTAGGGGCTTTGATTTTACTGGTTTCAGGCTTCCAAATCATCTTCAGCACTTCGATACCGGTAATCAATAAATTGATTGGGCCTGATGGATTGGTAAAGCTCTTGCCCGAGAAGCTCGCCCCACCCGTAGATGCCATTAAGCACTACAATTCTTTTCAATTGCCCTTCGCCATCATCATAACGCTTTTTATGGCCTTTGGGCAATTCTTGTCGTACAGACAGAAGAAGGCAAATCAGTTTTGGAAAAATATTTCGCTGAGCATAGCTGTGAGCGTGCTGTTGAGCCTTCCTTTCATCCTTCTTTTTAAGATGTGGAAGCATCCACTGTATAGCTTACTTACATTTACCTCAGCTCTCGCTCTTGTATCGAATCTGGATTTTTGGTTGCGCATCGTACGCGGCAACTGGGCTGTTTCGGGGGCATCTATCGCACATGCCGGTTTCGGCCTCATGATGCTTGGTACCGTAGTGAGCCAAGCCAATCAAAAAATCATTACTAAAAACAAAACGTACATTGCAGAAAACATCCCAGCCAGTGAAAATATTTTAATGGAAAAGGGCGATACCCTCGTCATGGAACCTTATCTGGTGACTTGGAGCGATACCTGGCAGGAAAATCATCGCAGATATTACAAAGTAGATTTTTTGAAAGAGAATGATGGCCAATTAGCTCATGCCTTTACGGTAGTGCCCCATATTCAAATCAATGACCGAATGGGCTTGGTGGCCGAACCTGGCACTAAGCACTACTTGCATAAAGACATCTATACCTTTCTCTCCTACGCCTCTGATGTACAAAACCGAAATTCACCCGATGGTTTTGGGGATGAGATGGAATTTATGATGGCTAGGGGAGATACATTTATCGTCGATCGATATTTTATGGTGCTCGACAGCATTATAGCCAATACCAGTCGCGACCCTCGCACAAAAGAAATCAAGACCATTGAAATTGAAGCTGTTTTGAAATTGATATCAGCCACAGGGAATCGCTATGAAGTGCGGCCCAAATACTACCTCGACGAGTCGAACGTCGTGAACCACATCGATGCCGTTTCAGAAGAAGCAGGCATCAAGGTGCGCTTCAAGGACATCAATCAGGAACAAAACAAGTTGGTCTTCACCACCTGGAAGAAGTTAAACGACGGTCCCGATTTCATCATCATGAAAGCCATCGTATTTCCAGCCATCAATTTACTTTGGACAGGTATAGTAATGATGACCCTTGGAATATTTTTGTCAGTGTATCAACGTTACAAAATCCAACGCCGTTGAGCATACTGATACGTGCAAATGCACTCAGCAAGTCGTATGGCCATCTTAAGGTAATCGACAACATAAGCGTCGAAATCGAATCCGGTAAACTCATAGCCATTGTAGGTCCTTCAGGTGCCGGAAAAAGCACATTGCTCAACCTATTGGGTTCGCTCGATAAACCCGATAGTGGAGAGGTCTTTTTTGAAGGGGTTTCGTACAAATCTCTTTCTGACAAAAAATTGGCAGAGCTCAAGAACCGTAATATTGGCTTTGTATTTCAGTTTCACCATCTTCTACCGGAGTTTACCGCCCTAGAGAATGTAGCCATACCGTCTATGATCGCAGGCGTAAGCCGAAAGAAGGCTGAGGAACAAGCAGCTGTTTGGCTCGAAAAAGTAGGCCTGGAGCATCGCCTCAATCACAAACCTTCAGAACTCAGCGGAGGTGAACAACAACGCGTGGCCATAGCCCGCGCCCTGATAAATAATCCAAAAATTGTAATGGCCGACGAACCTACGGGAAACTTAGATTCTAAAAACGCTGAACAGATCAGTCACCTCTTTCAGACACTCTGCTCAGAGCTTGGCATCACCTTCCTAATCGTGACGCATAACGACAGTCTGGCAGCTATGGCAAGCAAGGTGATATCTTTACGCGACGGAAAAATTGTCTGATATGAGGAGTATGCGCCATGTTCAAACCCTTTTACTTGTTTTGAGTGCATCCTTTTTGTACAGCCAATCATTGAAAATAGCTGTTCTCAAATACGCCGGTGGGGGCGATTGGTACGCTAATCCTACTTCACTGCCAAATCTAATTCGCTTTTGCAATGAACACTTGCCCGCACGCATCCATCCCGAACCTGCCGTGGTAGAGCCTTCGTCGCCAGATATCTTTAATTACCCCTTCATTCACGCCACCGGGCATGGAAACATTTATTTTACCGATCAAGATATAAAAAATCTCAGAAAATACTTGCTTAACGGTGGTTTCCTTCACATAGACGACAACTATGGCATGGATCCTTACGCGCGCAGAGAAATTCAAAAACTCTTTCCCGACAAGAAACTGGAACTACTGCCTGATTTTCACCCCATTTTTCAGCAAAAATTTCCCTTTAAAAACATCCCGAAAATTCACGAGCACGACGGTAAACCTGCTCAGGCATTCGCCATTACACACAACGGCCGCATCGTACTGCTCTACACCTACGAAACAGACCTCGGCAACGGCTGGGAGGATCAAGAAGTGCACAACAACCCCGAAGAGGTGCGCCAGCGTGCCCTAAAAATGGGTTGCAACATCTTACACTATGTCTTCGAAAGAGCTCTTTGAGCGCGTTTCTCTGGGATTAGAAAGAGATGAATACGCCAAATTGTACGATGAAATAAAGCAACATGGAATTGAAAGAGCTTTATTGAAATACAGCAACGAACCTGTCTTCAAAGAAGCCGCACAGCAGTGTTTTGCCAGAATCAAATATGCAAAAAAGTTTGAATTTTTACTCAAGTCTTATCCCGGATGGCTTCTTCCGGCGGGTCTTCCCCTTCAGCAGGCATCTCATCACCATACGGCCGCTTTTAAAGCTAAGCTGTCTGAGGCTTACAAAACCGCTATTGACCTCACAGGAGGCTTAGGAATGGACACCATAGCCCTTGCACGTGCTGCATCAAAAACCATCTATCTTGAGCGAAACAAATCCATTTTTGATTACAACGATTTCAATTTTTCAAAGTATTTACCACACGTAGAGCGATATAACCTCGATGCTTTTGACTGGCTTAAGAACCTTCTCCCATCCAATGAAAAAACCTTAATTTACGCCGATCCTGCCCGACGTACCGCCTCGGGCAAGAAAACCTTTCACCCGGCAGACTATGAGCCTAATCCCTCAGCATTACGTAAAAGTCTTGAAAATTTAGAAGTTGATTTCCTTTTAAAAGTAAGTCCAGTAGCCGATCTTGACTTTTTAAGTCGCTACATTGGTGCACCTGCCAAAGTGTATCTATTGGCTGTGGAAGACGAGCTCAAAGAGGTTTTGCTGCTGTATGCGTCTCATGCTTCACCTCCTCTACTGGAGATATGGAAGTGCGACGATACCTCTCATTTGCTTTTTTTTTCAGATAAACTTACCCATCATAACAAGGTGCTGACAACTGCTAAACCCGAAGATTTAATTTACATACCTCATGCAGCTCTAGTTAAAAGTGGTGGTGATAAAGCCTTAGCTGCTGATTTTAAATTGAAAACTTTTCATCCAGAAGCGCGCATTTATACTTCATCACAGCTAACGAAAGTGCCCGGCTGGAGGGTCTACCGCACTTTGCGGTTTTCTAAGTCCCTATCAGAACTACAAGTATCTGAAGCTATGGTGATTACAGGTAAATTTCCCGACAGGCCTGAAAGCATCCGAAAAAAACACAAGATTGAAGAAAGCAATACCCACGCTTTGATCGCAACAAAAACCGAAAAGAACGAAAATCTCTGGATTTTGGCTGAAAAACTTTAAAAATCAGTCGAAAATGTGCTTTTTTCGGCATTAAGCACAAGATTTTTTTAATCATTTTTGTTATACATTAGTAACCATAATTTTAAAATCGGGTGAGGGGTATAGTTCGAAATCTGTTGCTAATGCTGTGGGCTGTGATGGTGAAGGCTCAGGATGCCCAATTTGTGTACAATGCCGGTCAATGGCCCGAATCCTTTGAATACAGACTGAAAATCAGTAACGGAAATATTTATTTCGAAGACGGAAAGGTTAAAGTTTTTCTGATTCACCCGTACGATTGGGCGCAGTTTCATGGCCCCCAACACAGTGCTGCCACTCCCAGATCTTTTGGCATTTCACAGTTTGGCTACACTCCAGGTATATTGAGAATGCATACGTACGAGATGCAATTTGTAAACGCAAATCTGAAAGCAATCAAAAAAGGTTTAAAGAAAAAAGCGTTTTATCACAATTACTTCCTGGGAAAAGACCCTAAATACTGGCGGTCAGAAGTGCCTGTGTATAGTGGAGTATCGTATGAGAATGTATATCCCGGTATCAGCGTTCATTTTTATGAGGCTGAAAACCAATTTAAATACGACTACAGGATAGCACCGGGCGCTGACCCTTCTCTGATCAAAGTGCGCTATGCTTTTACAGATAGTATTTACATCGACCGCGAAGGCAATCTCATCGTTAAAACCAACGCAGGAGATGTGGTAGAAAAAGCTCCATATACCTACCAAATCATCGATGGACAGCCACGCAGAGTGGCGTGCCACTATGTAGTCGATAAAAACATAGTAACTTTTAAACTCGGCACCTACAATCCTCAATACGAATTGGTAATTGACCCAACGGTAGTCTTTTCTACTTTCACTGGCTCTACTTCCGACAACTGGGGATTTTCAGCTACGTTTGACAATAACGGAAACTTCTACGCCGGCGGAATTGTATTCGGTAATGGATATCCTACCACTCAAGGTGCGTTTCAAACTACATTTAATTCCGGTAGTAATTTTCCCACAACCACGGATGTATCTATCTCTAAATTTAATCCTGCAGGCACTCAGCTCATTTATTCCACCTATTTAGGAGGAAGTAGTAGTGAGCAAGTACATAGTATGGTAGTAAACAGCAACAACGAACTTATCGTGTATGGCATAACTGGTTCCGTCAACTTTCCGATTACTCCAAATACAGCGCAGACAAACTTTGCTGGAGGGTCGAATTTTGTAATAGGCAATTACACATATGCGAATGGAAGCGATATCTTCATTACCCGATTTAATGCGACTGGATCAGCCCTTATAGCCTCTACTTACCTGGGCGGAAATGGGAACGACGGACACAACGCTGCCCTTGTGCGCAACTATGGCGATTATGCCCGTGGTGAAGTGATTGTCGATTCGTTAAACAATATTTACGTAACCTCTTGTACAAACAGCAGCAATCTGATCTTACCCAATCCCGCATTTACCTACTTCGGGCAGCAAGATGCAATCCTGGTTAAATTTTCTCCTAATCTCAATCAAATCCTCTGGGGAACTTTCTATGGAGGGACGCAAAACGATGCAGGTTACTCCGTGAAGATATTTAGTCAACAGGTATTTATCTGCGGTGGGACGACCAGCAGTTCTATTCCAACACACAACGGATCATTTCAAAACACTTATTCAGGTAGTTCAGATGGATTTTTAGCGCGATTTTCAGCCATTACAGGTGCTTTCCAGCGAGGAACCTACTTTGGGACCAATGCCTATGACCAGGTGTACTTTATCGATCACAACCGAAACGGTGAAGTCTATGGCATGGCCCAAACATTGGGTTCAATCATCAAAACACCCAGTAAATACGGGCAATCTGGCCGTAGCCAGGTCGTTTTTAAAATGAATGCTGATCTTAGCCTGATGCACTGGATCACAACCTTTGGCAGCGGACCTAACACAATCAATATTTCTCCAGCTGCATTTAATGTAGATGAATGTTTTAACATAATGCTCTCAGGCTGGGGAGGTGCTGTGAATAGCCCGCCAGCTAACCCTATTCCAAATGGCTCAACCTCAGGACTTCCATTAACATCTGATGCTTTTCAATCTACCACCGATGGGAGCGATTTTTATTTCATGGTATTAGGTGCAGATGGCAACACGCTTAAATACGCTACATATTTCGGTGGTAGCTCTAACGAACACGTGGACGGAGGCACCAGTCGATTCTCCCCCGAAGGTATTATTTACCAGGCCATCTGTGCAGGATGCCAAGGCGGAACTTTTCCAACAACTCCGGGAGTTTTCAGCCCCACCCGTGGCGGTCCAAACTGCAATCTCGGGGCTGTGAAAATCGACTTTGACAATTTCGTAAAAGCCGATGCCAGTGTGGAGCTCACAGTAGAAGTAGATTCTGTTTGCAACATGTATAAAGTTGTATTTAACAATCAGAGCATCAATGCTCAGAACTTTTTATGGATTCTAGGAAATGGCCAGACGTCTACACAAACAGCACCTACAGCGTTTTATGTGGGTCCAGATACATTCCGGGTTAAATTGATCGCCCACGACACCCTGTGCAATCAATATGACACCACAGAAATTGCTTTTTTTATTCCCGAATTTCCTAGGCCTAAAGCCGAGATTAGTACGTTCTATCGCTCCTGCGATTCAGAATTTAAAATCACAGTAGAAAATCTTTCGACTTCAGGACATCAAGTGCTATGGAACATGGGAGATGGTACAGTGTATACCGGACTGAACCAATTAACACATAACTATCCGGCCGAAGGCTCCTACAATGGATATTTCGTACTAATCGATACCATATGTAACCGAACGGATACGGTTTTCTTTTCAGCCACATACTCCGATACCATTCAGCGGCCGGAAATTTTATCAGTAAAACCTAAATGTCCGGAAGGGTCTTTTGAATTTGAAATATCAAATACCCAGCCTCATTACATATACATTTGGGATTTTGGAGGAGGTAATACCCGAATCGGTCGTTTCCCTATTTTCAACTACACTGAATCAGGCAATTACATCATCAAACTCACAATTATCGACACCCTGTGTAATCGTGAATACAACTATCAGATACCAGTAACGGTCGATTATTACGGCGATTTCTTCTACATTCCAAATACCTTTACCCCCAACGGCGATGGAACAAACGATGTATTCTACCTTGCAGGAGCTGAATGCCTCGAACGTGCCCGATTGGAAATTTACAACCGATGGGGGCAGCTCGTCTTCGAAACAGATGACCCTTTCAACGAATTCTGGGACGGTACCTATAAAGGTAAGGAAGTGCCACAAGGAGTATACCCGTACATCTTTTATCACTATCGCGGCCAGCGCAAAGGCACTATCACATTGTTCCGATAATCCTCAATTTGATCGCAACACTTTTCTCTGTCAGATAATTTGAATGTAGTTTTTTGTTTTCATTTGCATCGTGATAAAAAGCAGGGCATATCTACTACTAGCGTTACAATTAGTTATTTTTAGTTCAAGTGCACAAGATTGGCTGCAATGGTTTGGTATAAGACCTCTCGATGATACCGTTTCTACCGAAAAATCCGGAATTGCAGTTATTCCATTGCTCTACTACACACCTGATACCCGTCTTGCCTTTGGGGCTGCAGGGGTCTATTACTTCTCCTTTAAGGCTAAAAAACCGGAGCAAAAAGACGCGCGTCTTTCTTACATTCAATTTTTAGCCGATTACACACAAAACAGACAACTTGACATCTGGGCTCTTTGGAATGTATTTACCCGCAATGAAGATTATCTGCTCAAGGGCGAATTGAGATACCGAAATTTTCCAGATCGATTTTATGGAATCGGCAACGCTACCCCTCGCTCCAACGAAGAATTTTATGCTTACGACCTTAAATCATTTAAGTATTTGATGCTCAGAAGAATAAGAGGTGAACTCTTCATGGGATTTGACCTTATGGTTTCGAACGAATACAATTTTAAGATTAAAGAAAATGGCTTATTAGAAGTCGGGAACATCATCGGGAATCGCGGTGGCGTAACCTCTGGCCTCGGATTCGTAATGACATATGACGACCGCGACAATATTGTGAACTCGTACAAAGGGCATCTGTTTGAAATTTCTACCTACTTCTACGACAAAGTGATCGGCAGCAACTTTGACTACATCAATGTCAACTTGACCTACCAAACCTATTTCGAGCTAAAACCTAAAAACGTTTTGGCAGTGCAATTTGTAGGCCGATACAATACCAGCGGGGTGCCCATGCTAGACATGGCCACTGTGGGTGGTGAGGAAATCTTGCGCGGATATGCTCGAAACCGATTCAGAGACCGAAATTTTACTGGATTTCAACTAGAATATCGCTTTCCGCTCTTTTGGCGATTGGGCATGGTCACCTTTGCCGGGGCGGGCGATGTTTTTAAAACGACTAATGACCTCTCGCTGCAGCGCGTGAAATACTCTGTAGGCACAGGTCTGAGATTTGTAATCAATCCAGCTGAGCGACTGAATCTTCGTTTCGACGTAGGACTGGGACGCGAGGGCGCCCATTACTACCTGATGGTTACTGAAGCTTTTTAATTGACTGAAATAGTGGAAATTAATTCTTCCATCGATTGGCTGGCAGAAGCCTATCATGGCGCGGCAGATCTCTCGAAAAAACCTTGGATGGAGGCGTATATGCGAAACCAATTCGCATTTATCGGTGTGCCAGCTCCTGTACGCAAGTCCATTCAAAAACAGTGGTTTAAGGAAGTAGCTTCGGTTAAGACTTCCGAAGATTTAATCGAGCTTGTAAAACTCTTGTATGAATCAAACGAACGGGAGTTCCAATACACAGCCATTGACCTCTTAGCAGCGAGACATCGTTTACTCAGCGATGTACAAATGCAGAATCTATTAGAAAAGTGCATCACTACAAAGCCCTGGTGGGATACGGTCGATTTTTTAGCCACGAATATTGTGGGCAAGTGGCTTTATGATCGAAAGGAATTGCAGAAAGAAATCGGCCAGCGCTGGCTGAATTCCAAACACTTATGGCTAATGCGTTCAGCTCTTTTGTTTCAACTCAAATACAAAGAAAAGACCGATTTTGACTTGCTGCATCATTACATACTTTCATTGGCTGATCATCGAGATTTTTTCATTCAAAAAGCCATCGGTTGGGCCTTGAGAGAATATTCGAAGACGAATCCCAAACAAATTGATACCTTTGTGAAGCAACACGACAAAATCTTGTCAAACCTCGCGAAACGCGAAGCACTAAAGTGGACAAAACGATTAAAATACGCCGATAATTAATGAACTTCTGCTCCGTTTGCGGGTCTGCATCTATTGTTCGAAAAATTCCCAATGGCGACCACTTTGAACGCTACTGTTGTGAAGTTTGTGGGCAGATTCACTATCAAAATCCCAACATCATCGTAGGTACACTTTCGGTTTGGCAGAATAAAGTTTTGCTTGCAAAACGGGCAATTGAGCCTCGGAAGGGATTATGGAATTTGCCTTGTGGATTTCTGGAAAACGGCGAAACTGTGGAAGAAGGAGCTCGAAGAGAGACGTACGAAGAAACTGCGGCATTTGTAGAAATTAAGCGCCTGCACACGGTTTACAACTTGCCCCACGCCCGACAGGTGTACATGATTTTTCTAGCTGACATGCAGCATGAAAAGATGAGCGAAACATCAGAAAGCAGTGAAGTAAGGCTTTTTACTAAAGAGGAAATTCCCTGGAGCGAGATTGCCTTTTCTTCCACTGCTTTTGCCCTTAAAAAATATTTTGAAAACCCGGACTTTCCGGGCGTTCACATTGGTACGTATTGGCCAAAAAATTAGTATCTGATTAAATATCAGAGAAGTACTATACTTTTCTGCTGCTGTATCTTTGCGCGATTTAAATTTTGGGAACTTTGAAAATAATTGAAACTGGTATTGAAGGGCTTTTTGTCATAGAACCCAAGGTGTTTTCCGACGCTCGCGGTCATTTTTTTGAATCGTATAACAAAGAAAAATTTTTCGCTCTCGGCATCCGATATGAGTTTGTTCAGGACAATCAGAGTCTGTCGAATGCCGGAGTAGTACGCGGACTTCACTTTCAGCGCCCCCCACATGCCCAGGGCAAATTGGTACGCGTTGTAAAAGGTGCAGTACTCGACGTAGCCGTTGACATACGCAAAGGTTCACCCACTTATGGCAAATTTTTTGCCCATGAGCTGACCGAAGAAAATTTTAACCTTATGTGGATTCCTCCAGGGTTTGCACATGGGTTTAAGACTTTGAGAGACAATACTTTGTTTCAATACAAATGCACGGATACCTACCATCCCGAAACGGAAGGTGCCATCCGCTGGAATGATCCTGACATTGGTATCGACTGGGGTATAGAAAATCCAATATTGTCAGCTAAAGATCAAACAGCGCCTTTTTTCAAAGATTTTGACAGTCCGTTTATCTATGGTGAAAATTGCTAGACTTTCTCGATTTTTCAAAATACTCTCAATTACACTGCTCACCTTAGCAGCTATTAAGCTTCTGATGTTTGCTTACAGCGATCACGATACAGACATCGAATTTCTTCGTCGATTCAACGAAAAGTACAATGTATTTGCGCTTGTAATGCCGGATGATCTGATGTTTGCCGGTGAGGAAGTTCCCTTTGACGATCCGGAGATTTTAGAGCGCTTCGATAGAGAATTGCTTTCTAACGTCTATTTTCAGTCGCAGGGTCTACTCTACTTCAAAAGGGCAAATAAGTACTTCCCAACGATCGAAAAGATTCTACGGAAGTACAATGTGCCTGACGATTTAAAATTCATAGCTCTGATCGAGAGCGGCCTCACTAACATAGTAAGCCCAGCCGGTGCCACCGGACCCTGGCAGCTCATGAAAGATGCTGCTGTAAACTATGGCCTGGAAGTAAACGACGAAGTCGATGAGCGCTATCACCTGGAAAAGGCCACTGAAGCCGCTTGTAAATACTTGCTCGACGCTAAAAAGCGCTTTGGCTCGTGGGCACTTGCTGCAGCTTCTTACAATTTAGGTGTTAATGGTATATCGAAACAGATCAATCGGCAAGGTGTTACCAATTACTTTGACTTACAACTCAATCAAGAGACCTCGCGTTACGTATTTCGCATTTTAGCAGTTAAAGAGATTTACAACAATCCAAAAAAATACGGATTTAACTTCCGCAAGAAGGATCTCTACCAACCTATACCGGTCAATTACGTAACGGTAGATACCGCTGTAAGTAGTTGGCCTGATTTTGCAGCTCAGTTTGGCATCACTTACAAAATATTACGCTATCACAATCCATGGATACGCGACATTAAACTCACCAATGCCACCGGAAAAAAATACCTAGTAGCCATTCCTAAGAAAGGATATCATCACATCATGTCAGATCTGAAAGGCGTAGTACCTGAGCTCCACGAAGAAAAAGCAGAAAACCAGGAGAGCTTTTCTGATGTTGAAAATCTTTAAAAAGAGTTCACAGGCTAATGTTGGAGCAAGAAGTAATCGAAGTAACAGGTGCTCGGGTTCACAATCTGAAAAATGTAAATATCTGCATACCAAGAGAATCGCTGGTCGTTTTTACAGGTTTATCAGGTAGTGGCAAATCATCGTTGGCGTTTGATACCATTTATGCAGAAGGCCAAAGGCGCTTTATCGAAACATTTAGTGCCTATGCCCGTCAATTCTTAGGCAATCTCGAACGTCCTGATGTGGATTACATTTCCGGATTAAGTCCGGTAATCAGCATCGAGCAAAAGACCACTGTTAAGAATCCGCGCTCTACAGTAGGCACAATCACAGAGATTTACGACTTCTTTCGACTGTTGTATGCCAAGGCTTCTGAAGCCTATTCACCCGTGACGGGAGAAAAAATGGTGAGCTACACGCCCGACGATATCGTTGAGCACATTTTAAAGGATTATGCCAATCAGGGTATCTATGTACTTGCGCCTGTAGTGCGTGCCAGAAAAGGACATTATCGCGAACTATTCGAACAAATTGCCCGAATGGGTTACCTAAAAGTGCGCATCGATGGCGAGATACGCGAAATCACGCGGGGCATGAAGCTAGATCGCTACAAAACGCACGACATCGAAATCGTAGTTGATAAAATAAAAGTAACCGAATCGATCAAACAGCGCCTAAAGGAAAGTATTGAAACAGCCCTGTATCATGGAGATGGTATTATCATGGTAGCTGCCGTTGAGCAACCGGAAATGGTACGCTTCTATAGCCGGCATATGATGTGTCCGGTATCAGGTATATCGCTGCCCACACCCGAGCCTAATACATTTTCCTTCAACAGTCCAAAAGGAAGTTGCCCGGTTTGCAAAGGTCTGGGACGGGTGAAGGTAACTCATATGGAAAAGATTATACCCGACCCATCCATATCCATCAAAAAAGGCGGGATTGTTCCTCTCGGGCCTTACAAACACACCTGGATTTTCAGCCAATTGGAAATCATCTCAGATATTTTTGGATTTTCGCTCGATACGCCGATAAAAGACATTCCAAAAGAAGCCATTGATGTAATACTGTATGGAGCTGATGAAGTGGTGGAAGCTGAAAATAAGGTACTTGGCATCACCCGAAAATTAAACAAGTCGTTTGAGGGAATTATCCACTTCATCGAAGCGTCTGCTACCGACGACAAGAGTGCTCATATCCGCCGGTGGGCAGATGAATTTATGCACGAAATTGATTGCACCGAATGTAACGGCACACGCCTGAAAAAGGAGTCTCTACTCTTTAAAATCGACGGCAAAAGCATAGGAGATGTTGCCGAAATGAACTTCACCCAACTACATACTTGGTTGCAATCTGCACAGGAGAGATTCAACGAACGCCAAAGGAAAATTTCACACGAAATCCTTAAAGAAATCAATGCCCGCATCGGCTTTTTGCTAGATGTAGGCTTGGGATATCTTACTATGAATCGTCCGAGCAGTTCACTCTCAGGTGGTGAGTCGCAACGCATTAGATTAGCTACACAAATTGGTTCACAGCTGGTCGGAGTGCTCTACATACTCGATGAGCCATCAATCGGACTTCATCAGCGCGACAACCGCAAACTCATTGACAGCTTACGCCATTTACGAGACATTGGCAATACAGTGCTCGTAGTAGAGCACGACCGCGAAATGATTGAGAGTGCTGATTATGTGGTGGACATAGGTCCCGGAGCCGGAAAACACGGAGGCCGTATCGTATTTCATGGCACATATCAGGAACTTTTAAAAGCCAATACAGATACCGCACTCTATCTTCGAAACGAAAAAGTTATCCCTATCCCCCCCCAAAGGCGCAAGGGAAATGGAAAAACTCTTACGCTAAAAGGTGCTAAGGGTCATAACTTAAAAAATGTGACACTACAGCTGCCCTTAGGCACCTTTATATGTGTGACTGGGGTAAGCGGTTCGGGTAAGTCGAGTTTGATAACTGAGACGCTTTTTCCTATACTTAGTAACCACTTTTACCGCTCGCTGGCTGAGCCTCTTCCATACGATTCGATCGAAGGCATTGAAAACATCGATAAAGTAATCGACATTGACCAAAGCCCGATTGGACGCACCCCTCGCTCTAATCCGGCTACCTATACCAATGTGTGGACTGATATAAGAGACCTCTTTGCTCAACTGCCTGAGTCTCAAATACGCGGATATAAGCCAGGACGATTCTCTTTCAACGTAAAAGGCGGTCGCTGTGAGACCTGTCAAGGCGCAGGGGTGCGCACCATTGAAATGAACTTTTTGCCCGATGTATATGTGCATTGTGAAACGTGTCAAGGCCGGCGCTTTAATCGCGAAACCCTTGAGGTGCGCTACAAGGGCAAATCTATCTCCGATGTGCTCGACATGACGGTAGAGTCAGCGCTTCAATTTTTTGAAAACATCCCGAAAATTGTCCAGAAACTCCAAGCGCTCTACGATGTAGGACTGGGTTATCTCAGTCTTGGGCAGCCCTCCACTACCCTGTCGGGCGGTGAAGCTCAGCGCGTAAAACTGGCAACAGAACTCGCCCGTCGCGACACCGGCAACACCCTCTACATACTCGATGAGCCCACCACAGGTCTGCACTTCGAAGATGTAAAAATGCTCGTAGAGGTGCTGCAGCGTTTGGTTGATAAAGGCAACACCGTGCTGGTGATCGAGCACAATCTCGATGTAATCAAAGTGGCCGACCACATCATTGACATTGGCCCAGAGGGCGGTGAAGCCGGTGGACACATTGTAGCCCAAGGCACACCTGAGCAAGTAGCCGCACACCCTGAAAGTGTAACTGCTCCCTATATTGCGCAAGAATTATCGAGATTTTAATAACCATAAGACGATCTAAAAATGACAGCAGAAGACGAAAAAATCATCAAAGCCTTTGAACCTAAAACCTGGAACGAAATAAAAACTAACGACTCATGGGCCATTTTTAAGGTGATGAGCGAGTTTGTAAACGGATATGAAACTCTCAGCCGCATTGGTCCTTGCGTTACGATCTTCGGTTCAGCGCGCACTAAAGAAGATCACATCATGTACAAACACGCTGAAGAAATCGCCTTTCAGCTTACCCAACGCGGCTATGGTATCATCACAGGTGGTGGACCAGGCATTATGGAAGCCGGTAATCGCGGTGCTAAGCGCGGTGGTGGTACTTCCGTAGGACTCAACATCGAATTGCCCTTTGAGCAAACCTCAAATCCTTATGTTGATCACGATAAAAACCTGCAATTTGACTACTTCTTCGTGCGCAAGGTGATGTTTGTGAAGTATTCTCAAGGCTTTATCGTAATGCCTGGTGGCTTTGGTACCCTAGACGAACTCTTTGAGGCACTTACTCTCATTCAGACTGAGAAGATAGGTCGTTTCCCGATTGTATTATTTGGGAAAGCCTATTGGGGAGGATTGGTGGATTGGTTGAAAAACACCGTAATCAAAGAGCGAAATATTAACCCCGAAGACTTGAACCTCTTTCATCTGGTAGATGAACCTAAAGATGCCATTAAGGTGATTGACGACTTCTATTCTAAATATTTGCTCAGGCCAAACTTCTAAAATGTAGGATGAAACTCCAGGCCAGGAATATATCGAAGAGTTACAAGGGGCGTCAGGTGGTGCGCAATGTGTCGTTTGAGCTTACACGAGGTGAGATTGTTGGTCTGCTAGGTCCTAATGGAGCTGGAAAGACAACGTCTTTTTATATGGTCGTTGGATTGATTAAACCCAACGAAGGTCAGATACTGCTCGACGACCATGACATCACCCAAGACCCCATGTATCGACGTGCCCAAAAGGGCATTGGCTATCTGGCTCAGGAGCCTAGTGTTTTCCGGAAGCTAAGCGTGGAGGACAACATTATGGCCGTGCTGGAATTGCGCAACCTCTCATACCGTGAGCGCAAACAGCAGTTGGAGGAATTGCTCGAAGAATTTTCGCTCAAGCACGTGCGCAAAAATCGCGGTGACCTGCTCAGCGGTGGCGAGCGTCGTCGCACCGAAATTGCCCGTGCGCTGGCTGCTGATCCGAAATTTATACTGCTGGATGAACCCTTTGCGGGGGTAGATCCCATAGCGGTCGAAGATATTCAACACATTGTACTGAAACTGCGACAGAAAAACATTGGAATTCTCATCACCGACCACAACGTACAAGAAACACTTGCCATCACTCACCGAACTTACTTGATGTTTGAAGGTGCCATATTGCGGTATGGAACTGCAGAGCAATTGGCCCAAGACCCCGTTGTACGAAAAGTGTACTTAGGTCAGAGCTTCGAGCTCAGACGCCCTAAGGAACTGATGGATAAGTTGCAGTAGAAATTTTACCCAATTGCGATTTTATTTAAATTTTTTAGATAATGTTGCTGAAATTCTTAACCTTAAACCCCTGATTTTTAAATCTTAACCCATTAATTTCCACAATACTCGCAGATAAGTGTATAAGGGATTCCGTTTTAATTAAAGTCAATGACATTAGAAAATTACTAACTAAATAAAAAAACCGCCCCAAGGGGCGGTTATGTATTAATTGATATAGTTAGATCACTATTTGTTGTTGTCTTGCTTTTCGAGGTCGGCCTTGAGCTGTGAAAGGGCCTCAATGTCGCCGAGAGTGGTCTTTTCAACTTTACTCTGAATGCGCTTTACAGCATCTTTGGTACTGCGTGCAGCTTTTTCGGCAGCCTCATTTTCAGCAGCCTTCACTAGATCGGTGTGTGAAAGCACTATTCGGCGATTTTCTTTACTGAACTCGATCACTTTGAAGTCAGCCACTTCATCTACCTTGAGCTGGCTGCCGTCGGCCTTAGTAAGATGGCGCTTGGGAACGAATGCCTCCAAGCCGATGTTTTCTATTATGGCGTTGGCACCACCATCTACCATTTCAACGATTTTGGCTGAGAGTACACTGCCTTCTTCAAGCAGGGTTTCGTACACATCCCAGGGGTTTTCGGTCACTTGCTTATGGCCGAGGCTGAGGCGACGGTTTTCTTTGTCGATTTCGAGCACCATCACCTTCAGGCGAGCGCCGATATGTGTGAAATCTGATGGATGCTTGATCTTACGTGTCCAGCTGAGGTCAGAGATGTGGATGAGGCCGTCGATGCCTTCTTCGAGCTCAACGAATACACCAAAGTTGGTGAAGTTGCGCACCTGACCTTCGTGAATGGAGCCTACTGGGTATTTTGTTTCAATATCGGCCCAGGGATCAGGTGTGAGCTGCTTCATGCCGAGTGACATTTTGCGCTCTTCGCGGTCGAGCGAGAGGATTACAGCTTCTACTTCATCACCGATTTTCACGAAGTCTTGTGCGCTGCGGAGGTGATTGCTCCAGCTCATTTCACTCACGTGGATAAGACCTTCCACGCCAGGAATGATTTCGATAAAGGCACCATAATCAGCGAGTACCACAACTTTGCCCTTCACTTTATCGCCGGGCTTGAGGTTAGGATCAAGCGAATCCCATGGATGTGGTGTGAGCTGCTTGAGGCCGAGCTGAATGCGCGTTTTAGCTTCGTCGAAGTCGAGAATTACCACATTGAGCTTCTGGTCCATTTCCACCACTTCGCTGGGGTGATTGATGCGGCTCCAGCTGAGGTCGGTGATGTGGATGAGACCATCTATTCCGCCCAGATCGATAAATACCCCGTAAGAAGTGATGTTTTTAACAACACCTTCGAGCACCTGACCTTTTTCAAGCTTGGAAATGATTTCACGCTTTTGCTCTTCGAGGTCGGCTTCGATTAGGGCTTTGTGTGATACGACCACGTTTTTGAACTCGTGATTGATTTTTACGATTTTGAAATCCATGGTCTTCTCCACATATATATCGTAGTCTTTGATGGGACGAACGTCAATCTGCGAACCTGGCAAGAAGGCTTCGATGCCGAAGATGTCAACGATCATACCACCGCGGGTCTTGCACTTGATGAAGCCTTGAACGATCTCGTCGTTGTTATAAGCTTCATTTACGCGATCCCAGGCTTTCACGGCTCTTGCCTTGCGGTGTGAGAGCACGAGCTGTCCGTTTTTGTCTTCACGGCGATCAACCATCACTTCTACTTCGTCGCCCACCTTCAGGTCGGGGTTGTAACGGAATTCGTTGAGTGAAATCACGCCTTCAGACTTACCGCCGATGTCAACGATTACTTCGCGGTCGGTTTTAGCTACGATTTTGCCTATTACTACTTCGTGCTCTTCGATTTTTCCGATAGTCTTTTCGTAGAGGGAAGTGATTTCGGCCTTTTTCTCTTGGCTGAACTTTTTCAGGCCTGTTTCGAATTCATCCCAGTCAAATTCTTCGCTATCGCTTGATACGGCTGAAGCTACGGGTGTTTCAGCGGTTGTTTCGACTGGTGTTGCAGCTTCTTCAGCTGTGCTGTGGGTTTCTTCTGCTGGTGTAGTTGTCTCAGCAGATACCTGAGCATGGATGTCCATTTCAGGATTTTCTTGGTTGGTTTTGTTTTCTTCGTTCATGAAGAAGTATTTGTATTCATTTTTTAAAAAAAACTCTTAGGCAGCATTTAAAAAATGAAGGTGTTAAACAATTCATTTTCATCACCCTTTCTGAGTTTTTCGAGGCTGCCGGAAAGGGGCTGCAAATGTAACGAAATTTATAGCTTCAAAATCAGATTGTGAGGTTCATATTAAAAGAAAATTTACTTTTATATTTGCAACAAAGTTGCATTTATGAGCTACTCTGCAAAATTACTGTTAGCAATTAGCCTAACAATCTTATTATCAAATGCTTGCAAAAAAGAAAAGCCTGAAGTACCCAAAGAAAACGAACTGATTACAACGCTTGAATTTCTCTTAAAAAACAGTGAAAATCCTGCGGACAGTGTTGTGCTTCGCTTTTTTGACCTCGACGGCATGGGTGGAATTCCACCACAGGTATCGCAAGTAGGTGAAATTAAGGCCAATCAAGCCTATCGCGGCAGCCTCAATCTTTGGGACGAAACACAAACCCCACCGGGCAACGTAAATGTCGAAATTTTAGCCACAGCTAAGGATCATCAGTTCTTTTACATACCAGAAGAAATTGAAGCTCAATTCATTTACAAAGACTTTGACCCTAACGGTAAACCTCTCGGCCTGCTGGTAGATGTAATCACGGGCAACCCATCATCGGGTAGTTTACGCATTGTTCTTCGTCACTATCCAGATAAAAATGCGCCGGATGTGGCTCAGGGAAATATTGAAAATGCCGGAGGTTCAACAGACATTGAAGCTGTTTTCCCCATTGAAATCAAGCCTTAGCCGGTTCACTTTATTGCTGATTGTGCTGCCCATCTGGACAGCAGCTCAGTCCGCATGTGCTCATTCGCTTACCCTTCTGATTCAGGATGCTGGGAGCAAAAGGCCTTTGAAAGACGCCTTTGTAACGATTTCAGACGGCCGAAATCTTAGTCGATCTAGCTTAACGAGCAAAGAAGGGAGAGCGGAGTTTCGTCTACTCTGCAACGGGCAATATCACTACACCATTTTGCATGCCGGTTGCCAACCCGTGATGGGATCACTTCAGTTGAAAGGCGACACCATTCTAATCGTCGGATTGCAGCATTCTGTAATCGAACTTCCGGAAGTATCAATCACTGAAAAAAAGATAGCTCCGGGCAGTGCATCGCAAAAGCATCTATCAGCAGCTCAAATCGAGCGACTCCAATTTAAACCCCTTGCCGATGTAGTAACTTCGATACCAGGAGTGAGTGTACTTCGCACCGGTGGGCAAATAGCTAAGCCCATAATACGCGGTATGAACGCACAACGCATTGCTGTGCTTAATCACGGCATGCCTCAAGCCGGCCAGCAATGGGGCAACGATCATGCGCCGGAAGTAAGCACGCTAGTGTACGATAGCATCGCCGTGATACGTGGAATAGCCGCTGTCGAACTGCCAGCCGGCCAAATGGGTGGAGCAATGCTGGCCGACAAGAAAGCGAGTTTTATCGACCAACACCTCCACGGACGTTTACAGTCGGGAATCTTTACAAATGGCCGAGGTGCATGGGGGCATTTGAAACTCGAAAAAGGAAATACAAATGCCGGCGGCATAAGAGCAGATGTAGCCTATAAAACTGCCGGAGACTTACATACCCCTGACTATTACCTGCGCAACACCGGAGTACATGAATTTTCGTACGGTTTGCTATGGCGTAAGAACATTTCCTCGCGGATTGACAATATTTTCAACTACAATTACTATCGAACTACTCTTGGCATTTTACGAGGGGCACATATAGGCAATGTTTCTGACCTTCAAGAGGCATTGAGCCGCCCCATACCTTTCTTTACAGAAGACCAATTTTCATCGCGCATTGATTTACCTCGACAAGAAGTTACCCACCACACGATAAATAATCTGACCAATGTGTTCATCTCTCCCCAATCTAGCCTTCGCATACGCGTAGGATTTCAGCACAACGATCGAAAAGAATTTGACTTTCGAAGAAGTGGAGAAAACGATCGTCCGGCGCTAAGTCTGATTCAAAATGATTTTTACACCGAAATATCTTATCGTTCAGATTTGCAAAAAACAGGTGTTCAGTTTAGGGTGACAGACAATACGAACAATCCTGAAACTGGAATTCTACCGCTAATACCCGATTTTTTAAGCTACAGAGTAGCAATTTTTCACTCAGGCATAAAAAGAATCCTCAATCAGGAGTATACATATGGTCTTCGATACGAACTTATACGTTTGCAAGCCTTCCCAATTGAGCGCAGTGTGCCACTGGTGGTTAGAGAGGAGTTCAGAACTTTTCAAACCTACACGGTTAATCTCGCTACAAACATTTTCAGAGATGCTCGAAAAGCTATTACATATGAAGGGCAACTCACCTTACGAGCCCCAGATGTAAATGAGCTCTACAGCTTCGGTTTACACCAGGGCGTAGCCGGCATTGAGGAAGGTAATCGTACACTGCGCAATGAATTCGGCATTCAACAGCATGTAAATACTCTCTATCACAAGGGATCACTTACTATTCAGGCCGATGCCTATGCATACTTGTTTCGCAATTTCATCAATCTTGAGCCTACTGGCGAACTTCGCTCTACCATACGCGGTGCATTTCCGATTTTTAAGTACAATCAACACGATCTGGCTCTGCTCACTGGTCTGGACGTAAATGCAGAAATTGGCCCCTTCGAACCCTTCACTCTTGAAGCAAAAGGTTCCTTTCTCTATGCTCAAAATTTAAGCACATCACAACCCTTAGCCTGGATGCCCGCCAACCGCGCACAAACTTCCTTAATTATCGCATTTCCCGAACTTAACAAAATCAAGAACATTGACTGGCGCATCACCGGCCTGTTTGTAGCACGACAAAGGCGCGTGCTACCCGAGCAGGATTTTATGCCGCCTCCCGCCGGTTACACTTTATTAAATTCATCCATTTCCTTTACCCTACCTGCTCAGAAGAGCCTATTTCGATTTTCAATTGGGGTTGAAAATCTTCTGAACCAGAAGTACCGCGATTATTTAAACCGCTGGAAATACTTCGCCGATGAAATGGGCAGAAATTTGGTGTTTAGTGTTGCGTGGAATTTTTAATTCTCCCTCAAATGTAGAAATTACTGCTTATGATACCAAAAAAAACTGGATCAACTTTGGATAAATGAAGAGTTAAATGATTATTTATCAACCTTTTTGTCAGTATCGGTCAACTGAACAATTTTGTGAATCACAGCGTCTAGGTCGAGCGCAGATTGTTTAATGTGATGGATGAATTGTTTTAACTCTTCCCTATCTTCGATCAGATCGGTGTAAATAGCATCTGTAAGCCCAAGCAATCGCGCTAAAGGAGCTCGTACTTCGTGGGATTGTAACCAGGCAATTTGTTGAAATCGTTTGTGATGCTTCTCGATAATTTCATCTTTTTGTCGCAATTCATCAATATTAAGTATAACAGATAAAATGTATTTTTCACCGTCTTCTTCGATTACTATACCTCTTCCTAGAGTGTAATTGTATGAACCATCTGCATTTAGCGATCGGAAGGTAATCACCACAGTATCATTTAAATTTCTCAGATTTTAAAAAGCCTGATTCAATTCAGGTAAGTCATCCGGATAAATAAAATCAGAAAATTGTCGATTTATTACAAACTCTTTATCGAAACCTGATAACTTTTTAATATTGTCAGAAACGTATTGAATTTTTCCTTTTAAATCAACTATTAACACTATTCCATTAATTTGATTGATGAGTGTTTGAAAACGCGTACTTAAAATGCGATTTTCTTCCTGACTTTTCTTTAAGCTGGTAATGTCAAGGCAGTAGTGTGCAATGCCCAAAAGTTTACCAGATTTATCGTAAATTGGCTTTAGAGTTATTACAAAATGTCCTGTAGAATTACTTAATTCCATCTGCACTTGTTCGCCTGTCAGAGCCTTTTGATATGCCTTTTACATTATTGGCTTGTGTTCTTCTAAAACATACATCATCGCGTGATCACCTTTGATCGGCTCTACATTGAAAACATTTTTTGCAATTTCGATTGCTTTTTGATTGCATGTTCTCAAGTGCAAATCGGTGTCGTAAAATGTCCATGATTCCGCGGTCATATTGTTTACTAGTGAATAAAATTCATCTATCTCAGGGTCATCAAGGATGAAAGAATCTGAAATATCGTAGCCAATAGAAAGAATTCCTATCGGCTCTTTTAAATCATTGACGATAGCAAAAAATTCCCAGCTGGAATAATAATATGTTTTGTTATGTTTTTTTGGTTTTCTTATAATAATTTTTTCTGAATTCTGAGGGTTTTCAATACATTTTTTAATTGCCTCTAATATTCTCTCATTGTCCCCTAAAAAAATTTGAGTCGTATACAATTTTCCAACAACATTTTCTGATTTGAAATTGAAGTGTTTTAAATAAAAATCATTCACATATAAAATTATCCCTTCAATATCGGTTACAAGAATCATCAAATTCTTACTCTTTCGAAGATATTTAGGAATATATTTTCTTATAAAGTCAGGCGTAAGTTGCATTGATCTTATAAAAGATAATTAATTTTTTTGGCAAATAATTAAAACAAATTTAGTAGAAAATATCTTTGTCGAAAAATAATTTTTTTAATGGACGAATTTTTAACCGTAACGATGGTACTCTTTGCCGTAATCGATATTTTGGGCTCAATACCATTAATCATTTCTTTAAGGCAAAAGGTCGGTCACGTACAATCGGAAAAAGCTACCCTTGTAGCTACCGTCATAATGATCGCATTTCTTTTTACCGGTGAAAAGTTTCTCGGTTTACTAGGAGTGGATGTAAACAGTTTTGCTGTGGCTGGTTCGTTGGTACTTTTTTTCTTGGCAATTGAGATGATTTTAGGCATTCGCATTTATAAAGAAGAAAATCCTGACACTGCCTCAATTATACCAATTGCTTTTCCGCTGATAGCTGGTGCTGGTACACTTACTACCATAATTTCACTGCGGGCAGAATACGATTATAAAATCATTTTAGCCGGAATTCTCGTAAATTCTCTGATTGTTTATATCGTACTTAAAAATACCGAAAGATTGGAGCGACTATTTGGCAATAGTGGTCTTGGAATTTTGAGAAAAACTTTCGGTATTGTTTTATTGGCAATTTCCATCAAATTGTTTACCCAAAACATTAAACTTTTATTTTAATTTTTGAGTATTATTCTAAAGGTCGTCCCCTCATTTACCACACTTTCTACTTCTATTTTTCCTCCCATAGCTTCTACCTGTGCTTTGGTAATAAAAAGTCCTAATCCTTTGGCATCGGGATTGCCGTGAAAGGTCTCAAACATATTAAAAATCCTCTTGCCAAACTTCTGAAGATCTATTCCTTTTCCGTTATCTGAAACTTCGATGATTTTTTTTCCTTTTTCTTCTTTGTAAACATATTTTATAAAACTTCTTACATCATTTCTCCTATACCTTATAGCGTTGGTTGTAAGATTGAGAATTACACTTTCTAAATATGCTGGATTGAACATAACTTTTACGCCATCGGGTATTTCATTTACAACGATGATTTGATTATCTACAATTTCCTTTTGCACTACACTCAATACCTTTTTAATCACGGAGTTTAATTCAATAGTTTGAATTTTATCTGATACTTTGCGCTCGATGGTAATTACTTCATTTAGCGTAGTGATGGTTTCCATGAGATTTGAAGATGCTTGCCGTAGTAAATTTAGCATTTCAGGCTTTTCCTCTTCTGAAATTAAATTGCCATTAATAAGTTCGATTAGACCATCGATATTAGCAGCATAAGAGCGTATGTTGTGGCTTACAATATAGGTAAAGCTGCGCAAACGCTCGTTTTGATCGGTTATTACATCGATTGTTTTTTGTAGTTCTTGTTTTTTTAATTTCAGAGCTGTAATGTCAACACCTATACCGATTATACCGGCTATCTGCCCGTTGAAATCTTTAAAGGGCAGTTTTGATATCATCATGTATTTTTTATCTCCTCGATTGTTAGTATATTCTACAATTTTGTTAATTAAGGGTTGACCGGTAGTGAGTACTTCCTGATCTTCTTTGAAAATTCCTTTGGCAACTTCTTCAGGGTAAAATTCTTCGTCGGTTCGGCCAATCACCTCACTTTCTGATGTTTTTCCTAAATAGGCCACCTCTGCTTTGTTAACGAGTATTTTTTTGTACGACTTATCTTTTACATAAATTGTGTTCGGCAAATTGTCGATTACAGTTTTAAACAAGAGTTTTTCATTGATGAGTTCTTGCTCAAAAGTTTTAAGTTTTGTGACATCGCGAATTAAGATAAGAACGGAATTAATGTCTTTTAACACACAACGTCCTTCGTAATATCTGCGTTTCCCTTTGATGTCTAAATGAAAAATAAACTCTCTTAATTCAGCTGTTCGAAACGTTTCAATAATACTTTTTGCTATAATTTCACCTTGCTCTTTCGGCATTATTTCTTTTACCGTTTTACCAAGAAAAGCTTCCGGTGGCATTAAAATCTGGGAAGGATCGTAAGCATGAAAATCAATATACTTTAAATTTCTATCAATGATAAAAATAAGGTCTGGAAGTGCATTTAATATAGCCCGATTTTTTCGTTCGCTCTCTAATATTTTTCGTTCAGATTCTTTTCTGTTTGTCACATCATCTTCTACGGCTATGTACATTATGTGATTGCCTTTTTGATCGAAAATAGGAGTTATACTCATTTCGATCCAGTAGGGCCTTCCATCTTTGGTGTAATTCAAAATCTCTTGCTTAAAGGGTACAAGTTCCTTAAGTTTTTTTCGTATATTTTCAATGTGTAAAGGATTTGTATCCGGACCTTGCAAAAAAGATCCAGGAATCTTACCAATAACTTCATCAAACGAATAACCAGTTTTTTCTTCAAAACTTTTATTAACCCAAGTAATTCTTCCCTCTTTATCCGTTATTATTACAAGATTTTGCGTATGAGAAGCTACAAGCGAAAGAGTTTCAAATTTTTTATTTAGTTCTTTAATTTTTGTAATATCATTTTTAACGGCCACAAAATTTGTGATTTTACCATTTATCACCACGGGAGTTATGTGGGCGCTTTCAATGTATAAGGTTCCGTCTTTTTTCTTGTTGATCAATTCACCGCTCCAACTCTTTCCATTGGTGATATTTTGCCATAAGTTTTTATAGACTTCTTCAGCCACAAGCCCAGATTTCAAAATCCTTGGATTTTTTCCTTTTGCCTCCTCGAATGTATAACCAGTAATTTTTGTAAATGCCTTATTAACAAATTCAATATTGCCATCACTATCGGTTATTACAATAGATGCATCGCTCTGATTAATTGCTGCTTCCAAGATTTTGAGCTGTTGAAGTTGTTCTTTTTGATTGGTGATGTTACGCGCAGTTACATATATTCTGAAATTATCATTACTAAAGTAAACTATATTAATTCGATCTTGTTGCCATACATATTTACCCTCGTTGTTTAATATTCGAAATTCATACGTCAAAGTAGTTTCTTTATTGGCAAGAGCTGTAAGTAGCTTTTCACGGATTGACTCACGATCTTCAGGGTGTATGTAGTCAAATATTTTTTGAAGGTCTTTCCATCGTGGATCATCTTTGGGAATAGATGTAATTTTAAAGTAATTGTCTGTTGCAAAAATTAATTTACCATTTTCTATAACTGCTAATCCATCCGGTGAATTTTCTACAATTGCCTTTAACCTCCTTTCACTTTCAAATATTTTTGATTCGCCCAACAATTTGAAGAAAATATTTGATACTTCTAATTTGAGATATTCAATGATCTTTTCATCTATTTTATGTTTACTTAATATAAAAAAACATCCATTCAAAATACCCTTTTCTCGCAAAAATATTTTATGTAAAATAAATCCCCTTTCGGTGATATCTGATTCGATATTTTTAAAGTAATTATTCTTATCAAACTTATCAAAATCTTTATAAAAAATACAATCGAGTTCTTTCATAAAAAAATTCTCAATCTCCTCCTTATTTGAGATTTCATTTGAAAGGAATGGAGACTCAAATTTGAGAACATGATTGTTATCACTAAAGTCAAATAAATAAATCTTTTCTGCCGATAGAATTTTAGCAAGTCCATTCACCAATTTTTGACCTACTTGTTGAATAATCGACTCTTCATAAATGCCATCTATATGAACTTTATTTATTTCTTCGAAAAGTGATTTTATTTCGTTTTCTACTTTTAATTTTTGTTTACTTAGTTCTAATTCAGTAACATCTGTTAAGTGTACTAATGTAATATTACGTTCATTTAATATTATCGATGTAGCGTCAGCAAGATATATTTGATTATTGATTCCTTTTAATGTAATACGCGGATAATCATTTTGAAGTAAGTGATAAAGATCAGTTTGGGATTCATCTTTAAATATTTTTCTAAAATCATCGAATATATCCCTGTAATATTTAAACGAAATTTCAAAGGCTTGATTGTACTTTATGATTTTATAATCTTCATCGATAAGTAAGATTATAGAAGGTATAATTCGAAAGATATTTTCTATAAAATAATTTTTACTTTCTAGCTCAATATTTATCCTTTTGAGCTCATCATTTTGATATTCTAATTCTTTTTTAAAAATATGAAGATTTTCGCTCAAATTGTTTAAGACAATATCGTCGATTTTTTTATCTGCGTATTCAGATAAAAATGCATCGATCGACTTTTGTATGTTTTTTTTATCATCTTGCATAATTGTTTCTTTAATAATTCGTTACATCCATAACAATACCCACCATTTTCAGCGGTTTTCCACTATCATCTCTGGTAACTACGCCACCGCGGTCATGGTATTTTTTGTAGCTACCGTCTTTACATCGGATACGGTACACAATATCCCACATCGGGGATTTACCCTCTAAGTGATCGCGCATGGCTTGCATGGTGCGCTCGTAATCTTCGGGGTGCAAGTACTCGCATATAGCATATACCTCTTTTGGGAACTCCTCAGGGCTGTAGCCAAGCATGGTAGCTTTTTTCTCATGCATATTTACCTGACCTGTCTGCACATCCCACTCCCACCAGGCCATGTTGCCCATTTCGAGGGCCATTTGCAGGCGTTGATTAGCAGTTTCAAGGGCTTTTCGCTGCTCGTGGATGTTTTTTAAGTTGGTCAAAGTTACAAGAATTCCATCTACAGCTTGAAAATCAGTGCGATATGGAGCTATGCGAAGTAGATAATAATTATTTTCACCGATTTCGATTTCTTTCTCGATGATTTGCAGGTCTTTCTGAACGGATTTGATGTCGTTCAAAAATTCGGGATAGAGTATGGAATTTGAGAAATGGTGGATCGGGCGACCTATGTCGAAGTCCATCACATGGCTCAGCTCGCTGAAGGAGGGCGTAATCTTGCGAATACACATCTTGCGATCGAGGTAGAGAGCAGCAATACCTGTGTTGTTCAGCAAGTTGGTAATGTCGCTGTTGAGCTGTGTGAGTTCGTCGATTTTAAGTTGAAACTCGCTGTTTACGGTGTAGAGCTCTTCGTTTACGCTTTGCAGCTCTTCGTTGGTGCTTTGCAGCTCTTCGTTAGCAGCGATAAGTTCTTCGTTTGACGACTGCAGCTCTTCGTTTGAGGTTTCGAGCTCTTCGACGGTGGCTTGAAGGCTTTCTTTTACGAATTGCAATTCGTATTCGAGTTCCTTAACCCGGTCGTGGTAGTGATCTTCGAGGGAGAGTACCTCTTCGCTTTGTTTTTGTTGTTTTTTAGCCTTGCCCTTGTAAAAGCTGATTAAGTAAATCGACTCAGCTTCACTGTCTGAAATTTTTGTGCCCTGTATGTCATAGCTATCGGCTAGGTGTTCAAACTTAATGTTTTCAAACGATACTACGTCGCCTTCGTTTTTCAGTCGTCGTATAATGTTGTTGATTACGATCTGTAAATCGGGGTGGATGATGGTGCCGAGGTTTTGATTGAACCTGCCCGATTGGATGGTTACGAAGGGATTTATGTCGTTGATTATTTGAAGGATCTGAAGCTTATTGTTTACAACAATGGAGGGGGGCAGAACGGCGTTAATGATTTTTTCGCTGAGTTCTGACTGTCGCTTCACTTCGCGCAGCAGGCCCGTTCGCGGCTCACGTGACAATCGGTTGTTTGTTTGGAAGGAGAGGTTACTCTCTGGAATGAAAACCGGCTGATAACCTTCTTTTTTTCTGAAAATCTTGTACTTTACGTTGATGGGCTCAAAGGCTTCACTCAGATCGCCGAGGGTTTCGCTGGTGCCGAGGAAGAGAATGCCCTTGTGCGACAGCGACATGTAAAACATATTGAGCACCTTGTACTGGCTGTCGGGCTTGAGATATATGAAGAGATTGCGGCACACGATGAGGTTGATCTTTGAGAAGGGAGGGTCTTTCAATACGTTGTGTGTGGCGAAGATGACCATCTTTCGAATGGATTCAGAGATCTGGTAGGTGTTGTCTTTTTTGATGAAATACTTCGACAACAGTACCGGATCGATGTCGCTCACCACGCTTTCAGCGTACACGCCTTGTCCGGCAATTTCAATTGCGGTTTTATCGATATCGGTGGCAAAGATTTTTACTTCGATGTTGAGATTAAAGGTATCGATAAAATCGCGCACCAAGAGTGCGATGGAGTACACTTCTTCGCCCGTAGAGCAACCGACCGACCAGATGCGCACCGATTTCTTGTCTTTAGAGAGCAACTCAGGCAGTACCTGATCTTTCAAAAATTCGAAAGCGCCTTCGTCTCGAAAGAAACGCGTTACGCCGATGAGAAACTCGCGGTAGAGGATGTCTTTCTCGTTGTCGTCAGAACTAAGAAGAATGAGGTATTCGTCCAGCGAATTCAGCCGATTGATCGACATACGACGCTCCAGACGGCGGATGATGGTGTTTTCTTTATAATAAGAGAAGTCTATGCCGCTATACTCGCGCAGTATGTGCATGATTTTAGCCAGCTGGTCGATGTTCTGGGTCAGAATTTCTTCAATGCCGTTTTTATTTTCGATAAAAGGGTGTTTGATGTAATTAATGATGGCCTCAGGCATTTTGGAGGGCGGCAGTATAAAGTCAACCACTCCAGTAGCTATTGACGATTTGGGCATTCCGTCGAATTTGGCTGTCTTTTCGTCTTGCACCATCACCATTCCTCCAGCTTCCTTAATGGCCTTAATGCCGAGGGTACCATCGCTTCCTGTACCTGAGAGTATGATGCCAATAGCTTTTTTTCCATAATCTGAGGCCAACGACCTGAAGAAGATGTCAATAGGCAGATTTATACCTTTAGAGGGTTTATGCTCTTCGAGCAAAAGTTTACCGTGAAAAACAGTAAGATTTTTTTTGGGTGGAATTAAATAGATGTGGTCTGCTTCCAGTACCATTCCATCTTCGATGATTTGAATGGGTATAGAAGTAAAACGCGCCAGGAGTTCATTCATCAGCGATTTGTAGTCGGGTGAGAGATGCTGTACCACCACATATGCTAATCCTGATTTGGTTGGCACATTTTTAAAAAACTCCTGGAGGGCCTCCAGACCGCCAGCTGATGCTCCAATGCCTACTACATATTCCGGCAGATTCTGTTTGCCATTTTTTGTTTTCATGGTGTGTGAATTAGTAAAATGAGAGGGAGATTAGATTTTCTTTTTTAGCAATATTTCTGAAAGGTCGTTTTTTGATATTGGTTTTATTAAAAATTCGTCGATTTCGGGATAGGAAAAAGCTTTTCGGCGATCTTCACCATCGATGCTGGAGGTTACGATGGTAACGGTAATATCTTTTTCGATATTCATATTGCGCAGAGCCTCAAGAAATTGCCAACCGTTCACTTTTGGCATATTGATGTCCAGGAGGATGTGATCAGGTAGTTGATCAGGTGAATCCTTTTTTTTCAATGCTTCCAATGCATCTGATCCATCGAGGTATTCTTCAAGAGAAAAGTCGATTTTTGAAGATTCGATAAGTTTCCGGGCTATGAAGTTGAACACCGGATCATCATCTACGAGCATTATTTTCATGATATATTTTTTTTTAATTTTCCTTTAACAATATTACAACAGGTAAGTGATCGCTATAGCCCTTTGACCAAAAAGTACCATATGATTCGCGGATGTTTCCCTTAAGATCGCGACGGGCTTTACTGGGAGCACCGAAGGCTTTTGGTGAAGAGTTCAGGCCAGGCGTCAGAAGGTCAGGGTGGTCATAGATTCCGGCACTAAGCACTGTAAATCCTTTATTCAAAGCAATAGCGCGATTCACCATGATTTGATCTAATACGCTCCATTTGCCGTTGTATAGGTAGGTACCTTTCCCGTCGGCCATTTCATTCCACAGCAAATTGAGCAAATAAGGAGTAAAAATGCCGTTTTGATCTTTTCGAGCAGAACGAATCAAACGAATATTTGGGGTAGAGAGCGCATACTCAGTTATCGATCGGCTAAAAGGTTCGTCGTTAAAGTCTCCCATTACTAGTACTGGTTGGTCGTTGCCGCGTTTTTCAGCAATTTGGTAAAGCCAATAGCTTAGCGTTTCAGCGGCCATAATGCGGAAGGGTTCTGTTTCATATTGCCCGCCGGTGCGCGAAGGCCAGTGGTTGCCAATGATGATTAGCGATTTTCCTTTTTTAGTGATGAATTCTGCTTGCAGTAAATCTCTGGTGGCGGAACGCTTGTGCAGGCGAACGGTAAATAAGAGATTTTTTGGAACTTCAAAGAGTGCTTCGTCGAAAAGAAAGGCAACATCGACGCCCCGCTTATCAGAGCTGTCAAAGTGTACAAAAGAGTATCTTCTACCTGTTATTGAAAGACTTTCAGCTAAAAGGTGGAGAAGGCGTTCGTTTTCTACCTCGCATACACCTATGATGTCAGGCCCAATGCCGTTATTCATTTCGGCTATGGCTGAAGATATATTTCTGATTTTTTTTGACAATATCTCTGCATTCCATCCGATGATGTATTTGCCAATTTTTTTCTTTCGCCATTCAGGCCTATCGGCATTTTCTACATCGAGTAAATTTTCGAGATTCCACCAGGCCAAATAATAAACTGTGTCCACTGTTGGAGCAATTTTCTATCAAAATAAATCAAGAACTTGAAAATAATAATATGATTTTTATAATTTTTTTTTAACGGACTAAAGATTCTTGATAGAGCTCTAAATAAATCGGTGCAATTTTATTTATGTCAAATTTTTTTGCATTTGCAAAAGCGCTTTCGCTCACTCTTTTATAGAGGTTTGGATCATTCAAAAGATTTAAAACATAGTGGGCCATTTTATCAACCTCACCCACATTTGCCAGAAATCCCGTTTCACCATGAATGTTTACTTCGGGCAAACCTCCTGTATTGGTACTCACTACCGGTTTTCCGGCTGCCATCGCCTCTAGTGCCACCAGTCCAAAACTCTCCTTTTCTGATGGCAAGAGGAGCACATCGGTACATTTGATGACCCTATAGATATCAACGGCATTTCCGACGAAGATAACATCATCAGTTACACCGAGGTCTTTAGCGAGAATTCTTGCCGGCTCCTTTTCAGGGCCATCGCCCACCATAAGCAGGCGTGCAGGCATGTGCTTGCGCACTCGGGCAAAAATTTCGATCACATCACCCAAGCGCTTTACCGGACGCATGTTGCTGATGTGTGTGATAATCTTTTGTCCCTCGGGTGCAAATTGTTTTTTAATACAAGGAATGTCGCGATTGAATTCGTCGAAGTTTACAAAGTTTGGAACTACAACGATCTCTTTTGCGATGCTGAAATGCTGATACGACTCCTCTTTCAGGCTTTGCGACACGGCAGTTACTATGTCGCTGTGATTGATGGAGTAGTTTACAGCTGCGTGATAGGCGGGATTTCGTCCCACGATAGTAATATCAGTACCGTGTAGTGTTGTGATGACTGGCAGATGAACCCCATGCTCTTTTAAAATTCTACTGGCATTAATGGCTGAATAGGCATGAGGAATAGCATAATGGGCATGAATGACTTCGAGTTTCCACTTTAAGGCAGTTTGTACCACCTTGCTGGTAAGAGCTAATTCATAGGGAGGAAACTCGAAAAGGGGGTATTCGTGAACTTTTACTTCGTGGTAATAAATGTTTTCAGCCAATATATCGAGCCTCACGGGCTGCGCATAAGTAATGAAATGAACCTTATGGCCTTTCGAGGCAAAATACATTCCGAGTTCAGTGGCCACTACCCCACTGCCACCATAGGTTGGGTGGCAAAGAATTCCAATATTCATACGGAGCAAAAGTAGTTCTTTAAGAAGATCTCTAATGGACTTTACAACTTTGTCCCAAAAGTCATGTTTTTACAAACTTTACACATTTTAGGAGGTTTATTTGTTATACTTTTGCATTGAAATTTAGATTAATTAAAAATTATGATCCAAGTATCTGACAGCGCAAAAAAACAAATATTGCACTTGCTGGAAAGCGAGGGAAATGGGACATCGCGCTGTATACGCGTGACCGTGACTTCAGGCGGTTGCAGCGGCCTGTCGTATAAGTTGGAGTTTGCTGACCCAGCTCCTGACGACAAAGTATTCGAACACGGAGAGATCAAAGTAGCCGTCGATAAAAAATCCCTTCTCTATCTGATAGGTACTACCCTTGATTACTCCGGCGGACTCAACGGTAAAGGTTTCGTTTTCAACAACCCTAATGCAAAACGCACCTGCGGATGCGGTGAAAGTTTTGCCGTCTAAAAACTTCCGGTTATGGAAATTCTCGAAAAAGTAACGCAAAGCGACTACAAATACGGTTTTTATACCCCAATAGATGCCGACAAGGTTCCTCCAGGCCTCAATGAAGACATCATCCGATTGATATCGGCTAAGAAAAACGAGCCTGAGTGGATGACTGAATGGAGGCTTGAGGCCTTCAGAATCTGGCAAACTATGAAGGAGCCTGAATGGGCAAACATTAAGTACAAAAAACCCGACTTTCAGGCGATTTCTTACTACTCTGCGCCTAAACCCAAAAAGCAGCTCAACAGCCTGGATGAAGTCGATCCAGAACTTCTAAAAACTTTTGAAAAACTCGGAATAAGCCTCGATGAGCAAAAGCGCTTGGCAGGTGTAGCTATCGATGTGGTGGTAGATAGTGTTTCTGTAAAAACAACTTTTAAAGAAAAACTTGCTGAGCTGGGCATTATCTTCTGCTCGATGAGCGAAGCCATTCGCGAGCACGGAGACCTGGTAAGAAAATATTTGGGCACTGTTGTACCGCGTACCGACAACTTTTACGCTGCTCTGAATTCGGCCGTCTTCAGCGATGGATCGTTTTGCTACATTCCAAAAGGAGTGCGCTGCCCGATGGAGCTCAGTACCTACTTCCGTATCAATGAAGCCGGCACCGGACAGTTTGAACGCACACTGGTGATAGCCGACGAAGGCAGCTACGTAAGCTATCTGGAGGGTTGCACTGCACCGATGCGCGATGAACACCAGCTCCATGCTGCTGTAGTTGAGCTCATAGCACTGGAAGGCGCTGAGATCAAATATTCCACTGTGCAAAATTGGTATCCTGGCGATAAAGATGGCAAAGGTGGCGTGTACAACTTCGTAACCAAGCGCGGTCTCTGCGAACGCAACGCTAAAATCTCGTGGACCCAAGTAGAAACGGGATCGGCCATTACCTGGAAGTATCCTTCCTGCATTTTAAAAGGCGACAACAGCGTGGGCGAATTTTATTCTGTAGCTGTTACCAATCACCACCAGCAGGCTGACACGGGTACCAAAATGATTCACCTAGGCCGCAATACGCGCAGTACCATCATTTCTAAAGGAATTTCGGCCGGCAAGAGTCAAAACAGCTACCGAGGACTGGTCAAAATAGGTCCGCGCGCTACAAACGCACGTAACTTTTCACAGTGCGATAGCATGCTCATGGGCGATCAGTGCGGAGCGCATACCTTTCCCTACATCGAAATCGAAAATCCCACCGCCAAAGTAGAACACGAAGCTACCACAAGTAAGATCGGCGAAGATCAGATCTTCTACTGCAACCAGCGCGGCATACCCACAGAAGAGGCAATCAACCTGATTGTAAACGGATTTGCCAAAGAAGTGATTAATCAGCTGCCTATGGAATTTGCCGTAGAAGCACAAAAACTGCTGGCTATCAGCCTTGAAGGCTCTGTTGGATAAATTTTTAAAAGCACAATAAACCATTACAATTCACACATCACATGCTTACCATACGCAACCTACACGTATCAGTTGACGATACCCCCATACTTAAAGGCATCAACCTCCAAATAAATAAAGGCGAAATACACGCCATTATGGGGCCAAACGGCTCAGGAAAAAGTACGCTGAGCAACGTGATTGCCGGTAAAGAAGATTACCAAATAACAGAGGGCTCGATCGAATTTGAAGGTACCAATATTTTAGAACTTGCACCCGAAGAGCGCGCCCATCTCGGCATATTTCTATCGTTTCAATATCCGGTAGAAATTCCAGGTGTTTCGGTTACTAATTTCATCAAGACTGCCATCAACGAAAATCGCAAAGCCCGTGGCCTGGAGCCCATGCCGGCGAAAGAAATGCTCAAGCTCATGCGCGAGCGCATGGAACTACTAAGTATGGATAAGTCTTTCCTTAGTCGCTCCTTAAACGAGGGCTTCTCAGGCGGAGAAAAAAAGCGGAATGAAATCTTCCAAATGGCTATGTTGCAGCCCAAATTGGCCATTCTCGATGAAACCGATTCAGGCCTCGACATCGATGCCCTGCGAATCGTAGCAAATGGTGTAAATAAACTCCGCACCAGCGAAAATGCCTTTTTAGTCATTACCCACTATCAGCGCTTACTCGACTATATCGTGCCTGATTATGTACATGTGCTTTACAAAGGTCGGATTGTAAAAACAGGCACAAAAGAACTGGCTCTCGAACTCGAGGAAAAGGGATACGACTGGATAAAGGAAGAAGCTGCGGTTTAATGATCACATTAGTTCAACAATGGAACTTTTAAAAGACACTTTGCTTTCATCGTTTATCGTCTTTGAAAATCAACTTAACGGACAGAAAAAATCCGAATTTCACAAACTCCGCCAAAAGGCTCTTGAAGTATTTGAACAAAGAGGATTCCCGACTAAAAGGGAAGAAGACTGGAAGTACACCAATCTGAAGCCTATTACCAAGTACGATTATCGAGTCTTCCACCCAAAAGAAAAGAATTTAGACCTCAATGTTGTAAGAAAATACTTTCTTTCTGAAACAGATACATACCGCATCGTGTTTGTAGATGGGTATTATGCCTCTTGGCTAAGCCACACTACCCATCATCAATACGATATCTGCACATTTTCTGCCTTGCTCAATAGATTTGACGAGATTGCTCATGAGTATATCGGAAAGCTCATCAATTACGGCGATAGCATCACCGCACTAAACACTGCTTTTGCACGAGAGGGCGCATTCGTTTTTGTGCCCGACAACAAAGTGGTAGATAAGCCTATCGAAATCCTCTATTTTTCTACTGAATGTACTCAGCCCGTTTTGCATCAACCTCGAAGCTTGTTGGTACTTGGAAAAAATTCTAGAGCCACAGTAATTGAGAGCCATTATTCATTGAGTGGTGCACCCGTGCTAACAAATGCTGCTACAGAGATATTTCTTCACACCGGAGCTATACTTGACCATTATAAATTACAAAACGACAACAACGAAGCAGCACTGATCGACAATACAGCGTATCAACTAGAAAGTTATGCTGTATTAAATCTCACTACCGTAAGTCTCGGTGGAAAGTTCGTGCGCAACAATCCCACAGTCAGGTTGATCGATCCAATGGCTGAAGCCCACTTGTGGGGCTTAACGATGCTGAAGGGCGATGAATTTGTAGACCACCACACTGCCATTCATCACATTGCACCTCACTGCCAAAGCAACGAGCTCTACAAAGGCATCTATGACGGAAAATCGTCAGGGGTATTCAACGGCAAAGTGTACGTAGCACCACACGCTCAAAAGACAAACGCTTTTCAGCAAAACAACAACATTGTACTCTCTGAAAAAGCTACCATTGATACCAAGCCACAGTTGGAAATATTCGCCAACGACGTTAAGTGCTCGCACGGATGCACAGTAGGTCAAATGGATACAGAAGCCTTGTTCTACCTACGGCAAAGAGGTATTGCCGAATCCAAAGCAAAAGCACTCTTATTATTGGCTTTTGCGGGTGAAATTATCGACAAAGTACAATTGCCAGAGTTGAAATCAAAAATTCGCTTAATCCTTAATCAAAAGAACAATATCGATTTCGGATTTGAACTGTAATCGAACTTGTGAAAAGAAACTAGCGAATTAGTGTAAAAAAACCTTGTCGTCGAATTTCTACCCGATCGCTCCGGTCGGGTAGTTCAAATTCGGCGATGATGTGGTAGGTGTAGGTTCCTTCCTTCATGCGATTACCGTCAAAATTTCCATCCCACCAATACGGTTCGCGATAGTCATCAGCATCAAAAATCATTCTTCCCCAACGGTCGAAAATTTTCATATTAAAACTCACCATAAAACAGTTGGGGTTTACTTTTATTCCAAAGCGATCGTTTATTCCGTCGCCGTTAGGAGTAAAAGCATTGGGGATAAATAGAACACATTCGTTAATGCGATCTTCAGGAGGTATTCGATCGTTACCACCCTGGGCAAAGCTTGAGAGTGAAAGTCCAAAAAGGCAAATGAAAAGTATGAATAGTTTATTGAGCATATGCTGAAAATCCAAACAAAAATAGAAGAATACTGAATAATTCGCTACACTTGCTTACAAAAATTCGCATTATTTACACTGAAACCGATGCAGTGAATTTTTATTACCAATTAATCAAAGTCTAAGGTAAGCCTGAAGCGCAAAATTCTTCCGTTTTCTGAATCTGCTACATAGAGAATTTTCTTGAAAAAAGCCACAGACATTGGAGCTCTGAACTGGGTATAATCATTACCTCTGCCTCCAAAGCTCGCTTTTTGAAGCTTGGTAATACCCGTAGCCGCCGGCGGCTGTACTCCTTCAAGACCATTTCCGGAAAATTGATACAATGAATCTTTCGCTTTGTCCACTACAAAAATGAAGTTAGCAGCATCTCCACTCAGTGTGATGCCCACTGGTTCTTGAAATTTAAACGGCTCATGTAAACCGCCATCTGATTTGGATGTATCGCCGTAAGGGAAGAATCTGGGACGATATTCAGCTCCAAATTCACTTTCAATACGCTCAATGTTCTGTACTTTAATAGCCGAGTTGGGTTCAAGCATAGTTACCATAAAGCTCTGCCCTGTACGAGCTGTAATCTGTGGTGGCTTAGCAAAGGTGGTGATGCCAAAAGGCTTTTGAAAATAGTCATTAAAAGTACCTTGAGAAGTTGATACAGTAACAGGGGTGATGTACTGATCGTTGTTGCTAAATAACAAAACTGCATCATCGGGGCCGAGAATCGGATTTTTGGCCGGGCCTGTACGTGTGACGAAATACGAATTGTTTTCAGCCGGATTTGTAGAAGCTATTACCCCAATTCTGTTAAACTGAACATTTAAATCCGAATTTGAATAAGTGGTCTTATAATAAAAAGGATGCATAATTTTACGAATAATACGAGCATTTGAAGGATTGAGTTTATAGCCTTCTGGCCCGGTCATTCGAATGCGGTAAATGCAGGTAAAGGTGAAAGTAGAGCCTGCAATCACTGTATCGGCTGTGCCAATGGCCAGCAGATCAAATCTGCGGTCCTGAGTCACGGCGCGCAGACCTGGTATCGGAAAACTTCCAAGCCTTCGGCCAGTTTCATCGAGCTGTACGATCTCCTGAGCACCTTCATCGGCCACATAAATCAGTTCATCAAATCCTACTGCGATGTCTACTGGTTTAATAAAGCCATTAAACGCCGGCAAAATAGGCACATATGCAATTTCTCTGTTTGTAAACTGGGGCACATCGATAAAACTCAAATCCGTTTTTTCTCCGAAATATTTCCGGCAGCCAGCGATCAAGAGCAAAGCACTTGCCGTAAGAATAACTTTTTTCATCTTATTTTTTCGATTTTAACATCATAAAGCGAACACCCATCAGATGCTGTGAGCCAAAAAAACGAGTGGCAGTAATGGCATAATCGATCAGTACGAATTGTCCATTTCCATAAGGTACAGCGGCACCTACACCAGCTGTGGGATATACGTGTCCTAATACATTGATTTTGTAGCCTAAACGCGCAAAAAACTGGTCACCATAAGAATATTCAGCACCTAAACGAATATTTTCACTGTTGTCATTTGGGTGGCTGATTTGAAAAGCTGTTAGAAGGGCGTGTTTATCAGCTCGATAGGGCTCAATCGACATACCAACTGAAAAAACCGTAGGTACGGGATTGGTCTCAAGGGCAATACCTAAGGTTCTGTTGAAAGTGACCGGGATGTCCTCACGCGAAGCTAATGAACTGCTCCCTCCGAAGTTGTGAAGTACAGCGGCAAATTGAAGTTTTTTAAAATCTGTTTTGTAGAGAAAAGATAAGTCAACAGCAGCAGTGTGGTTATTAAAACCCGCCACATGCTCATAAACATATTTCATCGTTACTCCGAAGGAAAACTGTTCACTCAGTAGCTTTGCATATGTAGCTCCAAAAGCCATATTGACTACCGAAAATTCGCGGCCTGTGCCACCGGGCATAAATTCAGTGCGCTCTTTAATGAATCCGCTTGTAAGTGAATTAAGCGAAAAACCCCAAACGGATGTTTCATCACTTTGTGGATTTACAAACGACACAAAGCTCTGATTCACCCCGGCACCAATAAATTTATTAGCAAGAGTAAAGCCCTTGTCTTTAAGTTGCACCAAAGCTGCCGGATTTGACAAAATAGAGTAAGCGTCACCGTTGAGTGCAGCTGAAGCACCTCCTAAAGCCGCCGAACGGGGGTTAATATCGTTTTTTAGAAATGTAAGAGCTGATAACCCAGCGCGCTCCCCACCATAACTTGGAAACACCTGAGCAGTCGAAAAATGTACTCCCAAGACCAGGAGGCATATTTGAAACACTTTTTTCATCACAGGCCTAGAATCTAAAAGTTACACCATAGAGCAGCTGGCGAGGGGGTAAGTAGCGAGCTGGATTTCTTGGATCAAGTCCGCGCTCTTGCGGGCCGTTGTATTCAGGGCGGGGATCTCGCCAATCGTTTGGTACATCGTCACCGTATTCATAAGCTCGTCCAGTAACCGGATTAATGATTTGGGCGTTTTTGTTATTTAAGGCGTTTCGCATTTCCAAAGAGAATGTAAATCCGGTGTTGCGTTTAATGAAGAAATCATAGCTTATTTTTAGATCCACATTGTGCCAAGGTGACGCCAGACGAGCCAGAAACTTATCGTTTTCCGGCATAAAGAGCGGTCGTTCAACACCAGGTCTTACTTCAAGCTCGCCGACGCGTCTCATGGGTGTATATCTGAAACCACTGGTATATTGATAAACTGCAAATGCCCTGAAACCTGTAATTTTTCGGCCAAAAATTCTAAAGGTAGAATCTGGATTAAACATCAAACCAATATTTACGTTCCAAGGCCGGTCAAAAGCCAGAAATTGTTCGCGGCTAAGCTGAACCTCACCGTTTTGAGCTATCTGTAAGGCTGACTCACGGGCTGAGTTTGACTTACCACGGGCTACTTGATAGGCGACATTTCCAAAAAAGTTGTAATGAGCATACAGGCGATAGTTAAAGCCAAATTCTACTCCGGCTATACGCGCATAGTCTTGGTTTATAAACATGGTACGCGTAACAAATCGTCCTGTCGGATCACGCGTAATCACTGAACGCGACACAATGTAGTCAAACCGATTGTTGTTGAAAGCTGTAAGCGTAAAGCCAAAATCTTTGTTTACTTTCGTTTTAATACCTACTTCATAACTCACATTAATTTCAGGATCAATGTCCGGATTTCCGAGGTTAGCAAGGAATGATCTGTTTTGGTACACCGGATCGAGTCCAGCATACACAAATCGAGGATGTGGCATGCGCATGCTGTGCCCGTAGTTGAAATAAAGTACGTTGTTTTCAGTAACTGGAAATGACACGTTGATCCGCGGCATGAGACGCGCCTTCCAACGAAGTCCAAGAACTTTGGTGGTTTTGTTTAAATAGTCTTGACGAACCTGATCGATTACCGGGCTGGCCGGATTTTCTACTGCTTCATCGGCAAAGCGACCCATGGCCCAGTAGTTGAGTCGCAAGCCCAGGGTGGCTTGTATACCTTTGTAGGTGATTTTATCCTCTACAAACAATCCTCCGTTATGTGGCTTTACTGCCCAAATGTCATTAGAAGATCCTATGCTAATGGAGGGCGTAAAGGTGCTATCATTGATTTTGATAGGAGCTCCTACCCAAGGTCTGATAACATCTATCCATTGATATTCGTTGGCAGAATGCTGAAAGCCGAATGAAATAAAATTGACATTGTCGTTTGGATTGAACGTAAACTTGGTGCGAATAGAATACTCCTGTGCGTAGTGGTCATGCCAAATGGGGCTTATTCCGCCGTTGTTTACAAGACCATTACCCGGCAAAACATAATACGTGCCTGAAGGATCGCCAGGATTGAAAATTTCAACCGGATCAGTGGTTATGTGGTCTTCATCAAAAATTTGATCTACAGTCTGCGTTCTAAAGGGGCGGCCATTGGCATCAGCTCTCAGATTGGTAAAGAGTCGACCCAGTGAAATGTTGACGCCTAACTTTTTATTAATTAAATGATTAATATTGATGGCGTTCAGAATAGATTTATGAGTATAAGTAGTAGCATTGTCTAAATTTTGACTACGAGCGTATTGAAAGCCAGGAACCAAGATGGCATCAAAGCCAACAATTTGTAGCATTCGCGTATTTTGATTGATGGAGAGGCTGAATTGATTGGTAAAGGTAATCTTGGTACCTGGCTTTAGCTGATAAGCGAGTTTGAGGGTATGGATATGCGTGTTTGAATAGCGCGGGGCAAGGAGATTTGACTGATCTGGTAATAGTGAAGATACGAGTTGGTTAGCCGTAGGACCAAAGTATTCATCGGTAAGGCGTGTGGTAAGGTTGTTAAAAAGCGTCAATTTTTTCTTGGTGCCCGGTATCGGAGTGGCAAAAGTGAGTTCTACTATATCTGTATTAAATGAAGTTGGATTTTTGCTGTTAATCAAATAATCGCGCTGCCAGTTTCCCGAGATTTCAAACTTATCTCCTCCCTCTCGAATGGTAGTAGCTATAACACCTGATGAACCTCCTCCATACTCTGCACCTGCACCTCCTGTAATGAGGTTGAGACTATTGATCGCGCCGGAGCTCACCTCTACCCCAAAACCAGTACCAGCCAGTGGGTCTTGGGCTGATACTCCGTCTATGATGTATTCAGTCTCATACACACGAGCACCTCTGATTTGCAGACCATCTTGCGTTTTAACTACCCCGGCCTGCATAGCAACCAACTCTTGAACGTTTCTCACGTTCATCTGCGCAATCTCTTCAAATTTAAAGGTAACCTCACTTTTAGCACTTTCAAGGTTTACTGTACTTTTGCGTCCAACCACGGTCACCTCGTTGAGGGACTCTGTTTGAGGGCGTAATGCAATGTTTAAAGTCTTGGTTTCGCCTGGCTTAATGGTGATATCAGTCAGAATTTGTGTGGTATAGCCGATGTACTGTACGCGCACTACATAATCACCAGCTTTAATGTTTGGGATCAGATACATACCATTTATATCGGTAGAGGCACCCATGTATGTACCCACAAGGATGACGCTGGCACCTATCAATTCTTCGCCGTTCGTAGCATCGGTCACTTTTCCTTTCAGTGCACCGGTCCCCGATTTAGGCTGAGCAAATGAAAGCAGTGTAAAAACTAAACTGAGCGCGGTAAAAAAGGCCTTTCGATTACCAGTTGAAATCATTGTTAATGATTTGATTGAGTAATACTTGTAAATTGGTGCCGTCTTGAGCAAAGTGGTGGAGATTTATGCCAAAAAACACCTGCTGCACATTTCCCTGACCATTTTTTCGGCGAACTCCCACTAAGTTGTCGCCTTGCCAGCCTTGTAAGCGGGTAATTTGAGCACGGTAAAAAGGTTCTGAGTCAGGTGATCGCACAATGGGTACGAGACCTGTAAGTACAAACTGGGGCTTGATGGAAGGATAGAGTATCGGCGTGCCCTGTACAGAGTAAATGGCACTATCAGGTGTTAATCGGGCTTGCCCCCCCGAAACTACAAGGCCATCAATAGGGTAGGCAATTGAAAATGCACTAATATCTGCATTGGCTGTAAGAGTAGTAGTAATTAATGATTTGCCTCCGAGATTGTTGTACTCTGCCATCGCTGGTGCCATAAAGACAAGAAGAGAAGCTGATTGTCCGCTGACAGGATTTTGATAATTCGTTGGATCTGTAAACACAAAGATTTTTTGATACTGTGATATGATATGGCGAAAAGTAGGATTCCAAAATTTCGGACGATATTTTCCCTGATTTCGAATTAAATCAATAAAATCAAAACCATTAGGCGTAATCTGGTCAAAAATCGGTTTGTATACATCCCAAATGTTGGAAGGCTGACCTGCAATGATGAGAAAATCATTGGACGCTGGCACCATCACAAAGACATCTGATGTATCTAATTGGCTTACTGAATTGGCTATGTCAAATGCCCTGATATAAAGCACATTGGGCTGATTGTAATGGATTTTATCCAATCCTTTAGGAAGAGGTGTGCGCTGATTATCGATGAAAATATCTGCTTGATGCGTGCCCGATTGAAATGGCTTTTTCAAGACCACTGTGAACAAATTGGAATTTCTCGGTAACTCAATCCAATCACCGTCATTGGCTCGTATTTCTACTTTTGTAATGGTGTTGTCGCCATCGGCATCGGTAGCTCTCCATCTGAAGGTAGCAGCCACAATCACCGTATCGGCCGGCAAAGCAGTTTCATCAAAAACTGCTACTGGAGGCGTATTTCTCAGAGGAATTTTTAGATAAGCAGGATTTGGATCTTTAGCGCCGAGATTATCGATTGCGCGTATCCAAAAGTTGATATCATCCGTGTCTTTACCAGCGGTTATCGAAAATCGGAAAACACTGTCAGTACGAGTTGTGTAGAACCAGTTTTGATTGTCGATGCTAAATTCATAACCTACTACATAGCCATCGGCATCAGTACCAATCCATGAGAGAAACACTGTGGAGTTCAGTCGATTTTCTCCTACTCTGTTTATTTCATCGAGAAAGAGTTGTGTTTTAGGAGGCTGGTTTTCTACAAATGTTCCTTTTTTGCAAGTAGTAAGCCCGACGATAATTGCTGAGAGATACAACAGACTTTTGGAGCGCATATGTTTTACTTTAATAAAGCAAAGGCCGGCCTTATAAGCCGGCCTTTGCCTAAAGATTTATTGTACTACAAGCTTTGAATTGGAAATAACAGTACCCTTCTGACAAGTGAGTGAAACGATGTAAAGGCCGGGTTTGAAGTTTGTAATGTCGTATGTATTCACTTCAAACGGACGAAGCTCGATGCGCTTCACTACTCTACCCTGTATATCGGTGATCGTTACGGTAGCATTTTCTGAAAGTGAAGAGGTAATGTTCAAAATATCCTTCGCTGGGTTCGGGTAAATGGCTACGCGTACATTTTCAAATTCTTTGGTATTCAGCGGAGAATTCGGGCGGTTTGTCACTGGCAACATCTGGAAGTTTGCGCCTAAAAAGTCATCGTTAGCGCGTGGATGAAGTTTGTAATTTGAGAAACTAAAGAAAACAATACCTTGTACTGCATCAAATGTCATGGTATCGCTTGTTACAATCGGTGGAACGTTCATAGTGCCATCCACTGTAGCATACATGGTGTCTGTTACAAGCTGTACCCACAGTGAGCTGAATGCAGTGGTACTTTGTCTACCGGCGTGCACTCTAAAAGAGTTGTTGGGCGATGTATTGCCTGCCTGCGTACCAATCCTATATTCACCAAAAGTGAGTTTAGGCTCAGTAATTCGGATTTTCTGACCCTGAGTAGGATGCTGGAAGCGAACGAGCATACCTTCATATTTCTCCATATTGAGCGGCTGTAGTGTGGCACTGTCTGACGGGTTGAGAATAACAGGTTGTACAGCAGTGCTGTCAAGTTTGCCGGTTTTTTGCACGTTCACTACTTGCAAGCGCGTGTAGTTGAAAAACTCTTCTACCACACCTGTCACTACTACTTCTTCGTGTCTGAAGAGATCAAACAAACCAACACCTACACACCAAATGCCTGCCCACTCGTTGTAGTCTGGGTCTTGAATATACACATATCCAAGGTCTTGGTCTTTAGCTGTGGCAGTCACAATTCCTTTTACTGTAACCTGACGACCCACATAAGGCGAAGCACCACCATCTAATGCATATTGAAGATCAGGAATTACCATACCTGAAGAACGCACAGTGTAGTGGAATACACGCGGTTCGTTGTTAAAAGTACCGACGGGCTGACGAGCTACATTACCTTGATTATCCACTGCTTTTATGTAATATCTCACCACGGTATTCAGCGCTTGAGGGGGAAGAGTTACCTCATATTCATCGGTAGTACCGGGCTTAAGGGTAGCTGTGATGGAGTCAAACTGAGCCACGGGAGTTGAAAGGTTTGAGCTGTAGAACACTTTAGCATTCGCGACAGTGCCATCAGGATCGTTGGCTATAAAAGTGATTTTAACACTCTGAGTCGGGTTAGGCACAGGAGGTATTCTCTGAATATCGCTGATTACAGGAGGAGTAGCCCCAAGTACATAGTGAGTAGAGTCGAATGGGTTGAGCTCATAGCCGCGACCATTCAGGCCAGTACATCCATTGGCAGAGTGAAGGATGATTCCTTTTAGTTTTTGATAGAATGCACCGACCACTGGAGCTTGAAAAGTACCGGTACCTGGTCCGCCATTGATGGTGGCATAGGGTGAATTAGGGTTAGTCACTTGATAGGACGGAAGCTTTTGAGCAATAAAGCGGTCGGAAACATTAATTCTGTTGCCATTGCCATCTACCACATCAAAACTTACGCGAGTACCGTTTGCAAAATACTCCACATTTACAACGGTTACGTTTTGGAGTTCCACAAAGGCACCTTCCCACTGTTCACCAGTGGTTAGTTGATTCACGCGGTTGTTGTCGTTAAGTTGGCCTATACTTACTACTGTAGGTTGTGGCACAGGAGCATTTGATGAAATAAGATTGATATGGCTGAACTGCTGAGGTTCAATTTGTGTCTGGCGATTAAAGTTTTTTACAATACCGATTACCTCCACCACATCGCCAGCTACTACTTGCCAAGCTACGGGATGTGGAACCAACTGGTTGCCGCTAGGATACCAACCAGCTACCTCCACTGCCTTAAAAGGTCCCATCTGCCCGGCAGCTGCCGTATCGACAATATACATAAAAGGTCTAAAACCTCCTTGCACGGCTGAAGAGGGAACTTCTACTCTACCACCGTCTACAATCACAATTCCACGTGTACGAACAAGCTGATTTTCGTACTGAGAAGAGTCAACACAGTTTGCCAAATTGGTAGGCGAGACATACTGAATGTCGTGAATACTCACGTATGGCACTGTTGTTTGCGCTCCTACATTAAGTGCCAGGGTGAGAGTCAAGAAAAAAGAATAAATGTGTCTCATAAGAATGAAGGATTTATTTAATTATTGCAAAATTTCCAGTATAGCGTTTACTTGTCTCGAGATCTTCAATCGTATAGAGATAAAGACCTCTCGAAATTATTTGTGTATTTTTCGAGAGTAAATCCCAAGCGTGTTCTCCACCACTAAATCGATTTCTTTCAGGGTCCTCAGCTGCGAAAGATCGAAACCAACGGGTGTCGCTGCCATTGTAGTTTTCGTCGTGGATGATTTCGTCAATTAAATCTCCTACTGGGTTGTAAATCGATATTTTGCAGCGCTTTGGCAAGTTGGCAAAGTAAATTTTTCTAGTTTCCTCCTGAAAATTACTTACACCTTCCCAGGAACTGCCATAGTAGTAAGGATTTGGATATACAAAGGGCTCATTTTCCTTCATGTTTTCATTAACCGGCGTACCTGGAAAAACCCTAAATTGGTTTGCCAAACGTGATGACTCTAATTTTTCCAGATTCAGTGACTGATCCCCGCGATCGAAGGCAGTGATCGATACAGCATATTGCCAGCCATTCAGCAAATTGTCAATAGTGTATTTGAAATGGTATTCTGTAGTATCGCCGTCAAATTTCACAGGAGTAGCCAGGCGAATTCTCTCCATTCCCACATCATTTCCTATCCCGTTTTGAATATCGTATTCCCCAATTAACACAAAGGCTGATGCGATGTCCTGTACATTTACTACATCAAAGCCTGGTTTGGTCATGTATATTCTGAAACCTTCAAAGTCCATTTCCTGTAAAATTGGGTCAATACTGTACAGGCTGTTGTCAGACCAATAAATGTCAACTTTGCCGTTCGAAGGCTCTACTCGTGTACGAGGAATGTCGGGGGGAGCAGGTAAAATAAAGCGTGTAATTTTTCCATTGCCATCTCTGTCCTCATCTGGATCGAGAATTCCATTAAAATTTTTATCCTCACCGTTATATGCCACTTGTACCCAATTTGCATTGGTAATTAGGTTTTTGCGCTGTATTTCGTTGTTAGCTGAATTAGGATTGCCATCTTCAAATTTTTTGGCAATGACATATGCAAAAGCTATTTCGATTTCATCGCCAGGTAAAAAGTCATTAAAGGGCCCTACACTTACGATGTCAGATCGGTTTCCACTCTTGTTTAGCTCTACCTGCAAGTTTACACCCAATGTAGATTGACAGGCTGTTGAAGATGGGTCATTCCAACACGGATGGTGATTCAGCCCCGCAGTCATTTTGTTGTATCTCAACTCGTCGCTGGTCGGAAAGAAGAAAATTGGATTACTTGAATTGTTAAACTGCCAGGCGTTGTAATGTGCCTTAAAATTTTCTTTAACCCACTGGCCTGTTTTTTTATTAAAAGTGCTGTCGAGTAAAAAGTGATGAAATCCAAATTTGTCTTCGGCACCTAAAAATTTTTGACCGATGTAGCTTTCGGTAAAGCCTACATCGCCGGTAGCGTCGTAGCAATAAGCCAAGCCAAGCGAATCCATGTATCCATTGCCTCCCTGGCTGTAGAACACGCTACCTCCGGCCCCTGCAGGGGTCACTTTCACATTGCGCACTACGGTATTGTTCCAAAGAGCTACATAAAGACTGTCGAAAGCAGCATTTCCAATATTTTTTATTTTATAATTGACGATCACAAAAAAGTCAGAAAACGAATAGTTCCAATTATATGTCTCCTGGGTTACTTGAATATTCATCGGAAATTGGTGTCCGGTGATGGGTATAGAAGTACCAGGCACCGTTTGACTCACATCGTTAAAAACAGCAATAAAATCTTGATGTGACACAGCCGATGGCGAATAAAAGCGCGAATCCGTGAGTGAAGATCGCTCTTGCATAGGAGGCGCGCCTACTGGAATAGTAAATTCAAAGCCTGCTCTACCAGGAGCATATCCTTGAGGAGCATCGAGTGCTGAGGTACTAACTAGAATACTTCCATCGCCACGGCGAACTCCCCCTACCCATAGTCCTCCTTCAAAAAGGTGTTCGATCCCACTTCCAGCTGGATATTCACAGCTTTGCCTTCCGGTTCCATCTCTGTAGCCTCTGAAGGCATTGCCAAACGTGCCTGCATTTGTAACCGTAAGCCTCACATTACTTGCGGTGGTTACACGCTCTTCAAATTGCTGCGACCGAGCACTGAATACGATTAATATAGCTAAAAAGGAATATCCGAAACGGAGCCTCATCTCTAATACACAATTATTTTTCTGCTGGTGCTTTGGCCAGACTCAGAAACATTAACGATATACATACCTTTTGCTAAAGGCATGTTGAGCTTAATCTCATTTTCTAAAACTCCAATTCTCGCGCGATACACTATTTTGCCCGTCATGTCTGTGACTGAGACGTCAATGTTATCAGGATATAATCCGTCAAGTAAAAATTTTAGTTGCCCATCTGTGTAACTAACGTTCCACTTCCATTTTTTATGAGAAAATTCAGAGATGCTAAGGTTGCTGCGCATAACGGTCACATCTAAGTAAACCGGCAGGTGATCTGAATTTTCGTACAAAGCAGTTAAAACAGCAGGGGGTACACTAGTATTAGGTACTGGGTTCGTAGAAGTAATAAAGTTTTTAAATCTCAGGCCGTCGTTTCCTGGAATTTTATAAGAATTCGGCACATACTTCATTCCTTTAGATTCATTGCGGATAGGGTCAGTAATTAAAATCATATCATAGCGATCATCAAGCCCACCACCTACAAAACAGTTGTTATTGGTTTGATTTAAACGCGTAGATTGTGTATGAAGAAAAGCATAGGTTGAGTTGTTAAACCAAGTACCCAATGAATTTAAAGGATCATAAAAACGAATATTTTGGTTCGGGTGATTAAGAAGTGCTTGAAAACCTGGTTCGGATGAGCTATTCATGTTAAAATCACCCATAATCAATATGTTAGCTTGTCCAATATTGTTATTGATGTGATTCATCACCGCTTCTAAGGCGAATTGACGCTGGGTAATGTCAGATTGAGTACTTCCAGCTTTTAAGTGCATACCAATACAGGTAAAAAATACAGTGTCTACACCAGGTTGACCGAGGTTAGGATGTTTATAGTAAAAAGTATAAAAGTCTATGCCTCTTGTAATGTTCTGATTGTTACTGCCGGTTGTCAATAAAAATTGGGATTTCAGCTCAACTTTACTAGAGTTATAAAAACACGCATTGACAATGTTTGAGTTGTTACTTCTTGTAAAATTAGCTCGCTTGTAATGTGTTAAACCTCTATTTAGAAAAATATTCTGATGAAAAGTGACGAGCGGTCCATCAAAAGCGCCAGGGTTAACCCCCATTTCCTGAACGATGAAAATATCTGGTTTTACATGATCAAAAATTGTTGCAATGTAATTGTCTTTATTGTTCGGATTATTTGTTGTATTTGTACATTGCTCAAAGTTAACTCTGTAATAAAGGAGATTATACGTCATTATTCTGATCGTGTCGTAAGACTGAGCACCTACTGAGAGCGAAATAATAAACAGGAACAGGTGTATATATCTAAACATTGAACCGTTTTGACTGCAAAGGTAGATTTTTTGTTTTAATAAACCGTTACCAAACAAAAAAGCCGTGGAATGACCACGGCATAATTACATTCAATTAAGAATCTTAAAACTCCCACAAATCGTTTTCAAAGTTTCTTAATTTCTCTCTTATCTGCTGTCCTTCAAGCAATTGCTCAAGTGTTGATTTTCTTTTATAATCAGCGATTGAGCGGTCATACACGTTTTCTTCCTTGTATATCACAGATGTAAAAAATCTGAGGTGAAAAACTTGGTCAAACGTGAGACGTTGCATGTTGTTTCCCCGATTGAAGGCAGTATTGGTAGCCAATGCATACCTGGCATCGGGAAACCATACCCAGAATAATGGATAAATGTCTTTTGTCCTTGGGTTTTTAACTACCGGTGCAATGGCTATAATTCTGTTTTTTAATTCACCACGCTGTTTATCAAAAAACCAATCTGATTTGATGTAGTAAGCAATTACATCTTTACTCTTAATTTCAATGGTATCAATCAGATCAATTTTTGAAGGGTCATCTGGGTTAAAGATGGTGTCAATAGTCTTAACATATCGGCTTACTTCTTCAGCAGTGTATGGGATTTCAAATCGATCGTCACCAAATACATCTACTATTGTAGCCTCCTTTAAAATTCCATCTATCAATACATTGAACAGCGACTTTCTGTCAGGTAATGGAGTTTCAGGGTAATAAAGATGGAAGTTTGCTTTTTCCTTGAGATCAATTCGCTCCCAATGACGTGTGCTCCACATAAGATCCGCCTCTCTCAAATAAGGATATTCAAAAACCTTATTGTTGTTGTGAAAGCGAGTAGCTGCAGGGATGATACCGTCGTCCTGCGGGGTTAGCACCTGAGCACTGAGGGTAATTACAGATGCAAGAGATACAACAAGGAAAATTCTATTTTTCATGTTTTACTGAATATCGATAGATATCGGAGAAATGTTAGTTACCTGAAAATCTTTTGGTCCGATAGCACGGATATTGCGAACGGTAATGCTCGAACCTGGCTTAAGAGTTTCAATCTTTTTGCGCGTAGCGTCGTCAAATCTGTCACCTCTAATCTGCTGAGGCGGAAAACCGGGTACAACGACCTCAAACGATACAACTTTCAATGAAAGGTCAAACACAAAGTCTTCAAAAACAGCTTGTATTTCAGCATTTTTAACTGCATTTGCTGAGAAAAGCCCCCCCTTGCGGTTGTAAATCATTCCAGAAGCCTGAGGTAAACCTTTGATTCGGAATTTTTTCTCTCCGGCTTTTCTTACTCCTTCTTCTGTCTTCACAAAAACTTCATACGTAGCTGTCGTTCCCTCAAGTTTGGTAATATCTACTGTGTAAGTACCGTCAGATTTTTTTGTCAATCCAGGACCCTTGACTTCTACTTTCGAAGGATCAACTCCTGGCACACCTACCTCCAACGGGTTATCCACACCGCGATAGAGCACATTCATCGCTGTAGGTGAAATAACTACGGACGAGGGAGCTACGGTGTACTTTTGAGTAGGTATTTCGTACTCTTTTTCTTCACCATTTTGACGAATGACAATCTTTCCGGAATAAGACTTCTCACCGACTGTTGAAGCATTAACACGGTATTTTGCAATGCCATTGTTGATCATTGAGGGGTCTAACTTCTGACCGTTGATGTAAACTTCGGGCTTTTGAGTAGCATCAAAAGCTGCGAGAAAAATTTCTGCTTCATAAGTTTCTCCCTGAGTTATGTATAGTGCATTAGGCTTTACAACAGCATATACATCTGAAAATTTAAGGTCCGCTTTTCCTATGTTACTTTGGAGGTGAGAAATAATATCGGCCTCTGCATTGCGTACATTGGCCTGAATACCAGTGAGAAATGGAAGTACAGCCGCTAGAGGATAGTGTTCGAATGTAGCATTTTCCCACTCGATTTGAATGTCGCCAACCTTCTGCTTACCTGTGTTGAAATTGGCATCGAGCATAGAAACCAAAGAGGGATTGTCAGACACATAAGTCTTCATTTCCTCTCTGAATTTCTCAAGCTTTGATTTCAGCTCTTTCGCCTTTCCGGCGCCACCAACTGATGGGTCATTAAGAAGGTAATTAGCTACTTTTTCTCTATTGTCAAGCCCTTTGGGCTTTCCAGACTTTTCATCGATACCACCTGTTATCTCAATGAGCTCTTTTTTAAGGCTTTCGATAAAATTATACAACTCGGTTGATTTCTCCTTCACTTCATAGGCCATATCTCTCCATTTTCCAGCCTTTTCTGGATTTTCAGACGCTGCTTTGTCAAACGCATCGTATAAAAAACCGAGTTTTTTCTCAACTGTCATCACAGTAGAGGCCAGATCTTCATTGAGTTTTGTAAGAGCATCAAGTATGTCTTTTGATATATTCAGTGCCAGAAGTGCCGTGAGCACTAAATACATCATATTGATCATTCGTTGCCGTGGACTAAGTTTACCTTGTGCCATTTTTCGTTCTTAATAAAAGAATTTGATTTTGGGTTATTATCTGCTAACTCCCATTGCTGAAAGCATACCACCGTATACTTTGTTGAGAGCTGCCATATTGGTCACAAGCTCGTTTAGCTCATGTGAAAGTTTTTCAGTGTTTTCAATGCTGTTGCCTAGCTTTTCTATAAGTGCGTTTTGGAGTTCCATTTGGCTGGCAGTGCCTTCAAGCTGAACAGCGTACAAAGCGTTTAGGCTTTCCATATGCTTAGCAGCTAATGTGATTTGCTCATTATAACGCTGTGTGCCGGCAGCAGCATCAATTGTTTCGTTGAGCTTAGAAGCAGCATCGCCAAATTTTCTGAGTCCTTCCCCTAAGCTACGGATGAGTTCTTCGTCAATATTAGCCTCTTTGAGCATCATGTCGAGCTCTTGTGTTACACTTGATGACTGCTGAACCAGTGCGTTTGAATTTTTGGAATCTAGATCTTCGACACCTGCGAGTTCGGGATACACAAGTGTCCAGTCATATTCGGGAGCAGGTTTTTCGAATGCTGAAAAAAAGAAGATAACAGCTTCGGTAGATAGACCAGCGATAAGCATGATGTCAGCACCTGGCCAGTGCAGAATTTTAAACATTGCTCCTAAGATTACAACGGCTGCACCAAAACCGTATAGTTTAGCCAAGAAGTTTTTGAACTTTTTACCATTTACATCGATGAGTGGCATGTTTGATTTAGATTAGAGTTAAACAATAGAATTGACTTTTTGATTAGAAATCTTTAATATCTCTACCGAGGAACGACTGAACGCAGCGGAATCCCACATACGATTTTGCTGTATCCTGATATTCAAAGTCGCGTGTACTTACCTGCAGGTAGTAGGCCACGTCTTTCCAAGAACCTCCGCGGATAACCTTGCGCTTTAAAGTCTCGTCGTCGCGATCGCTGGCATTGTACTGAAAATCAGGGCTTATATCGCTCACATAGTAATAGGAAGCAGCATCGAAAGCTGTTGAAGTCCATTCAGCCACATTTCCGGCCATATTATATAAATTGTAACCATTAGGATTGTATGCAGTCACTTTTACCGGGTAGAATCCACCATCAGCTGTCAGGTTACCACGCATGGGCTTGAAGTTAGCCAAATAACAACCTGATGAATTAATGGCATAAGGACCACCCCAAGGATAGGTCATATTGTTGATGCCGCCTCTAGCAGCATACTCCCATTCGGCTTCAGTGGGCAGGCGGAATTCCTTTTCCTTTGATTCGCCAATTGAAACAAGATAATCATTTCTATACTTTGTTCTCCAGTTACAGAAGGCACGAGCTTGTTTCCAAGTAATTCCCACTACCGGGTAGTCGTCATATGCTGGATGATAGAAATAATCGTCGTGCATGTGTTCGTTAAAAGAGTAAGCAAAATCGTGAATCCAGCAAAGGGTATCGGGATATACATTGATTATTGACTGCTCAAAGAAAGAAGACCTGTCTGATTCTTCTTTTGTGTCTTTTATATAGTCTCGATATGAGAATTTTCTGCCATCGTTGTCATCATCAAAGTAGTCAAAGATTACTCTGTTTGATTTCTGAGCAGCTTTTTGCTTGTTAATCCAGAAAAAGACGTAATTGAGCTGACGTGCATCAATGATTCGCTCACCCATAAAACGCTCTTCAGGTGGCAAGTACATTGATTCTATAATCTGTGTGTACTCTTCACTTGGATATTTACGCGGATCCCAGATCAATTTTGGCTCCCAATTCAAGGTTCGCTTCATTGAGTCAGGATAGTTGGCGTTCATGTATTCGTCGAAGAAAGTCGGCCTTTTCACATTGTCAGGTGATATAAACTCATAACCAGGAACATCTTCATTTTCAGCAAGTCTATACCTTAAAATCGAATCACGAACCCACTCAACAAATTGCCGATACTCGTTATTTGTTATTTCGGTCTGATCCATCCAGAAAGCAGGTACTGAAACTGTTTTTGTTGGGCTGATTTGTGCATAAGGCACATCTTGATCAGAATTACCCATGTTAAACGAACCTTGTCTGATGAAGACCATTCCATAAGGCTCTGAAGGATACCATCTTGGTCTATCTTTTACGCCTACGAGCTCACCGTGGTCTGAACTCCTACAAGAGCTCAGTACAACACCAGCCAAAAACAGCCATGAGGCAACTCTTGTCATATTGTGATTTATTTGACGATTGTATTGAGGATTTTTAGTCATTCGCTTTAACGATGATTTCGGGTATTTATTTCAGGCCGCTATATTACAAAAATCTGACGTTTCTATAACTTCCAATTTCTCTTGGAGGAATGGTGATTTTGAAGCAATATCTCAAGAAGATTTCGTGGCTTCCGGAAGAGACTCTTCGAATCGATGATGTAGTGAGGTCATATGAGTATCCAACAGCCAGCGAAGGCAACACTTGTGCACCGGCAATGAGCGCAAGCGCATCGACAAATCTGTATGACAAACCTCCCCAAAATTTCTCGTTGTAATAGGCCATTACATTAAGATCAGCCTGAAGTTTAGTAAAATCATATTTTATAAAGGTGCCTGGCACCAAAACCCAGTTAGTGCCTTCCAGAGGAAAATTGTATCCAAAATTTCCCAAAAGTGTGCGACGACCTCTAAACTTCACCACACCACCAGTGCCGTTTTGAAGGTCGGTTTCTGCTTCGAGCAGCCGGGTGGAGGCAATACCAGCGCTGAACTTAGTACCTTCGTAGTGCACACCAAAAGCAAAATCGGGCGAAAGGCCGCTTGAGGCCGGTGCACCGATCGATCCATCACTTACCCAGAGATTGCCGCTCGGAGTAATCCAGTCAGCATTTCCGATGGATTTGTTAATCAAATCTATCCGTACCCCTATACCCAATCTACCTTCAGCGCGCTCGATGTGATATGAATAGGATAGTCCAAAATTTATATCGTCAAAAAAACCGATTTGATCTCTGTAAAGTCTCAGACCCAACCCTCCATGTAAAAAATTGATTGGTGACTCAATTACACCGCTCAATGTTACAGGTGCACCATCGAAACCAACCCATTGACTTCTATTAAATACTGTAGCACAAATGGCGGGTGACATTCCGGTATGAGCAGGGTTATAAAAGGTACGATTGAACATGAATTGCGTAAACTGAATCTCCTGCTGGGCAAACGTGATTTTTGTAAGGAAAAAAACAAAAAATAGGACTGAAAATTTCTTCATGTACCCAAATTATGTAATCGCTTTAAGTTTTGGCTAATTTATGACTTTTTTAATTTTCCAAAAGGGAAATTTTAATTTTCCGTTTTTTTCATGAAATCAGCGCATTTTTTTGCATGGCTTTCCACCATCGCAGTGGTATTTCCTGGTTCACGGCATTGTTGTAATCTTCTTCATCACAGGGTATCAAAAGGTGTCTTTCGATATTCTTATCCATCGGATTGTTTAAGGGAATTTCCATCCACCATCTACCTGTTTTTGGATTTTTGTAAAAAACAATTTGATGGTCTCCGTCTTCAATGATCACTGTAAATTTTAAAAAGTCTTTTTTCGAACACATCGGATAATCACCTTTTCTCAAAAAATACCCTTCAATGAAATACCAAAGCATTTGTGCAGCTAAAATGGCTGATATAGCGTGATGATCGAAAGCTGGATTGTATCCAAACAATCCAATAGCTGATAACTTGTCGCTCAAACCGGCATAACGCATGATAGAACAAGCCTCATCACCGGTAAAGCCATTGGGTTGCACTTGTGCATGCCCCGGATTATCAGCCGCTTTCACACTAATCATGTCAAAAGAAACAATATCGGCATTTCGAATGAGAGGTTCTATGCGTTTTATCGGCCTTACATCGCCCAATCGGTGATAGTCAAAATACATCTTTTCCATCAGCTGTACCTCGTCAGGACTTACCAAATAGCTCTGGTAGCCGATGTTGGTAAAGTTATTTAGGAGAAATGGTTGGTTTAATACAATGTGACTCAGATAATTTTGGTCGTTTACCTCTTTGGTGTGATTACCAAGATCGAAGAAAGTATCTACAGCGCTGATGTTTACGAATTGCTCAGCTTTTTGAAAGCTTCTGTATAAAGGGTATAACAAATCGTTTGAGCCCCCTACAACTATGGGTATAATCTGTCGTAAAATCAACTCTTCACATACATACTGCAATGCAGCATGTGTATCAGAAAGATTATAACCCTTTTGGAGATTGCCGAGATCAACAATTACATCTGTATTCCAATCGCCTGGAAAGAGCTTGTAAAATTGGTAGCGAATTTTATCGACACCCGAAGCGCTTCCCTTGTTATGCTGCGATCCTCTATCTTCTGGCGCACCGATGATTGCTAGCTTTGCGTTTTCTAAGTCGGGTAAGCCTTCGAACTCACTGTGATAACGGATCAAACTACCAAGCCGTGCAGGCAGCTGTTCTCTCACTTCATCTACACAGTACTCGGGCACAGGATAGAGCAGCTCTTTCAATTCCATGAAATAAGGTGGTTATTGTTTAGCTTTTTGAGCTTCAATGATTTGAAGGCATTGTTCGAGTGTTAGTTCTTGTGGGTTAGTGCTTTTGGGAATTTTGTAATTGTTCTTGCCTTGTTTGATGTAAGGTCCGTAACGGCCTTTTAGCACTTGAATTTCAGGAGTCACGCCATCGAATTTTTGAATGATTCCCGAATCGGCTGACTTTCGTTTCTCTTCAATCAGTTCAATGGCACGCTCGAGTGTGACGGTAAGTGGGCTGTCTCCCAGGTTGGGATTTAAGGAAATAAAAGAATCGCCATATCGGATGTACGGTCCATACTTACCTACAGCAGCGACGATTTCTTTGCCTTTATATTCGCCTACTTTGCGCGGCAATTCAAAGAGCTTTAAGGCTTCATCGAGCGTTATGGTTTCGATGGATTGATTCTTCAACAGGCTGGCAAATTGTGGCTTCTCGCTGTCTGTATTCTCGCCAATTTGAATCATAGGTCCATAGCGACCTATTTTGGCATAAACAATTTTACCAGTTTTTGGGTCGGTACCTAGAACGCGCTCGCCTGTTACTTTTTCTTTTTTCTCTGACGCTTCCTCTACCGTGGGGTGGAAATGGTTGTAAAAGTTTCGGATCATTTCCACCCAATCTTTTTGGCCACGAGCTATTTCGTCAAATTCTTCTTCGACCTGAGCAGTAAATTGATAATCCAGAATTTCATTGAAGTTTTCAACCAAAAAATCTGTGACCAAAAAGCCGATGTCGGTAGGCAAGAGTTTGTTTTTCTCAGCTCCGGTTACTTCAGTTTCAGTTTTTTCTTTAATGGAACCGTCTTCCCAGGTTAAAATTTTGTATTCTCTAATTTTACCTTCTAAAACGGGTTTATGAACGTACCCCCTTTTGATAATGGTAGCAATAGTAGGGGCATAGGTCGATGGACGACCGATGCCAAGCTCCTCGAGTTTCTTGACGAGGGAAGCTTCTGTGTAGCGAGGCGGATGCTTGGTAAATCGCTGTGTGGCTTGTATTTCGAGTGCTTTTACGGCATCACCTATTTGCACATTTGGCAAGAGGGCTGAATCTTCATCGGTCTCCTCTTCATCTGTGCCTTCGATGTAGAGTTTCAAAAAGCCATCAAAGCGTATAACTTCACCTTTTGCCTGAAAAAGGAGTCCATCGCCGGGTGCATTTAAGGAAATGATTGTTCTATCGATCTGTGCATCTGCCATTTGTGAGGCTACGGCCCGCTTCCAGATGAGTTCGTATAACTTTTTCTGTTGGGCATCGCTGCCGGCTACTTTTTTGTCGAAATACGTAGGGCGTATGGCTTCATGTGCCTCCTGAGCACCTTTCGATTTGGTAGTGTATCGTCGAAGTTTGGAGTATTCTTCCCCGAACTCAGCTTTAATTTGGCTTTGAATAGCAGCTAGAGCCTCTTCGCTCAGGTTTACACTATCGGTGCGCATATACGTAATGAACCCGTCTTCGTAGAGTTTTTGAGCAAGGGTCATGGTTTGCGATACGGAAAAACCGAGCTTTCGCGAGGCCTCTTGTTGAAGAGTAGATGTTGTAAACGGAGGCGCTGGCGAGCGCGTAGCCGACTTTTTTTCTACATTGACAATCTCAAAGGGAAATCCCGTAACTTTTTTAAGAAAATCAAGGGCTTGATCCTCTGTATCGAAGCGCTGATTGAGTTCAGCTTTAAAGGTTTTGCCATCAGCACTTTGGAAGATTGCAACTACTCGAAAGTAGGAAGTGGATTGAAATTGATGAATTTCGCGTTCGCGCTCTACGATAAGTCGAACTGCCACCGACTGCACTCTGCCCGCACTGAGTCCACTTTTGATTTTTTTCCATAGCACAGGTGACATTTCGAAGCCCACCAAGCGGTCTAGAATACGTCGCGCCTGTTGTGCGTTTACTAAATTAAGGTCAATTTTTCGGGGATTTTTTATGGAATTTTCGATGGCAGTTTTTGTAATCTCATGAAAAACAATGCGATTGGTTTTCATGGGATCGAGCTTCAGCGTTTCGGCCAAATGCCAAGATATTGCTTCTCCCTCGCGGTCTTCATCGCTAGCCAACCATACAGTTTCGGCTTCTTGGGCTAATTTTTTTAATTTATTGACAATCTCTTTTTTATCGGGAGATATGACGTACTTGGGCTTAAAATTGTTCTCAACATCTACACTCAATCCCTTGGTATCCAGATCTCTGATATGGCCATACGAACTCTCTACTTTGTAATCTTTTCCTAAAAATTTTTCAATGGTTTTTGCCTTTGCAGGCGACTCTACTATGAGTAAATTTTTTGCCATCGGCGGGTAATTTGCTGCAAATTACGTTCAACTACACCATCTAAACCAAAGGATTACTGATAGAATATTCGCCTTAATCACACTTTTTTCACTTTTAACACGATGCTTTCGTATCCTACAATTTTGACGTGATCTCCCTTGAATACAGATGTTGAAGAGTCAGCCAAAACAGCCTTCCAACTTACGCCATCGAGTTTTACATAACCTTCGGGTTGAACGGTATTGATGTCTGTTTCGGCCACAGCTGTGCGACCAATCATAGCCTCTGCATTGGTTTTCAACTGCTTGCCATTGTACATTTTCTTCGCTAATGGTCGCAGATAAATAACTGTGATGATTGAAACTGCAGAAAAAATCAACCAACTGATTTCAGTAGGAGTTCCTAAATAAGAAAAGACCGCCGTAATAAAGCATCCTACAGCCAATGCTGCTGCAAAAAAAGCAGGCGTAAAAATTTCAAGAATCAGTAGCAAAATGCCTGCGATAATCCACCATTGTGTGCCAGTGATGTAATCCATACTTCAAAATTTTTACTGTTGATAGTATTCATAGGCTCCAATGTCGGGCAGTCCTCCATTAGAGCGAAATCGACCTCGTATATCCAAAGGTATGGCAATGGCATCGTTGAAAAAAGCTTGATCAATGACAGGGCTAATTGAATCAATCGAGTAGTTGTTGCTCGGAATATCTCTAAATCTCGGATTGAGATTAAACTTACAATCTTGGAAAAACAAGGGATTGGAAATATCAAATCCCCTTTTTGTTGAGTCATTATCCACTTTGATCAGAGAATTTCTGAAAAAATATGAAAACGTCCCATTGCTCGATGCTGGAGCTCTGTACAGTCCAAGCTCTTGATTGTTTGCACCATATATAATACAGCTCGAAAAATCTGCCTTAAGAATATCGCGCACCTGAATGCGCCGATCGGGGTCTTCAAAAAAGTTGGTGATGGCTACAGCTGGGGTTCCACGTGCACTTTGATTCCAATAATTGGCAAAGGTGGTAAATGTAAAACTGTAGCGACCGCCCAGGGCATAAAAGCAATACAATCCACAGTTTGCCACCACTGTACTTTGAATTTCAGCACTGCCAAACCCTCCAAGTATGCCTACCCGAGAGAAATTAAAAATCCTCGTGTTTTTAATAAAAGTATTTGAATTGGGCGAATCAAGGCTGTCGAGCACAATGCCAATAGTGCCATTTTTAATCAAAGCATTTTGAATCACGTTGTTTTTACTGCCTCCCATTAAGAAAATTCCCCCCAAAGCTCCACCCCATTGCCCGGGAATTTCTTTGTAGAAGGGCTCTAGTCGGTCGCCTTGAAAAATAACGGGATTTTCATACGAACCTGTATTCTGTGGATCAACGAGCAACGTTCCACCATTATACACCCAAATTCCGCTTCCGGAGTGAAAATGCAATTTAGTGCCGGGTAGTATGGTAAGTGTACAAAGACTATCTACCACCCAATACCCATAGATAACATGTGGCTTGTCATTTGGCAAAGTTGTGTTGCAAGGAGCCACAGAGTAGGGAATGCCAAGGCCTGGAATGTATCTGTTCGGAAAGTGAAAATAAGCATCGTTAACAAGACTGACCAGGTGCACATGGCGCACCCTGCCTCCTGACCGAAACTCAATGCTATCTACATATAAAAGCTCAAGGCTGTTAGACAGTGGCGTGATTTCTACAAATATGTAAATGCTGTCGCGAGGACCGATTTCTACATTTTCGACACTTCGGCCGCTAATGCCATTGACATTCAGCCGGTACCATGACTGCTCACCACGTGCCAGTGCGACAGATTCGATGCGTATACCTTCGTTCGAGGTGTTGAAAACCTTCAGTATTCGCGTAGAGGAATTTAATCCGGTAAAAACTGTATCGAGATATAAAGTATCGGCCGAAAATCGCAAATCAAGTCGTGTAGATGTAAATTCAAATTCTTTTCGACAAGACAGAAGTGTGATGACAAGCAACGAAAGTGTAAAAAGTGTTAAAGCTCTTAGACGAATCATTTAGTTCAGAAAATCAGTTGCAAAATAACAAGCGATTTGCCTACTTTTGCAGGCCATTTTCTAAAAGCTTTTTAATCGACATAAAAATGAAAGAAAATATTCATCCGAAAAATTACCGTACAGTGGTGATGAAAGATATGGGCACTGGTGACTATGTGATCACTAAGAGCTGTGCTGAAACTAAAGATACAATTACCATTGACGGCGTAGAATATCCCTTGGTGAAGATGGAAATTTCTTCGTTTTCTCACCCTTACTTCACAGGAAAGATGAAGATCGTAGATACCACAGGTCGTGTAGATAAGTTTCGCAATAAGTACGCAAAATTTCAAAAATAAGAACTTTACTTTTACAAAAGGGGGCTTAAGCCCCCTTTTTTATTTCTGCTGAATGTGCACATCGAGCTGCGGAAATGGAATCGAAATTCCCCGGCGATAGAATTCTTTATACAAGTTTTCCAATAAATCAAAATACGCAGGCCAATATTTGTCCGTATCAACCCAAACGCGAATAATAAATACGATAGCGCTGTCGGCCATACGAAGTAACCTGACCAACGGATCAGGCTCATTGTGAAAGCGTTCATCACTTTTGATTATCTCTGTGATGGTTTGCTTTACAAAATCAATATCACTGCCATAGGCAACAGAAACTTCAAGGTCAAGCCGACGGATAGGATTACGTGTTATGTTGGTCAGACTCGAATTAGCCAATTGCCCGTTGGGTATTACGATCCGGCGATTATCGAAGGTGTGGAGTATCGTATGAAATATTTGAATTTCCTTTACTGTTCCAGCAAAGCCGAGTGCATCAATCACTTCCCCCACTTTAAAAGGTTTTAGCAAAAGAATGATTACCCCTCCAGCTAAATTCGACAAACTTCCCTGCAAGGCCAGACCCACAGCCAGACCAGCCGCACCAAGCACTGCTACAAAAGAGGTGGTCTGAATACCCAAAATTCCAACAACTGCGATGAAAAGCGCAACCTTCAAGACAATGTCGATAATGGTAAGTAAAAACGGGCGAAGAGTTTCATCGACACTGGAGCGTATCATGATCCGCTCAACGGTCTTTACCAGTCGCTTAACCAACCATAGACCAATGATGAGTACGACAAGCGCCTTTAACAGGATCAAGCCGTATTCCACGGCTAATTGTATGTATTTATTGAGTTCAAGATTTTGTTTAAGTGACGAGATGTTTGTGATTTCTTCCATAGACATACGATTTATTGATGACAAAAATTTTAAAGATTGTAAACAAGAACCAAAAAATTAAAAAATTTTCTCGTTGTATAGCTCCGGATACTTGCCTTTTATGTTTTTGTACTGTTCCTGAATTTTTGACATGTCCTTTTCAAAAACCCCACTGGGCTTTAGCACACCCAATACCCCGGCAGTTTTTTTCTCATAATCGGCAAAGCCGAGAGTGATGTTGACACCTGCCTTCATGGCTATGTGATAAAATCCTGTTTTCCAGCGATCAACACGCTTTCGCGTTCCTTCAGCAGGCACCAATATCACCATTTTTGGATTTTTCTTCAGTAGTTCGGCCGCATATTCCACGAGATTGTTTTTCAATCTGCTGCGATCTACGCCAATAGCCCCGGTCCACTTGAAAAACCAGCCCAGGGGCGACTTGGTGTAACTGTCCTTAATGAAGTACTTAAATGGAATTCGCATCTTCCAGAAAGCAAACAAAGCAATCGGAAAATCCCAGTTAGAGGTATGTGGGGCTGCCACCATTACCGTTCCGGGAATCATTGACAGGTCACTCACCTGCAGTTTCCATCCAAACAGTCTGAAGAAGAGAGAAGCCACTAGATACCTCATCGAATTTGTTATTTTTGGTGAAAATAAGAAAAATTAAAAGAATTTGTTCGTTTTTGATGAATTAGCTGAACTCTTTCTACCAATCTCAGTACAGATAGTTGATTTTTGCAAAAATGAACTTTTTTGAATTTTGAACTAGCACATACTCCTGTCGAATATATCAAAGGGGTGGGTCCGAAAAGGGGAGAATTGCTGAGAAAAGAATTGAATATTCACACCCTAAATGACCTGCTCCATCACTTCCCTTTCCGATATGTAGATCGCACGACATTTCACACTATTTCACAAATTAAATCCACCGAAATTGACATCCAGATCGTTGGAAAATTTAAATCCATACAAGAAACAAAAACCAAAAGCGGAAGACGCATCTTGACCGGGGTGTTTTACGACGATACAGGCAATGTAGAAGTTACATGGTTTCAGGGATTGAAGCTTTTAAAAGACTTCATAAAACTCGATACACCATACATTCTTTTCGGTAAACCTAATTACTTCAATGGCACATACAGCTTCATTCATCCGGAACTGGAAGAAAGACCTGGTGTTGGGCAACAGATGACCTCAAAATTACAACCAGTATATTCCACCACCGAAAAGCTTACCTCCGTAGGTTTGAACTCCAAGGGAATTTCCAAAATAATACAAAATGCTCTTGAACTGATCAAAGGCAAATGGCAAGAAGTATTGCCCTTCGACTTCATCGAAAAGCATCAATTGATATCGCGCGAAGACGCATTCTTTTACATCCACTTTCCGCAAAGCGAAGAACAACTTCAAAAGGCGCGTCAGAGATTGAAATTCGAAGAGCTTTTTTTCATTCAAATTTCAGTCGTATGGCAAAAGATGCTCGTCAGCCAAAACAACAAAGGCTTTATTTTCAAGGAAATACATAACCATTTGCGCACTTTTTACCATCAAAAGCTGCCTTATAAACTCACCAATGCTCAGATCAGAGTATTGCGCGAAATACGGGCTGATGTGACCAGTGGCAAACAAATGAACCGCCTCTTGCAAGGCGATGTGGGCAGCGGCAAGACCCTTGTGGCCCTTCAAGCTATGCTCATGGCAGTAGATGCTGGCTTCCAGGCTTGTATGATGGCTCCTACCGAAATTCTCGCTCAACAACACTACCAAACCATCGGCGAAATGCTGTATGGCCTGCCTGTTACTGTGAAACTTCTGACAGGGAGCACTAAGACAGCTGAGCGCCGGGAAATTCATCGGATGCTGAGCGATGGCTCACTGCACATCCTCATCGGTACACATGCGCTGATCGAAGATACAGTCGCCTTTAAAAATCTTGGGCTTGCAGTGATCGACGAGCAGCATCGATTCGGCGTAGAACAAAGGGGTAAACTTTGGAAAAAAAATACCAATCCCCCACATATCTTAGTAATGACCGCCACGCCGATACCGCGCACCCTGGCGATGACTCTGTACGGCGACCTGGAAGTTTCGGTAATCGACGAACTTCCGCCAGGCCGGAAGCCCGTGGCTACCTATCACGTAACTGAAGCGCATCGACTGCGCTTGTTTGGATTTATGAAAAGCGAAATCGCTAAAGGCCGACAGGTGTACGTGGTGTATCCGCTCATCGAAGAATCGGAGAAACTGGATCTATTGGCGCTTGAGCAGGGCATCGAAAGCCTTCAGCGGGCATTTCCTCTGCCCGATTACCAGTTCAGTGTTGTACACGGCCGAATGAGCCCTGAAGAAAAAGCCCATGAGATGGAACGATTTGTCAAGGGCATTTCAAACATCATGGTAGCTACTACAGTGATCGAAGTGGGCGTGAACGTGCCCAATGCTACAGTGATGGTCATCGAAAATGCTGAACGCTTCGGCCTATCGCAGCTTCACCAGTTGCGCGGCCGAGTAGGCCGGGGAGCCGAAAAATCGTATTGCATCCTGGTTACGGGCAACAAGCTATCATCGGATGCCAAAGTGCGAATTGATACGATGTGCCGAACCAACGACGGGTTTGAAATTGCCGAAATCGACCTTCAACTACGCGGTCCAGGCGACATCATGGGAACTCGACAGAGCGGATTGGTGAATATGAAGATTGCCAACCTGGCCACCGACCAACTCTTAGTACAAGTAACCCGCGATGCAGCCTTAGCGCTGTACAAAGACGATCCAAAACTCACTAAACCCGAACACCGCCCTACCCTGCTCTACTATCAGCACCTATACGCATCCAGCGCATCGTATGCGAAGATTAGCTAACGTAGAATTTTATAAATAAAAAATCCCGACTTATCGAAGAAGTCAGGATTTGATAGGGGTTTTCTTATTAAAATTACGCTTCTTGCATTTCCATGGCGCGCTTGCGAGCAAAGGCGGCAGCAGCTTCGCGCACCCAGCGGCCTTCTTCGTGAGCCTTACGACGGGCATCGAGTCGCTGCTTGTTGCACGGACCGTTGCCTGATATCACGTTGTAAAACTCTTCCCACTCGATGGGCCCAAAGTCGTAATGGCCGCGCTCCTCGTTCCACTTCAGGTGTGGATCGGGTATGGTGAGTCCGAGGTATTCAGCCTGTGGTACCGTTTTGTCGATAAACTCCTGGCGAAGTTCGTCATTAGATTTGCGCTTGATCTTCCACTTCATCGAGAGGGCACTGTTGGGAGAGTTGTCGTCAGAGGGCCCAAACATCATAAGAGAAGGCCACCACCATCGGTTGAGGGCATCTTGCGCCATCGCCTTTTGTTCGGGAGTACCGAAGGCCAGTGTCATCATGATTTCATATCCTTGACGCTGGTGAAAGCTCTCCTCCTTGCAAATGCGCACCATAGCCCTGGCATAAGGGCCATAACTTGTGCGGCAGAGCATCACCTGATTGGCAATGGCAGCACCGTCGACCAACCAACCGATTGCACCGATGTCAGCCCAGGTCAAAGTTGGATAGTTGAATATGCTGGAGTATTTCGCTTTTCCGCTGAGCAAGTCTTCGATGGTCTTTTCGCGCTTCACACCGAGAGTCTCTACGGCTGAGTAGAGATACAATCCATGACCAGCTTCATCTTGCACTTTTGCTAGCAAGGTGATTTTACGGCGAAGGGAAGGCGCACGAGTGATCCAATTGGCTTCGGGAAGCATACCCACCACCTCACTGTGAGCGTGCTGACTGATTTGGCGGATCAAAGTCTTGCGATAGGCCTCAGGCATCCAATCTTTGGGTTCTACCTTGTTTTCTCCATCCACATATTGCTGGAAGCGCTCCAGCATCTCTTTTTCTTCGTTAATCATTGTGGTAAAAGGTTATTTGGATGTAAATATACTATTGAATCATACTTTTAAAATCAAAAAAAGTTTTCAAATCAGCAAAAAAACACGGGTTTCCACCTTATTAGCGGCCTTCCAAAAATTCAAAAAACTCCTTTTCACTCATAATGCGCACATTGAGCTGTTGCGCCTTTTGCAACTTAGCAGGTCCCATATTATCGCCGGCGATGAGTAGGTCAGTCTTTCCGGTGATCCCACTGCCCACCTTAGCCCCGTGACTTTCGAGCAGTTCCTTAAGGTCATCGCGGCTTATGGTGTGAAAAACACCAGAAATCACCACCGTTAAGCCCTTCAGTTTATCAGACTTAGGTGCTGCTTCTACACCTGTTACAGCCATCTGCAGCCCGGCAGTGCGCAGGCGCTCCACAAGCAAGCGATTTTTCTCTTTCGAAAAGTATTCGATAATGCTTTCCGCGATTTTTTCTCCTACTTCGTCTATAGCCATTAGTTCGGCAACTGAAGCGGTCATGAGTCGATCGATGCTGCCTACGGCACGAGCCACTTTTTTGGCCACTGTTTCGCCTACATAGCGTATGCCGAGGGCAAATAGCACCCGCTCAAAGGGCTGCTGCTTGCTGCGCTCTATGCCCTCCAGCAAGTTAGCAACACTCTTTTCAGCCATGCGCTCGAGGGCGAGCAGTTGGTCTTTTTTGTCTTTAAGGGCGTAGAGGTCGGCCACATCGGCTATTAAGCCATTGCGGTAGAGCAGCTCCACTGTTTCACCGCCAAGACCTTCGATATCCATCGCTTTGCGGCTGACGAAGTGCTCGAGTCGGCCGATGATCTGGGGCGGACAACCCTCCCGGTTCGGACAGTAGTGCAGAGCTTCGCCCGGCTCGCGAATTAAGTCGGTGCCGCACTCCGGGCATTGAGTGATGTATTGATGTGGCTTTGAGTCGGCTGCCCGGGCTGTAAGATCCACACCTACCACTTTTGGGATGATCTCACCGCCTTTCTCCACGTACACGTAGTCGCCAATGCGAATGTCGAGCCGGGCGATCTGATCGGCATTGTGTAGTGAGGCGCGCTTCACTGTAGTGCCGGCCAAAAAGACCGGTTCAAGCTCAGCCACTGGCGTTATAGCTCCCGTGCGTCCTACCTGGTAAGTGATGTCGAGCAATCGTGTTCGCGCCTGTTCAGCCTTAAACTTGTACGCTATAGCCCAACGGGGCGACTTTGCTGTGAAGCCAAGCTCCTCTTGAAGGTGGTAATGATTAACCTTTATCACAACCCCATCGGTCTCAAAGGGCAGGTCGTGGCGGGCCACATCCCAATAGTATACAAAGTCCATTATCTCTTCCACGCTGTTGGCCAGTTGCACCATGCGCTTCTCAGGGTCGGGTATTTTAAAGCCCCATTCCCGGGCTTTCATCATCGATTCGAAGTGCGATGGAGCCACAGGGGGCTCGGCGATTACAAAATACATGTATGAATCCAGAGGCCTGCGTGCTACTTCGCTAGTGTCGAGCAACTTGAGAGTACCCGAGGCACAGTTGCGCGGATTGGCAAAGGGCTCAAGCCCCAGCTCGATACGTTCCTTGTTTAGCTTACGGAAGCCTTCTAAAGGCATGAAGACCTCACCCCGTATATAGAATTCTTTTGGATAGTCGCCTGACAGTCGAAGGGGTATGGATTTAATCGTGCGCACATTGGCCGTAATCACATCGCCCACAGTTCCATCGCCCCGCGTGAGCGCCTGTACCAGTTGACCATCGCGGTAATGCAAGCTGATGGCTGTTCCGTCGTACTTCAGCTCGCACACAAACTGGCATTTGCCGCCGGCCAGGCGTTCGGTGCGCGCTACATAGTCGCGCAACTCGCCCTCGCTGTAGGTATTGCCCAGCGAAAGCATAGGGTACTTGTGAGGCGCATTCTCAAAGCCCTCAAGCACCCCACCACCCACACGGCGTGTCGGACTGTTTTCGTCGGAAAACTGAGGATACTGCTCCTCGAGTTTTTCGAGCTCCTTCATCAGTTCGTCAAATTGTTGATCGCTGATCTCGGGCTTGTCGAGTATGTAATAGCAGTAGTTGTGGTGGTGTAGTTGTGCGCGAAGCTCTTCGATACGGGCCAAAGCCTCCAGTTCCGTCATACGTTTAAGGCTTAATCGTGCCCACAAACTTAGGATACACGGGCACCACTTTCGGTTAAAGAGCTTGAATTTTGGGTTTGATTTTTATTTGGGCGTGCCCCTCACCTCCTTCGCTACGCTCAGTCGTTCGGGTCGGCGTGCTGCGGGGTACGCTTTCGCTTCCGTGCTTCGGCTCTGCTTCGCTTCGCCTTCGCACCGCGCTATCGCGCGCCCTACGCATGCCTCACGCGGGGAAGGGGGATACAATTTTTACTCACATCCCCAGCACCTAGCGACGAAAACTCAGGGAAGCTTTTTCCGCATCTGCGACTCTTCAACGTACTGCGGACGCAAAGAGGGTGGAAATTCCGTAAAACTCTCAGAAATGCGCAGAAAAAGTTTTAGTTTTAGTTAAAGTTTGAGTTCAAAGTTTTTTAAAGCGGCTGCAGGCCGCTGCCGCGTGAGGGATAGTAGCGGATATGAGCCGCAGCGGGTGGGCTGCAGCACACTGGGAGCGGCTGGCTGGCCCGAAGGGCAGACAACGCACCCAGGCTGTGATGCGCCCACGTGCAAGGCGAATATGAGCGGATAGCCCGACCCAGGCGAAGGTGCCTTTCGGCCCCTTGCCTGGGCAAGCCCTACGGCGAAGGTGCCTTTCGGCCCCTTGCCTGGGCAAGCCCTACGGCGAAGGTGCCTTTCGGCCCCTTGCCTGGGCAAGCCCTACGGCGAAGGTGCCTCTCGGCCTCTTGCCTGGGCAAGCTCTACGGCGAAGGTGCCTTTTGGCCCAAGCCCTACGGCGAAGGCACCTTTTGGCCCCTTCGCCTGGGGCACGCCCAAAAAACTCAAAAAAAGAAAATGTAAAACCCTGAAAGAGCAGAACGCTACATGTGATAGCCGCTGAAGCCAAGCTTGCCGTAGAGGTCGTCATTGAGGTAAAAGCAGTCAGCCTTCTTGCGACGCGAACGGCGCAGAGACCCGGTGCACATGTTGTACCCCTTTAGTAAATAGCTGATGCCAAACTCATGTGTGCCGAAGGTGCGGTGTGGACCGAGGCTCGACATGGTGAGGTCGAAAGAATAGCTCAGGTAAAAGGGCTCCTTGCGGACGTGAATTTGGAAGACCCAGGAATCGACCCGGCGGGTGAGGGCGTAGATGCGCTCCGATCGGTAGCCGGCGCCGAGCATGTAGCCGAGGCCAAAGTCGCGGTAGGCCATAACGACGTTGGTCTGCATCTCGAGTTGGTAGTTGCCTATCCAGCCGAAGGAAAAATAGCGAGGTGTGTTGGTGTACTTCTCCGTCTGCCAATGGAAGAAGGCGTGGCCTGTGTAGCGCATAGGCAGGCGATTGTCGGTGAAGAAGAAGGATTCTACGGGCCGATTGATGTGCCAAAGGGCAAAGCCTGCCGACAGATATGAGCCGGCATCGCCGAGCTGCATGCGGGCACGGGTGCCGGCAGAAAGGTCGATGATGATGTTGGAGGCGACGTTCTGCGGCTGTACGAGCGATTGCGGGCGGACGAAGCCGAAGTAAATGTCGTACTGGTCGGTGAAGGTGAGCCTTTCCCAGTTGAGATAGCGCTGACCCACGCCAATGTTGAGGCCTGTGGACCAGATAAACTTCTTGTCGCGCAGCCAGCGCGGGCGAAGCCTTCGGCTCGAATAGGCGGGAATGTTCACGGATACGGCTGCGTTGATGCGGGTGTTTTGGAGGAAGCCTTCACCGCGCATGTCGTGCATGCCGGTGATGGAGTAGCCGAGCCGTGTGGCATTGCACCCGCCGTGAAGAGAGAAGGCATTGGTCAGAAAATAGGCTGGTATGCGAAGCCACTGTACGCGCGACTGCAGGTCGAAGGAGATGTCGCCCGAGTAGCCGGCATAGGCCGGGTTGATGTAGTTTTTGTTGAGCAACATTTGCGAGAAGACGGGGTCTTGTGCACGTATGCGGAGTGTAGCTGAGAGGAGCAGGAGTATGGGGAGTAGAGTTTTCATTCAGCGGAATTAGCGAATCAGTGTAACGGTGCCAAAGGTGAGTCGTTCGCCGTTTGGCATGAGCTTGCCTTCCCAGAGGGTATTGTCGTTGAAACGAGCGTGAATGGTCCAGACATAGGCGCCCATCGGAAGAATGTTTCCGGTGCCTTGGTGGCGGCCGTCCCAAGGTTCGTTGGGCGAGCCCTTGTCGTCGAGCGAGCGCGATTCGAAGATGAGGTTGCCCCACCCGTCGTAGATGCGCAGGTGGTATTCTTTGAGATTGTGGCCTTTGGGCAAGAAGACGTTGCCTTCGCCTACTTCGGTGAGGTCAGGTGCAAAGGCATTGGGCACGTCGAGCTGATGCTTCCAGAGCCAGATGCGCTTGCAGAGGGTGGAGTCGCAGCCAAGGGAGTTGGTGGCTTTCAGACAGATCTGTATGGAGTCGCGGCCGAGCAGCTGGACGTCGTACTGGTGGGTGCTGTCGTTGGAGGTAGTACCGTCGCCGAAGTCGATTTCGTAGTTAGTGAGCACTCCGCCTTCGAAGGTGTAGTTGACCAATCGGACGCGACGGAGCGATTCGAAGAGGATGTCGAAATTGACTTCCGGGCGGTGATAGGCATCGACAAAGCCGTTTTTGGTGACGCTGTCGATACAACCGGAGGCCATCTCAACCAAAAGCGTGACAGTGTATTTGCCGGCAATGGTGTAGGTGTGGGTAGGATTTGGGATGCCAGAGAGGGTGGTGCCGTCGCCGAAATTCCAATGCCAGTTTTTCACCGTATCGATGCCTACAGAGTAGATGGAGGCATCCTGGAAGTGGACAGTGAGAGGTACACAGCCCGCAGCAGAATCGGGAGTGAAGTCGGGGAAGACCCCATTGCCGATGATGATGGTGCGGTAGGCGGTATCGGTGCAGCCATAGCCATTGGTGGCGATTAGGCGTATTTGATATACGCCCGGCTGGCTGTAGGTGAAGGTAGGCTCATTGAGCACCGAAGTAAACTGACCGGGACTGTTGTTGAAATTAAAATCCCAGGAAAATCCAAAAGCACCCTGGCTTTGGTTGAGGAATTTATATGTCTGCGGGGTGCTGCAACTGTCGCCTGCGATCAGTTGCAGCACAAAAGCCGCTGTAGGCATGGGATAAACGTGTACGGGCTTTGTAATGCTATCGATACATCCCTGGTTGATCTGTTTAATCAGTGTGACGTTGTAAATGCCTGGTGCTGCATAGGTGTGTTGTGGATTGGGGGCTATGGACGTATTGCCGTCGCCAAACTTCCAGATGGTTTGAATTACACCGGCCGAATTGGTCGAATCAAAAAACTGAATGGGTTGATCGGTGAAGCATTTGTTTTGGGCGTAGAAGTTTATTGCTGATTTGCCAAAAACCGTCACCGGATAGCATACCGAATCGCCACAGCCTGTGTTGGACTGTATGTAGAGACACACGTTGTAGGTGCCTGCTTGATTGTACACCACATAGGGATTGATCTGCGTAGATGTTTGTCCGTTGCCAAAATTCCAGTTGTTTTGAACGATCTGACCTTGAGGGAAGATGGATGTATTGGTGAAAAAGACGGTATCGCCCACACAAACGTTGTTGTTGTATGTAAAATCCGCTATCGGACTTGGAAATACCTGTATCTGCGTCATGATGGTGTCATATCCGCAGCCGTTGTTGGCAAAGAGTGCAGCAGTATACGTGCCCGCAGTGGGATATGTATACGATGGATTTTGCGCTACGGATGTCTGCCCGTTGCACTGTTTGGTAATGGGATTGTAGTCAAAGCACCAACTGTGGAAGGAGGCACCGAAGGAGAGGTTCTGGAAATTCACGGTGAGCGGTTCGCAGCCGATGGCAGGCGCACTCTGGAAAAAGGCTTGAACAGTGTTAGGAGCTACTTTTACAGGCAAGACTTTGGTCGTGTCACCACAGGCGTTGTAGGCGCGAAGAGTGATGAAATAGGTAGTATCGGCCGAGGTGCCTGTGTATGTATAGGTAAAAGAGGGTTGCCCCCAGACTTTTATTGGGCCATTATTGGTTTGAATGATGGTGGGTGTGATGGAGGTTTTTTGGTTATTAAATCCAAAATCTATGGTCAGGGAATCAGCATTGGGCGGAATGAGGCCATCTAACTGGAGTGTAACTGTCAGGGGCGAACAGCCGGAGTCGGGCAAAATCTGAAAATCGGGAACTGGAATGGGAATCACCACGACGCTGTCGATGGCTGTTGAGATGCCACAACAGTTGCCCACGGTGAGCCGGACATAATAAGTGGTATCGGTATTGTTGTACGAAGGGGTGAGCAACGGGCCTTGTGTCAGATTTGGATTGCTGTCGGTGTAAAAGACAATTTCGTTGTTTTGAGGGCCTTTAACAAAGATCTCCCAATAGTAAAAATCAAGACGGCCGGAACTGGAATCGATAATTCCAACATTGACCGAGCCGCAAATGGAGTCATCACTCAGTGAAAACGTAGCTGTTGGAGGAGAAATGACGACAACGTTCTTAATAGCCGAGTCGATACAACCGTATTGGGAAATGACCCGAAGTTTAATCGGGAAAGTGCCGGTTTGAGTAAAAGTGTGAGATGGTTGGGATGTTGTGTAGTCAATAGTGCCGTTGTTCAGAATATCCCATTGATACGATAAAGATCCGCCGAGGACGGAATCAATGGTTGAAGTGCTGATTAAAGCGAAAGGTTGGCCGATGCAAACGGTATCCTGACCACAGGTCGATTGAGTGATAAAGCTGGCCACCGGATTTGGCCGTACGATGACAGGTTTTGTGGTAAAGTTGCTGCATCCGCGGCTATCTACAGCGATAAGAGTAACATTATATACTCCTGGTGCAGAATAGGTATACGTAGGATTCGCTGATCCGAAGAGGGTATCCCCATTGCCCAGAATCCAAATTCGCTGAAGGATGGTATCAACCGTCGTTGTCAGGTCAGTAAACTGCGTGGTAAAACCATGACAGGCTTCAGTGGAAGTAAAGTTCACATCAGGACGTGCAAAGACTTTTACAATTTGCTCTGTTGAATCCTTACAACCGGTAGCACTGGCCGTTATGACAAGCTTGATGGTGTACGTAGAGTCGGTCGTAAAGGAGGTGTTGGTGAGAGTAAATTGAGGATTTTTTATCGTAGAAGCCAATACTCCATTGATAAACCACTGGTGAGTAACCCCGGCAGAAGATGTGTCTGTAATCTGCACCGTAAGTGGATGACAACCCGCTGTATCCGACAGCACAAATCCGGGACTCGGATTCGGGATGGTGATAAAAAGCTGATCAGCTGTGTCGGTACCACAACCATAGAGTGACGTAGCGATGAGGCGAATCAAAACCGTATCGCCGTCGTTGGTCATAGTGTAGTTTACGGCATTGGGTCCGCCAAAATTGGTCAAAACCTGATTGTTTTTAATTACTTGCCAGGTGTATACACCATTAGCCTGGGGGTAAACAACGGCTTTGATGTTGGTGGAGTCAATGGTAAAAGGTGCACATGCAACAGTAATTCCTGTATCAACCTGAGCGATAGGACTTGGGCGTACAAGGATGTTTTTAGAGACCGAATCTACACACCCAAAGGCATTGGTCACCTTCAGCCATACGGTGTAGAGGCTGTCCTGTGTGCCGCTGTTGGTAAAGACGACCGGAGCCGGCAAGGAGTCTGTGGAGGTCTGCCCGTTGCCGAAGTTCCACTGATGAATCAGTTGTGGTACTCCGCTTTGGTTAGAGGTTGAGGTGCTTGTGAAGGTAACCGCTGTGCCGTCGCACACCGTATCGGCCGATGTGGTAAAGTCGGCCTTCGGCCTTGGATATACCCAGTACTGCTTGCTTGCACTGTCCACACAGCCATTGGTATCGGTAACTACCAGTTTGACGGTGTACACCACACTGTCATTGGTGGTCAGAGGTATGTCGAAGGTGGGGGCTGCGGTGTTTACCCCTGTCGATGGCACCGGCGGAGCGATGGTCCAGGTGTACTGCAGTC
>NZ_BHZE01000001.1 GCF_003851885.1 Thermaurantimonas aggregans | reverse complement strand
CATTTGCCGGGTTGCTGTTTAAAGACTACTCGCCTCACTTAAAATGTCTATGATGGCTCTAATTTACTTCAATTAAGGGTTTTATCAAAATAAAAAAGAAGGCGTCCTTTACTTTTTGGACACCTTCTTTAATTTTTTCTTTTTAAAAATTAATGAACTTTATTTAATCTGAAAGTGGCAGAATGCTGCTTGCAAGTGAGTTTAAGAATATACATACCGGCTTTTACCTCGTTGCCAAATGAATCTTTACCATTCCACCAATGTAAATGAGTACCGCCACCGAGCTTTTCTTTGTCCAAAAGGGTTGTTACCTTTCGACCGCTCAAGTCAAATATTTCAAGGCTTACTTCATCTAATGAGTGCAAATAAAAGTCGATGGATGTACCAGTAGCAGGTACAGGATTGGGATACACGCGCAAGCCAGGGTCAAATACTTGAGCACTTGAAGGTACTTCGTCGACTGAAAGAGGAATGATCGGACTCAAGTCAGGAGCTGGTAGTGGAGAAGTTGTGTAAATGCGATACTCACCTGGCTGAAGGGTAATTTGAGCATTCAGATCGGTAACATTTAAACTGGTATTAGTAAAATATTCGTACCAGGTACCAGTTTTGTTAAATCCTGGAATAAAAGAGATAGGCTGTACGTGAATATTTCCAAGAATCACTACGTCCATTGATGGATGATAGAGGAAAATCCGCTTGATCAATCCACCTACATCAAGAGTAAAGTTATTGGTCGAAAAAGCTGGATATTGCGTTTTAAGACGCGATACTGCTGCGTATACTTTGTAAAGCCGAGCTCTATTAGTTACTTGAATATAATCCCAACGAATAGGCTTTTTGTCGGTGCGACAAGAAGTGCTAATTGTTCCGTTTGGACAATAATTAATAGAATATGGATAACCAAGTTCATCAAACTGCCACCACATTTTCGGCCCGGGTATGGGAATGAGCAAAGTAGCTATCATTTCAGAACGTTTTAAAGCCACATTTAGATCTCGTACGTTGTGATTTGAATTCGATGTATTTCCAAAATTTAAGGCTTCATACATAAGTCTTTCTTCATCGTGACTTACGGCATAGCCTATCACATGTGGCGAATTCCACCCGCGGGCCTGATGAGAAATCCAGGAGAAGTTGCTGTTTGATTGAAAACCGAGAATACATTGTTTGTAGGCCTCATGTATCATTCCCCATAGCATCATACCATTATTGGCCAAAACAGTCTCTTCGTCATTGTTAGCAAAATGCTCGAGAATGACATATGCCGTAGGATCTACACTCCAGATGTGGGACGAATAGTCAAGCCATATGTTTATACGGCTCTGGTCGTATTGATTCCATGCACCTATGTTGCCCAGTGTGTAGTTTTGAGTAAAGCCTTTTGACAGGTCAAACCGATAGCCGTCAATTTTAAATTCTCTGATCCAATATTCCATAACGCGCTTAGAAAACTGACGTGTGTGTGGGCTTTCATGGTTGTAATCAAAACCTACACCGAAGGGATGGCGATCTGTCTCATTAAACCAGGGGTTTTCTGGAGTTGGCTGACCATACTGACCAGCATTTGGATTGAAATACATCCGAACTTGTGGGTTCTGACCGAAAGAATGGTTTAAAGCTATGTCAAGAATTACAGCGATTCCATTTCGATGACATTCTTCTACGAATCGCTTGAAGTCGTTTTTCGTTCCGTAATATTTATCAACAGCGAAATAAAACATTGGATTATAACCCCAACTTTCATTGCCTTCAAATTCCATGATGGGCATAATCTTAACGGCATTAACACCTAAATTCTTTAAATAAGGCAACGTGTCTTTAAGAGATTTAAAATTGTGTGAATGAATAAAATCTCTCAGCAGCAATTCATAAATCACTAGGCGCTCTTTTGGTGGGCGTTGATATTGAATAGTGGTATCCCAAGGGTAAGGATCTTCGCCAGGTTGAAGCACTGAAACTACATGCGAAGTCTTACCATGTGGATAGGGGATAAGATTCGGAAATACTGACGGTGGAATGTATTGATCGTTCCATGGATCGAGCTGAAGATCAGCATATACATCGCCCACTTGTAACAAAGTAGAATCGATCCAATACTGATATCTGTATTGTTGCTTAGGAGTTAAACCATCTATTTGAATCCACCATACATCGCCGTTTTGATTGCGTTTCATGAAATATTTCGGGTCAAGTTCCCAATCACTCCAGTCACCCACGGCATACACAAACTGTTTAAAGGGGGCATGTAGGCAAAGAATGAGGGAAGAATCGTTTAAATAATTAATGCCATATTTCACATTAGCCGGCGGATTTTGAACGGTTACAGGAGGTTGAACTATAAAATAGGTGGAGTCGTACACTGTAGTTGAACCGTTCGTAGCTTCGAGTGTAATGTAGTGTTTTCCAAATCCTAAGAGGTTTGTGTTTATGGATCCAGTAATTGTTTTGGTATTGTTTTGCTGCGAAATGGTAGTTCCATTTACTTTAATTCTAAGTGTACCAAAATCACTAGATGCCCCTTCGATTTGTATGACCTGATTTATCTGTCGAATCAGATGCTTACCAAACGGTTTTACCAGCTTAGCTGCAAACTGACCCGGCTGATAGACATCTACGAAAATATCGCTGCCATCAGCATTTCGACCTACCCGCGTGCCTGTAGCATTTCGGAATACAAAGGCCATTTTGTATACAATCGTACCCTGTGGCAGATTGTAAAAAGTTGGGATGTGATACTTGATCTGATGAAGATTATTCCCGAGAGGAGTCATTAGCACCTTTGGATCGGCTGTACCCCAAGTACCCTGAACATGCATCCAAGAGGTAGGTGTAGGACTTGTATTGGTGATTACACCCGTATGTGCATAAATCGGAACAAATCCTGCCAACTGACCATTGCCCTGCGATGCATCGTATATGATGGTAACAGTGTCGTTTTGCGTGGGAAAAATTGGAATCGTGGTGATTACTTGAGAATGGGAAAGTACACCTACCGTCCATCCCAACAGCGCGAATAGTTTTCTTCTCATATTCAAATAAATTCTGTTGGCTAATATAGTGTATTTTTTACACTTTCTTAAAAGTTGACAATAATCATTTGACCTTCAAAGATCATTTACTGACCTTGCTGTACCACTTCCAACACATCATAAGTATGAAAACCATCAAAGACTTAGTGGATTTTTTAATACACCTTGAAAAAAAATTTACGCAATCAGAAATTAAAATGCAGGAATTGATGCTTCATCCTAATTATGATGTGTCAGCTAAAAATTTAGCAAAATATCTGGTTTTGAGAAGTCACGAACTACGCCCTATCCAAAATCAACTGCATCATTTAGGGCTATCTTCACTGGCTGCATCTGAAAGTCATACCCATTATCAACTGCTCAATGTACTTAAATGGCTCGCGCCAGAATACAAAGGGAAAGCGTGTACCCTCTCTGATGACGTAGGAAGGGAAATGATAAGCCAAAGAACCAGAAAACTATTTGGCGAAAAACACGCCGATCACAACATCCCTTATCTAATGGTGACTATAGACGAACGCAAAGCCGGCGATGTGAAATACTTTGAAAAATTGCTTATAAACGGGATGAATATCGCTCGAATCAACTTTGCTCATGCCGACGAACTAACTGTTAACCAGATAGTAAATACCCTTCAAACTGCAATAATAAACACAGGGCTGCCCTGTAAAATTCACATGGATTTAGCAGGACCCAAACTGCGCACCCTTATACCAAACAAAAAGAAAAAAATAGAACTACAGCTCAACGATGTCATCTATTTACAAGCAACTACAACCAATGAAAATTTCCCGAAGAAAACAATTTTGATTTCAGAAACTCGCGTATTCGAAACATTACAATCAGGCCATAGAATTTACTTCGACGACGGAAAATTTCATGGAATCGTAGAAGAAGTAAAAAATCAGACTGCAGTGATTCGAATTGTCAAAACCCCTCTAAATAATGCTGTTTTAAAACAGGATAAAGGCATTAATCTGCCAGATACACATCTGAACACTCAATCACTTACTGCTGAAGACATCAAAAATCTTAAAATGATAGCCTCATATGCCGACTTGATTGGCTATTCATTCGTTCGTAAAACGGAGGATATTCAACTTTTGAGGACGTATTTAAAAGAATTCGGCATTCACAAGCCGGTGATTTACAAGATCGAAACATCAGAAGCGGTTGACAGTTTTGTCGAATTGCTCTACGAGGCAATGAAAGACCCACTTTTTGGTATAATGATCGCCAGGGGAGACTCAGCCATTGAAATAGGCTTCGAAAGACTTGCTGAAATTCAGGAAGAACTCCTTTGGCTATGTGAAGCAGCACATACTCCAGTGATATGGGCAACACAAGTTTTAGAAAGCTTGAACAAGACCGGCTTAATCACACGCAGCGAGATTTCGGATGCTGTAATGGCATCTATGTCAGAGTGCGTGATGCTCAATAAGGGAAAAAACATCGTTCAGACGATGCAAACGCTTAAAGACATTTTGAGAAGAGAGTCGTCTCATCGCGAAAAGAAAAGATTCACGATGAGACCTCTCGGTATAGTTAAAAAATTCGTGTCAGAACACTTAAATGATAGTCAGAGCGAAGGATCAATCATGAAACTGCCTTCAGATGTGTGAGTAAATCCGACTTTTCAACCTGCATAGCAGCATATTCGGGAGTTAGTTCGAAGACATTGTCCTTGAGCTCCATTGAAGGCAGCTCAAACATAGCCTCTGTGAGTATGGTTTCACAGATAGAGCGCAGCCCTCTGGCACCAAGTTTAAAGGTGATCGCTTTGTTTACGATGTAGTCAATTGTTTCCTCAGGTACGATGAGCTCAATGCCATCGAGGGCAAAGAGTTTTTTGTATTGCTTAATTAAGGCATTTTTTGGCTCTGTAAGTACTCGACGAAGGGCGGCTGCATCGAGGGGCATAAGATGGCATACCACGGGCAATCGGCCGAGCAATTCAGGTATCAGGCCAAAAGTGCGCAAGTCTGAGTGGTCGACAAACTCAAGCAGTTGGTCTTTTTCGAGGGTGCGTTGTTTGTTAGAATGATACCCTACAGTAGAAGTATTTAACCTTCGAGCAATGATTTTATCAATGCCCTCAAAGGCTCCACCTGCGATAAAGAGGATGTTTTTCGTATCGACCTCTATAAACTTTTGCTCAGGATGTTTGCGCCCTCCCTGTGGCGGCACATTTACCTTGCTGCCCTCCAAGAGTTTTAGCAAGGCTTGTTGTACCCCTTCGCCCGAAACATCGCGCGTTATGGAAGGATTGTCGCCTTTGCGAGCGATTTTGTCGATTTCATCGATAAAGACAATTCCGTTTTGTGCAGCCTCTACGTTGTAGTCGGCGGCTTGCAATAGTCGGGAGAGAATGCTTTCCACGTCTTCGCCTACGTAACCGGCCTCTGTGAGTACAGTGGCATCGACCATCGCAAAGGGCACATCGAGCAGCTTGGCCACCGTACGGGCGAGTAGTGTTTTACCCGTTCCGGTTTCGCCAACAAGGATGATGTTTGATTTTTCAAGCTCTACGTCATCGTCTTGAGCCGAAATGGCCTGAAAAATGCGCTTGTAGTGATTGTATACTGCTACAGAAATCACTTTTTTAGCTTGCTCCTGACCGATCACATATTGATCGAGATAGGCTTTGATTTCTGCAGGTTTATAAATCTTGCGCTGAGTGGATGTTATTGTGCTTTTCTTCTTCCTATTGGCATAGTCATGACCCAACTCAGCCCCTACCAATTCATAGGCTTGCATCACGCAATAGTCGCAAATATGCCCGCTCACGCCCGCTATGAGCATATTCACTTCCTTTTTTTCGCGACCGCAGAAGGAACAAGATTGATAGTCGGGTCTTTTCATTTGGGATTAACCTCTGTTTTTCTTAGAAACCAAAACTTCGTCGATCATACCGTATTCTTTGGCCTCTTCGCTGCGCATCCAGTAGTCGCGATCGCTGTCAGCAGCGATTTTCTCAAAGGTTTGTCCGGTATGCTTTGAGAGAATGTTGTAGAGTTCGTCGCGAACTCGAAGGGTCTCTTTTAAAGCAATCTCCATATCGGCTACCTGACCTTGAGTGCCACTCATGGGCTGGTGAATCATGATACGACTGTGCTTCAGAGCAGTACGCTTACCAGCGGCACCAGCACACAGGAGCACAGCAGCCATTGAGGCAGCAATACCAGTGCAAATGGTGGCTACATCAGGAGCTACCATTTGCATAGTGTCGTAAATACCAAGACCTGCATACACCGACCCACCAGGCGAGTTGATGTAAATCTGAATGTCTTTTTTAGCATCTGTACTTTCCAAAAAGAGCAATTGGGCCTGTACAATGTTAGCCACTTGATCGTTTATGGCCGTACCCATGAAGATAATACGGTCCATCATCAAGCGGCTGAATACGTCCATTTGAGCCACATTGAGCTGACGCTCTTCGATGATGTAAGGTGTCAGAGAATTTTTAATGTATGACTCAAGCGTAAGCGATGAAATGGACTGATGCTTTACTGCGTATTTTTTAAATTCTTTGCCGAAATCCATAAGGATATTAATTAATATTTGACAAAATTTCTCTAAATTGAGTTAACGTTACGGTAAATGGATTTGTTTTGTGGCTTACTAATGCATTTTTCAGCATATATTCGTACGTACGGTCAAACATCTGTTCAGCTCTTTTTTTGTCTTTTAACATTCCCTCTACGTAATTTTTCATCAGAGGTTTCATCGTTTCGAGCTGATCTTCAGGAAGTGTTTTGGTGTATTGTTCGGTATAAAAATCTATTACGTTCTCCCACGAAACTTGCAAATCAAGCAAGCGAGCTAACGTTTTATTTATCAAGGAATTAGTTAATTCCCACACCAAACTGCCTGAAATGGTTTCGAAGGGAGTATTGTTTTTGTTTTTTTCATAAGAATTCCACCATTTCGCCAGAAAATCCATCGGAAGATTGGTGATTTTAGAACGCACAAATTCGAAGGCTTTTTTCAAGAAAATGTCTTTGGATAATTCGTTGTATTGCTCTTCGAAATCTTTTTTCAAAAATTGCTTGAATTCTTCTGGATTTTCAAAGGTTTTGGAAGGTACTATTTTTTTTGCTAAAGTGAGTTCATCGATCTCTTCAAATTTTACCATTCTTCCTAAATGAAAATGATGCGATGAACGAAGATTGTCAAATTTTTTATCTTCAGGATTTAGTAGATAATCAAACACATTTATATGCTCATCTTTTTGTTGAAATTTTTCAACAAATTCCTGAAGTTTATCGTCTGTTATATCGCTTTTCGAAATATAGGTAACTGAATGTTCGGGTTCTTGATTTCCGTCATGGCCGTGAGTATGGGTGATGATTTCAAAAGCCTCAGCTTCATCCAAGCTGTTTGCCTCTATTACATTTTTATTTTCATTCTTTAAACGGGCAATCTCTTCATCTACCTCTTGTTCGGTAAGCTGTACAGCATAAAGGGGTTCTGATACTATTTCTGTGATCTCAATTTGGACCTCGGGTTCAGTTCCGAATTCAAAATTCACTGTTACATTTTCGCCTGTAGAAAAGTTGGCTTCTGGCGAAAACTCTGCAACGGGATCTAAGAGTAGCTTAAATTGATTTTTTGCGACTTCTTCTTCAAAAGCTTTATACGCTTTTTCATATGTTTCATTTATTCCAAAGCTATCACCATACATTTTTACGATAAGTGACTCAGGAGCTGTACCTGGTCTAAAGCCTGGAACGACAGCAGTTTTTTGATATTTTTTTATAGCTTTCTTTCGCTCTGAAAGAAACTCTTCCTTAGAAACTGTAACTGTAATTTTTTTGTGATTTTCAGCGAGTTCAGTAAGTATTACTTCCATTCGTGTCAGTATAATTTAGTGGGCAAAGCTACGATGACTCTTTTAATCGATTTAAGTTTGTTAAAACAAATATGTGTTTCAAATAATTAAAAAGACATTTTTAACAAATTTATTAAGTAAAAACAAAAAAAAATTTACATTTACGCCTTGAAATAAAAAAATTAAAGATGAAAAATATGTTACGATTTGTAACTCTGCTCCTCTCCACTTTTTCATACGTTCAGAATGTAAGTGCACAAGGCCATTTCGTTGTTAATACCTCTTTAGGCGTAATGAAATTGATTTCTCCTTTAGACTCCTGGTCGTACTCTAGATATAAGATAAATGCAAGTCTGATACCTGAAGTGGGTTATCAATTTAACGATAAATTCTACGCGGGGGCGATGCTGTATGTGGGCATTCTGAATGGAGCTAATGCCAATCGTTATTTTGAGTCCACATATTTCGCGCCATCACTGGTCGGTCGATTTAACTTTTTGCCCTATATCAGCAATTCTTCAAAAATGCGGCTGGAAGTAGAAGGTGGTCTTGAGGTTCTTAGTTATTACACTACACTTTACAATAGAATTACCAATGCTAAAATTCTTCAAGTGCCTTCAAACAGAGGTTCGCTGAGCTTCGCTCCTGGAGGTTTTGGAGGATTGCGAGTAACTATACCCCTCAACAACTACCTGGGTTTGAGCGGTGGATATCGATTCCATTTGGTAAATAATCCCTGGATTGACGGGGTAAAAAGTAACCCCGATGAGTTTCTGTCATTCTTACATGATTTCAATGTAGGCTTTCGACTTTCCTTAGAAAACATGCTCAAGAAAAATGAGGTGCGCGTAGATCGCAAGAAATATCAAAATCTGAATGCTCAACTGAATGATTTGCAGCAAAATCAACAAAGATTGACAGCCTCAAACGAAGCAAAACTGAAAGAAAAAGACAACAGAATTCTGGCCCTGACCAAAGAAAATGACAGTCTGAGAGCTTACATCGCTAGCTTGAACATCGAAGAAGAAGACGATTCAAAATCAGGCCAAATTGTAACGACTTCGGGCGGTAAAGTGCGAGGCGATAAAAAGCAAATCGATCCGATGGAGGCGGTTAAAAACAAAGCCTTCCGCATCATCGTGGGCAGTTTCCCTACCCAGCTGATGGCTCAAACGTACATGGAAAAATCGCCACTCAACAACCCAGACATGTTTGTGGTGTATGTAGAAGATCTGAAAACTTACAGGGTAGTGTACAAATCGTATCCGACACGCGATGCAGCCATGAAAGATCTCGGCAAGGTGCGTGAAAGCGTGAAATCGGCTTGGATAATTTATTTCTAATCATCGATCAACTTTTTTCGCCAAGCAGGTTGCCCATCATTGGCAACCTGTTTTTTATTTGTAGCGACATGAAATTGTAATTGCGGAAAGTAATGACAATAAGGCAGATCCTTTGGCAACTTGTGTTAGTCATCGCGTGGCTAACCGGCACAGCTCAGATTCAACAACCAATAGGGGGTATTACGGAAACCGATGAATTAACAGTAGTGTACACAAATGCTCTCGTAATCACAGAGCCCGGAGCTGCCCCGGAGAAGCTCAACATAGCAGTGCGAAAGGGAAAAATCATCCGTGTATCGGCTCAGCCTCCCCAGCCCGGCGAAGTAGTGGTCGATTGCAATGGCATGTACATCTATCCCGGATTCATTGATTTAGTAAGCCAATACGGCATCGAGGCTGAACCAGCTTCAACATCGCCTTCGCGAAGGAGAACATCATCACAGCCTATTCAATACGATAGACAGCGTACCGGAGCTCGCCATTGGAACGACGCCATTCGCTCGGAATATCACTCTTATGAGGATTTTGAGTACAGCAAAAAAGAAGCTGAAGAATGGCAAAAAGCTGGTTTTACCGCTGTGCTGTCTCATAGAAACGACGGCATTGCCCGCGGTTCGGGGTCTTTGGTATTGACTGGTAATGGCCGCGAAAATCAATTGATGCTTCGCGAGCGGGCAAGTATGCACTATTCTTTTTCAAAGGGAAGCAGTAAACAACCCTACCCTACCTCATTGATGGGCGCAATTGCCCTGCTGCGCCAACTTTACAGCGATGCCGATTGGTATCGAAAAGGTGGTAGAGACGGCGAAATCAATCTGGCCATAGCTGCTGAAGCTGCCGCATTAGGACTGCCAATGCTCTTCGAAACACGCGATTTGTACGACCTATGGCGCGCTTCAGAATTGGGAAAACCTTTTAACAGAAGTTTTATCCTTTACGGAACAGGCAGAGAATATCAACGAGCCAAGGAAATCAAACAAATGAACACCAAACTGATTTTGCCCATGACCTTGCCCAAAGTGCCCGACGTTTCATCGCCGTACGACCATCGACATCTCACCTGGGAAAAGTTGGCACATTGGGAGATGGCTCCATTTAATCCGTTTGTTTTGAGAAAAGAAGGGGTTGAATTTGCTTTTACCACAAAGGGGCTTAAAAACAAAACAGAACTTTGGAAGTCGATTGCTGAGTTCCTCAAATCTGGGCTTGACACCACATATGCATTAGCTGCTCTCACTACTGTGCCTGCCAACATGATCAATGCAAGCGATGTATTAGGTAAAATTAAACCGGGCTACGCTGCAGCTTTTATTGGTTTGGAAAAGCCCTTTGGCGATGCCAACAACAAAGTACTCTTACACGTAAGCTACGCTACAAACATTTACGACCCCATTATCAAACCCTCAGCCGGTGTATATGAAGTAAAGATGGCTGATTCTACCGCAAAACTGCTCATTTATTCTACACCGACCAAACCAAAAATCAAGTGGGCAACAAAGGATACTACCGATGTAGAATATACCTTATCTCTTTACAGCATTTCATTGCGGATACCAATTAATAAAAAAGAAAAAAAATATCGAGTTCTTGAAGGAACTTTTACGCCTTCATCCATTTCTGGTCAATATTTAGACGAAGGAGCGCGCTTACAAAATTGGTCAGCGACCAGAGTAAGCGACTTACCTGACACTGCTCAAAAGAAGAACGACTCCATTCAACCTCTGCCTGGCTACATGAAATATCCTTTTACGGCTTGGGGATTGGACAAACCTGCTGAACAGGAATTCTTACACATAAAAGGAGCCACTCTATGGACAAGTGAAAGAGATGGAAAGCTGGAAAATGCAGACATCATCATTCGCAACGGAAAGATTCAAGCCATCGGTACATACCTTCGCACTCCGGCGGGTGCAGCTGTTTGGGAAGCGAAAGGCCTACATGTAACGCCAGGTATCATCGATGAACACTCCCACATAGCCATCAGTCGAGGAGTGAACGAAGGCTCACACTCCATCACATCTGAAGTGCGTATTGGCGATGTGCTCAATCCTGATGACATAAACATCTATCGCCAGCTGGCTGGTGGAGTTACAGCTGCGCAACTCCTCCACGGGTCAGCTAATGCCATTGGCGGGCAGAATGCGCTCATAAAATTGAGATGGGGTGCGCTGCCCGATGAAATGAAAATGGCTGGTGCATCTGGATTCATAAAATTTGCTCTTGGAGAAAATGTAAAACAGAGCAATTGGGGCGATCAAGCAGTGACGCGCTTTCCTCAGACGCGCATGGGCGTAGAACAGGTGTATGCCGATGCTTTTAACAGAGCAAAAGAATACGAAGCTCGGAAAAAAGCTGCGGCCAAAGCAAAAATTCCCTTCAGAACCGACTACCAACTGGAAGCATTGGTCGAAATCTTAAACGGCACAAGGCACATCACCTGCCATTCGTATGTGCAAAGTGAGATCAATATGCTGATGAAGCTAGCCGACTCTTTAGGATTTAAAGTAAATACCTTTACGCATATACTCGAAGGGTACAAAGTTGCCGACAAGATGAAAGCCCACGGCGCAAATGCCTCGAGTTTCAGTGACTGGTGGGCGTACAAGTGGGAGGTTAAGGAGGCTATTCCCTTCAATGCAGCTATACTTCACCGCGTAGGCGTAAATACAGCGATCAATTCTGACGATGCTGAAATGGGCCGCCGACTTAATCAAGAAGCCGCTAAGGTGGTAAAATACGGAGGACTGCCAGAAACGGAAGCGCTCGCAATGGTGACCATTAATCCCGCCCGGATGCTGCATATCGACCATTTAACCGGTAGTCTGAAAGTTGGAAAAGACGCAGATATCGTTGTTTGGAGCGGTCATCCATTGCTCAGCAGCTCTTATCCGTTGGCCACGTTTGTAGATGGCAAGCGACTGTACGACTACACCGCCCAGAAAGCTAAAGAAGAAGCTATTCGCGCAGAAAAAAACCGATTGATACAGAAAGCTCTGGCTGCCATAGCCTCAGGAAAAGAAAAGGAATCCATCAAGCCAGATGCAAACTTTATGTATCACTGTGAAACCATTATTCAGTACGATGCCCATGAAAACGAATAAATTAATCCTTCTTGCAATAGCGATTATTCATCAAACTGTTTTTGCACAAAAGGCGCTACACTGCCTGACCAATGCCCGCATTTACGCTGAAAACGGAGTTATAGAAAATGGGTTTATCACCTTCCAAAATGGTATAATTCAGCAAATTGGATCAATGGCCGAATGGAAGAACCCAGGAACTGATGCCGTAGTGGTCGATGTAAAAGGCCAGAATGTCTATCCCGGATTCATAGCCCTTGACTCACGCGTGGGTTTGACGGAAATTGATGCTGTACGCGCCACGCGCGACTTCAACGAAGTTGGCCAATTCAATCCGCATGTTCGGACGCTTATAGCGTACAATACAGATTCAAAAATTATTGAAACCATTCGTACCAATGGTGTGCTCGTGGTACAACCTGCGCCCACTGGAGGAAGAATCAGCGGACAGTCAAGTGTATTTAAGCTCACCGGCTGGAATTGGGAAGATGCCATAATCAGTGCTGACGACGGCTATTACATCAATTGGCCAGCAGCCACCGAAACCACCGGTTGGTGGGCCGAGCCCGGAGAAGACCGCTCCAATGAACAATACCTTTCTCAAGTACGCGAATTAGAGGAATACCTTTTGAAAGCCAAAGCGTATTCACAGGCTAAAAATCTACCGTACGACGTTCGGCTTACCGGTTTATCAGCACTTTTTACCCGAAAAAAGCGCTTATACATACGTGCTTATAGAGCAAGAGAGATACGCGATGCTGTGCTTATGTGCAAACGATTGGGCATCGATAAACCAGTGATTTCAGGTGGATGGGAGGCGGATGTAGTAGCCGAAATCTTAAAAGAACAAAATGTTCCGGTAATACTCGATCGCCTCACACGATTACCCGATAGCCGCGATGCACATGTTCACAGTCCTTTTGCCTTGCCAGCGGTGCTCGACTCCTTGGGCGTACTGTTTGCCTTTTCATATGCAGGCGATATGGAAGCAATGGGTACGCGCAACTTGCCCTTTACGGCCGGCATGGCCCGTGGATATGGATTGAAGGAGACATCAGCACTGGCTGCAATCAGTTTAAATGCTGCTAAAATTGCCGGCATAGATCATTTGGTCGGTTCACTCAAACCTGGCAAGCGAGCATTTCTATTTGTAAACAAAGGAGATGCACTTGAAATGATCACCAACAATCCTTCGCGCATTTACATCGATGGCGAAGAAATTCGCACAACCAATTTTCAAACAGAGTTGTATCAGCTGTATTTGAAAAAATACAATCTCGATAATCCATAAAATAGCGCTCTGCCATGCCCTTCTTTTCGGTAGTGATACCGGTGTACAATGCCTCTGAACACATCACCGAATGCTTGCACTCTGTGATTGGTCAGACGTATAAAGATTTTGAAATCATCATCGTAAACGACGGTTGTACGGATGACTCGATGAAAAAGGTCGCCGAATTCTTTGAGGCATTTCCTGAGTATGAACCTAAAATAGTGCACCACAATTACAACCGAGGCTTAGGTGCAGCGCGAAATTCAGGGGTATTTCGCGCAAACGGAAAATTCATAGCTTTTTTAGATGCTGACGATTACTGGGCTGTAACAAAGCTGGAAAAAGCCGCTTCGTATTTAGAAATTTTTCCCATTTGGGACTTGCTGTATCATCCAGTCGTTGAGTTTCACAATGGCCGACAGCGAAAGCGCTCTGCATATTTTGCCAGCGGATTAGACGATTTCATTTTGAAAGGCAATCCATTGGTGCCATCAGCCGTAGTGCTTAGCCGAAAAATTGCCTTAGAACATCCTTTCAGCACCGACCGAAGCCTGCTCGGAGTCGAAGACCTCGACTTGTGGTTTCGGCTAATACAAGCCAAAGTACAAATGGCTATGATCCCTGAGGCGCTCACTTTTTACCGAATTACTTCCGGTCTTACATCGCGCATCATGCAGCACTTAAGTCGCTGCGAGAAGGTTTTTAAAACCTATTTAAAAGAAGAATACATCGCCACAGCCATGGAGCGCAAGTACTACGAAGCTGCCCGATTGATGCAGAAAACCGGCCGACACAAGAGAGCAGAAATCTTCTACCGTAGGTCGAAAAATAAGGATTTTAAAACCCGAATCCTTCGACTGGCCAATCGACTACACTTTGCTGTGTAAACTGTTGCCATACCAGCTCCTTGGCCTATCATTGCATACAAAAACAGCCTGCACCGATGAAAGAATCCTTTAAAAAACTGCTCGACCTAAAAGATGAAGCCCTAAAGGGTGGTGGAGAAGAGCGCATCAAGGCACAACACGAAAAAGGAAAGCTGACCGCCCGCGAACGCATCGAACTTCTGGTCGATCCGGGTTCCTTCCAGGAGATGGGAATGCTGGTAAAGCACCGAAGCAAAAACTTTGGCCTTGACAAGCAAGTCTTTCTGGGCGATGGAGTGGTGACCGGATACGGTACCATCAATGGTCGTCTGGTTTATGTCTTTGCGCAAGATTTTACGGTGCTGGGTGGCTCACTTGCAGAGGCACATGCAGAGAAGATTTGCAAAATCATGGACCTGGCCATGAAAAACGGTGCCCCAGTAATCGGTCTGAACGACAGTGGTGGGGCTCGTATTCAAGAGGGGGTGGTATCGCTGGGCGGGTATGCCGACATCTTTTACCGAAACACTTTGGCTAGCGGTGTTATTCCCCAAATATCGGTGATTATGGGCCCTTGTGCAGGCGGGGCAGTGTATTCGCCGGCACTTACTGACTTTGTAATCATGGTAGAGGGCACATCGTATATGTTTGTTACTGGACCCAACGTCGTTAAAACCGTAACGCATGAGGAAGTAACCTCTGAAGACCTCGGTGGAGCAAGCGTGCACAGTACCAAGAGCGGTGTAGCTCACCTTACCTACCCCAACGAAATTGCCTGCATCGAGGGAATCAAAAAGTTGCTTTCCTACATCCCACAAAACTGTGAGGAGCCTGCGCAATCGCTGCCATACCAGCCGGGCGATGAATCAAGACCTGCATTGGATGACATCGTGCCAGAAAATCCAAACCTGCCCTACGACATGAAGGAGGTAATCCATCAAGTTGTAGACGAGGGTTCATTCTTTGAGATTCACCGCGATTTTGCTGAAAACATCATTGTGGGCTTTGCGCGGTTGGCAGGCCGTTCTATAGGTATTGTGGCGAATAATCCTGCCTATTTAGCTGGGGTGCTTGACATTAAAGCCTCGCAAAAGGGCGCTCGTTTTGTGCGCTTTTGCGATTCGTTCAATATTCCGCTGCTTGTCTTTGAAGATGTACCCGGATTCTTACCCGGAACTGATCAGGAGTGGAACGGGATAATTACCAACGGTGCAAAGCTGCTTTATGCCTTCTGCGAGGCTACAGTGCCACGCATCACAGTGATTACACGCAAAGCTTATGGTGGCGCTTATGATGTGATGAATTCGAAGCACATCGGGGCTGACCTCAACTTTGCCTGGCCTACGGCTGAAATCGCTGTGATGGGTGCCAAGGGGGCAGCCGAAATCATCTTCAAAAAAGAAATAGCAGCTGCTGATGACAAGGCAGCTAAACTGAAAGAAATGGAACAGGAGTATGCCCGACTCTTTGCTAACCCATACCGTGCAGCCGCTCGTGGATATGTAGATGATGTAATTCTGCCCAGTCAAACCCGTGAGGTGTTGATTCGGGGTTTTGAGATGCTGAAAAACAAAGCAGTGTCTCTACCTCGTAAGAAGCATGGAAATATTCCGTTGTAAATGTGCAGATCTGCCAACTTGATCGTGGTTTGCTCAACAGGGGAAATAGTCTATTTTTACACTAGACAGTGTTTGTATTCGTAGGCAGTGCCTAGGCTTTTTTGTAATGTTATTTCATGGATAGGGGGGAGTAGGTCGAATAGTCCTGTTTGTGCTCGAGGTATGCTGGTTTATCAATTCCCTTGTCAGTATGTTTCACAGGTGCAAATTGGAGTGTGTGAGTGAGTTATAATGTTTTGAAATTGTAGCTTACAGAGCAGAAACGCATTATTAAAAAAGCGAAACTTCGGTGCTGAAAGTGAATGCACAATCTACCTGGCATCGCCTTCTCGCGTGAGGGATAGAAGCGGATATGAGCCGCAGCGGGTGGGGCATTGCGGCACCTGGGCGAGGCTGGCTGGCCCGAAGGGCAGACAACGCAGCCCAGAGGTTTAGAGAAGTGCATAGGGCTGACATGCCAGGCAGATGTGTGAAAAGTAAGCAGGTGTAGGCCTGTGGTGCCGCCCCCACCCGCAAGGCGAATATGAGCGGATAGCCCGACCCGAACGACTGAGCGAAGCGAAAGAAGTGAGGGGCACGCCCAAAAAAATAAAAAAAACCGGACATTCGTGATATGCCCGGCTGAAATGATTTGAGATTTGGTTTACAAGGTGCCTCTCAGTGCCTGCTCGCGTTCGATGGCTTCGAAGAGCGCCTTGAAGTTTCCCTTGCCAAATGACTTAGCTCCTTTGCGTTGGATGATTTCGAAGAACATGGTGGGGCGGTCGAGCACGGGTTTGGTGAAGAGCTGAAGGAGATAGCCTTCGTCGTCGCGGTCGATGAGTATGCCGAGCTTGCGCAGCTCAGTCAGGTCTTCGTCGATGTGGCCTACGCGGTCGAGCACAGTGTCGTAGTATGTGGGGGGCACGTAGAGAAAATCTACCCCGCGGTTTTTGAGTTCGGTGACGGTGTGGATTATATCGTTTGTGGCGACAGCGATATGCTGTACACCGGCACCATTGTAAAACTCGATGTATTCTTCGATTTGAGACTTTTTACGGCCTACGGCGGGCTCGTTGATGGGGAATTTAATTCGGCCGTTGCCGTTGGTCATTACTTTTGACATGAGGGCGGTGTATTCGGTAGAAATGTCTTTGTCGTCGAAAGAGACCAGCTGTGTAAAGCCCATGACGCGTGCGTAGAAGTCCACCCATTTGTTCATTTCGCCCCAACCCACATTGCCGACCATGTGATCGACGTAGAGCAGACCAACTTCAGATGGGCGGTAGTCGGGATTCCATGGGCGAAACCCTGGCATAAAGGCGCCTTGATAGTTCTTGCGTTCGACGAAGTAGTGAAGAGTTTCGCCGTAGGTTTTAATGCCAGAGAGCACCACCTGGCCGTGTTCGTCGGAAAGGGTGGTAGGCTCGAGACAGCTTTCGGCACCGCGTTGAGTTGTAGCCTCCCAGCTGTAGGTGGCGTCGTCAACCCACAGAGCGATGACTTTCACGCCGTCGCCGTGGCGGTTGATGTGTTCATTGATGGGACCACCGGCTTGAAGCGGTGAGGTGAGCACCAGTGTAATCTTACCTTGGCGGAGTACATAGCTTACGCGGTCGCGGCTTCCGGTCTCAAGACCGCGATAAGCTACCGGCTGGAAACCCCAGGCAGACTGGTAATAATGAGCTGCTTGCTTGGCGTTGCCCACGTAAAGCTCTACGTAGTCGGTGCCATTGATGGGTAAGAAATCTTCAGCCTGAGGGAATATTTTGGGGATGTCTTGAGCTTGTGTTTGCATACGTTATAGATTTTTATGGAGTTACTAAAATAAAAAATTTATTCAAGCCAGCTGCGATAATAGTCTTCGTTTTCGATCTGTAAGGCGGTTTCAGTAAGTTTTAGAGGCTTAAAAGTATCGATCATCACGGCCAGCTCGCGGGTTTCCTTCTGGCCAATGGAGCGCTCGATGGCTCCGGGGTGGGGGCCGTGAGGAATGCCTGCGGGATGAAGGCTTATGTAGCCTTTCTCTACGTGATTGCGGCTCATAAAGTCGCCATCAACGTAATAAAGAACTTCGTCTGAGTCAATGTTGCTGTGGTTGTAAGGAGCCGGGATGGCGTCGGGGTGATAGTCGTACAGACGAGGTGCAAAGGTGCAGACGACAAAATTGTGACCTTCAAAAGTCTGGTGAACGGGCGGTGGCTGGTGGATGCGGCCAGTGATAGGCTCAAAGTCGTGTGCTGAAAAGGCATATGGATAGAAATATCCATCCCAACCTACCACGTCGAAGGGATGTGAGGCATAGACAACCTGATGTAAGTGGTTTTGTTTTTTAATCTTGATCAGGAAATCGCCTTTTTCGTCGTAGGTTTCTAGTATGCTTGGCCGGCGGATGTCGCGCTCGCAGAAGGGTGAATGCTCGAGCAACTGGCCAAACTGATTGCGATAGCGCTTAGGAGTAACTATGGGACTAAAAGATTCGACAATGAGGAGGCGGTTTTCTGCGGTTTCAAATTGAATTTGATAGATTGTGCCTCGAGGAATAACGAGGTAATCACCATAACCAAAGGAAAGGTTACCGAGAAAAGTACGCAACATACCAGAGCCCTGATGTACGAAGATAAGCTCATCGCTGTCAGCGTTTTTGTAAAAATAGTCGGTCATCGACTGTCGAGGTGCAGCCAGAGCGATGTTCAGATCGTTATTAAAGAGCACAATGGTGCGGCTGTCGAGAAAGTCATCTTCAGGCGCTATGTCCCAACCCCGCAGCATGCGAGCTGTAATGTTGTGCGTAACGGCAGCTTTAGGCGTCAAGTCGATGGCCCGGTGAATCTCCTTTACCATTGTAGGTCGGTAAATGTGATAGAGCAAAGAGCTCACGCCTGAAAAGCCTTCAGTGCCAAAGAGCTGCTCGTAATAGAGCGAGCCGTCGGGCTTGCGAAAAACTGTATGGCGCTTGGGCGGTATTTTTCCAAGGGTATAGTAGAAGGGCATAATGGCTTCAGTTTTCGGTTAGTGGGCTGCAATTTAGGACTTCAGAACGGGAGAATTTATGAAAATTGTTAGGTAGTGGCTTTTTGATTTTTGGCTCAATCAACAAATTGATTGAATCAGTAAGTGTAAAACAAGTTTTGAAAAGTCGATTTATTAGGAAACCTTTTTTAAAAAGCAATTTGCCTATAATTTTTACTTACCTTGCTCTAGTGATTTGCAATTTGATTTAGCTCAATGAAATTCAGCGTTTTTTTGCCTTTGTGCATCTTGATTTGGCAGGCACTATACGGCCAGTCGTACGATGTGTATCACTCCGGCGACACAGTCGATGCCGTAGTTACCCCATCGAGAGGCATCGTGCTGATGGGGGGTGCTAGTGAGCACGACGCGGCCATGCGCTGGTTTCTGCAGCGGGCTAATGGGGGGGATGTAGTAGTACTACGCACATCTGGAGGCTTGGGATATCAAAATTACTTACATGCTCAGCTGGGTGTACCCGTGAATTCCGTGCGCACATTTGTGCTAAAATCTCGTCAGCACAGCTATGATCCTCAAGTAATTAAGTATCTAAGTCGAGCTGAAGCTATATGGATCGCCGGTGGCAATCAGGCTACTTATGTAAACTACTGGAAGGATACACCGGTAGATAGCCTGATAAACTACCTCTACAACGTAAGAGGCGGTGTGGTAGGCGGCATCAGTGCCGGCATGGCCATTTTGACGGGTTTTTACTATTCGGCACTTACCACGAGTGCCGAATCGAATACCGTATTGAATAATCCCTTTCACAGCAGTGTAACGCTCGGCACGAACGACTTTATACAAATACCCATCTTACAAAGGGTGATTGGCGACACACACTTCAACAATCCTGACCGACGTGGTAGGTTGATAACCTTCATGGCACGATTGCTCGAAGAAAAAGGTTCTCCGGTACTTGGCATCGGTGCTCATGAATATTGTGCAGTGGCAATTAACGACAGTGGAATCGCCAGGGTTTACGGAGAATATCCAAAATATTCATCCGATCGGGTTGTTTTCATACGTCTTTCTTGCGATACCCCCACTACACCAGAAGTACTCGTAGCCGGTACACCTCTTACCTGGAACAGAGGCGGAAAGGCTCTAAAAGTATTTATTGCTCCAGCTGATTCTCAAGGCACTGTGACCCTTGATTTAAACGACTGGAAATCAACCACCGGAAACGGCTATTGGGAAGATTGGTACGTTATAAACGGAATTCTTTACACCACATCCAATGCAACTGCACCCACTTGCAGTGCTTTTAGTGGGTTAAACACATCGGAACCTTTTTTAAATCACATTAGCGGAGTTTATCCAAATCCGGCCCTCGACAAAATCTGGCTTAATGTAATAGGGCCGACGCATTACATACTGCTTGATGCAATGGGCAAAGTTTTAAACGAGGGAATTTATTATCCAAATGAAGCTATCGATGTACAGAGGCTACCAAAAGGCATTTATCTGCTACAGACTAATCGCGCCTCTTACAAATTTTTAAAAAGCAGATAACTGATAATCGAGAATTTTAAAACCTATTGTTTAAGTTCTTTTATCAGTAACTTTCGGACAATTCGCACAGCCTGCTGTGTTTTTAGTAAAAAAGAGTTTTTTGATGAGATACACCACAGCGAGGAGCAAGGCAAAGTATGTTAAAAATTCTTGCATTTTATGAATTCAAAATCTGATAGGCAATTAATGAGACAATATACGCAAGTGTGCCCATACTGACAAGTTGAATCAAAGGCCACTTCCAAGAGTTTGTCTCGCGTTTTACGATAGCAAGTGTACTCATACACTGCATTGCAAAAGCATAAAAGAGCAATAAGGAAATACCTGTTGCAAAATTGAAGACCGGAGTTCCATCTGGGCGCATCTCCATGCGCATACGATTGCGCACGGTTTCCGACTGTTCATCGGCATCACCTACGCTGTAAATAGTAGCAAGGGTTCCTACAAACACTTCACGAGCAGCAAAGGAGCTAAGGATGGCAATACCGATTTTCCAATCGTATCCAAGAGGTGCAATGACGGGCTCGATGGCTTTCCCGAGCCTTCCCAAATAGGAGTTTTCCAGTTGAACAGCTGCTATAACTTCAACAGCCTCTTTCGACTGATGGTGTCCTGAAAGCGGATCAGCTAATGCGGCCTCAGCTTTCGGGTAAGGACTTTCTAATTTGCTGGAGCCGGTAGAAGCCAAAAACCATAAGATTACAGATATCGAAAGAATAATTTTTCCAGCTTCCAGTACAAAGGATTTGGTTTTATCCCATACTGAGTAAAAAATGTTTTTGGGCAATGGCAGTTGATACTCAGGTAGCTCTGCAACAAAAAAGTGATGTGTATCTCGTTTCAACAATCGATGTAAAACCCATGCAGCCGCGAATGCGGATGCAAAGCCGATCATATAAAGTGCCATAAGCACAAGGCCTTGAAGATTTATTAACCCGAAAAACGATTTTTTAGGGATAATGAGAGAAATCAGAATGGTGTACACAGGTAGCCTAGCTGAACACGTAGTGAACGGAATCACGAAAATAGTTATCAATCGCTCACGCCAATTTTCAATATTTCGGGTCGACATTACCGCAGGTATAGCACATGCAGTACCAGACACAAGCGGCAATACACTTTTGCCGCTCATACCATACCGACGCATAATCTTATCCATCAAAAAGACAACACGGCTCATGTAGCCAGTCTCTTCTAACAGTGAAATGAAGAATATCAGTACAGCAATCTGCGGAACAAATATTACAATCCCGCCAATGCCGGGAATAACACCATCTGTGATCAGATCAGTGAATCGGCCTGGAGGTAGTATCGACTTTAGCGCATCAGCAAGCATGGCAAATCGACTGTCAATCCAATCCATAGGTGCACTTGTCCAGGCGAATACTGATTGAAAAATAAGCAGCAAAACGGAGGCAAAAATTACGTAGCCAAAAATTTTATGAATGAATATGCGATCGAGCACTGCTCGTAAGTCGGTACCTTTAAGTCGATTTACTACATATGTTTTCTGCAGAATTTCATTTATTTTTTGATACCTGAGTATGGCTTCGCGTTGATGGTATTTTTCTAAATCGCTTATTTCACGACGAATAGCTTGAATTTCAGCAATTTTTTCTTTTGGCAGAAAATCCGGATTTTCGTAAGTAGTAAGCAACCAGGATTTATAGTAACTGTACTGAGGAAATAATCCGCTAATTTTTTCGCAGGGAAGGTTTTTAAAACTCTGGGATAGCACCACCATTGGTTCTGTTGCTGTACGCGGGTGGTTGATTATTGCTTTCTTAAGTTCTTCGATTCCAATTTTTTTTCTAGTGCTTACTGGTATTACTGGTACACTGAGCAATGCCGACAGTTGGGAGATGTCTATTTCGATTCCTTTCTTTTTGGCTTTATCGATCATATTGATCACCAGAATCAGCGGCAGACCAAGGTCTCTGAGCTGTGAAAAGAGGAAGAGGTTGCGCTTGAGGTTTTCGGCTTCAGCTACATATACGACTAAATCAGGATGATCTTGATTTTGCTCGTTTACAAGTACATCAAAGACAATCTGCTCGTCGGCCGAAGTTGGATGAATCGAATACGTTCCGGGCAAATCAAGGATTACGGCTTGGGTATTTGCCGAAACAAAGGCCGTACCTTGCTTTTTCTCAACGGTGATGCCTGGGTAATTTCCTACCTTATGACGCAGTCCAGTGAGTATATTGAATAGGGATGTTTTTCCGGTATTTGGATTGCCGGCGAGCGCTATTTTCAGCACGTAAACTTTTGGTTATTAAATAAGTCTAAACAATGATGCATTCTTCGATTACTTACTTTGTGGTATTCACTTTTATTTGAACAGCCGTTTCTTCGCGAATCACCAAGTAACTTCCATTAACCTGAACACAAATAGGGTCGCTAAGCGGTGCTCTACGTATCATCTTTACTTCAATCCCAGGTAAAAAGCCCATCTCCAGCAATTTAAGCGGGATGTTTTCAAATCCGTTTTCACAGATTACGGCAGTTTGCCCCGGTTCCATACTTGCAAGTGTGTTCATTTATTTAGACTTATTTTAAATTGCAAATATAGACTGGTTCAAAATAAGTAAACATGATAAAAATTGTCATTCGGGGGCAGTTTAAAACTTTTTTACATTATGTAAAGTTTCTCATTTGAAGGAAACTGTTTCTGTGTTATTCAATACAAAAAGAAAATGAACTTATCTAGATCTAAAATTCTTTGAGAAACCAGGGCAGTGAAAACGTTTGTTGTAACTCCGTCAAAAGAGGTCCAAACCGGCCTTATAGTGCCTTTCCAGGCATCGATATGATTGTAATCGCCAAAAAATTTTTCTTCTGTTACTTTTACCGGCTTTCGATTGATTCTCTGGCGACGCCATGTATTGCCGCCGTCTTTGCTCCATTGTAACACGACATTGTATTGCTCCTTTTTTGCATTCACTTGCTCATAGTAGAGGAGGTAAATATTCCCATTTGACTGGTCAACGCAACCGGTCACGGCGAAACGAGCTAAGGCTGATGCTCTTGTACTCAGAGCCCGAGGTGTGGTCCATGTGCCATTCTTATTCAAACTTTTAGAAAACATAACAAAATACTCGCCTGTAATGGGATCCCAATCGATCCAGGTTAGATAGAGGTTGTTTCTGAAACGGCTTTTAGAAGCATCTGCCATTAGAAAGGGCATACCATTCGCCCTCTTTAGGCCGGGTACGCGCATGCTCCAACCACCGCGATGTAGAAAAAGAAATTTTTCCTGATCAAGCCAGGTTTTCCCTTCGTCGTGCGAAAAATTGATCCAAAGGCTGTCGTTGCGACTCCAAACTACAAAAATCGAACTGTCAGCAGTAACTGCTGGAACTGCACCTTCTGCAGTTGCATTACTATCAAGACAATTGCCTGGTATTGATGAAATTTTTTTTGCTGGTGTCCAATGATTCCCGCCATCAGTAGAATGAGCATACATGATGTAGCTCTTGTGAGCAGAGTCGTTGCTGTGATATTTGTCAAATTGCGTCCAAGTAAGGTGCAGCGTATTTAAGACAGGATGTGCCACAGCCCAGGGCTTGTCTTGCTTTTTCGGCGGATTGAACCCGGCAAAGGAACCTGCAGTCCAGTTCATTCCATTATCAGATGAAGACTGCACTACAATGCGGTCGAGTATTTCATCGCTTTTCCAATTCATGCCTGTCGGGTCTGAGAGGTGGAAATAGTGAAAGTCACCACGATAGTCGGCTACAAGCACTGGATCGCCCCAAACGCCATAGAGCGATTTTAACTGTTTCCCTTTCCAAGTGCGACCGCCATCGTGCGAATAAAACACCCCGTCGAGCACTGTGCCTATTACCATCTTTTGTAGATCTTTACGGCTAATGGCTATAGAAGGCTCACATGTTCCGAGCTTGCTTTGATAGTCTGTATTTACAAGAACATTCCGAGGCTGAGCAATAGAATGATAGATCGAAATAACGAATAGAAGAATGTAAAGAGGTTTCATACGCCTTTAGTGATTTTCAATTCCAAATTGAGATACATCCCATGATTTTGCAGTATTAATAATTAATTTTCCTTTTCTTACCTCAAGCGGAGAGTAGATGTTGTTTTCGTACAACATGCCTGTACCTAGACCCTGTGGCAAGCGTGGTATTTGCGTTACAACCCATTGACTGATGGCATTAAGCCCTATATTGCTCTCGAGTGCACTGGTTACCCACCAATCGATACCATTTTCTTTAGCAAGCTTAATCCATTCTTCTGAAGACTTAAAGCCACCAAGCAGCGTAGGTTTAATGATCAAATAGTCAGGACTGATGGTTTTTATAAGATCTTTTTTCTGTTTCAAATCAGAAATGCCAATGAGCTCTTCGTCCAGAGCGATAGGAATAGGGCTTTCGGCACAGAGATGCGCCATTTGCTCCCATTGGCCTGGTTTAATGGGTTGCTCGATGGAGTGGATTTCGTATTCGCTGAGCTTGTTTAATTTCTCAAGAGCTTCCTCAGGTTGCCAAGCTCCATTGGCATCGAGTCTGAGCTGTACTTCGGTATTGTCGTACTTTTTTCGAAGTTCTTTGATAATTTTAAATTCTTCTTTCCAATCCAGTGCTCCAACTTTCATTTTCAGAACTGTGAAACCTTGCTCGAGGAGTTCGTCTATTTGAGCTTGCATATGTGCCGCGTCGTTCATCCATACCAATCCATTGATTGGAATGCCCGCTCTACCGGTTGTAAAAACAGATGGGTAAAGCATCATCGGATGATCGCAATCGAGGCTATGCATAGCCATTTCAAACCCAAAGTAGAGAGCTGGGAAATTTTTAAGCGAGGTTTTGATTTTCTTCGGATCGTCGTTGATGTGTTCCTCGAGCCATCGAAGCTTTGCATCCCATTTCGTCATATCGTCGATGCTCAAGCCCGGAATAGGTGCGGCCTCTCCTATGCCGTAAAATCCCTCCTCTTCAAGTACAATGTACCACACATGCCGTTCTGTCATCGAACCACGACTTGTGCGAGCTTCAAACTTAAATTTTAGTGTATGTGGAAGGATTCGAAGTGTTTTCATAAAGTTCACATGTTACAAATTAATACCAAACCCTAAAAGCAATACATACAGCAGCGTCATAAGGGCTACTTTCTTAAGCTCAGGGTCATAGGCTTCACATGTCTTAATTTGAAAAACTTTTGCAATATGACCAACAAGCGCCGGAACCACAAACAAGTACAAATAGGAATATCGACCATATCTGCCAATTTCGATGAACGGTATGGGTAAAACAATGGGTATAAGCAAAAGCAACAAGTGATACCATTTAGAATTTTTAAAGCCTAAATAATTGGCGATGGTATACTTACCACTCGCCAAATCGGTCTCCATGTCGCGCATATTGTTCAGATTGAGCACAGCCGATGCCATAAGGCCGACAGATAAGCCGGGGAGGAGAACAAGTGGATTCCAAAATTTTGTCTGTAAAAAATAACTTCCGCCTACTGCTATAAGACCAAAAAAAATCGTTACAAATACTTCTCCCATCCTTTTGTATCCATATGAAAAAGAACCATATGTGTAGTTAATTGCCGACCAAATACTTAAAAGAGCTAACCCTAAAAAGAGTCCGAAAATCCAAACTGGTAAATTGCGCAATGCGATGTGGAGCAACAAAACACCTGAAATGGCTGAAAGCCCGGCAAACAGCAGCATGGCTTTTTTCATCGCTTTTGGCGAGATAACACCAGAAGCTACCATGCGCTTTTCTCCCTTTCGATGGCTATCAGCCCCTGTAAGCGCATCACCCAGATCGTTAGCAAAGTTGCTGAGCACTTGAAAGAAAACCGCGGTGAGCATGGCCAATACTAAGACCACAACATCAAGCTGCACCTCAGCACGAGCAATGAGGGTGCCTAAAACGATTCCGCTGAGCGAAAGGGGTAGTGTACGCAATCTAGCTGCTGAAATCCAATGCGTGAGCATGAAAGTCCCAAACAAAGCAGCAAAGAAAGAGTAAAAGCCTTTTAAAAAAGCGAGTGTCTTAATTTTTTTACAAATGCACCGTCATTAGTTGTTTGGGGCACCACTATTAACCCAAGCTTTAATGGTATTAAGTTTACATTCATCGAGCTTAATACCTGATGGAGGCATGGCTGAAAAACCAGGAGTATGAGAGATTGAACCTATTAATTTACCATTGTCGGCTACGGTTTTTACGCCGTTGTAGGTATTGAGCACCACTCCCCCACTGGGTGCACCTGCCGTATGACACGACACACAAAAATCATTTAGTATCGGCTGAACATCGCGCGCAAACGATACCGAGCTGGTATCGCAAGCTGCATTGGAGGCACATCCCACCACATTACCTTCACCTTTATCAATCCACTTGATTACCAAGTCAATAAAATCTTGGCTCATAGGAGCAGCAGGTGGCGGAGGCATACGCTTATCTGGCCGGGTTTCGAGCATCACTTTTACAAGTTTCGAACCTGTACCATTGCCCGGTTTTACTGCTCGCATTATGCCGATGTAATTGGTCAGGTCATAACCGTCAGCAGCCGTAGTAGCGTCGTGACAACCAGCCGTGCCGCAATTGGCCTGAATGACCGGCAAGATCGATGCTTCAAAGCAGATGGCTTTTAAATCTTCTTCGTTACGCCGAGTGCACTGTAGCAATACCATTGCAGAACTCAAGGCGATGAATGTAATGGCAATATACTTTTTCATTCCATTTACAATTTTGGTGATTGAAGGGTGAATACCCTTGAAATGTTGAATCCGAAATAAATTTCACCATCGAGCCAATTCCCTGTGGTCTGCGTAAGCCAAATTGGGTCGCTCAAACCCCTACTGTTTGTGATGTGCAGTTGAAACACATGTCCGCCGGTTTCGATGTCTAGGCCGATACTGAGTGCATTATTAAATGGCGTGGTTTGAGTCCCATCCCAGCCAGTGTTTCGGTTCATCATAGGTGAATACTCAGCATTGAGGGCTACACGATTGGTGAGTTTGTATCGCCCTCCTATGGTTATGGCTGCCACTGCATTGGGCTGCGATGATGACTGTCGCAGATTGTAATGGACATACGTCGGTGCTACAAGAATCGAAAATTTTTCACTTGCTTTGTGAGAGAGCAGTATTTGCTGTACATATATCAATCGATCGGTCGTCAATCGCTGCAAACCATCGTTTGGCCAGCGCGTCCCTATCATATTGACACTACCATAAAGGGTAACACCTACGGGCCACCCTTCCTTTTTTTGTCTGAGAATGGGAGCCTTGTACCAGGCATCATACATTTTAAACAAGCTAGCCCTGCCCACACCTACATTTAACCATGAAAGAGGCGAATAATCAAGACTTACACGCACCTGGGCGTTGTCGAGTCCAAAGAAGTTATACAAAAAGTCGTTATTAAAACTCCCGAAGCGATGTAAGATCATAAACTGTAATACACCTTTGGAGGGAATTTCGTTGCTCTGATTGTTGATAATTTTTGTGCCTTTAAAAGTGGCAATAACATGTTCGTTTTTGGGTTTTTCGCTCTTTTCAGCCTCTTCTAGCAGGTCGAGTAGGTCATTTTGTGCAAACGCAAAAGTTTGAACAATCAAAGCCAAACTCAAAAAAATTGTTTTCATTTATTTACCGGCTTCCTTTAGTTCTACTTTAAAGTCTACATCTATCACTTTTGCAATCTTGTCTTCTACCAGCTTGGGTATTTTGATGTCGTGGTCGGCACATGCCACTCCAAAGGCCGAGGTAAGGATGATCGTACCATCGCGGATTTCGAGCTCGGCATCATCTTCCCGGTTTTTGGATATATCGCGAATAGTCAGCGTGCCAATGAGTTTTACTTTGTATTTACCGTTTTTGGAAAAATCGATTTTTGAATAATCTGCGATTTTTCCCTTGTAAGTAGCTTTAGGATATTTGTCGCTTTCCATGTAGTTTTCGTTGAAGTGCTCTTGCATCAATGCCTTTCGGAAAGTGAAGTTTTTAATCAGCACATTAAAGGCAATCTCACCGGTTTGAGCATCTAAGACACACCCCATGGAGCGATTTACAGCCTCCACATCGTCATCTACTAAAGCATTGCTTTTGAAGTGTACATATCCGTTGCGAGTCATATATTTCTGTGCAACAGAAGGTATAACTCCTGAAAAAAGAGCAAGCACTATAAAGAGGCCCTTCAATTGAAAGAATAAAGTATTCATAGGGTTGGTTGTATTACTACGGATTGTTTGAAATAAATAATTAAAGCATCGGGATCAATCAGATCTTCTTCAAGCCCAGTAAACTCCCCTCGGATGGTACACACCTCGCCCGATTGAATGTTTACGTTTCTTACTCTAAAATCTAATTGCGCGTTAATAAGCAGTTTTGTATCAGGTATTTCTAATAAGAGGTATCCACCTCCCTTTTCATCCAGTGCAATTTCTAAAATTCTGCCTGTCCATTCAAAAATTTTCCCGTAGTAGAATGCCTGATTTTGCAGGAGTGCCTGCGCTATTTCATCTGCTTCAGCAGATGTTACTAGTGTATAATCAGCTTTTGCTTCTGTCAGATTTTTGACTGGTTTAAAATACAAATACAGTCCAGCAGACAATCCTATAAGAGCTAAAACTGCAATAAGAATGACTAACTTTTTCATCGAAATAGAAAACGTTTTTGGAAAATTGGTTTGTATAAAGGTATAATATTTTTTTGAGTAATTAGCAAATGAAGTTAATAAATTATTTGACCTCTGAATATGTGACTGAAAAATTATATGTAGCTACTTGGTTTTTGTAAATTTCTAAAATTAAACGTTTTGGTTTAAAAAGTGATGAAAAGCAAAATCTTTGAACCAACATTCGGAGCAAATATTTGTATCAACATATATTATAAAAAAACCAAGACCGAGCATAAACGCTCGGCCTTTATATCTTTATTAAGACTACTTACCTTCAGTCACAATCAAATTTTATTTCAATTTCATAGTTGCTGCGATCGAGACCGGTTAAGAATCTGCGTTTAACGATTACAATTTTCATAGACCGAATCACTACATCTGGCGGCATGCCTGTCGGTTTGTTTTGTTCAATGAATTCATTGGGGATAATCAATTTCCGAAACATACCATTACCTCTGTAATTGAGTTTCATATTCTGATTGTTTCCCGCATTGAAGGCTGTCGATAGATTATACACGATGCCACCGGAATCGATTACCGATACTGCCATGTAAACAGAGTCGGGGTCTAGATTTTTCATAGACGGCTTGTCTTCGCGAGCATTGTCGTAGATTATTGCTACTACATCATCTTTTTGCGGCTTAGAGGGAAAGAAGAATGCCGGAGGTAGTACAGTAGCCGGTGGATCTACTTTGAGTATAAGATCAGGCGATTTTCGATCAGGTTCACCATAGCCGCCACCATCTTTGGGTTTTACCAGGAAATGAATGTCTTCTTTGTAGCATGTAGCGGCATCTACTTCATACCAGTCTTTGAGCGAAGGGGTAAAAGTGAAGCTATACACCAGATTGGATTCCTTAGTCATTTTCAACGCTTCATTCGAATTTTTCCAGGGTTGGCTTCCTGTTCCATTCACATATGGGTGACCCGATGGATGTTCTTTAGGTTTCCATGTCCAGATGTATAGATCTTTACCGTCATTGGCATCTTGAATCAGGTTTTGTACGAAATCCAAGTTTTGATCGAGCAAAGCCAGATTAACTATTATCTTTAAAGGTTTACCCGGATCGATTTCTAAAGGCTCGGAAGTAACAACCTGACCCAATCCGAATCGTGCAGATACTATTAGTAAAGCTGATAAGAGTATTTTTTTCATGGTTTACTGTCTTATTAAAGTGAGATTATAGCCTACATAGAGATCGTTTTCACAATTTTCTCTGCGTATTTGAATCTTCCAGACCGGGTCATAATCCCTTGCCATGGAGCGCAGATGAATGGTGTCTGTCTCGCCGTTGTTGTTCAAAATTCCCATTGTAGAGGGGAATTCGGGGTTGTTAAATGCCCATGTACCTGATGTGCCAAACTTAGTTGGTATGTTACCAGGGTTGTTAACTTGGTATGTATTGTCCGGATTAAATGTGATTTCGAGCGGATCTCCTAAGGTTGCGAAATCTTCACTCACATTCAATTCATCGCCTAAAGGAGATTTAAAGTCAGTAATCGACAACTCTGCTGCTCTCCATCGGCCTACTATTCCGTAGGCCAGATTTGGGTCAGGGCCAAGTTCGCCTTTCCGTTCAGGTCGACAAGCTATGGCAGCCCCTAGTATTGTAAGACTAATCAATATTTTTTTCATCGTTTTCAGTTTTTAAATTAATTAATTACAACCGCCTTCAGGATTTCCAACAAATGTTTGATTGATGTCGCTCGCTGGAAACTGCAGTACCATTCCCGGACAATTCCAAGGGGCTCCGCGAATGATGATGTTTTCGCCACGAGCACCTCTGCGCTTGAGGTCCTGTACTCGATCGCCTTCTCCAAACATTTCAATGCGACGTTCAAGGCGTGCAGCATCTCTTATTTCCAAAGCCGTAGCAGTAGCGGGCAGATTTTCGCTGGAGTCTCCAAAAGCCCTTTCGCGAATCTGATTTACCAAGCTTATTGCTTCTGGCAGATTTTGGCTTAACTCTGCAAGTGATTCAGCGCGAATAAGCATCATATCTGTAAGGTGCAGAACAGGTATGCTAAAAACATCCTTGTTAAACTTTTTAACAGCCACGAATTCTGTGGGCAGACCTTCGTCTCTCAGCTCATAGAAAGACAAACGAGTGTCATTTGGCCGGGAATTCACAAGAAGGTAGAATTCTTTTGATGCGCGCAATGTGGGGTTTGGATTGTTGTCAGAGCGATAATTTCCTGTAAATGCCCCACTTCTGCCATCGATAAAACTGGCTGTTTGCGTAGAAACTGTTTGAAATATTGCTTCTGTATTTTGCCCCATCTTGAATCGATCAATGCCTTCGAGTGTGAATTGCCCAGAAGATATTACCTGTCCAGCATAATAAGCCGCACTGTCGAATTTATTCATCTGGAAATAAACTTTGGCAAGGGCTGCCATAGCTGAATACTTAGTTGCGTAATTACCATTGGTAGTAGGCAAATTGTCTTTTGCAAACCACAGATCGGCCAGAATGGCTTCATAGCCTTCTTTAACCGTACTACGCACCTGTAACTGCGTACCGGTATTTTGGATTTGAATACGTATACCTAAATGCGAATTATCAGCTGTAAAACCGTAAGGCTGTGCCCAGAGTCGGATGATTTCAAAATGGCCCAAAGCGCGTAAAAAGCGACCTTCAGCTTCGAATGTGTTGCGACGCGAGGCGGGCATTTCGACCATATCGAAATTCTCAAGCATAAAATTTATACGGAAGATAGAGCGATAAGGCTCGCGGTACACGCCGTTTGTAGTGCCGTTGAAGAAATTGACCCGGCGCAGATATACCTCGTTGAGGTCGTTGTTGTTAATCGGTGCTGAAAGGTTGTCGCTAAGTACTTCGTTAAGCATCTGTATGCGGCCGTTGTAGTAGTTAGCAGCCACATCATAGCAAGAGTTGAGCACCTTTTCGAAGTCTTCAGGTGTTTTCAGCGCGTCTTCGATCAGCAAAACCCCCTCTGGCTTTACATCGAAGATTTTGGAGCATGAGGCGGTGATCAGTACGCCTGCCGCTGCTATGGAGAGTATTCTAATTTTTTTCATTTTTCTATGGTGTTAGAAGCTGATGTCAATACCGAGGTTAAAAGTTCTCTCTTGAGGTGGTGTCAAGTAGGTGATGTTGGGGCTCATGTTTCTATCGGTTACGTTTTCAAAATCGCGGGCAATCTCCGGATCAAGTCCGATGAAACGAGTAAAAGTCAATAGGTTGGTTCCGGTAAAATAAATGCGTGCAGAGCGCAATTTAAGTCGTCTTGCTGCTTCAGGTGTCAGATTATAGCCGATTGTCAAATTGCGCAAGCGGGCAAAAGTGGCGTCATGGAGCCAAAGAGTTGTATTGATCCAGGGTGTACCAGTTCCATAGGTTTCAGGTGTTGTAGTCAATCGCGGATAAGTAGCTACATCCCCTGGTTTGCGCCAACGGTCAAACTGATCGGTGCGGTGATTCCATCCGTCAGAGTCAAAGGTTCCAAGCTGACGCTTTGAAGAAGAGTCGTAAATATTGCCACCTATTGTAAAGACAAACAGAAAGCTCAGATCGTAATTCTTGTATCTAAAAATGTTGGTAATACCGCCAACGGCATCTGGCAACACTCGCCCTGCTGGAACGCGGTTTGCCGGGTTCCATTCGAAGGTGGGCTCTCCATTAATGTCAAGATAGACAGGACGACCTGTAGCCGGATCAACATGGGAAAAGCGCACTAAGAAGTTGGTACCCACCGGATACCCGAGCACCACACGCGTATCATTTGTACCGCCTGATACTGCCTCTTCGTTAAAGCCGCTGATATCAGTGATTTTATTCCAGTTGCGGGCAATGTTGAACTCTGTAGTCCAACTAAAATCTTGTTTTGCGATATTTTTTGATTTTACCACCCATTCAACTCCTTGGTTGTAAATGGTAGCGAGATTGTCAAAAAAGTTGTCAAAACCGGCATATCCCGGCAACGAAACGTTGAGAAAGACATCTGTGGAGTATTTATAGTAGTAGCTCAACTCAGTGGTAACTCGGTCTTCCCAGAGGCCCATTTCCACACCCATGTCAAAGATTTGGGATGTTTCCCATTTCAGCGTGGGGTTTTCAAGAATTAACGGATAGAGTATGGGTTGGCCGTTGTAACCGCGTACGGAGTCGATTCCAAAGGAAGAACGCCACAGGTCGCGATTGCCGGGAGGCGCCACACCGGCTATACCGTAAGATGCCTTAAGTTTCAGAAAGTTAATTACCGGATTATATCTCATAAATGATTCTTCAGAAACTATCCAACCTCCACTTACTGAAGGGAAGAATCCTACGCGGTTTTCAGGTCCAAACTTGGAAGAGGCATCCGCACGAATTACACCTTGTAAGATGTATTTATTTTTATTGGTAAAGTTGATACGGCTAAAAACAGAGCCGAAACGCGACTTTTCAGGTGTGAAGTCTTGGCGGTTGTCGAGCTTGTCTTTAGCCTTCCAGAAAGGAGCACCGGCTATGGTCGAAAAGTAACTTCTGCCACCGCGGGCCTGTTCTTGAAACTCTATACCGGCCATTATATTCAGTTTGTTGTTGTCATTGATCTTCCAATCATACGTAGCTGTGAGGAAGGTGTTCCAGTTATTGATGATGTTTTGAAATCGGCGGGAGTCACCTACTCTATCGGTCACTAGCAAAAGCTCGGCAGGTTCGTAGATGTCTTCCACCAGATTCATGTAGTCGTAATTGGTATTCAGATTAATGAAGAGATTTTGAATGGGATTGTATGTAATGGTGATCCCCGAAATGGAGCGAAGTTCTTGAGTTCTCCACTGCTTGAGCTCTCTAAGCCGCACGGGATTTGTTCCACCAATGAAGTAAGAACCATCTGGATTGCGAATCGGATAAATGGGCAAAGCAGTTGACATAGCGGCCCCTAATCCACCAGCCCAACCTTCATCTACGCGGTTATTGATTCCTTCAACCAAGGAGAGGTTAGCTGAGATTTTCAGTTTATCAGTAATATTATATCCACCATTTACTCGAATGCTAGCCCGATCATAACTGTTACCGGTAAGGTAGCTTTGATTTCCGTCAAAGGAGGCTCCAGCAAAAAAGTCATATTTTTTAGTCTGACGTCCGGCTGAAAAATCATAGCGCTGTTTGATACCTACGCGTATAACTTCGTCCACCCAGTTGGTATTGGTATTTAGAGCATCCTCCCATCGCACACCACCAGGTAAAACAGGTACTCCAACCTTTCCGTCGTTGATCCAAGCCTCCTTATACATCTGCAAAAATTGCGGACCATCGAGCATATTAGGGCGGGCTACAGGAGATGATGTACCTACCCGAGTGGAAAAATTGAAAGTCCAATCTGGAGTTTTTCCTCTCTTCGTGGTGATGAGAATAACTCCATTGGCACCACGCGATCCGTAAATACCAGTCGCTGAAGCGTCTTTTAAAACTTCAATGGACTCGATATCTCCGGGATTTAGGGTAGCCAATGGGTTGTTGTTCATGGCTCCCGAGTTACCTTTTATAAAATAATCTTGCGTAATGGGAATACCATCAACTACGTAAAGTGGGTCGCCAGAACCAGAGATAGAAGCAATACCCCGAATGCGCACCACAGAGCCTGAGCCAGCCAAGCCACTACCCGTAATGATCTGTACACCGGCAGCTTTCCCCTGTATAGCGGTTTCAAAACTCGGTGTAGGCATATCGGTTACTTCCTTAGCCCCGAGTTTTACTACCGATCCGGTGAGGTCTCTTTTGCGCTGTACACCGTAACCTACTACTACCACTTCATCGAGTCGACTTACCTCTTCAGTCATCGATACGTTGATCTCCAGTGTCTGACCCTGTTTGAGATTGATTACTCTTCGCTCGGTCTTGTAACCAATGAAAGAATAGACTACCGTGAGATTGACATTAGCCGGCAATCCACGCAGTTCATAGCTTCCATCCAGATCAGTCACATTTCCCTTACCGGTACCTTCCACCAGCACATTAACACCCGGCAACGGGCCTGATTTGTCTGTCACTTTGCCTCGAATGGCTTGGGCAAAAAGCTCTGTGCTAAAGCCTGCCAGAAGCAGCAAAATGAACATTCGGGTAAACTTTCCACTCATGGTTTATGTGTGTTAATAAATCTTTAAGCGCCAAATATACACTTTTAAATCACTTAGTGTAATAAATACACGTTTGAATTCCAAAAGTCATTTATTTTTACAAAGAACTACCTTGTAAAAGAACCTTTAACTGACTTTTATCAGATTATTCACAATTGTAAAAAATACACGGCTAGTATAAAAATTTTCCGAAGAGTCATAAAGCAAAAAAGCCCTCTGAAATCAGAGAGCTTTTTTGTGTTTTTAGTGAATAAATTCAGTATTATTGAATCACTAATCTTCTCGACAGCCATCCCTTTGAAGATGATACTTGTAATAGATAAACCCCTTTTGGAAGCAATTTTAGGTCAAAATTGTGCTTAAAGTAACCATTTGATGACTCCAGTACGGTTTCGAATACCGTCTTGCCCATCAAGTCGCTGATTCTAATAGGTAATTCATCTCTATCATCGCTAAACGACACTTCAAATACACCGTCATTCGGGTTTGGATAAATCTGCATTAAGGTATTTATAATACTTTCTTCCAGACCAATACTGAATTTGAGTGTATCGCACGAAGTGGTACTGCCACAGCTGTTGAAGGCCTTAAGGCATACAGGATATACACCATTGCCAGGGAAGGTAAACGTCGGATTGAGCTGCGAGCTGGAGCCAGCCGTTCCAAAGGTCCAATACACGGAGTCGGCATTAGTAACTGTAGAAATAAAATTTACAACATAATTGGTCGCCGAATATGTAAAACTTGCTGTAGGCAAAGGTTTTACACCTACAGTTACTGGCGTGCGTACATTCGAACAGGGGTTAGAGGTGTAGTACACGGTGATTTTCCAGGTATTGTTGGGTATGAAGTTGTACGTTACATTACAACCTGACCCTCCCCATGTGCGACCGGCGTGAAGTTGGAAGACAATCGGGCCATTCACTACTCCATTGGCTATTGTAAGACCTGAGCGCGCGTAGTTCATTGTTCCGCCTAATTGACCAACACCTGAGTACAATTGATTTTCAGAAAGACCTGTTGTAAGGCAGCGCAGCTGTGAACGCTGCTCAATCATCCAAGCCCCACTTGCGGCCGTGAAACTGTATTCTACGCTGATGGAATCAATGTGTACACCCAACGGCAAATGAACAGTCATCACCCCAGGACATGAAGATGAACCCGGCAGCGACTGAAATCCGTAATCAGAAGGAATATCGCCTGCGGAATAGGTGAAAGTCTGTGCAAAGGATCCGGTACCATATCCCAGGTAGTATGTATTCTGAGCGGATACCGAAGACACAAAGAACGTCGGGCCTGAACCCACTGGAGTGTTTGATGTTGGCGAGTTGTACCAGCGATACGAAACTCCCTGATAATTCTTCGCTTTTAATGTCACTGTATCCACACCGGCACACACAAATGCCGAATCAGCCTTTGGTGCAAGCGGCACGTAAACGGATGTAAATGCAACTGTATCGTTACTCTTCACTTGGTCATTAGTCAAATTTGTGTACACCTGTACGTTGAGGTTGGCCCCGTTCACTGTATTGATAGTACCAAGAAGCAAAGTATCTGATTGCCCAGTTTGCAGAGTACCCGTGTACGAAGCAGTAAAGGTTTGGGTAATATCGCCCGTGATATTGGCCACTACGGGAACATTTGAAATCGGGTCAAAGCCATTGTTTCGAACCACTGCGCGAACTTGCGTAGCACTGTTGCCACACGCCTGCATTACCGGGCTAATGACATCCGAAATCTCAACATCAAATTGAATTGGCATACATACCGTTACGGGACCAACAAATGCGCTTGAATCGTTTACTGAAGAGCACTTTGCACGAATGTAAAAATCCAGACAGGTAGCCGATGGCAAGCCAGTAATGGTAGCCGGGTTGGAAGTTACGTTGACCAAAGTACCCACATTTGACCCCGGAGTAAAACCAGTCGGCCCCCATTCGATGTCCCAGCTGCTCGTGTTTGATCCTGACTGCGTCCAACTAAATGTGGCCGTGGTTGCGGTGTTGGTGGTCTTCACGAAGTTTTGAGGCGCAGGACATTGAGGAAGATTTTCGACCACTATTTGATCGATAAACAAGTCCGGGCCAAATCCGCTGCGTGCATGAAATTCAAAGCTCTGACGTTTGCCGACATACGAAGGCGATAGATTTACAATTTGTTCGATGAAATTAGAAGCTGGTGAAGTTGATCCAGCACCTGGTGTGTTAAATGAAGGTCCCCCCAAAACTAAGATGGTATCGGCTATGCCAGTACTGTCATTGCGCGACAACACATACAACGAGTCACCTGGAAAACTATTCATGTACTGGTGCGACCAATAAAAGCGCAACCTCGCCAGCTGATTGATCTGAACAAATGGCGTGCGCATGATCGCCTTTACGCCAGTAATCCAGTTCCAGAAGTTAGCGCGTGCCAGGGTAGTACCACCTGTGGTAAAGTGAGACCAGTTTTGGCCTTGTGAACCTGTGGTACTGAATGTGAAACACAGCGGGGGCCAAGTGGTAAACGTCTCGCTGAACGGCACTGTATAGGGCAAACACTGTGTAGTGAATGCAAAAGGCCCTATCCAGTTGCTCTGTTGCGATGTACCACAGCTATCTCTCAGATAGAGATGATACTGGGTGTTTTGAGTAAGGCCTGTTAAGAATATTACATTGGTAGTAACAGTTCCAGTAAAGATGAAGTTGCCAGTACCCGGTGTAAAGCCAACGACACCAACCTCCCAGCGAGTTGTGCTGGAGGGGTTGTTTTTTGTAAAATTTACAGTAGCTGAGGTGGCAGCGATATTGGTAACAGAAATATTAGACGGCGGGAGACATCCCGGAATGTTTTCAATTTCTATGAAATCGATAAACACATCCGGTCCAAAACCTGAACGAGCTACAAAGCGCACATCTACTTGATTGCCCAACAGAGAAGTAGGGATTATTACTTGTTCATTTTGGAATTGACCAGGAGTAATCGATGTACTGCCGGGTGTGTTGAAGGTTGGACCGCCGAGCGACTGAATTCGAATCCAAGAATTTGAGGTCGCAGCTTTTACCTCAACGAAGAGTGAATCACCCATGTAAGAGGGATTGTGCTGATGCGACCATGCGTACTTAATCCATGCAGGCTGTGTATAATTAAAGCGCGGAAGCTGCATTCTGGCCATAGTACCTTGTACCCAAGTCCAGAAGTTTGCTCTCGCCATCGATGCTCCTGAAACATTGTAGTGTGCCCAATTCTGAGTAGGCTGACCAGTGGTAGAAAAAGTAAAACAAGTGGGAGGCCAACCTATAAAGTCTTCGAAAATGGGAAGCGGCGCTGTATCGCAAAGTGTTGTAAAAGCCACAGGACCAAACCACGAACTCACAGAGTTTACCCCACAACTGTCGCGAATGTAGAGATGATAAGCTGTGTTGCTCGTCAATCCGGTAATGGTGATAGTTGTTCCTGTCACTGAACCCGACTGTTGTTGAAAGCCCATACCAGGAGCGAAACCTACAGGACCAATCTGCCATTGCGTAACGCTACTGGGATTATTCTTTACAAAAGTGGCAGTGACTGAGTTAATGGTCACGTTTGTAACAGTGAGACTGGTTGGGCTTACACAACTGGGCACTTGCTCCACCTCTACAAAGTCGATAAATACATCTGGCCCAAATCCAGACTTGGCAACCAAGCGAATATACACATTTTGACCGACAAGCGATGTGGGTATGAGCACTTGCTCCAGTTGAAACTGGCCGGGTGTTTGAGTACCGCTGTTCTGTGTATTAAAAGAAGGACCAGCCAGTGTCTGCAAGCGTATCCAGTTTACTGCGGTATCAGCCTTTACCTCTAAAAAGAGCGAATCCGAGTAACCAGTCATAAATTGATGAGACCACGTGTAGCGCACCCAGGCTGGCTGACTTAAGAAGATTCTCGGTAAGTTCATAATTGCTGTAATACCCGGCGACCAATTCCAAAAGTTTGCTCTTGCCAAGGTAACGCCACCCGTAGTGTAATGAGCCCAATTTTGTGTAGTGGTTCCTGTAGCGCTAAAGGTGAAGCAAGTAGGCGGCCATGTAGCGAAAGTCTGGGCAAATGGAAGTGATAACGGACTGCAAGTCGTGGTAGCTTGTAGTGCACCCGACCAAGGCGATACAGTAGTGGCATTACAGCGAATTCTCAAATAAACTTGATAAGTCGTACCGGGCAGAAGCCCTGTGATGATGTGCTGTGTGCCCGTTAGTCCTGTCAGTAAAGTACCAGTACCCTGTGTAAAACCAACTGGACCGTATTCAATTTCAAATGTAGCGTTAGTATTAGCTACCCACCCGATGGTTATTTGATTAGTATCTGCTGTCACCAGAGTAGGTGCCGATGGTGCATTGCAGTTGGGCGTAACGGAAAATGGGCCAAGCCACCCACTTGTATCGCCAGAGGAGCAGATGTTCCGAACAAAAAAGGCAATCTGCTGACCTGGTGTAAGACCCGTCAAGTTGAATGAGTTTGTGGCAGTGGTTACAATGGTTCCAGTTCCGAGCGTAAGGGGAGCGGGTCCATACTGCAACTGATAGCCAATCGAAGGAGTAACAGCTTGCCAGTTGGCCGTTACGGCATTAGAAGTTACGTTTGAAAAAGTGATAGAAAGTGGCCCAAAACAAGTAGCCGGTGACCAGGTATATGTGAGACCAGGTGTTGGCAAGTTGGTACTTACAAAAGGCATGGAGGCGGTATTTACCGTTCCAGGCACGGCATTGGCATAAGTAGATGTGGTGGTTACGTTTCTGAAATCAAACGAGTGAAAACCTCGGAGACCTACTTGTGCTGTTACACTGGTTGATGTATTTGGTGTAGAAAAGGTACCAAACACAATGCTCAACTGATTGGTGGTTTCATGCAGACGGATTTGAAAGTTGATGGTGTCGGCTGTGTTTGCTGAACCTGATCGCCTATAATTGGTCCATTGGATCACACAAATTCGGTTAGGAGCTGTTCCAAGGGTTTGCAAGCGTATAGAAGCCGCAGATCCATTGGCTTGTAAGTTCATATTAAATCCGGCTACTGTTCCTCTTTTATTTGTTGGTGCGGAGGAAGTATTGCTTATTGACGTGTAACCGGTACCATGCATATTTACAGCCTGGGCACCATCGGCCGAAATTCCAAAGCGAATGACTCCATCTGCTCTAATCCCGATGCGGTCGTATACCACACCGTTGTACATAAAATTAAAACCGATCGGAAACCCCGGACCGGTCTCAGTTGTACCTCCCAACAGATTGGCTGGATCCACAAAGCGCTGATCATCTGTTGTCGCATTGCCGAGTACTGTTCCGCCTGTGATGGGCACATAGGTACCTGATGGATTGATCGAAAAAGAGTATGTAGCTATCTGTGCTTTTACTATTACATTGAAAATCAATGTAAAAAACAAGCATAACGATTTTTTCATACACCTATTTTTGACGTACACAAAAATATTTGTCACAATAAATAGTTACATTTTAGTTAATTTTGGAATAAAACTTAACAATTATTTAATTTGTAGCTACATAGATCTTTCCAGCTTTGTATTACTGATTTTGTTTTTCAATTTTTCCTTACAGAAGTCTAAAAAACAAAAATCCCGATGTTGCTTAGCACTAATCGGGATTTCTTTTAAAAATACTCTAACTTGCTCTTTTCTAATTGACTAAAAAATTTTGAGCTCTACACGAACACTCAAGCCTCTAAATCATCATCGTCTTCTTCCACAAAATCTGTGTCTTCCGTTACATTTTCATCCTCCAATTTCTTCGTTTCGTTTGATGGCAATATTTCGACGTCGCGCAATTTCCGTTTAATACTTTCTGTGCGAGTACCGGCAAGCTTGTCGATCTGTCCTAAACCGGTTTTTATATTTCTCTTGGCTTTTTCCAGTAAGTCACCAAATTTCTCGAATTCCACTTTCACCTCGCCCAACACTTTCCACACTTCGCTGCTGCGTTTCTGTATTGCCAGCGTGCGGAATCCCATCTGCAAGCTATTGAGCAGGGCTGCCAATGTAGTAGGCCCAGCAACGGCTATCTTGTATTCATCGCGAAGCTGATCGATCAAACTCGAACGTCGGATTACCTCAGCGAATATGCTTTCGAAGGGCAAAAACATGATGGCGAAATCGGTGGTGTACGGCGGATTAATGTATTTGTCGCGTATATCCTTTGCGTTCTTTCGCATCACATTCTCCAGATTTTTGATCGCAGCGTCTATTTGCTCGGGATGTCCGTTTTCATAAGCAGCCAATAGCTGTTCGTACACATCTTTCGGAAACTTGGCATCAATAGGCAGATACACTGCATCATCCTCCTTATCGCTGCGACCGGGCAGTTTTATGGCAAATTCCACCGTTTCGCGGCTTCCGGGTTTAATGGCGAAGTTGGAGACGTACTGATTCGGCGAAAGCATTTGCTCCAAAAGGATGCTGAGCTGTACTTCACCTAAGGTACCTCTAAGTTTTACGTTAGAGAGCACTTTTTTCAGGTTGCCTACTTCAGAGGCTATGGTTTGCATTTCGCCCAAGCCGCGTTGCACTTCGTTCAGCTGCTTGCTCACGGTGTCAAAACTCTGACCAAGGCGATCGCCGAGGGTTTTTTCGAGTTTTTCCTCCACAGTAGCACGTATTTGTTCAAGCTGTTTGTTGGTGTAGTCAATCAGTTCTTTCTGGCTCTTATCCACCTGGTCGAGCTTTTCTTTTTGAATCTGGCTCATGGCATTCACACTGCGCTCGAAGCGCTCTTCAAAGCCTTTGAACGAACGGTCGATGGCCTCGCGCATTTGATTACTATCAGCTTTGGCCTGATTGGTCAGCTCCTGCAGTTTAGTCTCTACTTTGCTCTCGATCTTGTCGAGCTGAATTCTAAGAGTGCTGTTCAATTCATCTAACTTCGACTTCTGTTCGGTTCCAAAGCTTTTAAGCGTCTCTTTGATCTCAGAGCGATTCTCGCGCTGCGCCTGATCGGTGTTTTGGCGCAAATTCTCCAGTTTTTCAGCCAATGTTTGATTAATCGTAGTAAGGCTACCAGAAGAGAGGTCGTGAATGTTTTTAATGGCCGCCTGTAGCTCCGCCTTAAAGTCGCGAATGCTATCCGAGAGCTCACGGCGGCTTTCAGCCAGCGACTGATTGAGCTCCTGGCGCTGATGGACAAAGTCGCTTTTCACCGAATTCTCGAGGTTTGTCACCTTAGCATCGAGCGCAATGAGCTTCTGCATCAATTCTTTGAGCTCATCGCGTGGGCCAGACTTGCGAAATAGCAAAAGAATCGTGGTAAGCACTACTACTGTGAGCAGAAGGATTTGTAAGATCTCCGCATTCATGCTTTTTCGTTGTTGTTAGTAATCAATAGACCAATTAAAGTTTTTTGACCCGATCATGTAATAGTGCAAAGGTATTGTATTAGTTAGGAAATTATTGTTCATATTTTTCTGTAAATCATCTGTATTTTAAAGTCATATTGAGAATTTTCTTTACATTTTTTAGACAGACTCCTGCATCTGTCAGACAGAGCATTTTCCTTGTTAGCAACATTACGCCCTTCCATGAGAATACGCACCAAAGCACCATGCATAAAGAGGAAACAACTTGCTCTACAGATATGCCATCTACTGTTTCACTTCCCCGAATTCGCGAATTCTGATTTTGGTACGTTCAATTTTAAATCATAAAAAAATTCATTTACCAGGCAACACGAGTGCATTCATCCCACGCATGCACTTAAACTAAAAAGCCGCGTTAGTCCGCGGCTTTCATTTCCTTACGCTACACGCAGTATTTGAACTTCAAATATCAAGGCTGCTTCAGGCGGAATGATGCCCGCCACACCCTGCTTTCCATAAGCCAATTCTGGCGGCAGATAAGCCAACACATGGTCACCCTCAGCACATAGGAGCAGCAACTCCTCCCAACCGCTGATCACCTGCCCCACACCTACCTTTAGAGTAAAAGGCTGCCTATTGACCGAGGCGTCAAACACCTGCCCATTCGTCAGCATACCCACGTAGTGCACGGTCACTGTATCTCCAGCCTTTATGCGCTTGCCATTGCCGCGCTGTACAAACTTATATCCCAATCCTGAGTGAGTTTTCTCCATATCGGCGATCAGCGCTTGTATTTCTTCTTGCGCCTGTCGATCTTCCTCTTCTCGGCGCTTAATCAGCTCTTTTAATTCACGTTCGTACACTACCTCAGGCGCATAGTCAGCCAGTGCCTCACCGACACGCTCTATCGTAATGCGCTCGATCACATCGCCTTGTCTGATGGCATCCACCACATCTTGCCCTTTAAGCACTCGACCAAACACCGTGTGCTTGTCGTCGAGCCATGGCGTCTCCTTGTGCGTAATGAAAAACTGCGACCCGTTTGTATCAGGGCCAGCATTAGCCATCGAGAGCACTCCAGGTCCATCGTGGCGCAAGTCAGGATGAAATTCATCCGGAAACTGATACCCCGGCCCACCGCGACCATTTCCCAGCGGGTCGCCCCCTTGAATCATAAAGTCCGCAATCACGCGGTGAAAAGTGAGCCCATCATAGTACGGTTTGCCCAATGCACGAGCCTTATTTGGTATTCGCCCTTCGGCCAGCCCCACGAAGTTGGCCACCGTCACAGGCGCTTTTTCGTACTCCAGGTTTACAGTTATCGTTCCCCGGCTGGTCACGATGTGCGCTAAAAGTTGATTATTCATTATCAGGAAATTAATTGATTAATAAGAATAAAAAAAATTCTATTTTCAGTTTTTTTGGGGCGCCTGTCCGTCGTCCCCTCGCGGGGCCACCGGCCACCGGTCTTCGGCTGCTACGCGCCTTGCAGTCAGGCGTGTAGCTACGGCCGTCCGGGTCTGCAGAGCCAGCCCCGTACGGCTCTTGCTCCACCTGCTTGCCAGCCGCGGCTTGTAATCCGCCTACGCCCTGGCGCAGTAAAGGCCGGGGGGTGAGCCTTAAGTCGGCCCACCCCCCGGCCACACTTCGGAGCAAGCTCACAATCAGCAGCAGGCACTTATTCTACAGCCAGCACCTCCACATCGAAGATCAAGTCAGCATTTGGCGGTATCACTCCACCAGCCCCACGCTCGCCATAGCCCAGGTGAGGCAGAATCAGCAGTCGCACCTTGGTTCCCGGGCCAAACATCTGCAAGGCTTCGTCCCAACCTTTAATCACCTGGCCCATACCCACCTGAAAGCGGAAGGGCTGTCCGCGGTCAATCGACGAATCGATCTTGCGGCCATCGGCGAGCATAAGAGTGTAGTGGCAGGTCACAAACTGCCCTTGCTTAGCCGGCTTGCCCGTGCCCTCTTGAGTGATGATATATGCCAATCCGCTAGGCGTGCTTTGCGCTGCGCGCTTCAGGTTTTCGAAAGCCTCTTTTGCCTTGCGGGCTTCCATCTCTAGTTTTTCCTTCAGCGCCTTGCGCGCAGTTTCGAAGGTCTTGGCCGGATCGTAGTTTTTCAATTCCTTTCCGATGCGCAAGATTTTCACTTCGATCATTTCGTCGCCCTGCTGAATGGCATTTACTACCTCTTGGCCCTCAACTACGCGGCCAAACACTGTATGGCGACCATCGAGCCACGGAGTTTCTTTGTGGGTGATAAAGAATTGCGAACCATTCGTGTTCGGACCAGCATTAGCCATCGAGAGCACTCCTGGCCCATCGTGTTTCAATTCAGCCACAATTTCGTCTTCAAACTGATAGCCCGGTCCACCAGAACCATTGCCGCTAGGGTCACCCCCTTGAATCATAAAGTCCGCTATCACGCGGTGAAACTTCAATCCGTTGTAAAACGGAATGCCTTTTGGCTTGGCTGTGTTATCGATTTTGCCTTCGGCCAATCCCACAAAATTGGCTACTGTCATAGGTGTTTTGTCGTGGTAGAGCTTCAGCAATATGTCGCCTTTGTTTGTTTTGATGATGGCATAAAGTCCGTCCTCGAGCTTTGGCGTCTTGCCATTTACTTTCGGCTGACTGTTGCACGAAATGCCCAGCATCAGCAGGGCAATGAGTAAGGCTATTTTTCTCATTGGAATTTATTGTTGAGTTTGGATTTTTTCGATTTTTATACTGTACACAATCGGCTGTCGCATTCCTACTTCGTCGAGGTCGCCTGCCAAGCCAAAGGCCAAATACGAAGGCAATACCATCTGCACGCTATCACCTGGGCTAAAGAGCTTTAGCATCTCATGTAATCCGATTTCGGCATCTTCGCGGTCAATGCGCAGCATGCGCCGGGTAGGAGCCTCTTCGTAGAGGCGCTTGCCATTGAGCAATTCCATCACCGAGCGAAACACCACCACATCGCCCTCTTTTGGCTTTAGCGATTGTCCGCCTTTTTTCAAAATGCGATAATACACCCCATTGGAGTGCACAGTGTAGTCCCACTTGCGGTCTTTCACATAGGCCTCTATGGCTTGGTTTTCCGCCTTTAAATATTTGCGGTTCATCTCGATCAACTGTTCGCGATCGATGTTTTGATGAGGATCCTCTAAAGCATTCTGGGCTTCTTTGTTACGCTGGCCACACGATAGGACCAGCATCACTGCCGCCGTCAGAGCAAGGTGTTTCATTACCGACATTACACGGCAAAGATAATGGCCTCCCCATCAATCAAATTGTATGCTTTCCTTTGTAGCTTGTTAATATCGCTCAGGCCCAATGCCCAAAAAGAAGCTGAAAAAATTCGCTGAAAACCGCACATATCCGCACTACACCGAAGTGTGGCGCCACACGACCGACCTAGCTAACTACCCCCTGCGCGGACGATGGACTGCCGACTTCTTTCACAACGACAAGCCCCTAGTGCTCGAACTGGGATGTGGCAAAGGCCACTATACCATCGGACTGGCGCGCCGATTTCCGGATAAAAATTTCCTCGGCATCGATGTAAAAGGCGCCCGCATCAACAGCGGTTGCCGCATCGTGGCCAGCGAAGGCATTACCAATGCCGGCTTCCTACGTGCCGAAATCGAACTCATCGATCAACTCTTCGCCCCCGGTGAGGTCTCCGAAATTTGGATTACCTTTCCCGATCCACAGATCAAACACCGCAGAGCCAAACATCGCCTCACCCACCCCGACTTCCTCAAGCTCTATCGACACATCCTCAAGCCTGAAGGCGAAGTACATCTGAAAACCGACAGCGAATTTCTACACGGCTACACCTGTGGCATCTTGCAAATGACAGGTGCCAGCATTCTCGACGCGTTTTACGACATCGACCTCCAAGCCTCTAAAACCCATCCCCTGCTCTTCGAAATCCAAACCGAGTACGAACAACTCTTTCGCTCCCAAGGCAAAAAAATCACATATCTGAGATGGCGATTCTAAAAACTGACTTTTGGGAGAAATTTTTCCTCTCAACAAAAAACTGGATTTATTCAACGAGTTGAAATCCACTTAAAAGTAGACCGAGTGAAAATGCAATCCTAATATTCTCCCAAAGGAGGAAGTCGCCCAAAAGCCATCCGACGCAACTTCACTACTTTTGCAAACCGAACTAAAGCCGCCAATGCCAGCTAAAAAGGCCTCAAAATCAAAGAATAAAGACACAACTCCATCGACGAGCACTACTGATAAGCTGCTCAGTGGGCCAGTGTACAAGCTGGTATTTGGCTTTGCAATACTCTTTGCAGCTCTTTTTCTGACTGGTTCTCTTGTCAGCTATTTCATTTTTTGGAAAAGCGATATGAGCGCCTTTGACCAAAGCTTTTGGCAGCTCATCGCTAACAAAGACTTTCAAGTTCGCAACCTTTGGGGAAAGTTTGGTGCAGCCCTCGCGCATTCCATGGTTTACAGGTCGGTGGGTTTAGCTGCCTTTGCCTGGGTATACTTGCTCTTTCACATCGGTGCGCGGCTGGCCCTTAATATCTCGTTCAAAGGCTTTTACAGCATCGCTGTCAATTTTTTGTTTACCATCATCTGGCTTCCTACTTTTTTAGGACTGATTTTGCCTGATTCGCTCGCCCTGCTCGCCGGTGCCAATGGGTACTTCTTCAGCGAATGGCTTGTGAGCCTCACGGGCTCAGTAGGTGCTTACACAGTTGTGCTTTTTGCTCTCCTTATCTTTTTGGCTGCGCGCCAGCAATGGACACCAGAAAAATTTTCGGCCTGGATTAACCGATTTAAAAGTCAACCTAAAAACACTTCTACAGCTGCTTCGCCAGAGACCTCCACGCCACTCGAGAGTTTCGACTATTCCACAGAAGTTTCGAGCATTAAGGAAAATATCTCACCGGCACCAAAATCAGGCAGTGAGCTCCTAATCGAACAGCCCGCTCCAGCCAACAATGAAGACGATGAAGAAGCATTCACAGTAGAAATACGGCAAGATACAGACGCGCAAACTCCTACCAAATCGCCTGGCCCTTCCACCTCTGTGCCTTCGGAAGTAGAGGTAAAAGAAGACCGAACCCTCGACGAAGACACAGCCAACCGCCTTCTTAAAGAATACGGCGAATATGACCCCAAGCTTGAACTGGCTTCGTTTAAAAGTCCAACCCTTGATCTGCTAGTAGATTACGGCAGCCGGCATATCACCGTAGAACGAGCCGAACTCGAGGCAAACAAAGACAAAATCGTTGAAACCCTCCAGCAATACAGCATCGAAATTTCAAAAATCAAAGCAACGGTAGGCCCTACTGTTACGCTTTACGAAATAGTGCCGGCTCCGGGCATACGCATCTCAAAGATTAAAAACCTCGAAGACGACATAGCCCTCAGCCTTGCTGCTATGGGCATACGCATCATAGCACCTATTCCGGGCAAAGGCACCATAGGCATAGAGGTGCCTAATGCACACCCGCAGATCGTGCCCATGCGCACCTTGCTCGCCAGCGAAAAGTTTCAAAATACCGACATGGAATTGCCCCTTGTACTGGGCAAGACCATTAGTAACGAAACCTTCGTAGCCGACCTTACCAAAATGCCACACTTGCTTATGGCAGGTGCAACTGGTCAAGGTAAATCGGTGGGCATCAACACCATTATTACATCTATCCTCTACAAAAAACACCCCTCCCAGGTAAAATTTGTGCTCGTTGACCCCAAAAAGGTAGAGCTCAACCTCTACAACAAAATCGAGCGCCACTACCTAGCCAAGCTACCCAACAGCGAAGAGAGCATCATTACCGACACAAAAAAGGTAATCTACACGCTCAACTCGCTCACCATCGAAATGGACAACCGCTACGAACTGCTAAAAGCAGCCAATGTGCGCAACTTGAAAGAGTACAACGCCAAGTTCATTCAGCGCCGGCTCAATCCAGAAGAAGGCCACCGATACTTGCCCTATATCGTGCTTGTAATCGATGAGTTTGCCGACTTGATCATGACGGCTGGCAAGGAGATAGAAACCCCTATAGCTCGCCTTGCTCAACTGGCCCGTGCTATTGGCATTCACCTCATCATTGCCACCCAGCGTCCATCAGTCAATGTTATCACCGGTGTAATCAAGGCCAACTTCCCGGCGCGCATTGCCTTCCGCGTATCGAGTAAGATCGACAGCCGCACCATACTCGACACCGGCGGTGCCGAGCAGCTCATAGGCCGTGGAGATATGTTGCTCTCCACCGGCAACGACCTTATACGTTTGCAGTGTGCCTTTATTGATACCCCAGAGGTCGAAAACATTGTGGACTACATCGGCTCTCAGCGCGGTTATCCGTCAGCTTATTTGCTGCCTGAGTATGTGGGCGACGACGAAGAACCTGATATTACAGATGTGGATTTGAGTAAGCGCGACAGTAAGTTCGACGAAGCTGCTCGTATCGTCGTAGCTACCCGACAAGGCAGCGCCAGCCTCATTCAGCGCAAGCTCGGCATCGGTTTTGCCCGGGCAGGGCGCATAATCGACCAATTGGAAGCTGCCGGAATCATCGGGCCCTTCGAAGGCAGCAAAGCTCGCCAGGTGCTGGTAAATGATGAGGCTGAGTTGGAACACATTTTGAAAAATTTAAAAGAGAAATACGCTAAGTGATGCATCGATTGTTTATTTACTTATTCATTTTCAATTTATTATCTTTTTACTCAAACGCCCAAACAACCCATAAGGAAGCCAAAGCTCTGCTCAACAAAGCAGCTGATAAACTACAAAATGGAAAGCCATATGTGATTGATTTTGAATACTTATTTGAAAATCAAAAAGTCAATCCACCTGTTCAACAATCGGAAAAAGGGCAAATCATGCTCAAAGGCAATAACTACAAACTCACCTTTATGGGTATGGAGCAAATTTTTGACGGCAAAAAGCTCTACAACATCCTCTTAGACGACAAAGAGATACAAGTGATGCAACCCGAAGAGAACGATGTCGTAAGTCCATCGGCCATTCTCAATCAATACCGAGAAGGCCATACCTACTACTTGGGCGGAAAAAAGAAAATCAACAACATCACTCATGAAGTCATTGTCATAAAGCCAAAAGCTACCGCCGATGTCGATTACATCGAAGTTACAATTAATCCAAAAAATCACCAGATTCACAGCCTGATGCAGCGCAGCCGCGATGGAGCTGCTACCACGTTTAAAATCCTTAAAATAGCCGAAAATGCGGCTGGCGTGGATATCTCCTTTCAGAAAGATCGCTATAAGGGCTTCAAAATCATTCAATAAAAGCGCTTGAAAATCATCGATCGCTACATACTCAAGCTTTACCTGAGGCCTTTTATCATTGTCTTTGTCGTAATGGTGCTCTTCCTGCTCATGCAGTGGGTGTGGAAGTACATTGACGATTTGGTAGGTAAGGGTGTAGAGTGGTATTACATCGCTGAACTACTTGTGTACTTTGCCGCCCAAATGGTGCCTCAGGCCATACCTCTGAGTGTTCTGCTAGCCTCGCTTATGGTGTTTGGCGATATGGGAGAGCACATGGAGCTTGCCGCCATGAAGTCAGCCGGCATCTCACTCTTTCGAATGATGAGACCTCTTTTTTTCACCGTGCTCCTTACAGCAGGCGTTTCGTTTTTGTTTAACAACTACGTCATACCCGTTACCAACCTCAAAGGTGAAACACTGCTTCGAAATATCGCCAGCAAGAAACCTGCTCTCAACATTAAGCCGGGAGTATTTTATGGTGGAATTGAAGGATTCAACATTAAAGTGGGTGAGAAATACGGCGAAGACAAAAACAAACTTCGCAACATCCTCATCTACGACCACACCGATCGACTGGGCAACATCAAGGTAACCACCGCCCGCGAAGGCGAAATGCGCGTAACGCCTGATAAACAATACCTTGAGATCACGCTTTACAACGGCAGTACCTATGAAGAAATTCAAGCGCGTAAGCGCAGTGATATCGAAAGGCGCCCTTTTGCGCGCAGTACATTCGAAAAATCCATAATGAGGCTCGACCTCTCCTCTTTCGAATCGGGCGACCTTCGAAAGCAGTCAGGCAAAGACTTTACCATGCTGAATGTAGCTCAACTCGACGTGGCAGCCGACTCTATAAAAACCGTGTTTGAAAAGAGAATTTCAGAGCTCAATGCTATGATGATAGAGCGTTTTGAGCTGCATAACGAAAATGCCGTGCTTGGAACTCAGCTTGGCGTAAACAGTGCTAGTGGAAATTCAGAAACTGACACCACTCAAAAAGCACAGGACAGCATCTCTGCTGACATGCTTGCTGGCCTCACTCCTGAACAGCGCAGTTTAGTACTTGAAAATGCGCTGCGTTTGGCACGCAGCCATAAATCGTACTACGACCAAGCAAAACTCGAATTCTACTGGTGGCGCAAAGTGATTGCCCGTTACTACATCGAAAAGCACAAAAAATTTGCCCTGTCGTATTTAGCCCTCATAATGTTTTTTATAGGCGCAGCCCTCGGCGCGATCATCCGAAAGGGGGGGTTGGGCATGCCAGTAGTGGTGAGTGTACTGACCTTTATAATCTACCACGTTACGAGTTTTACCATTGAAAAGCTCGGTCGGGAGATTGTGCTTCAGCCTTGGTTTTCGATTTGGTTGCCATCCATGATTTTTACGCCGATTGCGCTATTTTTGGTGTATAAATCGGCCACTGACTCAGCACTGATGCAGTGGGAAGCCTGGCAAAGACTTCTGTCGCCATTTAAAATATTTACGTTTAAAAAGGCAAAAAGCGCTCAATGAGATTACTGCTTCTCACCAATAAGTACCCCTATCCCGGCAGAGATGGCAGCAGCATAGCCATACTGAATATGATTCAGGGCCTGCTGTCGCAAGACATTGAGGTGCATCTCTTTGCGCTGAATGCCACCCGCGTGTATGTGCACCCTACACAATTCAGCTTCGACGAGCCCGGACAACTCTACATTAAGTCGATGCGCGTGAATACCGATTTTACGCTATGGAGTTTGGTGCGCAACCTCTTCAGCGGACAATCGTATCACGTAGAGCGCTTTTACAACCGAAAGTTTGAAGAAAAGCTCATCGACATACTTACAAGCCGCACCTTCGACGTGGTTCAGTTCGAAGGGCTGTCGATGACTGTATATCTGCCTACAGTGCGCAAATACGCCCCCAAAAGCATTGTAAGCTTGCGCGCACACAATGTGGAATACAAAATCTGGGAGCGCTGGTTGGCACACAACCGCAGCATCATATCCTTTTTTGTAAAAATGCAAGTTAAACGACTCAAAAAATACGAGAAGGCTATAGCCCAACAGGTCGATTGCATTTTGCCTATATCTGATGTAGACAGAAAGGAGTTTGTGGCTATGACAAAAAATCCTGCAAAAGTTCAGACCGTGCACTTTGGACTTAAAGTCAACAACATGCGACGGTTTTCGAATTTTCAATTTGGCAGGAAAAAGATCGTGCATCTGGCTTCTTTCGACTGGTTGCCCAATCGGCAGGGAATTGAATGGTTTTTGGCTGAAGTATGGCCTAAAATCTTAAAAATTTGTCCGGAAGCAGAGTTTCATGTAGCTGGTAGAAACATGCCAGATAAATGGTTAAAAAATCCTTCAGAGAAGGTTTCTTTTCACGGTGAAATCAGTTCGCCCATTGAATTTTTACTAAGTGGTAAAATTTTGGTTGTACCCTTGCTCAGCGGCAGTGGGGTGCGCATCAAACTCTTGGAGGCACTTGCACTTGGGATGCCGGTAGTATCAACTGTGGTAGGTGCTGAAGGCATTGAAGTAATAAACGGAGAACATATCCTGCTGGCCAATGATCCGCAGGAATTTGCCCATGCGGTGTGTTTGCTGCTCGACGACGAAGCCATGCGCCGACAGCTGAGTTTCAATGGCCGCAAACTGATAGAGGAGCACTATGATCTCACCTCCATAGCCTGTTCATTGCACCAGTATTACAAAGAATTTTCGGACAACAGAATCTCCTACTGATTTGAGAAATTGGCTTGAAAATGCTCTTTCGGGCATAGCTCTGTTCCTTTTTGCCATAGCGAGTAGTAACACCACAGCCCAGTTTGCAGGTAGTCCTTCCACCTTGCCAGTTTCTTTTCAGTATAAAACCCTTGCAAATGGGTATAAAGCGGTTGATACAGCATTTACCCCGGAACTGTACGGTGGCTACAGCTTCGACGAAAGTCGTACACGCTTGCGGTTAGAACTTGGGAATCTGGGAGCACCTATTTACGACTTGCTGTACAATCCCGTGTATCACAATTACTTGGAATGGGGAAATGCGCCCTTCTACCACCAACGCTACCGGCACGAGCAAGTGCGTTTTTACAAAGCAAATGCGCCCCTTACCGAGGCGCGCTACACCCAGGGCTACAATCGCGGACAATTGTTTCGGATTTTTCACACACAAAACATTCATCGGCGTTGGAACTATCACCTTCATTGGCAAAGGCTGAATTCCGAAGGCTTTTACCCCCACATGAACACCGAGCGTTCAAACTTTACCCTTTCGACCGATTACCTCTCTACCAATGGACGTTATACGTTTCAGGGGTATTACACTTGGCAGCGGCAACTTTCCAATGAAAATGGCGGGTTGCGTTTTGATACCGTATTTACGAAAAATACACGTCGCGACAGACCATTGGTGCCAGTAAAATTTAGAGACGGCAAAAGCACCTCAGCCGTGCAAACGGCTTATTTTCAACACACATACGACCTTCTGCAGATAAAGAGTACAGATGGAGAAGAGAAGGATAAAAAGCTCTTTTCGATAGGCATCGGTCATCGCTTCAGATACGAGCGCGAGCGGTACGAATACTTCAAAAATCACCGTGACGAAGACACCATGTACTTCAAGCAATTCAACTATTCTACGGAACAAACACAAGACAGCACCACGTTTGAATACCTTCGAAATGAGGCTTTTGCATCCGTAGGCTTAGGTGAACAAGTAGAACTCAGAGGAGGTGTAGGGTTTCAGCACAGTCTGCACAGCAGCAGGTATCACAAGCATTATTTTCCGCAATGGCGAACTTTTGGCGAATTTGAATGGAGGCGCAAAAGGATGCACGTACAAGCCGGCATAAGCTATCTTCCGGCAGGCGAAGCTACAGGAGCAAGTGCGCTCTATGGCAGATTTCAGTATGTTTTAAACAATAACCTTCGACTTTCTGCCTGGATTCAAAATTCGATGGAGGCCCCACACGCGTTTTACAGACTCCATTTATCAAATTTAACTGGCTGGAATACATCCTTTAAATACATTCGATACCGCGAAGCAGGCGGAGAAATTGACTTGCCCTACATGGGTACTTTGACTTTGCGCAGCTGGCTGAACGAAGGGCTTATCTTTTTAGATTCGACGTTAAAGCCCTTTCAGCATGACGGTCAGGTAAGCATATTGCAAGCGAAGTGGACCTTTGAACAGCCTTTAGCCAAATGGCTGACTTATCGCCATACTGCAGCCATGCAACAAGTGAGTCGGCGGGAGCTGATTCGCTTGCCGGAGTGGATGGCTGATGCCGAGGTCTATAGTCGATTTTATCTCTTTCAGCGAAATCTCGGAGTAATTGTCGGCGCAGGTGCAGCATGGTTCAGTCAATTTGATGCAATGGGGTATTCACCCGTACTTGGCAGCTTTTATCTGGCTGAGCAAAAGGAGATTGGAAATACCCTTCTGGTAGATGCATTTATACATTTTCAGATCAAAAGCGCAGTAATAACTCTGCGCTACGAGAATGCCACAGCAGGCTGGCTGACGCCTTACAATTACTTTGGCGCAAAAAACTATCCTATGGCCGATCCGGTGCTACGCGTGGGCCTGCTCTGGCGATTTTTTAATTGAGAAATTCGTTAAAAACATTAACTGCCTCAGCTCATGAGAAAAGGCTTCAACCAAACGCTGAGAGCAGCATTCACCCGCGCCAGGGATGGTAGGGGCGCACCGACAGGTGCGGTGCCTGCCGCAGGCAGGTACGGAACCCCCGGACAGCCCGGCCCCCGGCGAAGTGCTGAAAGCACAAGCCGGGGGAGGCGCCCAAATAATAAAAAAGAAAAAAATCTTCCGAATGTTGGTGCTTCCTTAATAAAGCAAGCTAAGTGAATCCGAAAGGTCGCCATGCGGCTGTGGCAAATAACTTTGCGGCCTTGACTTGCTTAGACTAAATTAGATGGAGATTTCTGCCAAATACACCCCTGCAGACATTGAGAAGAAGTGGCTGGAGTACTGGACTCAGCACGAGTGCTTTGCATCTGTACCTGATCAACGACCGCCTTACACGATCGTGATACCACCGCCCAACGTTACGGGCGTGCTACACATGGGGCATATGCTGAACAATACGATCCAGGATGTGCTCATACGCCGGGCGCGCATGCTGGGCTACAACGCGTGCTGGGTGCCGGGTACTGACCATGCCTCCATCGCCACCGAGGCAAAAGTGGTGGCCATGCTGCGGGAAAAGGGCATTTCAAAACATCAACTGACGCGGGAAGAGTTTCTGAAGTATGCCTTCGAGTGGAAGGAGAAGTACGGAGGCATCATTTTGCACCAATTGCGCAGGCTAGGGGCTTCGTGCGATTGGAAGCGCACCACCTTTACGATGGACGAAGACTATTACCGTGCGGTAATCAGGGTGTTTGTGGACTTATACAAAAAAGGCTACATCTATCGCGGCCTTCGGATGATCAACTGGGACTGCGAGGCGCGCACTGCCCTGAGCAATGAGGAGGTAATCTACAACGACGAAGGGGAAAAGGTAACGTTTTACTACGTAAAATACTACATAAAAGGCTCTGACGACTACCTGACGGTGGCCACGGTACGGCCTGAAACCATCATGGGCGATGTGGCGGTGGCAGTAAATCCGACGGACGAGCGCTATGCCCATCTGATTGGCAAAACGGCCATTGTGCCCATCATCGGGCGCGAAGTGCCCATCATAGCCGATGAGTATGTGGACAAGGAGTTTGGAACGGGCTGTCTGAAGGTAACCCCTGCTCACGACCCCAACGATTACGAAATCGGGTTGCGACACAATCTACCCGTGATCGATACCCTCAACGACGACGGCACGCTCAACGAACTGTGCGGTGTGCCGGAGTTTGTGGGATTAGACCGCTTTAAAGTGCGTAAGCTAATGCGCCAGAAGCTGGAAGAAGCAGAAGTGCTTGTAAAGACAGAAGATACCATCACACGCGTAGGCCGATCAGAGCGCACGAATTCGGTCGTGGAGCCAAGGCTGTCGCTGCAATGGTTTATCCGGATGAAGGAGATTTCGGCCAAAGCCCTAGAAGTGGTGGAAAAGGGCGATATACAGTTGCATCCGGCCAAGTTCATCAATACTTACCGCCACTGGATGGAGAATGTGAAAGACTGGTGCATCTCACGCCAGCTGTGGTGGGGCCATCGCATTCCGGCCTTTTACTATGGCGACGGACCCGAAGACTACGTAGTAGCCGAAACACTGGAAGAAGCTGTAGAACTCGCGCGCCAAAAGTCGGGCAATGCCGGACTCAAAGCCCAAGACCTGCGTCAAGACCCAGATGTACTCGACACCTGGGCTTCGTCGTGGCTGTGGCCACTTCAAGTTTTTGGGGGTTTTAACGACCAATGCTTTGACCGCGTGCGCGGCAAAATCGACTTTACTAAAAATGCCGAGCTTGCCTACTACTACCCCACCGAAGTACTGGTAACAGCACCGGAGATTCTCTTCTTCTGGGTGGCAAGGATGATTATAGCCGGAATGGAGTACGCGGATAAAATTCCCTTTAAGCACGTGTATCTCACCGGTATCGTGCGCGACAAGTTGGGCCGCAAAATGTCGAAGTCGCTGGGCAACAGTCCAGACCCCGAACAGCTGATGGCTACCTATGGCACCGATGCCGTGCGCGTGGGCATGCTCTTCAGTTCGCCGGCAGGAAATGACCTGCTCTTCGACGAGAAATTGTGTGAACAAGGGCGAAACTTTGCCAACAAGATCTGGAACGCCTTTCGCCTGATTCAGAGCTGGACGGCAGAAGAGCGGCCAATGAATGCAACGGAAGCTGCTGCTGTATCCTGGTTTGGCCAACAATTGGCTGCTGCTGTACAGGAGATCGACGACCTCTTCGCAAAGTACCGCATCTCTGAAGCGCTCATGGCGGTGTATGATTTGATTTGGGACAAATACTGCTCGTGGTATCTCGAATGGATAAAGCCGGCCTATGGCGAGCGCATTTCACAAGAAGCACTTGAATCTTCAAAAAGCTATTTCATTGACTTGATGAAGCTGTTGCATCCTTTTATGCCCTTTATCACAGAGGAGTTGTACAGCCATCTATCCAGCGGCACAGGACTGATTATGAATGCTCCCTGGCCAAAGGCAGGAAAGGTAGATGCGGAAGCTGTTCGCGCTTTTGAAAAGAGCAGTGAAATTGTGACAGCCATCCGAAACTTCAGAGCCCAAAACCAAATTACACCTAAAGAGCGCATCACCCTGTTTGTGAAAGCAGAAAACGCTGAAGTACTCGCTCACCCATACATCACAATGATCCTTAAACTCGGCGGACTTGCGAACATTGAGGTGCTCAGCGATGTACTTAGCAACGTGAAAACATTTTTGGCTGGGGGCATTGAGTTCATTTATCCCATCAATGAAGACGCGTTGGATGTAGATGCCGAATTAGCCAAAGTACAAGCCGACCTCAACTATGCTAAAGGATTTTTGGAGTCGGTGATGAAAAAGCTCGGCAACGAGCGCTTTATGCAAAATGCACCTGAACAAGTAAAACAAAACGAACTCAAGAAAAAACAAGACGCAGAGGCCAAAATCGAGGCCCTGACCAAGCGATTAGAACAACTAAATCAACTCAAAATCAAACAATAAGACATGGCAACCATCACATTTAAAGGCAATCCTGTTCACACCGTGGGCAATCTGCCCGCTGTAGGCAGCAAGCTGCCGAATTTTACACTCATCGATACTTCGCTTAAAGAAGTAAAAAACACCGACTTTGAAGGTAAATATTTGGTGTTGAACATTTTTCCGTCGGTAGATACAGGTATTTGCGCAGCCAGTGTACGTCAGTTCAACGAAAGAGCTGCTTCGCGCAACAATGTGCGCGTGCTCTGTATCTCGAAGGACTTACCCTTTGCACACAAGCGCTTTTGTGGCTCTGAAGGCATTGAAAATGTCGTAAGTGCCAGCGACTTCCGCAATCCAGATTTTGGCATCAACTACGGCGTTACAATGGTAGATGGCCCGTTGGCCGGATTACTAAGCAGAGCCGTAATTGTTGCTGATCCGAGCGGCACCGTTATTTACACCGAACAAGTGCCCGAGATCGCTCAAGAGCCCAATTACGACGCAGCACTAGCAGCCATTCCAGCACAATAGGTCAGTGAGATGAAAGAAACTTTCGAACAGATTAAAAACCGCATTTCAGCCCTACTCGATTCAGAAAATACGGCAGAAGAGCGTCTTTTAGAGGTCTGTAAGGTCATCAACTCCAGTCTGCCGCACATGGACTGGGTGGGGTTTTACTTTATGAACGACGAAAAACAAGTACTGGAGTTGGGGCCTTTTGTGGGTGAGCCAACCGATCACACAGTGATTCCCTATGGTAGAGGCATTTGCGGTCAAGTAGCCGTGAGTGGTACTACGCTGAATGTGGCTGATGTGTCGCAGTCAGATAACTATCTGGCATGCAGCTTGGCTACGAAGAGTGAGATAGTGATTCCCCTAAACGATGGTGCCGGTAAACTGATCGGCCAGCTCGACATCGACTCGCATGTACTAAACCGCTTCGATGACGAAACATCCGCATTTCTCGAAGAAATTTGTCAGCTTATTAGCCAAAAGGTGTACACTTCGCAAAGCGTATGACCTTCGAAGAACTCAACCTGAAGCCCGAATTGCAGGAAGCGATCGGCTACATGGGCTACAGCACCCTAACTGAGATACAGGAAAAAACCTATCATCCCATACTTGAAGGCCGAGATGTGCTCGGCCTTGCTTCTACCGGATCAGGCAAGTCGTTGGCATTCTGTCTTCCCTTGTGCCAGCGCTTGCTGGATAAAGGAGCCTACGAAGGAGTGCTCATTCTTAGCCCTACGTGGGAGCTGAGCATACAGACTGCCAATCAGTTGCACGGACTCATATATTTCACTCCCTTACATGCTGAAACCATTTATGGCGGCAATGATTCAGGGGCCTTTGATCGCGAAAAGCGCGCTTTAGAAGCCAAAGTACAATTTATTGTAGCTACCCCGGGCCGACTGTTGGCACACATGCGAAATGCGTACGCCGATATGTCGTACTTCCGCTATTTGGTGCTCGACGAGGCAGATAAGATGCTCGACATGGGTTTTTACGACGATATCAAGCAAATCATCAAACGACTGCCTGCCGAGCGACAGAATTTACTTTTCAGCGCCACCATGTCGCCACGCATACGCAAGTTGGCAAACGAAATCCTCCGAAATCCCGTGGAGGTGTCTATTGCAGTCGCAAAGCCAGCCACTGGTATTCAGCAGCAGGTAGTGCTTGTACAAGAGGAAACCAAGAGCAAATACCTCTCTCACTTCCTCAAAAAGTTGAAACCCGAAGAGCAAGCCATCGTCTTTTGCGGGAAGAAGAAATTGCTACAATCGCTCGTCAATCGACTGAACAACAAAGGAATTCGCGCTGCCTACATCTCTTCCGAGCTGGAGCAAGCAGAGCGCGAAGCCGTGCTTACGGCCTTCAAATCAAAGCAATACAAAGCACTGGTGGCTACCGATGTTTTGGCACGTGGCATCGACATAGCAGACCTTGCCGCCGTAGTCAATTACGATGTACCCCCGTCGCCTGACGACTATGTACATCGGATCGGACGTACCGCTCGACACAACAAGACCGGATTGGCCATCACCCTTATATCGCCTTTGGAAATGTCCAAATTTTCTTTCATCGAAAAAAAGTTAGGCATAGAAGTACCAAAGGTGTCAGCCGGAAACGAATTCGGTGAATCTTTTGAATGGAATCCTAATTTTGGCAAAAAACAGAAAAAGAGACCCCTTAAAAAACCTTCTACACCACCTAAACCTCAAGTAAAAGCTAACAGAAAACCCCCAAGAAAAAGTTCTTCAGCCCCTAAACAAGCTGAATAGGTACAAGGCTGAAAATCCTATTAAATACAGCAAACCCGCAAGGGTGAGCATGGCACGTACATTCCAAATCGATTTATTAAAAAAACCGATTCTGTACAAAAGAGTAGCGTTGAACACAGCCAGTATAGGTGCCGTAACAAAGCTCACTACAGTAGCAAAAGTGACCAGTGCTTTCATATTGCTCTGGAAAAAAACAATTACCGAAAGTCCACCCAAAGCTGTAACCCAAAGAAACAATGTCCGCCATCGCGACTTATTGGTCTGCGGTCGCAAGGTAGAGATGCTCTCTGCTATGACTCTTGGATAGGCATCGAGCACCGTTAGTACCGTGCTGAACATACAGGCAAGGGCAGCCACCTTCACTACCCATGCCAAAGCCGGCCCTAAAGACGATTCATACATCTGCACAAACATGCCTGCAAAAGCAGTGGCATTCTCTGGCATGGCATCTACCCGGCCATAAAGAGAAAAATAGCCAAGCAACAAAAAGACTACAGCTAAAAGAGTGGTGCCCCAGAAGCCTGTGTTGAAATCAAACATATACCCTTCTCGAGCCTGCGGCTGAATTCGGAACTTTTCCACAGACCACAGCGACTGCCAGATGCTCAAGTCAATGGGTGAAGGCATCCATCCCATAAGTGCAATCAAAAAAGTAAAATGGACGCCATCAAGCCAATTTACTTCAGGCCAATAAGGCTTCGAAGGCGTCTTCCAGGCGAAGGCCAAAGCAAGAAGCGTAGAGGCACTGAGCAATATGACAATCCACTTCACAATGCGGTCGAGCCAAGCATACCGCCCGCGCAACAAAAGCGCAAGACACAAGGCTAAGATGGCGGCTGAGCTCACTTTGACCGACAGGGTGGGCATCATCAACACGTTAAAAATCCCGGCCGTAACCAGCGTAACAGCTCCAAGGATACCCGGAACTGTGCCGATGCAGATTAAAAGATTGATGTAAAAAGGCGTTTTGCCCAATTGGTAATAGCCCTGCACCAGCGATTGACCCGTGTGTGCTGCGTAAATAGGACCTGCCACAAAAAACGGCCACTTTAACACATTCGCAAGCACCACCACCGGTATGAGCAGAAGGCCATACTCAGCGCCGGCTCGGGTACTTTGCACAAGGTGAGAAACCCCTACGGCTGCACCAGCATAAAGAAGGCCCGGACCGAGCTTCTGAAACCAATTAGACGACATGTATCTGGATTTGTGCAAAGATGAGTGAATGTTTTAAAATATGATTAACATTCGTCTAAGAGTACTAGAAATCACTGGTTTTTAATTGCAAACGCTCCTCTATATCCAAAGAGTGGACAAGAGTAAATATTTATCTACGATCAAGACATCGTTCAGGATGGTATGCCAACGGACGTAGATAGCCGCGGTTCGTATTAGTTCAAGTGTGGCCATGTACCTTTGCCTTTTAAATTCAGATTTATTTTATAAAGAATGCCGAGATATCTCACAGGAGTTCAAAGTTCTGGACAACCCCATCTGGGCAATGTATTGGGAGCCATTGCTCCTGCCATTGAATTCTCAAAACAGCCCGATGCTGAAAGTTTCTTTTTTATTGCTGATTTTCATTCTCTTACAACTATAAAGGACGGCGAATTGCGCCGAAAGCACACCCGCAGTGTGGCAGCTGCCTGGCTAGCTTGCGGGTTTGATGCACAGAAAAATGTCTTCTACCGCCAGAGTGATCTGCCAGAGGTGACCGAGCTGGCCTGGTATCTCAGCTGTTTTACACCCTACCCCATGCTGGCCAATGCACACAGCTTTAAAGAGAAAAGCGATCGGCTCAGCGATGTGAACGCCGGCCTATTCAACTACCCCGTGCTGATGGCAGCTGATATCTTGCTCTACGATGCCGACTTCGTGCCTGTGGGCAAAGACCAAAAGCAGCACCTCGAAATCACCCGCGACATCGCCTCAGCCGTAAATCACGCTGTGGGACAGGAAATTTTAAAACTTCCAGATGCCCTTATTCGCGAAGATGTAATGACCATACCCGGAATCGATGGGCGCAAGATGAGTAAGTCGTACAAAAACACCATCGACATCTTCGCTCCCGAAAACATGCTTAAAAAGCAAGTAATGAGCATTGTAACAGACAGCACTCCTCTGGAGCAACCCAAAAATCCAGACACGTGCAATGTCTTCGCCCTGTACAAACTACTGGCTGCACCTGATCAAATCGCTGAAATGCGCAAAAAATACGAGGCGGGTGGCTATGGCTACGGACATGCTAAAAAAGAACTTTTGGCTCTGATTCTTGAGAAATATGCCTCAGCACGATCAGAATACACACGCCTCATGAACGATAAAGCAGAATTAGAAAATCTTCTAAGAGTGGGGGCAGAAAAGGCTCGTGCCGTAGGCAGTGTGATATTGCACCGAGTGCGCCAGGCCTTGGGTTTTTAATCTGATATTTATGAACAAGCCCCTTCGAAAGATCTATCCCTATCTCTTTCGCTATAAAGGTTTAATTGGCCTGAGCGTACTCTTTAACGTGCTCAGCATTGCCTTTTCACTGGTTTCAGTGGGTTTGGTGATTCCGGTTCTTCAATTGATTTTTGGGGTAAATGGCCCCATGTCGGAAAGCATTACAGGCACATCGCTCTTCGATCAGATTAAAAGAGAATTCTACAAACAGATTGAATATCGACTGGCGAATACCTCCGTTTCCGAAGCGCTGCTGTACGTAGTCATTTGGGTCATTGTTGCCTTTTTCTTCAAAAACCTCTTTCACTATCTAGGTTTGTATGTGATTGCACCGGTCAGGAATGGCATCTCTTTTCAGCTCCGCAGAGAGTTACACGCCAAATTGCTCCAACTGCCAATGGCCTTTTACGCTCAAAGACAGAAGGGCGACATTATCTCCCGCATCACGGTGGACCTACGAGAAATAGAAGCTGCGATGATCGTTTTACTGGAAATGATTTTTCGCGATCCGCTGATGATTATTGGTTCTCTTGCCGTTTTGCTTTGGATGAATTACAAACTCACGCTCTTTGTGCTGCTCACGTTGCCAGTAGTGTCCTATGTGATCAGTCGAATTGGGCGCTCACTTAAAAGACAATCTACCACAGCCCAGTCGCAGTTGGGCAGTTTGATGAGCCACATCGATGAAACGATTACCGGCCTGCGCATTCTCAAAGCGTTTAACGCCGAAAAAATTAAACAAGCTCGATTTGAACGCATTAATGCAGATTTTTACAAAACCTCAAACCGCGTGATGCGCCGATACGACTTGGCCTCGCCTGTAAGCGAAATGTTGGGCGCCATCATAATGGCTGCTGTTATCTGGTTTGGTGGCCGCATCGTCATAGCCTCTGACCAATTTGGTCCGGCGAATTTTATAGCCTATATTCTTTTCTTTTATCAAATGATCCCGCCCAGCAAGGCGATAAGTCGAGCATCTTATAACCTGAAAAAAGGCGCAGCCTCGGCTGAGCGCGTTCTTGAAATTCTCGAAAGCGAAAATCCCATTACATCACCTCCCAGTGCTCCAAAAATTACAGAATTCAAAGAGGCTATTCACTTCAAAAATGTTCACTTTGGCTATAGGGAAGAAATCATTCTTCACGACATCAATCTGACCATACCCTATGGGCAAACCGTAGCCCTGGTGGGCCTATCTGGCAGTGGAAAAACATCGCTCGTAAATCTCATTCCTCGATTTTACGACGTTACATCAGGACAAATTACTCTGGATGGCCGCGATATTCGAGAAATTGACTTAAAATCCCTTCGATCGCTCATGGGCATTGTAACGCAAGAGCCCATTCTTTTCAATGACACTGTGCGAAACAACATTGCCCTTGGAAAGCCTGAAGCAAGCCATGAAGAGATCGAAGAAGCAGCGCGAATTGCCAATGCTCATGACTTTATCGTAAAACTCGAACAAGGTTTTGACACTGTAGTAGGCGATATGGGCTCGCGTCTTTCTGGAGGACAGCGCCAGCGCATTGCCATTGCAAGAGCCATTCTTAAAAATCCTCCCATTTTAATTCTCGACGAAGCCACTAGTGCCCTCGATACCGAAAGTGAACGACTCGTGCAGGAGGCCATTACCCGTTTGATGCAAAATCGTACCTCCATCATCATAGCCCATCGCCTTAGTACCATCCGACATGCCAATAAAATAGTGGTAATGGACAAAGGTAAAATCGCTGAAACTGGAACACACGACGAGCTATTGTCGGCCGGCGGAATCTATGCCCGCCTTATCAAGCTGCAGGAATTTTAATCAATCCAATTTTGATTTAAAACTTTAACAAAATCCCATTAACGGTGTTCTGTGAGACCTGCGGGAAGTCAATCAGATTTATGAATTGTAGTTTTGGATAAATCCTTTTTCCACACAGAAACACACAGATAATTCTCCAGATTTTACGGATTTGTTTGTTGATTTGGTTTGAATGTTTAAAAGTACAAACAAAACCCCCTCCCTGCGTCCGAAGGACGAAGTGAGGAGGTTTAAGGGTAAGTTATAATTTTTACTTGCTCACCCTAAATCCCTCTCTACATCCGCTTGTCGGATATAAAGAGGGACTTCTCTCATCCTCTTTATTGCTGAAAGCAATAGAAATAGGGACGGGGGGTAAATACAATCTACGGCACCACAATCTTCACAGCCTTCTGCTGGGCACCGGCTTCTACACGAAGCACATACACTCCGGCAGCGAGCTTTGGCAGGGCTATTTCATTGCGGATGCCACTTTGAACGTTTGCATCTGTGGAAAACACGACACGGCCGCTCATATCGGTGACACTTAAGCGAGTATTGCCTAAGTTTTCAAAACCTTTTACATACAGCACTCCCTCATATACCCAAGCGTTGAACTTATCAGCTTCTTGCTCTGAAGTGCTCACAGTGCTCTTGTTAAAGTGCAGCACAAAACGGTCAGGATTGTTCGTCGGATAATGGGTAAAGGTGTAATCGCCATTATTTAGCACTGTTAGTGTATTGGTCATTTTGTCTTCGAGGGTGACGATGATTGACGGGTCGAAGTCAGATACATCGAACAAGCTAATTGTGTAGGCTCCAGCTTCAGAACATTTGAAATGCGTTGGAAGTGCAAATGCTCCTGATAATGCTTGCAATGTGTTGATCGAGTACATCTTATTGCTCAGCACGCTGTAAAGCATTGGATAGCCATCGATGTTGGTAAACTTATACGCATCGTACTGGCCATCAAATTCGGTAGTAGCGTCTGACTTAAAGAGCACATACATCTCGTCTTTGCGGTCATTTTTACTTACGCGCACATTTACGCGGTCGAAGTTATTTTGTGTCTTAAGCAAACCATCGCCCCCTGAAGAGGTTCGACGCGATAATGCAAATGTAAATGTTTGACCTGTCGCTGTAGCACGCACAAAAAAGGCCTCACCTGGAGAAAGATAGCGTGCAGATAGTGGAGTATTTGTTGATGGATTGTAAGAAATATAACCAGTTGGGGTGCGAATTGATAAGGATTTTTCAGGTGAATCATTATCAGAAGTCAAACCATTTAAATCAAAATCAGCATGATAGGGATTTGCGAGCAAATTCCATCCTTGTGTTTCTGAAGTTGTAAAAGTTACACCTGTTGGAGCAGTGCCATAATCCATAGTTCGAACCACATCTGCAGTATTAGCTGACAATACGCCAGTAAAAACAATATTTGTATCATCAGACGGTATTGTAAAAAAGCCGTAAGGTGAATTTTCACCTGCCGCTATAAAAACACCTTGACCACGAGTAAATGTACCAGTATGAGCCGACGTCCAACCCCCGGTAGCACTCCAGTTGTACACCGATGTAGAAGTAAATTGGCCAGTACCTATAGAATTAACGTTTATGCCATCTACCGGCGAGCCTAAGGCGTACCATTTGAAGGAAGAGCCAGGTGTCAGACGCATCTGATGATTTACTGTTCCGGTTCCTGAAACAGCTCCATAAATAAGGCGAGCGTAATCGGTTTTTGATGTGGCTTCAAGGGTAATTGTTCCATTGTTTGTGAGAGTGCCAGTTACTTCTAAAGATTTTCCGGCTGATAATTTTACATTACCATTTACCACAAAAGTTTCAGTTAAATTATTAGGTAATATCAATGGCGTTGATCCAGATGTGGCGTTTACCGTATTTACACTACCCCACTGACCATCGGCATCTGTTAATACATATTTTAGATTTCCAGTCAAATGATCTCTGATTTCTATTCTACGTATTCCATTAGAATTATTGTTATTAACATAAGCACCCCATCGACCAAGAGCCGTTGCTGAGTCTCGATACCACTGAGCGATGGATGATGCGTACGTTATGCCTACATTTTCGATATATGTGGCAGCTATCGGTCTTCCGGTTCCGGAAACATTATCAAACAGCAAAACAAAATTTTTCGCTGTATCTAATGAGGTTTGCCAAATTGCGGTAATATTCGTAGAAGATGAGCCAAAATTTGCAACAGTTACTGAATTTGAAGTAGTTAACCTTGTTACGACTGAAGTACCTCCTGCCCCATTATTAAGCATAATTCTCATAAAAATATTGTTTCCTGGGGTAAATCTTGTATTTCCTGTGGGTTCTGTTATAAACCAACCTGTATAGCTACCAGATCCATCAGTGGTAAATTCTCCATAAGATCCCAAGATGACATACTAGGACTAGAAGTTTGATAATAGCTGCCGGTGAGGGGTTAAGTTCTAATTGTATATAACTTAAAATTAATAACTTATTGAAAATCAAATTAAAATAGTGTGACAAATTAATTTTAATTTAAAAAAAATAAATATTATTTGAAGCATTATAAAAGATTTTTAGCCAAAAATGAAATTTTTAATCGTCTGATTCTATGCAAGTTGAAAAATTTGAATATTGAACTAAAACATTATGCAAATCCTTATAAAAAAAAATGTGACATAAATGTGACAAAATTTGTGACAATGTTTTTTATAAAACTCATTTTATGTAAAATGTAAGAAAAAATTGATATTTACGCTATTCAAAACGTATTAATCCAAGTATTAAATACATATTATAAACTTCCTTACTAGGTACAGTAATATCAGGGTACGATGGGTTGTCGGATCTTAAAATGTAGCCAGATTCACTTTGTAAAACTCGCTTAATTAAAATTCCCTGAACTGTATCAAGTACATGAGGTTTATTCCACTGTATGAATGTTTTAGCATCTATTTTTTTAATAGCAATCATATCGCCAGGCAGATAGGTGGGTGACATGCTATCGCCCTTGACGCGTATGATGCAGGTGGCTGATCGAAACTCAGGTATCACATACCTATGCTCGATCATGTGCTCGGTAATGACCAGCTCACCTGCGCCATAGCCGGCTAAGGCCTCAGCCGGTATGAGTGGCACGCCTGTGGGTGAGGGTACCGCCTGGGGGACTTGATCGCGCAGCATAGGTCCACGACCTGTCAGAAGCCAATCAATATTAATATCAAACATATTTGAAATATCAATTAGTATTTCTACAGAAGGTTTGTTTTTTGGATCTTTTAATCGATTAAGCTTTTCCGGCGATTTGTACTTTAAACCTTTGATAGCAAATTCATTTAATGACTTGTATTTATAGTATTCCATTATTTTTAATATCCGAGAAAAAAATGTATCTGGCAGATTCAAATTTGTTTGCATATATCAAATATGTTTGAAATATTTGCGCTGTTCTAAAAGAAACAGCAGCATGCAATCGACAAATGTACTGAAACCCACAGTAGCAAAGCGCGACCGAATAAAAACAGAGGTGGTAAAATGGCTTGCAGCCAAATACAAAGTGTCGAAAAACACCATCTACTGCATACTGCGGGGAGAGTTTAACAGCCCAATAGAAGAGGAAGTGCTTCGCGACTACAGGCTTAAGTATAATGAAATTAAAAAAGCTTTAAAGGTGTGAAATGCACGCAATAAGTATTGATCATTGGCAATTACTAGGGTTCAAAAGCAGTACTGCCCGAAAATTAAAACAAAGAGGGCAGGCTGTGATGGTGAAAGACACGAATAAAAAGACCCTTATTCTGCTTGATAGCTTGCCTGAAAGGTACCAGCTGAAAATAAGGGAAAAGATTAGTGCTCTAAAAAGTGAGCACATGAATAGCCTGCAAAACACTGATGCAGGTTATGAGCAGCTAGTAGATGCGGCCGTGGTAATGACGGCTGAGCATCTACGCATCAATGCCGGCTACATTACCAATGAGCTAGAGGAGTACATCATTAAAAACTACCCTCGATATACGACATATTATGTTGAAAATCACTCGCTGGGAAGGCATCGCATAATAGGCTATGCCAAATTGTGCGCCCTTTCAGAGTTTGTACATGCCAGGTTTAAGCGCATACAAAATATTGCGCGAAGTGAGCGCGAAGCAAAGCGATACAAGCGCTCCCTGGTAGCAAACCTTGCAGAGGCCATTGAGCTGATGCCTAGAGAATTTTTTTCAATAAAGATGCCTACAGGGCGCCGGCTGATAGATTGGCTCTATCAGCTAGAGGAAAGACAAGGCGAGGATATCAACTACATAAAACCCAAAAGGTCAAATAATAAAAACAGAAATAAGCTAACCGATGAGCAGAAGAGGGTAATCCAAGCCCTCTATGCTGATCCCATCGCAATTAGCATCGCTGATATATATAGAAAACTGCTAGAAATCGGCAAAAAAAACCGGTGGTGGCTAAAGGACGGGGAGTACACCCCCCCAACCTACCAGACGGTTTACATGTATCTACAAAGCGTGAAAAACTCCCTTAAAATAGAGCGCCACGGGCTGGTGTACCACAAGAACACCATGGTGCCCGAGGTGCAGCGCAGCTACCCTACCCGAAAAAATGCGATATGGGGTATAGATGGCACGGCACAAAACGAGTATGTACGCCACAATGGTAAGGTAAGGCAGTACGCGCACATAGTAAGTGTTTACGACTATGCATCCTTTAGATTGCTCGACGTACAGGTGACCTTAGGGGCTAATGAACGTGCCGAGGTGCTGATACGCTGCCTAAAGAATGCCATAAAGGAATGTGGCTACAAGCCGCTATACCTGCAGCTAGACAGAGGCCCTGGCTACAATGGGGTGAAGCAGTGGTGCGATGCGCACGACATCAGGGTGCTGCCTACCCAGGTAGGGCTGGCCCGGGCTAAGGTAGTAGAGCTATTGATAGGTCTGAAAAACCGACTGATAGACAAATACAGCGGAGCATGGTCAGGCAGCAACCGCACGGCACAGGCCGACGGCAGCCAGCCTGGTGAGAAGTACTTAGAAGCTGCAAAACGACGTGCCAGAGACTTCGCCATCGCTTCTGAGAGGCTTCGCACTGAGGTAATGGAGCAATGGAACCATTACGTAATAGAAAGCCGAGAAGGCAAGCCCTGCGGCAAAACACCCACCGAACTGTGGAACGAGCTAGAAAGCGAAACGGCCAAGCTCAGCTATGCAGACCTGGCCGAATACGGTACTACACACCACGTGCAGCTGACTACCAAGGGGGTAACTGTAAGCAGCAGAGGTGTGGAATACACCTATTTTCCGCCGGTTGAAACAGAAGAGCAGCGCAGCAAAGCTGCAAAAATCTTTGAACAAATACCCTTACAAAGCGGCAAGCTTTCTAGAGTACGAGTACAAGTACTCGACTATGGCAAGCCTGCAGTAGTGTATAAAGACAATACCTTTTTGGGTATATGGCCATTAAAAGAGCGCATATCCATGATGCCAGGCGATAGCAAGCTGAACAACTACCTGCTGCTGCAAAAAGAAATTGCAAAAAATGCTTTGAAAAAAGTCAGTGAGCTGCGAGAGGAGCTAAACAGCAACCCGACGCTAAATGCCCTAAAGAGCCAAGCCATGACAGGGCGTAAGCGCATAGCGCCCTTGCTGGATAAGAGCGAACTGTTCTTGTACGAAATGGCCGAAAAAAGCGACGAAACAGATGCCATACTACTCGACCAGATGCAGACAGAGCTGCAGTACGAGGAGAGAGAGTATGTGCACCCTGTAACGGGCGAAATAAAAAAAGTGCGCATCCCAATCCAAAATAAACACGACCTATGAAAGCAGAAATTAGCCCTCTACAAGAGGCCTTCAGAAACAAGCTTCTGGCCCTAAAAGAGTCAAAAAATCTCAAGAACAATGAGTTAGCATCAATCACAGGGCGTAGCGAGAGCGTAATCAGCGAGCTGCTGAACGGCAAAAGAGCCTTTGCCGATACGCTGATACAGAGTATGATGGCGCGCCTGGCCGACTACATGGCCGAATACAACCTCGTGCCTGTGCGACAATACCAGGTGATGCAGCAGATCGCAGCTAAATGCAAGCAGCAGAGCGATATACGCCTGCTGGTGGGCAATACCGGCATCGGTAAGACCGTATGTATGAAGCGCTTTGCCAGCCAAGAGCCAGCCGTGTACTACATAAAGATATTTAAAACCTATACCTGGCATAAATTTCTACTGGAGATATGCCGTGTAATGGGCATACAGGTGCGCGAGGGCGTAGGCAGCACTACCCTGCTAGAGCAAATCATCGAAAAAGTAGAGCAAATAAGCGGTGAAAAGCCCTTGCTTATAATCGATGAGGCTGAAATACTCAATCAGGCCATCTGGAAACAAATCAAGAATCTCTATACAGCCACCGAAGGCCTCTTAGGCATACTGATCGTAGGCATCAGCTCGGTAAAGAAGCAACTGGCCCAGTGGGCAGGCCTACAGATACTGCCAGCAGCCGAGCAGGCAACTGCCACCCTAGAGCAATTCAGACCCATAAAAGAAGACAACAACATATTTACCACCTTCGTACGCCGGCTAAAGGTACTGCAGATCGATAGTCCTAAAGGTGAGGATATTGCTTTCTTCTGCCAGGCTAAAGGCATCAAAAACCAAAAAGTAATACAGCTGGCCGCCTCACACTGGTGGAACTACGCCATGGCCGACTCCACCATCAAAGCACTAATAGCATCAGGGGTAGATCTTGACAAAATCACCCAAGAAGAATTTAATATGATTTAACATGCAAGAAATTGAAAAATACGATTACGCCATAGCAGGCATACACTGCAGAATACGAAACTACAGCGTAAATATAAAAGAAAACACTCTTATCATATACAGCTGCAAAATTACACTTTTTAAACGAAAAATACTACACATACTCCACTATAGGAATTCACAAAGCGCATTAAATAAATCACCATGAAACCAACAGCGGAACAAATCAGAAAATTGCACACCCTCATGCGAAGGCTACAAATCGACACTAAAGAGGGCAAGCGGAAGCTGATAGCACAAATCAGCAACAACAGGACCACAAGCGCAAAACAGCTCACCACCGAAGAGTATGTAAAGCTCATAAGCCTGCTGACCATGACGCTACAGAAGAACCCACAGTATCTCGAAAATAAAATGAGATGGAAACTCGTCTTTACCTTCAGAGATAAGGGCTTCAGAAATCAAGACGGTAGCATTGACTTTGAGAAAATACACAACTACTGCCTAAACCACTGGAAGAAAGACATAAACAACATGAGCACAAATGAGCTCAGAAAGTACATAAGTGTAGTAAGCAAATGGAAAAACAAAGAACAATGCCAAAAAGAATAAAAGACCCCAAACTGATTGAAGCAAAAAAAAGACTTCGCGAAAACATTCGCAAGGAATTTTTTGAGCTGATAAACGACGGGCGAACTATAGACTACGCCTTGTCGAAGCTGTCTGATAAATATGCCTACAGCAAGCTAACAATCTATCAAATGATAAAAAGATTCGGAATCTATAAAATAGACAACTATGAATAAACTAAGAAACTACATTCTCGGAAAACTGCTCAGACAAGTTTTCAGGACGATAGACTGTAAAATACACTACTACACACTAAGCCAAAATGTGGTAAAAGAAGACACACAAAGGTTTATCGACTACCAGAAAAAAATAAACCTTTTGAGAGATGTAAAAAGAGAAATAATCGAACAATATAAAATAAATCTAAAAACACAATAAGATGAAAAATATCGAACTTAACGAACAAGAATATGAAGAATTCCTTCGCTATAAACGAGAAAAGCAGGAATTGGAAAAAAAACAGCGACAAGAAGAGGAGAAAAAAATTTACCGAAACATAGTGGACGAAACGGTAGAAAAATTTTTTCCCGTATTGCAGAATATAAGCAAAAACATGGCCGAGGAGAAGAAAAAAATCATAAAAGAATTTGAATCGGCTATAGAGCTGAAGAAGAAAATCTTTGAAATCGAATCGACACAGCAGAGCCACACCTTTACCAACAGCGATGGCACCAAGCGCATCACCATAGGAGTATATCAAACAGATGCATATCGAGATACAGTAAACGAAGGCATCGAAATGGTGCGCAATAGCATCATTAACCTTGCAAAAGACAAAGAATCAAAGCTGCTAGTAGAGGCTATACTGAAGCTACTGAGCAAAGACACAAAAGGCAATTTAAAAGCCAGCAGGGTATTGCAGCTGTACAATTTAGCACAAAAAATCGGCAACAAAGAGCTGATGGAAGGGGTACGAATCATACAAGAAAGCTACCAACCCATCACCACCAAAACATATATAAGAGCCGAATACAAAGACACTGATGGAAAATGGAACAACATACCCCTGGGAATGACCGAAGCCGACTAAAAAAGGCAGAGGCTCAAGAGGAATTTATTTACAACATCGAAGCAGAGCAAGCTGTACTATCAGCGCTACTGATCGATAGCAGTGCCCCCGAGGCTGTAGCCGACCAGCTAAGCCCGGAGGTCTTCTATGATCGAAGGCACCAGGTAATTTACCAGGTCATAGAAGAGCTCTACCAGCAGGGCAAAGCTATTGATATTATCAGCGTTAATCATCAGCTGCAGAAAAAAAAGCTGCAAAAAATCGCTGAGGCACCTGCCTACTTAGTAATCTTAGCACAAAAAGTATTTTCAACAGCTTATTTAGAATACCATGCAAAAATACTACTCGAATCATATTTCAGAAGACAAATATACAAAGCAGGGAGCCTGCTGATGCAAAAGGCCTATGAGGCTGATATCGACGCCATCGATGTACTAAACGACGCTACAAAAATCATCAACGATACAGTAGAAAAAAGAATAGAAAATAACATAAAAAGGCTAAGCAAAGAACTCTACCCGGCGCTTAAGCAGCTGCAAGTAGACAGGCAGGCCCTACCTACAGGCCTACCCGAGCTCGACAAGCTCCTCAATGGAGGATTTAAGGCGGGGGAGCTCTATGTACTGGCAGCTCGCCCATCGATGGGCAAGACGGCCATGATGCTCAACTTTGCACTACACCTAGCCATAGAGCATGCGGCAGCAGTGCTGATCTTCAGCCTAGAGATGACCGTATATCAAATCATACAGCGGCTGGTGAGCATGCAATGCCATATATCTGTACAGCATCTATATAATAGCAAGCTTACAAACGAATTTATACATAAACTGAATGGAATAAAAAAATTAGAAAACGCAGAAATATACATAGACGACACCTCCTCGCTGCACATTAAGGAGCTGAGGGCCAAAGCCAGAAAAATGCACAAGAAGCATGCTATAGGATGCATAATGGTGGACTATCTGCAGCTGTGCGATGGGGGCAACGGCAAAAACACACTACGAGAGCAAGAAATAGCCACGATAAGCAAAGGCCTGAAAAGCATAGCAAAGGAGCTGAATGTGCCAGTGATAGTGCTCTCGCAGCTGAACCGGTCGGTTGAAACGCGGCAGGGCTCAAAGCGACCTGTGCTGAGCGACCTGAGAGAATCGGGAGCTATAGAGCAAGATGCCGATGTGGTATTTTTTCTCTACAGGCCCGAGTACTATGGCTATACCAGCTGGGAAGATAGCACACCCTGCCAAGGGCAGGCAGAGCTGATAGTAAGTAAAAACCGCAACGGCTCTACTGGGGCAGTGCGCATGCATTATCACAAAGAGTACACACTATTTAGCTGTTAAACACTGATATGAAAACCAATTACATCTTACTAAGCCACAAGCCGACAAATGAGGCTGAGAAGTGCCAGATAGAGCAACTATCTGGATCTACGCCCACGCAGGTGGTACATACCAGCACCCCAAGCCACATCAGGCAGCAGGTGCAAGAGTGCCAATACCTACTGCTGCTGCCCTTTTATCGCTTTCACGAGACGGCTGTTTTTGCCAGATTTACTGCCATTGAGCTCGGCAAGACCATCAGACGGCTGCAAGAGCCTGACCTAATTGCTCTGATTGAGGTGATAAAGACGCATCTGCCACACTACCAGCAGGTGAGCTCATCGAGGGCATCTGCTGTAGCTGATCGCAAAATAGCCAGCTATATATTATACCACTATACGCACATGAGCCTTCGACAAATCGCGCAGATCATACCTCTAAGTGTAGCCACAATAGGCTACTACGTGCGCGAAGTAAACCATAGCCAACACTATGACCCAGAGCTCTACAGAAGGCTCAAAGAGGTAATTCAGCAAATAGAAAAAACTATAAATACCCATGAGAGCAGAGATTAAATCACATTTTAACGGGCCTTACTTAGAAGTAACCCCAGAGACTGACGCCGAAAAGGCTTGGATGGACGACTTTAAAAAAAACCAGAAAAAATAGGAAAATACTGGTACATTTTGGTCGTGGTAAGATGCGCGTATTTGACCGCACTAAAGTCGAAGCGAGTATATTTCAAACTTTATTTCCATCATTAAAAGTAAGAGCAAGAATAAAAAAAATAAACAAATTATCATCTGCGTCCAATATAATATACTAAAGAAAAAAATGGATACTGAAAAAAAATTACCGAGGCGAGAGCAAGGAAGCGATGACCTGGTGGAGCAGGTCGGTGATAGACTGCTCCAGGGTGAAGGAAGGGCCGATAAACTTGCGCTGGGGGATGACGGTGCGCCTGAGGCGGCCGGTATCGGTGGCGCCATAGTTGTGCACGGGTGCATAGTTAAAGCCAGACGGGCTAAAGGCTTCGGCATAGATGGTAACGGAGCCGGGTTGGTCGAGGCGGTAGGCTGGGGATTCGCCCAGGTCACCGGTAGAGCCGGTGAGTATCTTGCGGGTGCGAGCGGCACCTTTGGTGCGGGGGTCGAGCCGGCGCTTCACTTCGGGCCAGGGCTCAAAGGAGCGATCGGTGAAGCCCTCGTCGTGAAAGTTTTTTTTAAAGAAGTCAACAGCCAGCTTGCCAGCGGTGGTGGGTAGCTGATCGCTTAGCTGGCGCTGGATGTCGGCAGATATTTTATCAAAATCGAAGGGTAGCACAGGGCAAAAAATGATTATATTAGCGGCATAAAACGTCGGCAATTTCATAGATAGGTGCGTGTATAGGCCGGGGTTGCGCACCCTGGCGCCCGGGCCCGCTCAGTGCGGGCTTTTTTTATTTAGGGTGTGAAGATAAGGATTTGATTGTCGAAGATAAAGCAAATTTTTTGGTAAGGGATTTTGCGACTGAGCACAGACCTGCGGATAAGTGTACTGAGGGAGCTGTAGGGCAGGTATTCTGTGAGATAGATTGCCACGGAAGGGGAAGAGCGCAAGGCTTGGAGAAGATTTTTAGAGAGGTTTTTAGCCGATGATTTTTTAAATTCGAAGAATTGATTTCCGATACGAGCATCTGGGTTGGCAGAAGGATTATGGAGTAGGTTGTGGGCGAAGAAGCGCTGACGCAGGCGAGGTTCTTTAGCTGAAATGGTGGGAAGCAGGTAGACATCTTCATTGAAGTGAGCAGCGAGGCGCTGAGCGATGAGCAGATTGGCTTGGTACTCATGTGAGGTGTAGTGGAGGTAATGGGTATAGATGGAGGGCCCATCAGCGGCAGATTTGATGTAGGCGAGCTTATCGGGCAGGTGAAGGCTGGCGAGCTTGAGCAGGTGTGGTGGAGTGTTTAGGAAGTATGGGTGAGAGAGGGAGAAGATGCGCTGAGTGAGGGCTGGGTTTTCGTCGAGGCCGACTATTTTTTTGGGCAGTGGCAGGTCAGAGTTGTCGGTAGGGGGCTGGTGAGTAGATGCCCATGAGCATTTACAGCCGTAGCGATTGCCAGGGAAGTGCGACTGCCAGAAGGGGTCGTCTTTAGGCCAGATGCGGTTCCAGAAGCGCCTATGGGTGGGGTCGGGCTCGGCGGATCTGCTGGGCAGCCAGATGATGTTTGGGAAGAGTTTTTCGCCTTGCATGGTATTCCATTGGTGTAGGGTGCGCAGGCGTTTTTTGATGGTATTGTATTCTACCTTGGCGTAGGTATAGTGTTTTTGGAGGTGTACTTTTAGTTGGTCAGGGGTAAGGGTGTGAGCTTTTGAGAGGGTAGAGAAGACTTTAGCAGCGGCAAATTGGGCGATGTTGTTGTGCAGGAGCACATTGGTAGGGTGGTCGGTGGTATGCAGGGCAGAGGTGGTGACCATACTGCCTGCTTTGCGGCTCGAGCCTACAAGTTTTTATTTAGACCGTCAGACTGAATTTGTAGGCCTAGCCACTATGGAAATAAACCGAACTACTACCCACATAAACTTAGGCTATCTGGCAGGCCGCATAGCGCGCATACCGGTGCAGCGCTCCATTATGCGAGTAAAAGACGGGCCTATCAGACTGATGCTACAAGATGAACAAGCATTAAATACCAACCAGCTATCACTACCTGAGGCTGAGCATTTATTTAGTGATAAAATAATATTCCCATACAGACACGTAGGCCTGCAAGGATGGTACTGGATGAGTGATCAGCTCTTAAGCCATACAAACTACGGCAGGATACAGCGCGCCAGAGTATTTAATAAGGCCATGAGGGTAGTGCATCGCACCCTCTTGCAAGAGCTTTCAGAAGAAATACCCCTTACAAAAGAGGGCACCCTGCCGGCAATGATTGTGAAAGCGCTGCAAGCTAAAGTAGAGGCTGAGCTGGTACGCGAGATGACCTCACGCGGCAACATAAGCGCCGACCCCGACAAGCCCAGCGATACAGGAGTGCGCTGCTACATAGACGAAAAACAGAAAATACTGAACAACAAAAAATTAGAAGTTCAGGTGCGCATACGGCCTTTTGGCTACAGCGATTACATAGAAGTAAAACTCGGCTATGAGGTAATTAGATAAAAAAAAAAAAAAAAAGCCATGTTTGATTCAAGAGAATACGAATTCAGCGACATCACCCTGATACTGGGTGGCAGAGACGTGACCGGCGTACGCGGTATAAAATATACCGTAAAACAAGAGAAAGAGCTGGTGTACGGCAAGGGCAAAGAGCCGCTGAAAATACAAAGCGGCAACAAGAGCTACGAAGGCGAACTCACCCTACTACAGAGTGAGCTAGAGGCCCTTATAGCAGTAAGCCCCGATAAAAGCATACTGAGCCTGCAGCTCGATGCGGTAGTGGCCTATGGCAACCCTAGCCAGGGCGATGTGATGATTACCGATGTACTGCAAGGCATACAATTTACCGAAGAGACAAAAGAGAGCAAAACAGGCGACAAATTCCTGGAAATCAGACTCCCGTTCATATTCCTGCGCAAAAAAGCTCAATACAGTTAAAAAATGAAACCACTGCTTTTTATCATTAGCTTTACTGTGTTAGCAGGCTTGCTAACTGTAACATGCAGCAGCACCAAGCACCAAGTGAGCATACCCGAGGTGGTATTCGTACCAGGTGCGAGCTATAGCACCGAAATACCAGTAGAAAGGCTCATACCAGGAGATTCCTTTTTTTTTTACGACCAAGAAAACTCCGTAAAAATACACATGCAAGTTGACAGCAATAGGCTATTAAAAATCACTGCCGACTGCCCTGATGCTGAGGTAGCCGTAGAAAAAGAAATCGAATTCATTGAAATTCCGAAATACCATAACCCCTTAAGCGCCATAATCGTAGGCCTGCTGATAGGGGTAGTAGTGGGCATAGCATTGCGAACGCTTCGATAACCCTAAAAAACCAATGTACAATGAGTGAACTAATCGGCCAAGTACCCCAATCAGAAATCGATGCCTGGAAGGCAAAATACGGCAAAGTAATAGGCGTAAAGGTAGAAAATCACATAGCCTACTTGCGCCCACCTGACCGCAAGATCATCAGCTACGCCAGCCAGGCAGGCAAAGACCCAATAAAATTCAACGAAATACTGCTCAACAACTGTTGGCTAGGAGGCAGCGAGGCGATTCGCCAAGACGACAGCCTCTTTCTATCAGCCAGCTCGGTACTCTCTGAACTTATTCAAATCAAAGAGGCAGAATTGATAAATTTTTAGAAGCTGTCAGGGTTCAGCAAAGCGACTGGATACGCCAGGCCGACACTCTGATTCGCCACTACCTGCACTGCGACCCTGACAGCCTAACAGACCAGCAGTGGTGCATGCGCCTCAAAGAAGTAGAATGGCTACTTCAAACCCTTAATCAACAAAAATAGCAGCTCTAAAACTAGGCCAAGCAAAAAAAATACCCCCCTGGCCAACATATACATCCAGTAAAAAACCACATAAATAGCCAACACCTCAAGCATGACGAGCCCATGAATACCCTGGTAGAATACACCCTATATCTGCACGACAAGGTAAGTGCTACCCTGCAAAAGATAGCAATAAATAACGAACAAGCACTCGAAAAATTTGCTAACCTACAGAAACAGTCGGTGCAGGTGAGCCGTACACTGGCCAACATGGGCACAAGCATCGGCAGCCTGAGCCAAAAGCTGCAACTGCTCAAAGCCGAAAGAGACTGGATACCGGCAAACGATATACAAAGCCTAAAAGCTTACAACAACGAAATAGCCAGACTAGAAAAACATATCCAAAGACTGCAAACCATCAAAGGCAACCCACTACAGCGCTGGGCAAAAGAAGCCCTCAGCGCCCTGCCAGGAGCTAACCTGCTGCTCAATCCGATAGTGGCCATCTCAACAGGCGTAGGCATCATAAGTCGATTGGGCATCGAGGCAGAAAAGACCGCCAAAGAATTTGAGGTAATGCTGCAAAGCAAAGACAAAGCCGATGCCCTACTAAGCAGTATAAACGCCTACGCAGATGCATCGACATACAAAAGCAGCGAGCTTGCAAAGCTCGCCGCCATGATGCTCAGCTTCAACATACCAGCCAGCCAAGTGGTAGAAAACCTAAAAATAATCGGCGACATCGCCATGGGCGATGCCGGCAAGATGCAACAGCTCACCCTAGCCTTTAGCCAGATGAGCAGTACCGGCAGACTCACAGGGCAAGATTTGCTGCAAATGATCAATGCAGGCTTTAACCCACTGCAGCAGCTCAGCAAATCAACCGGGCTAAGCATACCTCAGCTAAAAGAAGCCATGGAAAAGGGACAAATATCTGCGCAAATGGTTCGCCAGGCCTTCGCAGAAGCAGTAGGACCAAGTGGTACCTATTATAAAATGAATGAACAAATAGCCCAAACCACCTCTGGAAAGCTGAGCATGCTGGTAAAAAAATCGCTCAACACCCTCCAATCGCTCTACACCGTCATAGAGCCACTACTGGCGCCCTTGCTCGAAACTACCACCAAGCTGCTTGACCTGCTAGGCAAAGGGATAAGCTATGTGGTGGAGGGTTTTACGCGATTGCGCACAGCACTACAGCAAGGCAACATCCCCCTAATAACGCTCATAAGCGCCCTGGGTAGCTATCTGCTCACCATACAAGCAATCACTCTGTACAAAAACATAGCCATAAAGGCCACACACCTATGGACGGCTGCACAAGCAGGCCTCAATACCGTGTTAAAAATGAACCCCATAGCGCTAAAAATCGCTCTACTGACAGCATTAGCCACGGCCATCTACTTGGCATTTCAGAAAATTGGATGGTTCAGAGGGGCCGTATATGCCGCCTGGGAAGCCCTAAAAGGTTTCGGCCAGATGCTAAAAATTTTACTATTTGACAACCTAAAGAATATCTTACAAGGCATTGGCCAAGTCGGAGAGGCACTACTGGCACTCTTCCAAGGTAAATTTCAAGTGGCAGCACAAAAAGCTAGCGCAGCCTTCAATAACCTTACAGGCATAAACACGGCCAATCAGCTGATCGAAAGCTTTAGCGCTACTAAACAAAAAGCTCTATATGCCTACGAACAAGGAGTAAAAGAAATAGAAGAAAAACAGAAGAAAAAAACTACACGCACCGATGTGAAAAAACCAAAAAACCTCTATGACCTGGTAACGTCAGCAGCCCAAAATACCATGATGCCCGAGGAAATACCAGCACTCAAAGGCGGCCTAACAAGCTTAAATACAAGCTCACATAGCCCAACAACACAAACTAAACAAATAACAATCAACGTCCAAAAATTCATTGACCAGGTCGTATTTAACCACTACGAACAAAGCGAAGACGAACTGCGCGCGAAGCTCGAGCGAATCATGCTCCAAATACTAATAAGTGCACAAAATGCATAAACAATGAAACCCAGCAAAGCCATCGGCATAGCCCTACCTCCATACCTGCCTACACAAAAGATAACCGTACAACTAACCGAGGCTACAATACAAAACACAGAGCTTAACGCACTAGCTGAATTCCGCTATCCCTTCAAATTAAAATTTGAAAACGAGCTTGATGGGTTTTTGCTGCCACTCGAGCCAGTAATTACCATAAGTGGAGCAAATAAAATCGTGCGCAGATACATACAAAGCGGAAAAAAAGGCAGCGTAAAAGAATTCTTCTGTACAGACGATTACCGAATCACCGTAGCAGGGCTGCTGTGTAGCGATGAAAATGCAAGCGCCGAGCAGTATGCAAAACGCCTGAAAAACTATTTAGAATCAAACGAAAGCCTACAAGTACAATGCCCCCTGCTCAACGAAGTCTTCGATATCTTCTCAATCGTAATCGATAGCTACGAATTCCCCTTCACCCCAGGAGAAGAATACCAGCAATTCACCTTTACGGCTTATAGCGACGAAAGTTTAGAACTCTTTATAGAAAACTAAACAAAACACGATGCTATTGATGCAGCACAAAATACTCATAGCAGGCAAACAGCTCAAAAACCTAGAGCGCCTAACAATTATCAACAGTGTAGATGCCCCTTTAAGCGCTGCCGAAATAGTTATACCATACAAAACAATACGCAGGCCCTTCACCGTACTTCATCAGTCTAACTCAGACCTTTCACTCATCAAAAAAGGAGCAGGGGTTGAAATACACTTAGGATATAACAATAAATTAAAACTGGAATTCGAAGGCTACATTACTCATGTAGATAAAGACAATACCAGCATAACAGTGCAATGTGAAGACAAATTTTTCGAATACAAAAAAAACATTGCCGATAAAATCTTTACAAACACCAGCATAGAAACAATAATTAACTACATACACCAGCAGCTAAAACTGCGCAGACCATACAGCATTGACATAGATATAAAATATTCAAAATTTTCTATAATTCAACAAACAGCCTACGATGTACTTAAAAGATTAGCAGAAGAAACTCACCTGCAAATTTTTATAAAAAACGACCACCTATACATCACCCCTAAAATGTTAAAAAAATTTAATCTCATAAAATACCATACCGAAAAAAATATTGAAAAAATAGAATTTGAAAAAACAAACCTATCAGAACACAAAGTAGAAATAATTATAGAAACAAAAAATAAACAAGGACAAACCATACAATACACCTACGGTGAAAGAGGAGGCGATAAAATATACCTGAAAATACAAGGAATAGAAAATCAAAAAGACTTAAAAAAAATAGCTGAACAAGCCTATAATAACACCAAAATTAACTACCAAAAAAAATGTAAAATAATCGGATGGCTACAGCCCTATACCTCACCAGGCGATGTAGTAGAACTAAAAGGAACAGAAATAAACGACGGACTCTACTACTGCCAAAAAGTAGAAGTACACTACGGCGAAACAGGAGGAATGCGTAACCTATACTGTGTAGAAATTTAAACAAAATGAAAGAAAAAGAAATCAAAGACATAATAAGAAAAATATCCCATACAAACACATCGGATATATTTTTTACAGCCGAAGTAAAAGAAGTAAAACAAACCAGCTGTACAGTGATTGAAAAAAATACCTTAATACATGAAGACGTATGGCTAGTAGCAGCTGGAAACGCTGAAAATGCCCTAATAATTTATCCCAAAGTAAAAAGCAAAGTGCTAATAGCCGATCTGTCAGAAGGTAAAAGAGCACTATTGGCAATTTTGCAATATAGCCAAATCGAAAAAATCGAACTGCTCGGCGACCAATACGGAGGAATACTCATAGCCGAAAAAGTTGTAGATTGGATGAACAACGTATTCAACGATTTGCAAACACTAAAAAACCTTCTGCAAGCCACACCCATCGCCGGAAATGGAGCCCCCGCTAACATACTCTTTACCCCCCAAACCAAAATGGTTCAGCTCGATAACGTGATAAACAAAAAATTAAAACATGGGTGATATAAAAATAGACACTACCGGAGACCTCGCATATCAGAACGGGGATTTTTCGATAGAAACTCATCAAAAACAAAGCGCATTGATTGTGCTATATAGTATGCGAGGAGATTTTAAAAACAATATATACATAGGTGCCGACCTGATAAAACTAATTGCAACGGAAGATGCAGACAAAATATTCGAAATTAGAAAAGCATTGAAATTTGATGAAATAAATCCATCTAAAATCGATATTGAAAATAATCAAATAAATCTAATACTATGAGCGAAAATTACGAATTTGACGATATTGATATATCAAAAAAAGTTAGACCATACACACTAATAAGTGTGTTGCTTTTATTTTTTTTATTTGCAATTTTAGATGCATTAAATTTATTAAAAATAACGGATAAATATATAGAAATAATTGGCGATATTTGTTACATGGTAATAGGCTTCTACTTCTCAAGTAGAGGAGTAGAAAAAATATTTAGAATTATTAAAAAGAAATGAGAGTAATAACTACACAAGTAAATCAAACAATTTGGGATATAGCCTTACAACATACCGGTACAATAGATTCAGTGTTTACTATACTCGAAGCAAACGCATTCTTGCGCCCCGATATTACATTACCAGAAGGTATTAAAATATTAATACCAGATACAGAAATCAACAAACAAATAAAAGATTATATCGAAAAAAATAACATAATACCCGCGAGCGGTGATATGTACACACAGATACCATTAAATGAAGAAGATATGATACAAATAAAACAAATATTAAACTACGAATTCTCAAATGGACCTGGCCCCATGCCCGCCGTACGCCTATCAAATTTAAAAGGAGATGTAACCATACAAATAAATTATGACCGAGTAGAAGAATTAAACAACACGATCTACTTAGAACATAGCATCGATGGATTGCACTTTGTGCAAATACCAGAAACAGAAATACAATTACAACCCGAAGAAAATACACACATCTATACACTTAATATACTGACAAATTACCTACGAGTAATGCTTAATAATGAAACATCACAAGGCATACTAAAAGAAATAATCTATCGAGTATAAAATGGCACGAAGCATCGCTGAAATATACAACGAACTGAATCGCGTAAAAGAAAATATGCAAGAACTGCACATGTATGTGTGTGAAGGCACTCAAACCCTTAGACGCGATACGGCCGAAAACTTGCGCGCTGATTTACAAAATGGCAGTAAAGTAGCCATATGGCGCCTGTGGCTGTGGATAATGGCCGTAGCTAGCTGGATGGTAGAAAATCTATTTGAGAACCATAAAAAAGAAATACAAAAAATCATCTCAAATACTCGACCTCATACATTACAATGGTATGCCGAAGAAAGCAAAAAATTTCAATATGGCTATGCCTTAACCTGGCTGGGCGACCGGTTTGGCTACAGCTCTGAACGCCCCGAATCCCAAATAATAAGCTACAGCTCAGCCTCAGAAGAAGCAGGTAAAATACTACTTAAAGTAGCTAAAGGCAACAAACCAAACTTACAACCCCTATCGCCCACCGAGCTGGTGGCCTTTACCGAATACTGGCAAAAGTGGAAAGACGCCGGCGTACAGCTCGAAATACGCTCTCTACCAGCAGACCAAATATCCATTCACGCAATAATAGAAGTGGACAGAATGGTACTAGACAGTAATAACAAATTGCTGCGCGACCCACAAATAGACCCAATCCGACAAAAAATCGATGAATTCGGAGCTTCACTCGAATTCGATGGAATATTTCGACTATCGGACTTCGTAGAAGCCTTAAAAAGTGCTGAAGGCGTAAGAGATGTTCGCATACTTTCAGCCAAACACAAAAGCCATATTTCAGGATGGCAACCAATACTGATGTCCGTAAAGCCCTATAGCGGGTATTTTATCTTTGATTATAACGATAGCCTCCTAGAATACACTGCTGTTGAAGATAACTTATTCACCAGTATATGAATTTGAATATAATTCGAACAGCACACTTGCTGATACCACCCTTTTTGCGAAAAAAAAGATTTAAGGCTTTTATCACAGTATCAGTAAGCTATCTGAATTACCTATGTGAAAGTCAAAAACTTTATCGATTTCAAATCAATACACTGCTACAAGTCACCCCTCAAGTCATCTACATAGAAAGATACCTTAAGCAGTTTTTTAATGACCAAATACGATTACAGGAAGGCTACTACTTAGGTCCCTTTCTGAATACAGAAAGCGCTATCTATCTGAACCCACTTAATGAAGTCGCCCATATCTACTACAGCGGAGAAGCTAAAATAGATTTTGTGGTGCAAATACCGGTAAGCCTTCAAACCCAAAAACAGCAAATAATGCGGCTGATAAACTTTTTCAAATTGCCTGGCAAAAAATATAAAATAGACTTAATATGAATCGTATAGAAATACAAGAAGGAGGATTTCCGCTAAGAGCTGAGGATATTCTCTTGCTACAAGAAAACCTTTTTGAAATACAGCGCCATTTAACCGCCCTGGTAAACCATCAACCCTGTATATTAAAAGGAATGCACATAACCCAAAGTGGCAATGCGATTACCTGTCAGAGCGGCATCTTATATGTAAACGAAGAGATTTTTCTGGTACCGGGAGCCACTTTTACATACAACCCCGATCAATCCCTGTATTTAGTACCACACACATCCATGATCGACAATAGAATCTATGCTGATGGCCAAGAACATGCTTGTCAGCAGATTCGAATCTACATCTACCAGTACACAAGCACACCCCCCGTACAATCACTTGCCTTAAACCAACTTAAACGCCTGTCAGACTTAGTACACCAGTCTGTCAAAGGGTTTTTAATAGAGGATTTTGCATTAAATAAGCAAGTAAACCTTTCTTATCAAGCAGGATTTACAGCAGCAAATCAATCACAATCAGCAACCATTCTATACAATGATTACGGAAATATCATGATAACAGCACAATTTAATGCATCCCAGAGCAATGGAGTACTGTTTGTCATGCCCCAAGACCTCAGGCCCCCACAAGATATCGTCACATCATTTTTTAATGGAACAACAAATGGCATTCTGGTACTCAAAGCAAATGGACAAGCTTTGGTGTACAATGCCTCACTTAGCGCAACTAATTACATAACCTTTCAATTTAAAAAGAACTTTGAGCCGACAATTTTTTACAATATAGCTGTTCAAAACACAGGCCCAAATAGTAATTAATTTCTTACATTAACTTTTTATTAAGCACATTTCGAAATTTATTAAATTTCGTTTTGGAAGTAAAGGCATAACCGGTATTGCTATAAAAAATTACATTACCTGCTCCATTAGTTGTTGCCCCATCACTACTTGTAACCACTTGATTAAAATATCTGTACGTAGCGTTTGGGGTTAGACCATCTATTGTAACTCTATACACAAACGGAACTCTGTTATTATTTGTTCCATTAATACCTTGAATATACTGAGGTAAAAAAACCTCAGTTAATGAGGGTTGAGAGGTCACATAAATAGGCAAAACCAATAAGTAAATGAGCTTTTTCATGATGTTAAGCGTTTTTTCGGTTTGACATCATTTTTTTGGCGCCATAGGCTACGCCGGCAGCGATAAGCAGGCCGATACCGCCATCGATAGGAACAGGGCCTCCCGGAGGATCAGGTTGAGCAAAGAGGGCTACGGGAGCCACCAGCAGGGCCATCCAGAAGAAAGCCATTGTCGTGTTGTTGAACATTTTTTTCATTTTTTGTAAGAATTAGACACTTTTTCGTATTGTGCCAAAAATATAAGGGCTATGAAAACTCCTCAGTGATTTGGGATTAAGTTTTTGTTACCATTTGCTGCGTTATAAGAATTAGAAAACAAACTCATTCAGATTTTTACTTACAGATTATTTCAATTAATGGATGAAATTTTATGCTAAATCACCTTCAAAAGAACATGAATACTAGATCTTAACTTATAGATAGCAACCTCTGCAGAGGGGAGTTTATTTCTTAATTTTGGTCGAGAACCAAAAATTCAAAAAAATTTTTTGACGATTTTCGGATGAAGAATCTGTGAAAAAATATCTGTACTCTATTTACTCCAACTTTCGTATTCTTAAAATGCGCTAGAATGAACTACCTCGGCCATTTATACCTCTCTCCCCCTGATGCAGAATTTAGACTTGGCAATCTGATGGCCGATGGTCTACCGGCTAAAAAAGCTTTAAAATACCCCTTGCGAATGCGCCTTGGCTATCGCTTTCATCATTGGATTGACGACTTTACTGACAAGCATCCGGCATTTCGCCACAGCCGCGAAGTATTAACCGAATCTCAAAAGCACTATGCCGGGGTAGTTGTGGATGTATTGTATGACCATTTTTTGGCAAAAAATTGGAAAGATTATTCCAGTGAAGATCTGGGTTCCTTTGCAGAGACTTTTTATACCCAATACAATCAATACGAGGGACAATTACCTGCAGATTTCAGATTCATGATGCGCTATATGATTCAGTACCGTTGGCTGGAATCGTATGCCAATCTAATGGGATTAGAACGGGCTCTGATAGGTCTTAGTAAACGCACACACTTTCAAAACAACATGCATGTGGCCTTGAAAAACATATTAAGTCATTATAATTTATTAGAATCTCACTTCCGGTCACTTATGGCTGATATCACGCCGGCGGCTAAAAACTGGCTATCAGAGAGCGTTTTCTTTTAATTTTAGCTAAACTTCGTTTTCGGGAATCAAAGTAAGTACTATAACAGAAATAGATAAAAGTGACATCAAATGCACATGAATATCCATTAACATCAAAAAGAGTAACCAGGATTAATGCAATTCAAATCTGTCTGCATCCCTGAGAAATCCAAGGGATTCTCTCAACTCGGAAAGGTTGCTTTTAGACAAATTTGCTGAAATCACCTCTTCCCTGCCCTCACTAGCTGTGGCCAACGATTGTCCTAGCACATCAAATACAGCCGAATCGCCAGAGTGATATACCCCTTTAGCATCATAACCTATGCGATTTACACCGGCTACGTAAGCCATATTTTCGATGGCACGGGCTGGTAACAGTGAGCGCCAGGCATGGCTGCGCCTCTGGGGCCAGTTGGCCACATAAAGCAGCAGGTCATAGTATTCCTCTGGCCGCTGTCGAGACCACACCGGAAAGCGCAGATCATAGCAAATCAAAGGACAAATTTTCCATCCGAGATATTCTACTAGTATTCTCTCTTTGCCGGGGGTATATACTTTTTCTTCACCTGCCAGCGAAAAAAGGTGTTTTTTATCATACGAATATTCATCCCCTTCAGGTGTGATGAAATACAGCCTGTTAAAATATTTGCCACTATCGAGCGTAATGAGCGAACCTACGACGGATGTTTGATAAGTTTCCGAAAGCTGACGCATCAGCTCAATACCTTGCTCAGCAGCAGTATTTCCAAAAAGATGTGGCTCCATGCTAAAGCCAGTGTTAAACATTTCGGGCAGTATCAGCAGGTGGCACTGAGGCATATCTTCGCACAGTTTTTGAATTTTGGCGTGATTGCCCTCTACATCGTGCCACAGGATATCGTATTGAAGTAAATTGATGCGCAATTCATTCATAATTCAATTTCTTTTTTTGGTTCCGGTTTTAATCGGCTTAAGTACAAAAGTACAGGCGCAAATCATCACGCAACTTCATCAGGCAGGGAAGTACGACCAAGTACTGTTATTCGGAAATAAAGTAGATTCGCTGCGCGGGGATGAAGCTTTGCTGGTGGCCGATGCATTTTTCAGAAAAAAAAATCCTCAAAAGGCAGAAGAAATTCTCACCAAAATCATCAAACGAGGCTATACGACAGAAGAAGCTTACTGGCAACTCACACAAGTACTTCTGGCCCAGGAAAAATGGGTTTTAGCTCTCGAAAACATTGAGAAAGCATTAAAATTTAACACATCGAATTTTGTTTATTTGAAAATCCGCGCTGGTATTTTGCTCCAGCTCGGCAAAAACCGCGAAGCAGAAGCAGAATATCGAAAACTATTGCGCTTGCGGCCAAACGATGAATCGCTCTACTGGCTTACATATCAAGCTATTGCTGAGCAGGAAGATTACCGACGAGGAAAGTCTTTTTTGATATCTAACATTGCAAAATTTAAAACTGCAGAATATCAAAATCGAGTTTACGACGCTTTAGTGCGCACCTATCACTACACCCTTGGTAAACCAGACAGTGCTCTCTACTACACTAAAAAATGGCAAAATTCCACCGGCAAAAACAATCAAAATGTTTCCCTTGAACTTTTGTTGCTTAACGCTTTAGAAAAATTTGATGAGTCTATTCAATTCGCAAACACACATAAAAAGTATTTTAAAGAAACCGCTGATGGAATTCTATGGGATGAAATACGCGGGCAAAAGGAATATGCGATTCAGGTCTATTATCATCCAAGTCGCAAATACTATACAATGTATTTGATGGACGCTGAGCAGCAGTATATACAAGGAAAGATGTTTTGGAAAAAACTATCAGAGACGCAATCAGAAGTCAAAATAGAAACAGCGCGAAGAACAGACACAAAAACATTTTCAATACCTATTACTGATTATGCAGCCTTAAAAAAACAAAGCACGCGCATAGCACGTGCTTTGAATAATTTGGAATAAGTTTAATCTATAAAAATTTACAGATTTTCTCTTGAGAAGCCTTAAGTATTTCTGGCGTAAGTTGAAGCTTCGGACGCGCAAAATTGATGTCCTGAATTGAGTTGATCGGCATCAGATGTATATGAGCATGAGGTACCTCAAGCCCTACAACAGCGACACCTACTTTAATGCAAGGATAAGCCTTTTGGATAGCTGGTGCAATTCGCTTAGCTAAACTCCAAAGCTCTGAATAAATGGAATCAGGCAAATCGAAAAGGTTATCAACCTCCATCTTTGGAATCACTAATGTATGCCCTTCAGTTAATGGAAATATGTCAAGGAAGGCATAACAGCTTTCTGTTTCTGCAATTTTGTATGAAGGTATTTCCCCCTTAACAATTTTAGAGAAGATAGAAGCCATAACCGCAAATTTTATTCAACCGAAATTTCAAGAATTTCAAACTCTAATGTACCTGCCGGAACTTTAATAGCCACTTTTTCGCCTACTTTCTTCCCAACAAGTCCTTGACCTATAGGCGAGTTAATAGAGATTTTGCCCAATTTTAGATTTGCTTCTGTTTCAGATACGAGGGTGTACGATACAATCTGATTTGTTTTCAGATTTTTCAACTTTACAGTACTCATCACCATCACTTTCGATACATCTACGTCTGACTTATCCATCAGACGAGCGTTAGCGATGAGGTCTTCAAGTTTAGAGATTTTTAATTCCAAAAGGCCTTGAGCCTCTTTGGCGGCATCGTACTCTGCATTTTCTGACAAATCACCCTTGTCGCGAGCTTCTGCAATCTGCTGAGAAATCTTTGGACGTTCTACGTTTTTTAAATAATCAAGCTCTTCTTTTAACTTCTTTAAACCTTCTGCGGTTAAGTAGGTGACTTTTGACATAGGTGTTCTTCTTTTAGGTTAAATAATAAAAGAATGAGACCTCTGTACGAGGCCTCATTCACGCAACAAATATACGATTTTAAAGTGATAATCTTACTCCAATAGAGTGAGTACCCTGAAAGGGCGTACGAGTCGTGCGAATAGAATAGTCAAAGGCGAGATTAGAACCTGATTCTTTAGACATAGGCACTAAAAAAGAGATACCAGCCGCTAATCCAGTATGAATGTTAGTCTGCTGTCGATCTTGCCGGTTATCAAAAATAGTATATCCAACTCTAGCCATAAAAGTTTGTCGGTAGGCGTATTCAACACCTACGCCATATTCATCTTTCTGCAATGAGTTAGATTGAAAGTTTATAGCTGCCGTCAACAGTTGATCGCCTCCTAAGAAGAAATCATAACTCCCCCCAATTACGAGATTTGATGGAAATTCAAATTTAGCTGATCTACTAGAAAAGGTTTGTGTATAACCTCCACCGGGTACAGTAGCTTGGATGGACAAACCATCTCCACCAAATGAGGCTGATGGACCAATGTTGCGGAGTGTGATTCCAAATTTTAGACGATTTTCTTCACCGGTGTGATATTGTACACCAGCATCCACAAGCAGAGCTGATACATTGAGGTTTGGAAGGCCTTGATTGTAAAATTTGAGATTGATACCACCATATATACTCTCAGTAAACTTTTGAGCATATCCGCCGGTGATGATGGCAGCGTATGGTGAAATTGTAGAAATACCACCATCCGGCTGAGCCTCTGTGCGAACGATCAATTCTCCATAAGAGAAATTGTTGATCGATAGTGCCAAAGCTCCGGTATTTCCAACAGTTTTTACTAGACCAATAGAGTTTACAGTGATATCACTGCCGGCAAGCCATTGCGTATTTGTAAAAGCTATTTCGAGATTTTCAGTATTGGCAATACCGGCGATGTTTAAAAAAACAGACTCCACACCACGTACTCCGGCTGTATTAACATTTCCCCAACCAGAATTTCGAGCCCAAGTATTGTTAAGCAACTCACTTGCACCAGCTGAACCAACACGCTGAGGGTTACCGGCAAAGAGTGAGCCTGCAGAGAGGCTCACAGCTATTGCGATAGATGTTATTCTTCTCACTTTTTATACACAGGATTTAGGTTCTTAGAATGCGTTTAAGTCCACAGGTCGCATAGCACCAAACCACTTCACGACTTTATGACCGATACCAAAAGCATCTATATGTATAATATACATACCACTGGCAATGGGTATTCCGTAGTTATTTCTTAAATCCCATTCAACCCAAGTATCGGTATTGTCTTTTGTTATGGTACGTACCAGCTCTCCATTGGTAGTAAAAATATTGATATTACAACGTACTGGCAGATTTATAATCTTCACTCTATTGTCTAACTGTGAAGTTTCATAAACTGAATAGGCAAAATATGGATTTGGAACTACGCCGATTAAATCAAGAGCGTTTTTAGCGGTTTGTAAATCATTATTGCGAGCTGCTATGCTGCGGGTGCTAAACTTGTAAGACGGGTTGCCGTTGTTTCCGTCAGGATTAGCACTGTACTGTGTTTGATAATTAGAGAAAGAGCGAGATACCCTCAATTTAATGGTTACCTCAGCAGGCATACTCACATTCGGATCTACGTTGTAACCGGGAGCAGTTAGTGGAATGCTCACCCAATCAATATTTCTAAACACAGCGGCTCTTGAAATTGGTTGAGCTAGGTTGCTAATTTCATTGAACAGCGGGAAATCCTGAGGAGCATTTCCGCGATAGGTTAGGTCAATCGGTTGACCAGAACCATTTAAACCGTCAGCTGCAAACACATATACGTAATGTTGGCCACCGAAAACAAAGTTTCCTAACTTATCTTGAACCTCAGAGGTTGGATTCCAACGCATGTCATTACCTCTTTGACCCACACGGAAGGAGTTTTCTCCAAAGGCCATGTAAAGCCTTCTGCCTGTTTCGACATCAATGGCATACCCTGGGAAGTACGACCATCCTTGAGGTAAAGAAGGATCTTCGACTAACTGGCCATTAACTAAGCTTAAAGAGGTGCTTTTTCTGAGTTCAAATTTTGAAGCTCCTCCGATGGCCAGTGCAGGTTCTTCACAAAGTTCAAACACTGGAACACGAGTCCATTTACTCTTATCACTTGTAATTACGACGTTGATAGATCGCAATGTAGAAATATCCCTTCTAGGAGTTTGAGCACGGGCAGGCCCCATTCCCAAATTATTGGGTAAAGCTAATGTATTTGTTCTAGCTAAGGTATAAGGACCCCATGTACCATCAACAAACGTTGCGAAGAAACGACAAGGATCCATTGGCTCTGTTGTATTTGAGCCTGGCAGCACAAAGGTTTGGTCAGGATAAAGGTTTGCAGGAGGAGAAGTAGCAACTGTATTAGTACCCACAGCCAACCAATTTCTTGGAGTAAAGGAGGTATTATCAGATACCCCTGAGAGCCATGCTTTATTGGGATCAGAGAAAATTATCTGGGATCCCACTACGCCATTGCGGTAGGTACACTGCCAATCTCTTCCTGGGTTATTGAAATTGTTAATGGTTACAGATAATCCTAGTTCTGGAATGATTTGCTCATTGGGGAAACTCAATGTAGTATCGCTGAAGATTGGATTGGGGAGGTTACCACCAGTTATTACCCAACGAGCGGTATCACCTACGCCAATGAGTTTCAGATTGAAGTCACCAGCAGGAACTCTTTTTGGGTCAACCACTTTAATATCGATAGGACCAAAACCAGGTAAGTAGGCCAATTCATCTACCCTGCCATCGCGAACGATTCTTTCTTCAATGTCAGGTCTTAAATCAATGAATTTACCCATATTGCCTAAACCCTCATAGCGTATAATTTCTGGTGAATCTCCATAATTAGCTCCTAAAACCAAACCGTTTTGCTCAGGCTTGGTGATTCTTGGAATTCCTTTGAAAACAACAATTCCCTCGGAACCTGAAGTCTTTCTGCCAGGTAGGTAGGGAACTTTTTGCGTCAGTTCAGGACGTGCAGGATCAAAAGGCGCAAATTGATTAACTGCATATGCGATGGCAATAAAGTAATATTCTCGGTGGTTTATTAGTCTTCTGTTGGATCCGGTAGCAAAAGCATCCTCAAGTATTCTAAATGACATGCGAATACCGTTGTTGTTGGCTTGAATGGTCATATCTTGTGGCACAAGCGCATTCAAGCTTGGATCTCTTGTATAATTTACTAACTGACCATGCTGATTTTTTATATCACACTGAGCTACTAAACGAGCTAAGGCAGGATTGTACAGATCAGCTACACTTACGTTAGCATCTCTCAACTGGAAGATTTGGAAACCTTCAAACTTGTAGTCATAATAACCCGTGTCACGAGCAGTTTGGATTTGTTGTGGTGTTGCTCCGGGAGGATCTGGTATCAGAGGATCTCTTTGTCGGTAACGCAAATTAAAATTATTGGATGTTTCGTCGTAGGAGAGATTTAGGATAAGTTCCCGATCCAATTCTACTATATCCAGCTTTGGACCGTCTGGACCGTCAAGCAACTGAAAGCAATTGTCGAAAAGTTTTTGGGCTTTGTCGTCAGCGATAATGACTAACTCCATAGAAGCAAAAAGGTCATCTGAGAAAAAATTCCTTGCCCATACCGCTCCTGTGGTGATGAAGTTGAGAGCACCTGGAGCAAGCGAGAAAGGACCAGCACAGTGCAAGCCTCTTTTATCGGCTTTATTGGCAGGTGATTCCCACCAGCCACCATTCGGAAGCGGTTCATCAGGCTTATATGCACCAGTCGTATCATATGAGAGACCCGGATAAGCAAAGAAGGTACGAGTACCAGAACCATCTACGGTAAATCCGTCACCATTGTTGGTATTACCGGGACCGCTGGGATTTTCGATGACTAGTGGGTTTCCATTTCTCCAGATGCATTGCAAGTATTGATAAAATTCAGCAGCATTTCTCGGGTCGGTTGTGTTGGGGTTAACACCAGGGCTACCCGTGTTGTTGTAATACATAAAGCCGCTCATAATGATGCGCTCATTGCGACCGATGGCAGGGTTCTCAGGTTGACAAACACCAAAGTCGTCGCGTACACCATCTACGCAGCCATCGCGGTCATTATCTATTCCATCAAAATAATCGGCAAAAGGACCTTGGAAAAAGTCAAAGCCAATAGCTGGAGGATATGCTCCATATCCTAATGGACCTGCATCTACTGGTTCAGCATTGTACACGTATCCAAGACCACGAGCAATATCACAACCTATGATATCGTCGTAAGGGTTACCGAGGTCGGCGTCAAACCAGGTTCCAAAGAAGGTATTTGTGAGTCTAAAGGTTGACTTGTTCAAGATTCGGTAGTTGTAAAACGTCATGTTGTTGATCTCGTCGTTGGTGGAGAAGGCAAATGCTTGTGCACGAATTTCAAAACCGAGGGCTCCGGCCTGGGTTTCTGTGTGAATGTTCCCGCGGTCGTTGTACACCCACCAAATCGTCATATCACCATAGAGAAGGTCCACTTCCTTGATGCGACAATCAAAAGCTCTATCAAGGTCGTAGGCAGGATAATCAAAGCGATAGTCGTAAAGGTCATTGCCATCTAAATCCATGAATGGAGCAAGTTTAAAGTCTAATTCACCGTTGATCCCATTACCCGGCCAATCGCGAATGATGGTAGGTACTTCATTGTCGTAATTGGGATATTTGGTGGACAGGTCGCAGTTCGGATCCTCTTTACACTGAAGCCATCCTCTGTGCTTTTCGACTTGAGAACGGAAGATGATCCAGAATCTGTCATATGTACGACAAATCTCCGCATTTACACTAGCTAAACCGTCGTTTGACAAAGGACCAGGCCAATAATCGTTACCGCGCTGGCGATAGGTCATTGCTCCTAGTTTCAACTGATTACCTTCATCTAAACCACCCAACCAAAGTGCACCGGCAAACATAGAGTGGCGGTTTGAGCCTTTTGGCACTTCATATCTGGGCTGATTGAGGTTCCACCACATATCACCGGCAGCCAAAACTGTAGCTCTTACGTTATTCAGGTTAAGGTCAGCCTGGGCAGTGGCAGGCGCGCACAATTCCTGTAGAGTACGGCCTGTACGCTTTTTCGGGCTTCCAAGGCCCGGGATTTCTCTGGCGTTCATTAAAAAGGCAGCATTTGCCAGAGTGAGAATGAATAGTGTTCTCAACCAATTCATATTCACTTTATTAGAAATTAAACATAATACCTAAACGAATTCTTCTCGGCAATCCGAAATTAAATGGGCTCAACAAACGCACGTTGTAGAGGTCGATGTATGACTGTGCACTCACTTGAGAGTTGATTGAGTTTACAGCTTGTGGTGAGGTAAGGTAACCATCATCGTCTGGTAATCCAGTGTATGGATAAACGGCTACTACGTTCTTTGTGTTGAGGAGGTTAAGAATCTGTAGGTAAACATCCAATCCATACACCTTCTTGCTTTCTTTGTTGAATTTCACATCAAAAACCTTGTTTATTCGTGCATCTACTCTTATTTGCCAGGGCAGGCGTGAACCGTTCACTTGTCCAATAAGGGGTGATTGAGTTTCTGAGCTGTTAATAGGATAGGCAAACAACCTTCTTGAATAGGGTGTTCCTGAGTTTGCTGTCACCACAATATTTGCACCTGCGTTTTCGAAAACGCGCTTGTTAAACCATATTGGACCATTGTAATTTACTCCTTTTCCATATCGATAGTCCAGTCGAGTTACAATTCTGTGACGTGTATCAAAGCTCAATGGTAGGATGTAGCGAATGTTTGGTTGTCCGGAGCGGGCCAGGTTTGCACCCGAGTTAGGACCTGAACCAGTACCATCAGCAAACTGCAAGGTATAGTTGGCAGTTACGCTCACATTATTGGTACGGCGAAGGTCAAATTCGAAGGTAAAACCCTTTACAGTACCAAAGTCTCGGTTACCATAAGTAATGTATGTATTAGGATATGCCTGAGTGAGTGCTATTGTCTGCATCATATCGCGCATTTCGCGATAGAAGGCTGCTAGTTTGAGAACAGATCTGGATGAGAGCACTTGTTGGAAACCGAGTTCGTAATCTGTGGTTCTCTGGGGTTTAAGGTTTGGATTGTTAATTGGGTCTTGCAGGTTTTTACCGAATTCCAACTCGAGGTATTCGATTGGATTAAATCTCGACAATCCCACATCAGGGCGCTGAGCGAGCACATCGTAGTGTGCGTAGAACAGTGCGACATCTGAGATGGGGAAGTTGAAGCTTACACGTGGCATCACCACTACCTGAGGTCTGTAGTCAGTAAACGAGTTTGGACCGAGACGTTGATTTTCCGGACGATCGTAAAGCACCGGGCGAACATTACCTCCACCGAGGTCAGCTATGAGTTTGGGGTTATCTACCCGACGGCCTAAAATGTCGTACCAGTTATCGCCATCGCGGAAGCCTACTATGTTTGAAAATTCATTACCACCTATAAAATAGTTGTAGTTGTCGACATAGAGTGCGTAATTGTCACCTATATTAGATGGAATGTTGCCACGAATATTCGGGAAAATTCCATTGCGTACTTCACCAACAGTTACACCTGGGTACAAATTGTATGGATCCTTGAGAACCGGCTGGTTCAGGTCAAAATAGTCAACGCGAACACCTACGTTGAAACGCAGATCGTAGAATTCAAATTGATCTTGTATATAACCAGCGACGTAGATGGGCTCAAAAGCACCAATGGGTCTAAGCAATCTTCCATCAGCCCCTCTACGAGTAAAGAAGTCGTTGATAGAAACACGGCGTTCTGAAATCCGACCGGTGTGGTCATATCCATAATATCCCACTAGTCTAGAACCACTCAAATTAATGAGCTCATCAGCACTGAAGAGATCGAGAGAAAATACAGAAGGATCGTAGCTAAATACATTTAGGAAATCTAATCCATTCGGGTCAAGACCAATTCTCCTTCTGAAGCGTTCGTCAAAGGCATTTTGTTTTCCAGCGTCAAATTTTCTTGGATAATATATGGTGTCTAAGAATACGCCATTTTCATCTCTTACAGGCATGGGCTTACCAAAGTCAAGCTCCCTGATGTGGTCATTTTGCAGCTGTTGCATAAGGCCCCAAAGTCCGTTAGCCCCTACACTGAATGAACGGTCGATGCGCTGTTCGAATTCAAAACCGGTAATAATCTGATGGCGCAAATATTCAAAAGAGAAGGAGCCTGTAACGCGAAACTGAGAAAAGCGCCCCTTGCTATAACCTTCTATTTGAGCACCAACATTGCCCCAAAGTCCGTTATACACTGTCTGTGGGTTGTCGCCATTCCAGAGAGCACGACCTTGGCGAAGGGCATCATAGGTGCGAGTGTTGCCGAGAAACGGATTCTCTCTTACAGTTTCATAAAAAATTTCTGTATATCTGGCTCTTACTGGATTATACGGACCCGGACGGAAAGTAATAGCAGTATCAAATGGAACGATGGCTAACCAACCTTGTAATCCTGTTGCAGTGTCAGTTCCATAACTGTAGATGAATGATTGGTATCTATCGAAGTATCCGATGTGGCCGTAAGCAAAAATATTGTCGCCAAATCGCGGGTCGAAACTTCTGCGTTCACTTCTCGAGTAGTCAACTTGAATCTGATAATAAGCATTTTTAATTTTAGACCTTCCCTCTGAAGAACCTAATGTCTGTTGAAATCTCGCAAACACTGCCCAGTCGGAGTTATTAGACTGTCCATAATTTTCATAATTGAATAATGAGTTTAAGAAACTAACATCCTTACCCCAACGCGCTGAAAGACGACCTCCCAGCAAAATGCCCGAGTTTGCTCCAGTCTTTATGTTGATGTTTGACTGTAACCTCAATTCACTACGATCGGCATTTAATCGTGCAGGGATCTCTTCCAGGTCAGCCATTGTAATAAATTCTGTATTGTAAAGAACCCCTTGACCCAAGTTTGCTGGACGCACTGGTGTTTTCTGCAACTCGCGCAATACATTCTCTTTTACTCGGTATTGCTTCGTTACAAAAGGTCTTGGATCTGCTTCATATTGAAACTCAGAAGAGATCAAAAAACCTACAATGGGTTTTCCTTTCTTCTTGATCAACGGACCACCAGCAGTTAATGCAAAAAGATTGAAGTGATATTTATCAAAAAGAGAAGATGATAATATCTCAGCTTCTCCAAAATAATTAGAAGAAGGGCCCTTAGTGGTTGTAGAAATTACTCCACCGATGGCATCTCCAAATTGAGCAGGAAGACCACCGGTATATACTTGCTGCTGAGCGATAGCCCCCTGAGGAAGTGAAAGGCTTCCGCGCACCTTTACACCATCTATAAAATAGGTAGTAGCATCTTCGCGACCCCCGCGGATGCTAATACCACCGCCCTCTACAGCTTGAAAGGCACCAGCCGCTGTAGCAGCTACTGCTGCTACATCGCGTATGGCCATTTGAGTGATTTCTTCAGAGGTTACCACAGTTTTATTATCCACCAGAGGTTTTTCCCAGGTAATGGTGACTTCGGAGAGCATTTCAGTGGCTTCCTGCATAGGAACATTGAGTGTAGTAGCTTCATTGGGCTTAATCAATATTCCGGCAATTGTTGCTTTGGCATAGCCAACCGCTGTTACCTCTACATTATAAGTTCCGGGATTCAAAGGTGAAATGTTGTAATTACCGTTATCATCACTTGCAGTACCCTTAACAATTGCACCTGCTTTATCTTTTATTACTACATTAGCAAAAGGAACAGGTTCTTTTGGATTACCTTTCTCAAAAATTCTACCTAATAATCGGCCTGGTCGCTCCTGAGCTCCGGCTGAAATAGCTATAGCACATAAGAAAAGGACGAGTAATCTTTTCACCATTTTCTGAACTTTATAATTTGGGCATTTAAGAGGGCATAAATTAAAAACATTTTAAATAATCCCTCAACAAGGGCAATAAGATTTTTTATTCCCGCGTTAGTGTGACGTATCTTACTGATTTTATTTTTGTTATATTTAGGTTAATGCTAACTGAATAAAGTTTGAAACAATTTTGGTCGAAATGTTGGCTTTAATTTTTGGAAATTTAAAATCGTTTAGAGGCTGGAAACTGCTTGTCTTCTTTTCTACGATTCACCTTTTGCTTTCTAATTGTAAAGCCTCAGAACAGCATATGGTTCCAAATGTAGTAGTAGACGAACTCATTTATTTAAATCTGCCTTCAAGTGCACCACTGCAATCGCCTGGCGGATGGATTTATCATCCTGGAGGTTTTCGAGGACTTTTGATCTATAGAGCTTTTTTTAATGGAAATGCAGATGACTTTAGAGCCTTTGATCGCACGTGTCCAAATCACGTCAATCAGTCATGTGGAAGGGTTTCTGTACTGACCGATAATGTAATGACTGCCTGCGAATGTGACAGCGCGCTCTTTGTGCTTTTCGACGGTACTCCTGCGGCTGGAAATCGCTCCCAACCCTTGCGACAATACAGAGTTCAGTTTTTCGGCAACAGCATCCGGGTTTTTAATTGAGTATCGATTTTTCTTGTTTTTATTTGCTGTAAATTTTAGTAAAAATGAACACCCGTATAGTGCTAAGCACGGCTGTTTTGATTTTTTCACTTCCTCTCTTCTCTCAAAATTATTATCAACAAGGTTTTTTTATTAGAGGTGGCGCCTCATACACGCTAAGTCAACCCTACTCCATTCCTTTTAATAATTGGGAAAATCGAACGCTGACAGACTCTACACTCGATATACAAGTTAATTACTTTTCTCCTGGCTCGGGAGCTTTTGCTCATTTTGGGTTTGGTTATCAGATTAATGACATTTTCCGCTTTGGTTTGGATGTGGCTTACCAATTCAACAGTTCCTCTACGGTAAAAGATGTGTATACAACTCGAATTGACACGCTTGATTTTACATTCGAATCACCCAGAACGCTCACTTCAAATGCTTTTCTTTTTACGCCAGAAGTTACCTTTATGCTTCCGATGGAATATATAACCAGACCCTACATCAGAGTTGGGTTTCCTATTATTGTAGGTGTAATTCAGGAAAAATCTTCGGTTCTATTGCCCAACAACAGTAATTTTTACGATTTTATAGAAATGCAAACCAACTACATCGGGCGATTCTCTTTAGGGCTTTCCGGGGCATTAGGCATCGAATGGTCTCTCGATGACCGGCTTTTTCTTTTTACCGAGGTACGAGCTTTAGGCGCAAATTTTAGCCCGAGGAGGTCTGAATTGGTGTTTTACGAAGTCAATGGTCAAGGCCAATTAAATCAATTTGCCCGCTACGAGCGCGAAACGGTGTACGACCGAAACATCCGCATTACCGATCAGGATGAAATAATTGCTAATGAACCCAGTAAAGCTAGACCTTTTAGTCTGCCTTTCAATCACATAGGTTTTTCTGTAGGGCTTACTGTACAGCTGTTTTGATTTATCGCGAGAGCGTTTCAGCTATTTCCAGCAAATACTTGTTCAGCTCTTTGTTGTGCTTAATAGCCTTTTCAAAAGGAACATATACGATTTCTCTTCCCTGACGTCCTACCATTACATTGTATTTTCCAGAGATTAACCCTTTTACGGCAGCATATCCCATTTCGCTGGCCAATACGCGGTCGTAGGCTGAGGGACTACCACCGCGCTGGATGTGACCAAGTATGGTCACACGCACGTCGTACTTGTCAAAGTTCTTTTTTACCGCATCCGCTACTTGATAGGCGCCCCCGCTTTCGTCACCCTCCGCCACAATTACGATGGATGAATGCTTCTTGCGCGACCAGCCTTCGCGCAGCTTTTGAATCAGACCATCTATATAAGTAGGGGTTTCGGGCACAAGTATAGCTTCAGCACCACAGGCTATGCCTGAGCGTAGGGCGATAAATCCGGCATCGCGCCCCATTACTTCTACTATAAACAGACGGTTGTGCGAAGCGGCAGTATCGCGCAGTTTGTCCACAGCTTCAACCACAGTATTGACCGCAGTATCATAGCCGATGGTCGAATCAGTGCCATATAGATCGTTATCAATCGTACCGGGAGCACCTATGGTTTTGATGCCGTGCTCTTCATATAGTACAGATGCTCCTTTAAACGATCCGTCTCCACCAATGCAAACTAGCCCTTCGATTCCAAATTTTTTGAGATTTTCAGCGGCTTTAGAGCGCCCTTCAGGGGTACGAAATTCATCGCTGCGAGCAGTTTTCAGGATGGTACCTCCGCGCTGGATGATATTTGACACGTCACTGCTTTGCAAGGGTACGATGTCGCCTTCGATCATTCCTAGATAGCCTCTGTAAATACCATACACCTCTAACCCATTGGCCAATGCAGTGCGCACAGCTGCCCGTATGCAGGCATTCATGCCCGGAGCATCGCCTCCTGATGTAAAAATTCCAATTCGTTTCATGGCACACTAATATATATGAAATTGTTGAAGAAATACCGGAAGTTGACCGTTGTAAAGAGGAATGGTCTGGGAAGATTTCAATCCCATATGCCTCGTATGTTCCTTACCGGCTGAGAGTATCCAGCACTCACTGCCGGAATAATTCTTTTTCAGGGTATCACCCAACTTTGTGAAAAAAGCCTTCGAATCGATTTTCAATCGTTGATTGTACGGCACATTCATCAGTAAAAAGGCTTTATCAACCGGACTTTTCCACTGAAAAAAATCAGCTCTTTCTATTCGAACTTTGCAACCTTCAGCAATTTTTTCAAGGGTTTTTTGGGCATTTTTAATTGCTGTATAATCATTATCAATACCATAAATTTCTACATCTGAAAGTGGTGTATTTTGTGGTACTGAATTTAAAAGATTTTTCCAATAGGTATCAAAAGATTCCCAACTAAAATTTGAAAATGAAAAATGCTGTCGATAGCTGTTTGGATACTGTTTTTTCCTCATCATCACAGCTTCACTAATGAACGTCCCTGAACCGCAAAAGGGATTCACAAATGGCGTATTCTGATTGTATTTGCTAAGCCTGAGTATGCCGTGTGCCAATACTTCGTTAACAGGAGCTTTGGCCGAAAGCGTTTTATATCCTCTTTTGTACAATGGTTGGCCGGAAGTGTTGATGTAAATAGATACAGAATCTCTGTAGATGTATTGATAAAACTCTACATCCGGATTTTCCACATTTACATTGCTCCTGGAGCCTGACGTTTTACGCTGTACATCTGCTATGGCATCCTTTAACAGAAGGGAAGCGTACATCGAATTGTCGATCCAAGGGCATTGAAAGACATCGCTTTTAACGGCAAATGTTTGATGTGTTTTTACAAAGTTTTGAAAGGGAATTTTCGACACATTTCGCACATAGTGTTCTTTAGATGCTGCTGTAAATTTCTCCAATAAGATGTACACAAAAACAGTAACTCCCGAGCGCACATTTACATCTACGACCAATCGATGATCTCCTTTACAAATTACTGACCTTTTTTGCACAGAAAGTATCTCACCACCATACTCGCGAATGTCGTCGACAAGGAGCTGTTCAAATCCAGAAAGAGTCTTTACAAGCAATGTGTACATTTAGTGGTAGATGAGTTCGATTTTCGGTGGATTTTTTTCGTCGAATGGCAATTGTGTAAAGACCACATTGGCACGGGCGGTGTCATCTTTTTTTACGGCGAAAAAAACACTGTCGAGAAAAGTATTTTCTCCTCTCAAAGCCTGAATTACAAGCGTAAAAGCAGAGTCGCGCTCACGAGCTACAAGGGTTGTTTTTACTTGTGTAACGGTAAGCGAATCCGATAATTCATAGGGTAAAATTTCCACATTGGAGATAAACGCCTGGCTATTTTCTGTCATTTCATCGCTATCTTGTGGCTCATTAGTACTGCCACAAGACGAAAGTAACACCACCCCTAGGGTTACCAAGCTGATCAAAATCAGGTAGTTGTGTTTTTTCATAAGTTTTTGGTGGATTTACACATACATTCGAATGCAATCTACACAATCGGCCTGATACGAAATGCCAAAAAGTGCTGCATGTACCAGCAGCGGATAGAGTTTGTAAAGCGGAATTCTTTGCCTAAAGTCTGGCAGCAGTGGGTACGTTTCGTAATACGATTGATAAAAGGTACTGTCGAAGCCGCCAAAGAGCATGGTCATGGCAATGTCCACCTCGCGATGGCCGAAGTACACGGCCGGGTCGATAAAATAAGGTCGGCCGTCGGCCGCAGCCATCACATTTCCGCCCCACAAGTCGCCATGTAAGAGCGAAGGCTTTTCATCAGGCAGTAGCTCGGGTAGTTTTTTGTACAAAATTTCCAAATCAGCAAGCAGAGTTGCCACCAAATGACCCCGTCTGTGCGCCTCCTGCGCTGCCGGCCAGAGTTTGGAATGAAAATAGCACTCTGCCCAACTGTCGTACCGCCCATTCGGTTGCGGTAAGGAGCCGATATAGTTGTCTTCATCAAGGCCAAAAAAGGGCTGTGGCCGAAGGTGAAGTTCAGCAAGAGCAATACCTGCCTGCCGCATGGTGGCCGAAGTTTTTCGACCGGGCTCGACCCATTCTAATACTAAAACATCGTCATCGACCAGCCATACTTCGGGCACATTCTTCAGGCCCTGATTTTTGAGCAGTTGAAGACCATTGGCTTCTTTGCGGAAAAAATCCGAAGGCATAGACTGTGTGATAGTTTTGACGAAAAAACGCAGACCTTCAGCCTCTGCACAATAGGACTGCCCGATGCAACCGCCGTGGACTCCTTTGAATGTAAGACATACATCTTTATTGATAAGATTTTTGATAATCTTATCAGAAAGTGAAGAAGGAATATTCATCTCAATTTTTCAAAAATTTCAAGAGGTACCGCTTAAACACAAAAATCCGATTTCTGCTCTGACCTGTAATTTCGTATAAAATGTAATGATCTATAAATAAGATGTTTTGATCTACGAACAATGCGACTAAGTCTGAAGCAGCCTTAAAGCTCAAACCAGTAATATCGACTACTTTATCGATTTTGATATATGGATTTTCATACAAGGCATTCAGTTTACACATACCTTTAGCAGTTCTTTTTCCAAACTGATAATTAACCAAACTTTCTACTTCTCGTTTAACATTTAAAATAGAATGAAGCTTATCGAGAGCCTGTTCAGCCGTTTCTACCACTCCTACTAGGAAGTATTTAATCCAACCGTACATATCTCCATCTGTTCGCACTCGATGCAATCTAATGTAATACAAATACCTGTCTCTCTCAAAAAAAGAAGAAATGTATAGCAAGGGCTTTTGCAAAATTTTTCGATCCAGTAAAAGCAATGTAATAAGCAATCGGCCCATTCGACCATTGCCGTCCAAAAAGGGATGAATCGTTTCAAATTGATAATGCGCAATAGCTATCCGCAGAATATCGGGTAAATGAATCTGGTCGTTGTGCAAAAAAAAACTCCATACCACTCATCAATTCCGGCACATTATCATGATGTGGTAGAATGAACACAGCGTCTGTAAGCGAAAGACCTCCAATCCAGTTTTGACTTTTTCGATATTCACCTGGCAATTTATGCTCACCTCCCACTCCTGTCATCTGGACTCGATGTGTTTCGCATATTAAACGTCCGGAAATTGGAAGCACCTCAAGTGTTTATATGGAATATTCTAAAGCCCGAATGTAGTTGCGTACCTCTTTCCAATCGCCACGTCTTTTGGGTTGAATTTCATTTTCAGGCAACAATGCTTCTGAAATGTTGGTTTGTATACCTTCACTTGATAATACAGCTTCTTGCGTCACGTGCATGTGTATAAAAGCATCAACACTGGGCACAAATCGAGATAAAGCATTTAACTCGCCTAGTTTTAAAGCTGCTTTTTCAATCAACTCATTAATTTCCGCACTGCTCCATTGCCATTCGGTATTGATTTTAGTAGGCATAAAATATTTGGTACCGATAGCCCTGTGCACAAGAGCCTGGATGAAAATTCTCTATGTTAGGCATGAGACTGAGGTACAATAAAAAGAATTTTATTTTACTTTATCGATGTAATGTAAAACAGGATTCTTTTTTATTTTATTTTCAGGCTTGAAAAAGTCACTTGATCACCTCTGATTCAGGTTTTGGTAATAGTCTTTAAATAACATCCGATTTTGAAAGTGCGATTAGATTAGTCTTGTAAAATAAATACTATGTAAAATTGTCTATTAAAAAAACAAAGGGGCAACTCACTGCATAAAATATAAGTATGAGATTTTTTATTTATCTTTTCATATTTTCAAAAAAATTCTTTCCCAAAGTCCAAATATATTCGCGATAAATTTCAATAATTCTGTTCATAAAAAAATGATGTAAAGGGTCATCATCAAGGGGTAAAGTAAACAAAATATCAAAGTCACTTTTTACTCTATAGTAAAATACATTATTCTTTGAAAAACCATTGGATTTAATAAATCTTTGTTGGGCTTTTTTATCCCCATTACTATGTACAACATACCGAAATCTTTTATCGTTCGGATTTACACATTTCTGACAATATTCAGGCACTATAAGCTTTAAATTTTGATTCCATCTTTTACCAATTATCCTTTGATTTGAATAGGTAATCATCAAATCGAATGATTTTCTATTGCCAAAAACCGTTTATCCATAATTTCCATCAATTATAAATGGCTGATAAAATTGTAATGGAAATGCACTTTCTTTTTTAGATTTGTTGTTTCACAAAATAATTTTTCTTTTACCCCAATTTTCGCCATCATTTTCCAGAATAAACAAGTGATTCTTTTTATTATTGTGCTCAATGCGATTATAAATTACAGCCATTGAGTCTAGATCATAAAGATTATGTATTCGATAAGGTATATTTTGGTCATTCATTGAAAGAACTAAATTCTTGGGAATCTCCACTGATGTAGATATTCTGAAATATTTTGATTTCAAAGCATCACTCAATATATTCTTTTCCTCATAAATGCATTCTAATTTACCGGTTTTTAAATTAAGTCTGTAAACATTTTCCTCTACAATTGAAGAAGTAAATACATACGGATATACATAACCAAAACGATTAGCTGTATGCGTACCGCTCATTACAACTGAAGATAACATGAAAATTAAAAAGCCTTCAATTTCTTCAGCATAAACACCATTATTAAGTCTAGGGTCGGAACTCAAGCCCCATTTACATTTGATGTTGCCAGGGTCTTTATAAACAAGCTGTCTTTCACCAAAAATCCACCAACCCGATTTATATGAATCAACCCGATCATAATGAATTCCATTGGCACTCCCTTGTCTTATAATTCTAATTTGACCAGCACTAAGAAGCTGAATTACAAAGAAAAACGAAAGACTAATCAAGGCTTTTTTATTTTAATTAATTTTAAAACTCCTACTCTTCTCACGGTTTTCGGATTCCCGTTCAAAATCGCTTTCAAGGCCTTGTTTTGGTTTTGACACCTAAAAATTCATGTATATATATTAATTATATCCTAATTTTTATATTAATTTTAAAATCAAATTTTTGGATACCCTCTGATCAAAGAACTCTTTTTAATTGTTCACGATGGTACTACTTCAAAAATTGTCTCTTCAAATCGCTTCACAGCTTCCTGAATCGTACCATACCAGGTACCACCAGCGGCATTGCGATGGCCTCCACCATTGAAGTATGTGCGGGCATATTGGTTTACATCCACTTCACCTTTTGATCGGAAAGAGATACGCACTTTTCCTTCTTCTTCTCTGAAAAGGGCTGATACTTTTACTCCTCGTATCGAAAGCCCCATATTTACAAAACCCTCTGAGTCCTCTTTGTCAGCACCTGATTGGAGAAATTCTTTTTCCGTAATCCATGAATAGACCACCGAATGCGACAGATAAGTCATATGGCTAAGCATGACGGCCATCAGCCTGAAACGCTCAGGTCGGTTTTGATCAAAAATAGCTTCATGAATGGCCGTATGTGGAGCACCGGCTTCGAGTAAGGTCGCCACAGCCCTATGCGTGCGCGGCTGTACTGTATTAAAGCGAAAAGAGCCACTGTCAGTAAGTATGCCTGTGTATAAACACGTGGCCACATCGGGAGTGAGCCATTTCAAATCAGGGTATGCTTCTGAAAGTACTTGAAAGAGCAATTCACAGGTGCTGCAATACGACGTATCGGAAAATGAAATCGCATAATCAGTATCAGGCTGCTGGTGATGGTCGATAAGCACCTTCTTTCCAGCAAAGGTGCGGAGTAGCTCGGCCATGGCATCGCCGGTGCGGCTCAGGGTATTGTAGTCCAGACAAAAGAGCAGATCGGTATTTTGAAGTCTTTCAGCAAGTGTATCCGGGTTTTGATTGAAAGGCACATATTCATCAACTCCGGGCAAAAAGTGGAGCGACGGCGGTATTTCATTGGGTGAAATGAAAAGTACATTTTTGCCCATTTTGCACAGGATGTGATACAAGGCCAAAGAACTGCCCGCTGCATCGCCATCGGGATTGATATGGGTGGTAATAAGAATACTTGAACTGCTATCAATCAATCGGCGCAAGGCAATAGCTTCTGTAGTCATGTACACAAAGGTAGGTTTGACAGATGAAAACGTATTTCGCGAGAAAAAACAGGTTTAAAGCGATGGTGTTCGCCCACCATCTACGGGCACATTAATTCCGGTGATGTAAGCCGCTTCAGGCGAAGCTAAAAAGACTGCAGCCGCGGCAATTTCTCGCGGCAAGCCAAAGCGCCCAGCAGGAATCTCACCGATCATCTCCTGGCGAATTTCATCAGCGGATTTTCCGCTTTTGCTTGCCTTTGTTTCGATGATAGACCGCAAGCGATCGGTATCGGTAGCGCCGGGCAAGATGTTGTTAACCGTAATGCCAAAAGGAGCCAATTCGGTGGCTAAAGTTTTTGACCAATTGGCCATTGCGGCCCTGATGGTATTGGAAACACCCAGGTTGGGCAAAGGGGCTTTCACCGATGTTGAAATCACGTTAATGATTCGGCCATAGCCAGCTTTTTTCATACCGGGCAGGCAAGTCTGCATGATGAGGTGTGAAGCTATCACATGCTGCGAAAAAGCCTTTTCGAGCTCAGAAGTAGCTGCTTGGTGCAAAGGCCCAGGCGATGGTCCACCGGTGTTATTAATGACTATATGAAAGGTCTTTGAATGGTCAGCGAGATAGTGATCGAGAGTTTCTTTCAGTATTAAGGGCAAAGTCTGATCGGCAAGGATGTAGTCGTGCTGCTGACCGATATTCTTGTTCAAAAGATTGAGAACTTCCTTGCATTTGGCTTCATTTCGAGCTAGTAGGGTCACAGTAGCACCTGCAGCGGCCAATCGCTCTGCAATGGCCTGTCCGATCCCGGCAGTACTTCCACCCACCAAAGCGTTTAAGCCTTTTAAATCAATATTCATCCGTTAAACATACATTTTTTTTCGAATCTGAGTATAGACAACACCGGCAATAACGACCAGTACAACCGGCAGGGCCACGTTAATAATGCGCCACAGCCACATCTCTTCATACACACGGCTCATCTTCAGCAGTCGGAGTTTAAACTCGCGGTTGCGCAGGGCGATGAGGCCTTTGTCGTCGAGCAGATAGTCAAAAATGTTGAGCATCAAATCCCGATTGCCGTATTGTGTACCTGTAAACTGATCGAATCCCAGCGGCAGGGGAGCTCCTTTCTGAATATTTGGGTTAACGATGTTCAGTTGATTTTTAATCACATCTCCGTCAGCTATTACTACTTGCTGAGTCGGGACACTCTCTTCGCGGAAGGGTATCTGGCGTCCGGATTCTTTTGGTACGATTTGATTTTTAAAATACGACGTAAAAGTCCCTTCCAGCAGCAGACCGACGGTAAGGAAGCGCTTTGGATACGGCTCAGTACCAGGGTAGTTATAGAGATGTGCCAAACGTACGATGTGGGGTGTAGCCACAGTACGTGTAGCATCGGATGTTTTAAGCAGTGGAGTCTTTTTGACCCCCGGTGCTATTACGGTATCAATGGTAGAAGCAAATTCGAGTTTTATGGAATTTAAATCTTTTGTTATCGGGTGAAATAACAGCGGATCGATAAGCGGAAAGTATATCCACCGGCGCACCGAGCGCATATCGCTCACCCAGGCCGCCTTGCGATCTTGCACCAGGTTGGTATTGATGCGAAATCCGTAGCGGAAAAACAAATTGCCCAGTCTGAGTTCATCGAGAATTGGGTACGCCATAAACTCCGATGCCCGGCTGAGTGAGTCCATATCAGCTGCCACCGCATCGATCAGCCATACGACCTTACCCCCGTTCATGATAAACTGGTCAATCAAAAACAGGTCAAGGTCTGTAAAGGGCTTTTGAGGTTTAGCAATTACAAGGCATTTGTAATTGTCAAGTCGCTGCATCTGTCGCAAAATGCTCACTTCGCCGGTGGCTGAGTCTTTTTCGAACTGTCGAATGTTAAAGCGAGAAACCGTGTAGTGCTCCGAAAGCGCCCGCGATATATCGGCTACTCTGCCGGGCAAGAGCTCATCATGCCCTTCGAGAAAGGCAATGGTGGGGCTAAACTTTCGAACAAGCTTTCGGATGGCATTGGTCAGATTGTACTCAAGATTTTGAATGGCAATGTTGATCTGATTTTCGGGGGTAGTGTTGATATGTGTGCTGAGCAATTGAATGGCCGACTCTTTCTCGCCATAGGTAGCGATTATGCCCGGGAAGAGCTGAAGAAACTGTACCTGATTGCCCTCGTTCACTTCCACCTGCACCGGCGATAAGCCTTTAAACTCGAGCTGCTCCTGAAAGTCGCGAACAGCCTTTTTGTCGCCTACCGCGGCCGGGTCTTCGATTTTGAAGAGAATATTTCGATTGTACGCCCTAAACTCTTGTAACACTTGCCTAACCTCGCGCTGCAGCTTGCGGAATCCCGATGGCAATTCACCATCCAGGTACAGCGTAAAGATCATAGGTTCCTTTACTTCCGTCAGAAGTTCTTTGGTTACTGGCGAAAGGCTGTAGCGCTTTTCGGCAGTTAGGTCAAGGCGTATCACGCCTGCATATTGAACCAGTACATATACCACTATCACAGCAGCAAGCAAGCTGCCGTACCACACGTAGAGTTTTTTTACCTTGTTTGTCATCCTCTATCAGCTTCTGCGCACGATCAGTACCAATCGCGTTGTGGCCAGAGCCACTGCGATCATTCCCACAAAATACACCACATCCCTACTGTCCACCACCCCTCGGCTGATGCTGTTGTAGTGTTCGCTAATGCTGAAGTGTGCCAGCAGCAACCCACTCTTGCCCAGCACGCTAAGTGCAGCCAGTTGATCGATTACGTAAAAAAAGAAAAAACACAAAAACACCCCGATTAAAAATGATACAATTGAGTTCTCAGTGAGCACCGAAGCCAAAATGCCCAGCGCAGCATACACCGCTCCAAGCATAAGTAAGCCTAAGTATGAGCCTATGGTGGCGCCTGAATCTAAATTTCCCGGCGGATCGCCAAGTACATATACTGTAATGACGTACACCAGTGAAGGCAACAGCGAAAGAACCACCAACGTCACAGCCGCCAAGTATTTTCCGAATATTAACTGCCACTCGGTCAGCGGACGCGTGAGCAACAGCTCAATAGTGCCATAGCGAATCTCATCTGAAAACATCCGCATCGTGATAGCCGGAATGAGAAACAAAAACACCCAAGGCGCAATGATAAACAGGCTATCTAAACCGGCATAGCCCATCGAAAGCACATTCAGCCCTCCCGGAAAGACAAACAAAAACAGCCCAGTAAGGAGCAAAAACGTAATTATCGTCAAATACGCCGTCAGCGAACCAAAAAAACTTCTAATCTCCTTCCAATACAGGCTACTCATTTACTTTTTTGACTATATGCCAGCAAAAGTAACAACATAGCGTCTGAATACTTGAGCAAATCACTCTCTCAAAAGACTTCCTTCAAAAAAATTGCTCAGATGAGATTAATTGAAGACGAATAGGATAAGTCACTTTTCGGGCAATTTCTGCTTCTCCGACACCTAACTAACTGATAGTAAAAGCGATAGAACATAATTCGCTTTTTATTATATAAAAAGTATTACACTATTACACCAAATTAAAAACTTAAATAAAAAGCCGAATTTTAAACTCAATCTTTTTTTAAAAAAACATCATTTAATCAAAAAACATCTATTATGACAATAACAGAATTAAATTAAAAGATCTTTAGAATCAATATTTTTTATTTTTTGAGAAAGCTTTACGCTATTGTGTGAGCGTTAATGACTAACGACCTTTTATAAATATTTTAACAATTCTTGAAACTTAATACAAAAATTCATGGTTTTTTTATGAACTTAAAAATATTTTAAACTTTTATTTCAAAAATATATAAATGTAATCTTCAGAGAAAAATATAATGATTTCAATAAATATATTATGAATCCCAAGATATTTTTAAAATTATTTGATTATATTTTTTTATTTTTGTAAAAAATCAATGAATAATATGAATATGAAAAATGTTTTAATTATTTTATTCGCAGTAACTGCTTTCTTAATTGGATCTTGCAAAAAAGAGAATTCTACATCTATTAAGAATGGAATAAGCATAAAAGTTTCAACAAAATTTGCATCTACAAACTTTAATCGCACAAGCCAGTCGCTTCACATTGATGAAATGTGGATAAACATCTCTGAAATAGAATTTGAACTTAATAATCATCCAGATAGCCTCATTACCGAAGAGGAAATGAAAGGACCTTTTGAAATCAAAATAATTGAAAATAACTCACCTAGAGATGTAATGCTAACAGATTTTGTAAAATTACCAGATGGCTTATATTCTGAAATTGAATTTGAAATAGATAAAAATCCAAAAACGGATGCAATAACTAACAAAGCTAGCATAGTGGTTATTGGAAGCTTAGGTAATCAGCCTCTTGAAATTGAAATTGAAGATGATTTTGAGTTTGAAAAAGAATTTGATACACCTATATCATTAAATAATCTATCACAGATTAACGTATCGCTCATATTTGATGTTTCATTAATTTTTGATCCGTCAAAAGGTGGAATCGATCTCACTCAAGCAACAGATGGAAATCAAAATGGAAAAATTGAGATTGGCCCAAACAACATCGATGGCAACAATGTACTATATGAAAGATTAAAAGATTTGATTGAGCAAATAATAGATGTTGAAAACGATTAATTCTCTAAATCTAAAAACCAATGGCCACCTAAAAAGGTGGCTTTTTTTATATAAGTACATTCGTTCAAAAAATAAAAATTATTAAATATGTGATGATTTTTGTAGTCAGTCATTAAAAGTAGATATTTAAAAAATTTCAACTCGATTACTACTAATTTTTTTAAATAATAATTTAAATTAATTTCATCTTCATTCAAATTATTGTTTATTAACGCAAGGATTTTTGTCTAAATTATTTTGTTACATATAAATACAATCCATGAAATTTTCTTCAGAACATTCTTTTTTTCATTGAAAGAAAAAAATTAAGAATTACTTGAAACCATTTCTTTAAAAGTTATATAAATCAGTGGCTTATACCTACTTCACACTGAGCATTTATACAAATTATTCATTATTCAAAAAGATTTTTTAATCAACCTATTAAATAAACATGTTTGAAAAATATTTTTTTTACATTCAGAAAAACTACAAAATATATTTAGATGAATTATCATTTTAAAATATAAATTATCTGAATCTAGCAATTTAGGAAATTAATTATGGCAAACATTCTTTTAATTTTTTGATCATTTAAAACACGAAAACATTTTTTAGGTCTGATAAATTATCAAAATGTTCATTGAGATGTAAATCGTGCTGTCTAAGATTTTTTAAATTTTAAGAGCAGAAATTGAAATTAAAAAAAGCCGGAATTTTTAGTTCCGGCTTGTTGTGTGTTTTGATTAGTTTATTTATTGTCAGTTACTTCTTCGTACTCTACATCAGATACCCCGTCAGTAGATGATGTGCTACTTGCACTTGACTGAGCCCCCTGAGTAGATGTTCCGGCATTGCTGTACATTGTGGAAGCAGCTTTTGACCATGCGTCGTTTAGCCGCTTCATAGCTACATCGATGCGTTCAATGTCTTGCACACTGTGGGCTTGCTTCAGCTCGGCAAGAGCGCTTTCGATTTCTGACTTCATAGCCGGATCGATCTTATCACCGTATTCCTTCAGTTGATTTTCAGTACTGAAGATGGTAGAGTCAGCAGCTACCAGCTTGTCAGCGCGCTCACGAGCCTTGCGGTCAGCTTCAGCGTTGAGTTCAGCTTCTCTGCGCATGCGCTCGATTTCTTCTTTTGTCAATCCAGAAGAAGCTTCGATGCGGATGCTCTGAGCACGGCCGGTTCCCATATCCTTAGCCGATACGTTCAAGATACCGTTGGCATCGATGTCAAAGGTCACTTCAATCTTAGGCACACCTCTTGGAGCCGGCGGTATGTTGTCGAGGTGGAAGCGACCGATGGTTTTGTTGTCTTTAGCCATTGGTCGTTCTCCTTGCAGCACGTGAATTTCAACAGAAGGTTGGTTATCTGTAGCTGTTGAGAAGATTTCGCTCTTGCGAGTAGGTATGGTAGTGTTTGCCTCGATCAGCTTAGTGAATACACCACCCAAGGTTTCGATACCCAATGAAAGCGGAGTTACGTCGAGCAGCAATACATCTTTTACATCACCGCTGAGTACACCACCTTGGATGGCAGCACCTATAGCTACTACTTCATCAGGGTTTACACCTTTTGAAGGTTCCTTGCCAAAGAATTTGCGTACGGCTTCTTGAATAGCAGGAATCCTTGTACTACCACCGACTAAAATTACTTCATCAATGTCATTTACAGTCAAGCCAGCCTTTTGAAGAGCAGTGCGGCATGGCTCGATTGTGCGCTGAATGAGGTGATGGGAAAGTTGCTCAAACTGAGCTCTTGTAAGTGTTTTTACAAGGTGTTTGGGGCCTGTATTAGTGGCAGTTATGTAAGGAAGATTGATTTCCGTAGTTGATGATGATGAAAGCTCGATCTTAGCTTTTTCAGCTGCATCTTTCAAGCGCTGTAAAGCCATCGGATCATTCCGGAGATCAATGCCTTCCTCTTGCTTGAAAGAGTCAGCCAACCAATCGATGATGACTTGGTCGAAGTCGTCACCACCTAAGTGTGTATCGCCATCTGTAGCGCGTACTTCAAACACGCCGTCGCCAAGCTCGAGTACTGATACGTCGTGAGTACCACCACCGCAGTCAAATACCACGATCTTCATATCCTTGCCTTTCTTATCAATACCGTAAGCAAGGGCTGCAGCAGTTGGTTCGTTGATAATTCGACGCACCTTCAGACCAGCAATTTCGCCGGCCTCCTTTGTTGCTTGACGCTGAGCGTCGTTGAAATATGCAGGTACGGTGATTACGGCTTCTGTTACGGTAGTTCCGAGATAATCCTCTGCTGTTTTTTTCATTTTCTGCAGAATCATGGCCGAAATCTCTTGTGGTGTATACTGACGGCCATCGATTTCCACACGAGGAGTGTTGTTGTCACCTTTTACTATTTTGTAGGGCACACGACTCGCTTCTGCCAGCGACTCATCATATGTGCGTCCCATAAATCTTTTGATGGAATAAATGGTCTTTTTGGGGTTGGTTATTGCCTGACGCTTAGCGGGATCACCCACTTTGCGCTCACCTCCTTCCACAAAAGCCACGACCGAAGGCGTCGTTCTCTTGCCCTCGCTGTTTGGAATTACTACCGGCTCATTACCCTCCATTACAGCGACGCATGAGTTGGTAGTACCTAAGTCAATACCTATTATTTTACTCATAATCCGATTGTTTTACAAAAATTTTTGTTTAAACTCGACAATACATGTGCCATCAGGTAAAATTTCAACAAAAATGACTTTTTGTCATCCGAATTGCTTTTTTGCCTTACAACCCTTGTCAGTCCTTTGCAGTAAAAAGTAATGGTCATCGGAATAGATAAAACAATTCAATCAAAAGCCGGTTTTTTTTCCAAAAAAATAGAAATGTTGCCTTTTAAGTCAAAAGCCCCTTTGTTCGAATTCACCAATCAACACAGCAAAAAATTGCATTTATCTGATTTTATAGGTCAAAAAATCATCGTGCTTTACTTCTATCCGAAAGATTTTACTCCGGGTTGTACCGCTCAAGCGTGTAGCTTTAGAGACGAATATGAAGAGTTTGTTGAACATGGAGCAGAGGTAATTGGCATTTCGGGCGACTCAAACGACTCTCATACTCAATTTTCAACCAGATACAGTTTGCCATTCCACTTAGCCACCGACGTCGATGGTTCCATTCGCCGAATGTACGACGTGCCAACTGGATTTTTTGGGGTACTTTTCTCCCGGATCACTTACATTATTGATTTAAATGGTCATATAGTCTGGTCTTATAAGAGTAACCTTGCTCCCAAATCGCATGTAGCTGAAGCGCTCAAGGTGATCAAATCGCTGAGCAAGCATCATTAAACAAATCTATCTCAAGTGTTAAAAATCTTTGAGGTGTCAATAAAAAAAGGGTTGGAACAGTTTTTGGCATAAATGCTTCAAAATTTCCAAAACTTTTTACTGCGATGAAAAAGACTCTTTTGCAGATTTCTTTTGCCATATTGACCGGAGCTGCTACACTGGCCGGATATAAACTCTTTTTCGAAAAGCCTGAAGTGCGTATCATTCGTGAAGAAGGATACAGTGGTGTAGTAAGGCCAGCTTCCGCTGCTCCTGAAGACGGCGACTTCATAGCAGCAGCTGAAATTACACTGCCAAGCGTGGTGCACGTAAAAACCTCTGCCACCATCCGCGGGCGTCAGCTCAGTCCGTTCGAAGAACTCTTTTTCGGACGCAGCCAGATGCCCGACCGCATACAGCAAGGTACTGGTAGTGGTGTGATCGTAACGAAAAATGGATATATAGTTACCAATAATCACGTAATCGCTAATGCCGATGAAATTACCGTTGTGCTGCACGACAACCGCGAATTAAGTGCTCGCGTGGTAGGTACAGACCCTGCTACTGATATTGCCTTGCTTAAAGTAGATGCTGACAATCTGTCATTTATAAAATTTGGCAACAGCGATGAGCTTCGCGTTGGCCAATGGGTACTCGCCGTGGGTAACCCCTTCAACTTAACAGGTACCGTGACTGCTGGTATCGTAAGTGCGAAAGGGCGCTCCATCAACATCATCGCCGACAAATTCCCCATTGAAGCTTTTATTCAAACAGATGCAGCAGTAAACCCAGGTAATAGCGGTGGCGCTTTGGTAAATACACGCGGAGAATTGGTCGGTATTAATACAGCTATTTCTTCTACTCGTGGTTCTTTTGAAGGATACAGCTTTGCAGTACCTTCTAACATTGTGAAGAAGGTAATGGAAGATTTGATCGAATATGGAAACGTGCAAAGGGCTTTTCTAGGAGTTTCTATTGCAGATCTGTCGCCTGCACTCGCGCGCGAACTCAACATCAAACAAACTAAGGGAGTATATATAAATGAAGTAAATGAAAACAGTGCCGCTGAAGCCGCAGGCATCAAAAAAGGCGACATCGTGATAGCTATGGATGGACGCGAAATCTCAAAAGTTTCAGAACTTCAAGAATTAATCGGTCGCAAAAGACCTGGCGATGAAGTCGTAGTAACCGTACTAAGAGACGATAAGCGCCGTGACTTCAAAGTAAAACTGCGCAACATTCACGGCAATACCAAAATTGTGAAAAAAGAAGATCTTGCTCTTGAAAACATTTTAGGGGCTAAGCTCGAAAACATCTCAAACGAAGATAAACGTCGTTTTAACATTCCTCATGGCGTTAAGGTAGTAAGCACTCAGCCAGGTGGAAAATTCCGCAAAATCGGGGTTCCTGACGGATTCATCATTACCTCTGCCAACAATCGCCCGGTGCGTTCCGTAGAGGAATTTAACTCTATGCTACAAGGTCTCAAGTCAGGTGAAGGTGTGCTAATTCAAGGCGTTCGCCCAGACGGAAGACCTGACTACTTTGGCTTTGGTTGGAATTAATAAATGACTTTTTCTTTTACTAAATTAGAGCCGCCTGATAGAGGCGGCTTTTCTTTTTCTCTTAAAGCTATGAAACCCACTATTATACTTGTGTTGTTTTTCTTTTTTACTCATGCTTCAGCCCAGCGTCTGACTCATATTGAACCTACCACTTCTCTACCCTATAAGGCCTTTACTATCGTGTACGATTCTATTAATCGAACAAGAAAACTACCGGTATTTTTTCCAAACTCGAACATTGGATTCACATATTGCAGCAATTATTACAAAAATGTTCCTGTAGCGGAACGCACGAAAGACGACCATGAACATCAACGCTCATACGTGCAAACTACCAGTGGTGCCATTTATTACTACGACGAAATCTATCGCATGGGCCGACGGTACTGAACAAATTTTTTTTCTTATCGCTTTAATGTAAAAGTGCAACTATGAACACCGTAGAACTAACTGCCATAGACTTCTCACACCTTCTGGAAAAACAAAAAAAGTACTTCTCTGAAGGTTACACCCTCGCCGTAAAAAGCAGACGCGAGGCTCTCTTGCGGCTTAAAAAGAGCATAGAACTCCATGAAAGTGAAATTCTTCGCGCGCTTCACACCGACCTGCGAAAATCGGAGTTCGAAGCTTGGGCTACAGAACTCGGCATCGTTTATCAGGAAATACAACTCCATTACAAAAACTTACCTAAATGGGCTAAAGGCAAACGCGTGCCCACTAATCAATTAATCCACTTTTGGTCAGTAAGTAGAATACTTCCACAGCCCTACGGACAAACCCTCATCATAGCCCCTTGGAATTATCCCTTTCAACTCGTAATGATGCCACTTATAGGCGCTCTGTCGGCTGGTAATACTGCAGTAATCAAACCTTCCGAATTTACACCTACCGTAGCATCCGTCATTGAAAAGATTATTTCAAAGACATTCGACGATTCCTACGTAAAAGTGCTCCCTGGTGGTCCGGAGGTATCAAAAGCACTACTGGAGTTAAAATGGGATAAAATCTTCTTCACAGGTAGCCCGCGAGTAGGTAAAATTGTGTACGAAGCAGCAGCCAAACATCTGACTCCTGTAGTACTCGAATTAGGTGGAAAGAGCCCAACCATCGTAACTGAAAAAGCAAACATCGATGTAGCAGCTCGCCGTATTGTTTGGGGCAAGTTTATCAATGCCGGACAAACGTGCATAGCACCCGATTACATCTTAGTACATCGTAGCATCAAAGAACCTTTAATCGAAAAACTCAAGGAGTATATACGCAAGTTTTATGGTCAAAACCCTGCTGAGAATGCAGAGTATCCGGCCATCGTAAACCGCAGCCATGCAGAGCGCATCACAAACTACATTCGTCACTCCAAAGTGCTTTACGGAGGACACGCTGACATTAATCGCCGATACATCGAGCCTACTGTAGTAGAAGCTACAGCCGATCAACCAGTGATGCAGGAAGAAATTTTCGGTCCAGTTTTACCTATTTTGACCTTTGAAACGGTTTATGAAGCCATTCAATTCATCAACGAAAGACCAAAACCACTGGCGCTCTACATTTTTTCTGAAGATTCAAAAGAGCAAGATTTAATCTTACAAAAAACCTCTTCTGGCTCAGCCGCCATTAATGAAGTAGTGATGCAAGTAGCAAACGACCATCTGCCCTTCGGAGGTGTAGGAAACAGCGGTATGGGAAATTACCACGGCAAGCGCAGCTTCGACTGCTTTTCGCACGAACGCAGCGTATTGTACAAATCTACCTGGATCGACATTCCCCTGCGCTACCCGCCTTTTGGCAACAAGATCAAATGGGTAAAAAATTTGCTGAAATAACGCTTAGCCCACCATCATACGAGCTTCGGGATATTTATAGGCATTGGCCCTGGTCTGCCTAAGTAGTGAATACGCAAGGGTCAATGGTCCTACCCTACCTATAAACATGGTAAACATTATGATGATCTTACCTGCTGTGCTGAGATGCGGTGTAATTCCCGTTGAAAGTCCTACCGTTGCAAAGGCACTTACCTGTTCAAATGATATCTGAATTAAGGAAAACTGTGGCTCAAACAACGAAAGGAGAAAAATACCCAGACTTATGATCGATATGGCGAATAGCATAATTGAGTAGGCCTTTAGTACTAAATCGTGCGGAATTGTACGCTTAAATAGCTCAAAGCGAGCACGACCTCTTATAATAGTGTATGTACCCAAGAATATGAGCACAAAAGTGTTAGTCTTAATACCACCCCCTGTAGAACCCGGTGAGGCTCCAATAAACATGAGAAAAATAAAAATGATTAGTGTGGACATCTGAAGCGACCCAATATCTACAGTATTAAATCCAGCTGTGCGCGTTGTAACTGATTGAAAAAAAGACGTAGTAATTCTAGCATAAAAATCCTTGTCAGAAAGGACATTTTTTTCTTCCAAAAAATAGAACAGAACACCTCCAAGAAGAATTAATATACTGCTTGCGTAAAGTGAAATTTTTGTATCTATTTTGAGCCCCAACCATGGCTTTTTTTGTTCTTTTCTGCGCCTTCTTATCGAGAATAAATCAAAAATATTTGAAAAGCCCAAACTACCAAAAATAATCAAAAAAGCTATCAGAATATGCAATACATATATGTTAGCAACTTCTTCTGAAGTAAATCCTCCAATATGGGTCGAAAAGCCAGCGTTGTTGAAAGCAGAAATGCTGTGAAAAAGAGCATTGAAAATATTGTTTCCCACACTTCCATCTGTACGTCCATAATATGATAAATACAACAAAGTAGCTCCAACCATTTCAAATAAAAACGTATAATAAAAAATCCTTTTTAAAAGACCCGAAGAGCTACTTAAAGAATCAGCTAACAGATTGTTTTGCATGATACTTTGCTGACGAATTCCAATATTATTTCGAGTAAAAAGTACCAATAATGTTGCAAAACTTATAATGCTCAATCCGCCAAATTGTATAAGTACCATTATAACAAATTGTCCCTTGACCGACCAAAATTCACCGGTATCAACCACCGTTAGGCCTGTAACACAACTGGCAGATATACTAGTAAAGAGGGCATCGATAAATCGGGGACTTTTGCCAACGGTATTCATCTCAGGCATCATCAGAAGGGCTGTACCGATGGATATTAAAATGATGAAGGAAAAAATAAAAAGTGTGCTAGGGCTTACATTTACCTTTTCAAGTACGGATGTTGCTTTGCCAACTTCTATTAAAAATACAATCAAAAAATACACCTGAATACCGACCTCAAAAAAGTGATTTATATCGCCGATATCAAACAAATTCCCCAGAAAAGTTAATACGTTAAAATTGAAAAAGTGTATGGTTAGCAAATTCACTAATATGAAGAGCATTAAAAAAGCCTCTGTAAGGGTACTTTTTATAAACTCAATAGGGTGAAAATCGTAGATAATTTTTACTATGTATTTCAACAAATAAAAAACCAAGGAAAAGCGAACGATTTGATACACCATTCGACGGTCTTCACCGCTGAGTTCGTAACCATAATTTATGACAAGAGCACATAAGGTAACGAGCGCTACAAAAAAGGAAGAATACCTCAAAAACAAAAGCACCCTTCTTTTGGAAGGGTACAACCGGATATTAATCCATTCACGTATTTGATTGAGAATCATCATTTTTATAGGGTATTCGAAACTCTACAACCCCATATTCACATAAAACATCCATTCGGAGAGGTCATCCGTATTTAAAAATTGATCAAACAACACTACCAAATCATCTAAAGAATAAGAGCTGAGTTTACGAACTTTCCGAAAGTGAATTTTTGCAGAGGCATTGTTGTCGTTGATCATGTATACAGCCGTTAAAACTATTCTAACATGGATATCGTCAGGGTGCATAGTAGTTAAAAATCGCAAGATTTTAATGGCCATTTTAAATCGGCTGGTGCCTATAAGCACACGTGTGAAGTAGAGCAATAGCTCTTTGTCGTGCTTCCGCTGGGCCATGAGTTCTTTCGTAAGCTTCATGGCCTCTACGTCAAATCGATGAGCAAAAAGGATTTTTGCAGCTAAGAGCTTGCTTTCAGCACTTGGCTCTAACTCCAGCAGCCTTTCTACGTGGGTTAAGAGAGCCTTGCGATTATAATCTTTATCCGAATAAAATTTTATTAAAGCAGCGTGTATTGCAGGGTTGTTTTCATCTTCTTCTAGGGCTTTTTTGTAGTAAAAAAGCGCTTTTTTATTGGAATTTAGAGCCTCGTAACACCTGCCAAGACATAAGTAGGAATGGGCTGTGAAGATGTCGATTTCTAAAGCTTGGTTGTAGATTTCAATGGCTTTTTCATAGTCGCCCACCGTTTCGTACGTGTAGCCAAGGTCGTAGTAGGGCGCTATGTAATTTTCATCGATCAGAATAGAGTATTCGTATGCCCAAATGGCTTTTTCGTAATTGCCCATTTTGGCATACATATTTCCCAAGTTGTGCCAGGCAACTTCGTTGTAAGGCACTCTGTCAATAATATTGTTTAACAGTTTAATCGCCTCCTCCTGGTCGCCCATTTCATCATAGCAAGTCACTAGATTGTGCAAGATGAAATGATCTTCTGGAAATTCATCTATCAGCTGACGATAGATGCTTATTGCTTGCTGATAGTTAGACACTACAGCATATTCACCAGCTAAAAAGGTCAATGCCTCTGTATCTTCAGGATACAGCTGTGTGAGTCTTTTCAGGTATTGAATGGCAAGCTGATGGTTGCCGGTTTTAGAATGTATTTCGGCGTGCAGATAAAGCACATCCGGATTATCAGGATCTATCTGTGCAGCTTTTTTCAATACTCTCCGCGATTCATCGATTCTGCCTAGATCCATGTAGATCTGTGCTTTGCGAATCGGAAACACTTCTGAAGAAGGAAATATCTCAGAGCCATAGTCGGCTACTTTCAGCGCTTTTTTGAGCTCCTCGCTGGCGTAGTAATAATCGATGATTATTTCAAGCTCATCAATGTCAAAGTACTCTTGACGATCCTCGGCAAGCATGCGCTCAAAACGCATCACTAAGCCGGTTGTTTCGTCGTATTCAAAATCAGGCATGGTAAGAAGAAGAAGTATTACTTCAAATTTGGCCACAAAATTACAACAAACACAGGGCCTACAGGCAATTTTATTAACAGGCCAAGAGCGGAAAAGTCCGGCATTATTGCCTTTTTTCTCTTAGGTTTGTCGGCAATTTGTTGAAATGAAACAATATTTTTTAACATTTTTAAAGGGAATGGGTATGGGTGCCGCTGATATTGTACCTGGTGTTTCGGGCGGCACCATTGCATTCATTACTGGTGTTTATGAAGATTTACTTGCGGGCATTAAAAATCTTGGTGGACCGGCTTGGCTCGAGTGGAAGTCGAATGGATTAAAAGCATTTGCTCAATCAGCAAGACTCGGTATTTTAATACCGCTTTTCCTTGGCATTGGCGTCTCCATAGCATCTCTGGCAAAAGCCATTCAATTCGCTTTGAGTGTTTTTCCATTGCTTACCTGGTCTTTCTTTTTTGGGTTGATTTTGGCGAGTTCCGTTTTGGTGATGAGAAAAATCAGAACCTGGACAGCTGCAGTAATCGCCTTATTCGTATTAGGATTTGCCGTCGCATTCCAAATTACACGGTCAATACCGGTCTCCTTGCCCGAGGGTAGTTTCTACATATTTCTAAGTGGATTTATTGCAATTTCAGCTATGATATTGCCTGGCATTTCGGGCAGTTTTATCTTGCTTTTGCTCGGAAAATACGAAACCATATTACAAGCGGTTACATCGCTTCAATTCGGAATTATCGTTCTTTTTGCTGTCGGATGTGGACTTGGGCTTTTGGTAATGGCAAACGTCCTTACTTGGCTCTTAAACAAATACCACGATGCTGCAGTAGGCTTGCTCAGTGGCTTTATGATCGGTGCCCTATACAAAGTATGGCCTTGGAAACAGGTATTACAGACGCGCATCAACAGCAAAGGCATAGAAGTTCCCTTTATCGAGCGCAGTATTTGGCCTACTCAGATGAAAGGCGATCCCATGATTTTAGAATGTATTGTGTTTTTCATTCTTGGAGCAGCTCTCGTAATTACCATTGAGATAATGGCAGCCAGACTGGTTAGCAAGCAAGGCAATGAGTAAAAAGGTAGGTCTGATAGGCTACCCCTTAAGTCACTCATATTCTCCAATGATTTGGCAAAAACTCTTTGAGCAAGAGGGTTTGACAGAGTTTTCGTATGAACTATTTGAAATTTCTGATATTCGACAAGTATTGAGGCTTCTAGATGATGAATCTGTTATTGGTTTTAATGTAACCATTCCATACAAAAGGGAAATCCTGAACTACTTGCAAGAACTTACTCCAGAGGCTCAGGGTGTGGGCGCCGTAAACACTGTTGTTAAAGCAACAGGAGGAAAGCTAATCGGTCACAATACAGATGCAGTGGCTTTTGAGTGCAGTCTGTTGAATTTTTTGAGCGGCAAAGTTCCAGCAGATGCTATGATACTTGGTACAGGAGGTAGTGCTGCAGCTGTAAAATATGTATTTGAAAAGCAGAGTATTCCTTATATTTCAGTGTCACGTTCAAAAAAGAGCACAAATGTCTTTACCTATGAAGAGATTAATCTAAGTGCATTTGAATACCCAAAACTCATAGTAAATACAACGCCCCTGGGAATGTATCCGAACGTCCATGAACATCCACCTATTGACTTTAAAAAAATCAAACCAAAAAGCTATTGTTTTGACTTAATTTACAATCCAGAGAAAACTCTTTTTTTACAAAAATGTGAAAACCAAAACGCCTTTGTGCACAATGGACTTGAAATGCTACATTTACAAGCCCGTAAAGCGTGGGAATTTATTTCAAAACATTCTTTGTAAAACATTGTTATTCTGATATTTACATAAAGACTATGAACAACGGACTGCACGAAAACGAAGTGGCTAAGACTGTAGATGATCAAAATGAAATAACCGTAACCTCTACTCCAGAAACGACTTCGATTCCTCAAAATGATGAATTGGATGACATAATCCAAGAGCATCATTCCGATGAAGATGACCATGAAGACGAAGCTTCGGAGTCAGATAGTCTATATAGTAAATACGCAGATTATACACCTGAACAACTCTATAAAGAAGCAGTTTCGCTACTGAAGCACAACCATGTGTCAGCCATCAAGCAGCACATGGAGGCCATAAAAAGGCATCTGCTCTACCATCTCGACGAAGAGCGCAAAGACAAGCTGCACGCCTTTATCGAAGAAGGTGGCAACGAGATTGACTTCAGCTATGAACAACCGCTTCGCATCAAATTCAAAGAACTTTACAAAGAATACAAAGACAAGCTAAACGCATATTATAAAGAAAAAAAGGAACAACTCGAAAACAACCTCCATCAAAAGCAGCTCATACTCGAAGAGCTCAAGGAACTTGCTATGAATGTAGATATTACGGAGGAAATTTTCGAAAAGGTCCGCACCTTACAAGAAAAGTGGAAAAAAATCGGCCCGATACCTTACAATATGGCCGAACACATCAATAGAACCTATTCTTTTTACCTCGACAGATTTTATGACAATCTCAAGCTAAATAAAGATTTTAGAGATCTTCACTTCAGAAAAAATCAAGAAATTAAGGAAGAAATCATTCAGCGAGCCCTCGAATTAGCAGATAAGACCTTTGAACGCATCGCTGACTTTAATAAAGCAGTAAGGGCGCTCGAAAAAGAGTGGAGAGAAACAGGACCTGTACCTTACGAAAATCGCGAAGCACTTGCAAAGGCTTTTTATGAAGCCATCGACAAAGTGCGTAGCAAAAAAAGTGAATTGGCTGAGCTCGTTAAAAAGGAAAAGGAAGAAAAAATCTCTCAGAAAAAAGCCATTCTCGAAGAGTTGCGCTCCATCAATCTAGATGAAATCAATACACATGAAGGCTGGCAGAATCTGACCCAAAGCTTGAGTTCGTACACCGAAAGATTTAAAAAAATCGGCAGAGTACTGCACGAAGAAAATGATAAAATCTGGGAAGAATTCAATGCAGCCATTCGTGAAATTAAAAAGCGCAAAAACGCTTTTTATAAGCAATTTAAACAGATACAGCAACAAAACCTTCAGAAGAAAAAAGAACTGATCGAGCTTGCCCGTCAGAATGCTGAAAGAACAGACTGGGAAGAAGGAGTAAACTTCTTCAAAAAATTGCAGGCTGATTGGAAAAATATCGGTCCTGTGCCGAGAAAATTTTCTGAATCAGTGTGGAATGAATTCAGAGAGTTTTGCAACTCTTTCTTCGACAGATATCATGCATACCTAAAAGAGAAAGAAGCTGAGCTTTACAAAAATTACGAAAACAAAAAGGCTCAGCTCGAAGAGTTAAAGACCACCCCATCAGACAACATCAGCGTCCCTTTCTTAAAAGAACAAATCGAAAAGTGGAAGGCGCTCGGAAAAGTACCCACTGAATATCGCGACATCGAAAAGGAATTTCAAAAACTAATAGACGCACTTTTTGAAAAACTCGATCTCGATAAGGAGAATATCTACCTGGTACGTTTCGAAGCAAAAATGCAAGCCCTCTGGGATGCTGACGACAAGCAAGCTGTGTACATAGAGCGCCAGAGACTCCTCCACCAGTACGACGACCTCAAAAAAGACCTTCAAAAACTGGAAAACAACATTAATCTTTTCTCCAATAAATCGAGCTCTAATCCCTTTATCAAAGAGGTTGAAAAAAACATTGCCCGACACAAAGCGAACCTCGAGCTCGTAGCTAAAAAATTGGAAATTTTAGACCAATTTCCACTTCATGAAGTAAAAATCGAACGCACTCAGAGAAGCGAAAGACAAAAACATCAGGGGAGAGATCGTAAAAACAAAAAGGGTAAAAGGCAAAACGACAAGAAGCGCTAATTACCCTTTTTTTGACCTTTCTGTTTAAGATTTACTGCGCATTGCAAGTCTAATTCCATTAGCAATCAGTAGCACAATTATAGTGGCAACCGATGCAAAGGCCATTGACCACTTTAGTATTTGCGCTGTTCGGGCTATTTGAAACAGTTGGTCGTCAAAATTGGGGTATTCGTAAGCGAGCAGAATAAAACCTGCATTCTCCACAAAATCTGAGAGCATACTGATAAGAGGCAAAAAAATCAGAATGCTCAATAAGCGCTTGCGGAAATTCCGAACCAGTAATGAAATGGTATAGGCAAAAAACAATCCATAAGAAAGCGGATAAAGCAAGTCGTATCTCATTAAAATGTTTGCATACGTCTCCCTACCTTCTTGACCGGCAATCTCATAGAAATTAATCAATTTCTCTTTTGAAATTCCAATGGATAAATCTGGCGGGTTTTTTCCATTTACCAAGGGTTTAAGGCGTTCTTCGCCTGCTGTACGAAGACTATTTTCTGAATAAATCAAAAAGCCCAATAGAAGTAACCAAATGGCTAGTCTCATAATTGCTGATTTTATCTTTGGACAAAAGTAAAATTTTGGCATTTTTTTAGAAGTTATTTGCACAAAGAAGTTTCTGCATGAAAATCAAAAGTGCCATTGCAATACTCTTAGTGCTCACTGCTGGGGCTCAATCATCCGTCCAAACCACTGAAAACACACCGAACATTCGCATCAGTTCAGTAAAACCCTTTGCCACAGGCGAGCGACTCGTGTATTCGATCTCTTACGGATTACTCACAGCAGGTGAAGCCATCATAAGCGTTGATAATATTCAGCAGCGCCAAGGGAAAAACATCGCCCATATGGTAGGTATAGGGTATTCAAAGGGAATGTTCGAATGGTTTTTCAGAGTGCGCGACAGATACGAAACCTACTACGATATCGATAATTTAGAGCCTATCGAATTCATAAGGGATGTGGACGAAGGTGGATACATCATAAAACATCACATCCTATTCGACCCCAAAACGAACACAGCTGTTGATATTCTGCTGGATAAAAATAAAGTCTTTCAGCTCGAAGAGCGCACACAAGACATTTTTTCCGCTTTTTACTATGCAAGGTTCACTGATATTAAATCACTAACGCCAGGAGCTGTCATCCAAATCCCAGTATTTCTCGATCATGAAATGTTTAAATTTCAGATCCGGTACATCGGAGAGGAAACCATTAAATCCAAATTTGGAAAAATCAATTGTCTTAAATTTAAACCGATTGTTCAAAAGGGACGTGTATTCAAAGAAAAAGACACAATGACCATTTGGGTGTCAAACGACGATAATAAGGTTCCTGTTTTAATTAAAACGGAATTATTAGTTGGTTCGCTGAAAGCTGAACTGATTCAATACGAAGGCTTAAAAAACAAAAGCATTCTTCCCTAAGGTCGAAGATTACCTTCATTACTCGCCTTCACCTTCCATGCGATTTACAAATCGGTTCATCTTGCCGCGGGTAGAAGTGGTATATGAGTAGGGCTGTTTGCCCTTCTCTTCCTTACGACGCGCATCGGGCTTAGTATTGGTAATCATGTCCATAAGCTCCTGGCGTGGAGAGTAAAACTCCATCAGATTGCGTCTGTACTGGAAGAAGTATACATCCTTGCTGCCCATATCTATATACAGTGTCACCTCGTCGCCACGGCGTTTTCGGGCAATTTCAAGTATGCCGTTAACGCGTTTATTGATTTGCACTTTTCCTATCGAACCTATACCGATGGGACCTTCAGAGTAGAACGAATTGGTCTCGGGATTCCACTTTAGCCTGATGTCGCTGAAGGTAATGGTGCTCTGAAAGGGTTTCGGCATTCGTTCGGGCAAGCCTGTTTTGCGCAGCTCATCGATAAATCGCTGGCGCTCACGGCCGTCAAGCATTTCGTTAACGGCCACTGTAAATGCCCTCCTGGCCAAATCAGCTGAGGGCAGATCAGCATCTTTTAGCGTCTGGGTAATGGCTTTAAGAACATCATCGTTAAAGTGAAAGTCGAAACCCATCCACATATCGATAGTAATTTCGTCATTGACCAGTTTATGGCGTATGGTTCCATAAGCATCTATTTCAACGAGGCCAGTGCGATCGCCAAATGAGAGACGGCCCTCGCCATACATTTCGCAAGTTTTGATGTTAAGCGCAAGGTAGTTTCCTTTTGCTTCCGGATTTTTTACCTTTTCAGCCGTAGTGATAATGTAACTGTTTTGAGCCTTGTCAAAATAGAGTTGACCTCCTGCCAAAATCAATTCGAGATCGGCTCTGCTACTTTCTTTAGACAGAAATGCGGAATAACCAGATGTAGAGTCATTTGCAATGTAAATTCCGTTAAAAATTCTGGCTCGGTTGAGTTCTTCAGCTGTTTCAGGTAAATCGATCACAATGTTTTTTGGATCGATGATTGACTTAAAGGGAAACCAGTCGGTTTGAATTCTGCTGCAGGTATGCTGAATGAGCGTATAGCCATCGAAAGTGAGTTGTTTTTCAGGCGCTGTTAATAATGCCTCGCCATAAAAAGCAAAATAGGTGCTGAGAAAGAAGGCATCGTCTTTTGAAATTTGAGCTCTGCCATTGGTTATACCCTGTCGGTTTACCTGAATTTGGTCGAAAAACAAAGGCCAAGCGGTATTGTCTTCATCTAAATATTGGTAATAGCCCGATCCTGTATAATTTTTCCTCGAGATGATGTTTGCGGTGGCTTTTTCAAAGGCGTGGTATTTCGTTTGGCGATTGGCGATGATTTTGGCATTTTTCAAAGTGCGCATTTGTGCCTGAGGATCGATTACCACGTAGCCTGTGTCGGGAAATATGGTAGCATCGGCCACCTCAATCTCAAAGGCTTTAAATACCTCTAAATAATTTTCAACCATTCGAAATTTCACACTGCCTGCCACAAACTGAAGGCTGTCTTGATCGCGATGGGTGCTAACCATACGCGATGATGGCAGAGCACTTTTCTTCATCACTTCGATAGACTTTTCTTTTATGTGCCAATCGGCATAATCCATATAAGCAATGTATTGATGCTCAGGAAAGTTCATATACTGAGCAGCTGAATGAAGGGTGAAGTTGCCCTTCATTTTGTCGAAATTCACATAAGAGGAAGCTGACAGTGTTTCAAACACCCACGGCCCTGAGTCATATGGGCGCACTCGGAAATTAGACGTATCAGCCGAAAATTCACGACGGCGGAAGGAGAAGTCGCGCGATTTCATCTCAGCGTTTTGAAAGGCTATAGCCGCATCACCTCTCAGCCCTTTAGGCGAAAGTGCCATTCTACCGTCAGCCCGCATGGCTATATCGTCATACATCGAAAAAGGGCTCAAGGTATTTTGTGTAAACATGATGTCTCTCTTGGGCTCCCAGTGAAGCACCACATTGTCGGCCAGTACATGTGGCACGTTGTATTTTGAATCTTCTGCAATTTCGTATGAGACATTCACTGCATTGGTAGAGTCTGGGAAGAAAAAGAATTCTTTTGCTTTAGCCACCGATGAGAGATAGTCTATTTGGCCATCACCGCGAAGGCCTTTATTAGAGAGAGAAAGTTTTTGAGTGAATTTTCCTTTGCCGCCATAAGCTGACAGTCCTGTGATGGGTGTTTCCATCTCAAAGCCCAAGGAATAGTCGCGCTGCACCTTAATGGTTTGTTGAATGTCGGGAAAGATACCTGCACTCACAAGCGTGCCGTCAAAGGATATGCCCTCTGTACGCTTATTGTCGAGACTGTCAATAGTAAAGGGTTCCAAGCGCACATAGAAGTCCTTTTTGTTGTACACCCCGTTGTGGATGCTTGGCTTATCGTAGTAGATGTAACTCTCTTTTAGAGATCTAAAAATGGGATATTCTGCATACGATTTCCGACCTGATTTGTTGTTCGGCTTGTCGATGTCAAGTTGACCGGTGAGATCGGCCAACACACTTTGGACATTAACCAAAGTGACTATTCCGGTGGCGTCTTTCTCAAAACTCTCAACAGCAAAGCGCATAGAGTCGATCGTAGGCATGTCTATGATAAAAGGCTCGTATTTAAACTTAAATTCTCGCCCCCAAAAGCTAAAACGCCCTGCCAAGATTCGACCCGTAAAATCGAAATTCAGATTTCGGTGCATTACGATTTTTCGATCAGCCGGAAATAGCCCAACCTGCTGCGAATCGCTCAAAGCAATACTGTTTACACCTTCAATCGTGAGATCGTACGAAAGCAAGCTAAGCGTAGCATTGGGTTTGCCACTCACTGACGATACAAACTGAATGACGTCGAAGTCTCTTTTGTCTAAATAATTGTTTACGTATTCATAGGTGCGCGGTAAGATGGTGGCTCTGTGGGTATTTAAATCGTATTTTAAAAAGCCTTCAACGGCCAAATTCATAAGAAATATTCTTCCGTTTTGAGGGTTGATGCGCAAGTATTCGGCTACTTTATCAGCATCGAGCACCTCTGAGCCGAAGTATTTGCTCATTTCAATGACTTCCATCAGAGGGTGTTTGTTACTGAGCCCTCTGAGTCGATCCATTCGCTCTTCGCGGTAGTATTGGGCTGATTCGAAAGTGGCAGGTATTTCCAGGCCCTGGTTCATGTTTGAGATCAAAATTTTCTCTTCGCCCAACTTCCACACCAAGGTCTGAAAACGCATGATCAACTTGTGGTACGAATCCACAAAAGGCGAAAGGCCAAGACCCTCTTCTTGACGAACCAAAGTGACTATTCGATCGTCAGGAATGAGCCTGTAATATAGTCGCGGATGATAGATGCTATCGCCATCCAACAACAATGAGAGCTGTACAGCCTCCGAAGTAAAAAGATTAGGTTTGAGTGAAAAGCGCTCACCTCGTACAATGAGCTGGGGTTTTTTATTGTGAAAATGGATAAATGATGCTGGTTTATCAGGCGTTCCTGAAGCATATACGCCACTACCCACTACTGAAAAACCGCCCACATAATCAACATCTTTAACTATATTTTTAATAACAATGTCTTTTCGATAGGCATAGAAACGCGGAAAATTCGCTGTTTCAGGGGTGTTCCTGCTGCTCAAACGTTCTTCCAGTCGACCTTTAACAGGTTCTTTCAAATAGACTTTAGTATAAAGAGTTACGCTGTCAGCCTCAAAAAAAGCTTTTGAAACATTGATTTGATATGTCTGAAAGCGAGCTGTGGCGGAATCTCGGCTCAGTCCAGTACGTTCCCAATAAATAAATCCATCCTGACCGTCCCAAACCAAACTTTTTGGATGAAAAGTTCCACGTGTTTTTTCGATAAAAGTGCTATCGCCTCTGAAGGTAGCATAAATGTCGGTGTTTGTGATTTTAAAAATAGGCTCTTTGTCGAACAAAAATTCAAAAGCACCGGTGTACACCCATCTCAGTTGACCGTCGTTGTAAAGCTCGCCTTTCAGAAAGACTCCGTGCATGACCGATAAATAGTCGCGTATGGCTTTGTTAGGATTCTTCTGCGTGTAGATTTCAAAATCTTGATGAAAGCTCAAGGCGTGTTTTGCATCTTCTTGTTCTGCAAGGTGAATTATCACTTTAAACCAGTCGTTCCATGCATCGAGGTCGAGTAGTCTTTTCTTAAGCAGTGTGTTACTAGTTTTAACGAGGTATTCAAAAGCTTCTTCGGATAGTTTCCCACTGTTTAGTACAGCACCAATATCACTAACCAGCTTAGCCGCCCTGTCTTTGTCTTGTTCTTTGAGAACTTCATAAACTTCAGTACGCCATTGTGCAGTATCGTTGATAAAAGAGCGAACTTTCTGCGATTGAGACAAAAAAGGCATCAAAGACAATAGACCAAAAACGTACCAGGCCAGTATGCGACTCATCCTAATTCTTTTTCTGAAAGTGAAGGGCAACCCAATCGTTCTTAGTAAAACGATCAACTAAGCGCAAATGGTGTGCTACACATACCGACTCAATGGCGGGAACATCATCTTGGTAAAATCCCGATACCAAAAGGCTTCCACCGTCAGACAAGTGCTTAACATACTCTGGTATATCAGCTAAGAGAACATTGCGCTGTATGTTGGCAAGAATTACGTCGTACACCCCAGAGATAGCGCGTACATCGCCTAGTTTTACCGGCATATCTACAGCGTTTAGGGTTGTATTTTCTTCGGTGTTTTGTACAGCCCATTCGTCGATATCGATGCCTTCAGCAGAGTGCGCACCCATTTTATAGGCTAAAATTCCCAGTACCCCTGTCCCACACCCCATGTCGAGCACACGTTTACCATTGAAATCGATATTTTGCATAAGCATGCACATGCCGTAGGTTGTAGAATGATGCCCAGTTCCAAAGGCCATTTTAGGCGCTATGACTATGGAATATTGAAACCCCTCTTTTGATTCGTGAAAGGGTGCCTGAATGCGCAAAAAGCCGGGAATCTCCACCGGATCAAAATTTTTTTCCCATTCCTGATTCCAATTTTGAACAGGAGTTTGCTCGACCCGAAGAGTGAAAGAAACTTTTTTTTCGTATGCTTCTAATAGCTTTAATGCTTTTGGTTGATCAATGTTTTCTTCTAAACCCCAGGCGACAAATCCATTATCTGTGTCTTCAAACATATCAAATCCCACTTCTCCCAGCTCACCTATTATCAAGTCTTTCCAAGGATGTACTTCAGAGAGTGTTACGTGAAATCCCAAATATTTCTGCTGTTTTTCCATGTAATGAGTTAATGTGAATGCCCGAAGACAAAGGTATTGAGTTTGAGTGGCTAAACTCCAGCAATAAAATAAATTAATCCATCGCTAAAGATTGACTAAGGATTAATTAAACGTTTTGGCACAAAACTTGTCCAATGTACAAAACGTTAACATATGAGAAATTTATTTGCCATACTAGCGGCCATTTTACTACCTGTGAGTGCTTTAATGGCTCAATTAGAGGAAGCGCCCACTCAATCACCTGAAAAGATTAAAGAGTTGGCGAAAAGAAACACTGATAGGCTCTCAAAAGAGCTCATGCTCAGCGAACAGCAATATCGGGAAGTTTCAAAAATCAACGATGAATTCGCTGAAAAAGCAATATCTTTAAATGAACAGCGAAAAAAGGCTATTCAAGAACGCGAAGAAAATCTGAAAAAAGTGCTGACTGAGGAACAATATAATAAGTTAAAAAGCGAACGCAAAAGCAGACGAGAAAAACTTAAAGAGCGGAGAAAAGCAAGAAACAAATAAGTAGTGACGCGTGATGAATAAAGGCCTGACCCGTGATGGTTTCAGGCCTTTTTCTTTATTAGGACAGTATGCTTTGTCGATACATGAATTCCAATTGTTCATTAATTCTTTGAAGCTTTCGCAGCAGTTCGGCGTTTTCTTTTTTAAGGCGATACATTTCATAAGCACTTTCAATGGCAGTGCGCATATCGTGCTCATGCCAGGGTTTGGTAATGTATCGAAACACATGACCCACATTTATTGCATCAATTACCGCCTTAATATCAGCATATCCTGTAAGAAGCATGCGTACAATATCCGGCTTTTTTTCATATAGAATTCCCAAAAATTCGGTTCCCTGCATTACGGGCATACGTTGATCACTTATTACCACATGTGCCTCATTTTCATCGAGCCACTCCAAAGCTTCAGTGGGATTAATAAATGTCTCTACCGTGTAGAAACGTCGAAAATTCGATTTAAATGCAGTGAGATTCGACATTTCATCATCTACATACACTACTTTGATGGATTTCAAATCTCTTTCGTTCATAGTATTTTGATTCAAGAATGCAAATAGAAGTACAATTTTTGATAATGACCTACTAGCTTTTCCAAACCACAAATAAACATCACAATTTTAAATTTAGATTAAATTTTTTAAACAAAAAACAGAAAGATTGAACAGTGTACTCCTTTGTCGAAAAAAATAATTTTTTTGCAAAACTTAGCTTCTTTTTTGTAAAATCGAAATTTTTCTATTTTAGCGCATCGCTCACAAGGTGGGCTTAAAAAAATTCCACACTATGAATTTAAATATTACTCCAATAGAAAATACCATCGAACATTGGCGTGCAGAATTTTTTACAAACGATGAATTTCAGAGCACACAAAAAGACTTTAAAAATCCCATTATTTACGACTTAAGAGAATCCATTTACCACGAATTATTTAAAATATTATATCCAGAAATCACCTCAAAACATCCTCTATTTAAACAAAAATCAAAAGATTTTATCCAACAAAAATTAGAAGAAAAATCAGATATTTGGGTATATTACCCTTGGAAAAACACAGCATGTCGAATTCCTTCAGAAGAAGACTTCGTTAAAGTACGAACATCGCGCAATCAGTACAAAATCACTCCACAAGAACAAAAAATTCTTTCATCTAAAAAAGTCGGAATCATCGGATTGTCAGTGGGACAAACAATCGCCATTACAATGGCTATGGAACGCTCAGCCACGGAATTCCGCTTAGCTGACTTCGACGAATTAGAACTGAGCAATATCAACCGCTTGCGTTCAGGCATAACCAACATTGGCTTAAAAAAGGTAATAATTGCAGCTCGAGAAATAGCGGAAATAGATCCTTTTATAAAAGTAAAAATCTACCCGGAAGGCATCACGCGTGAAAATCTCGATGACTTCTTACTCACTGATGGAAAAATCGACTTGCTCGTAGATGAATGCGACGGACTTGACATTAAAATCATCGCTCGTCATCGCGCCCGAGAGCTCGGTATTCCAGTATTGATGGACACCTCTGATAGAGGTATGCTCGATGTAGAGCGCTTCGACCTCGAACCTCTACGCCCAATACTCCATGGCCTGGCCGAAGGTCTAAATCCCGACACTATCACTGAACTCACAAACGAAGAGAAGATTCCCTATATACTCGATATGGTGAGCGCTGAACAGATGAGTGCTCGTCTGAAGGCAAGTATGCTCGAAGTGCAGCAAACCATCAACACCTGGCCTCAATTAGCATCGAGCGTATTTCTGGGCGGAGCTATGGGAGCTGATACGGCGCGAAGAATTTTTCTAAACCAATACACCCAAAGTGGTAGATACTATTTAGACTTTGAAGAGCTAATACCCGATAAATCAGCAGGCGAGGCAAAACCAACCATTCCTCAACCTCCTGACGAGCCAGATTGGAACCTCTACTTCCATCATTTTGTCAAACAATTGCCAAGGAAAAACGAGTACATAAGACTATCGACCGAAGAAATCGAATCCTTGATACGTGCAGCCGCAGTGGCCCCTTCCGGCGGAAACGTGCAACCCTGGAAGTGGTTGCTTTTCGAAGATACCTTTTATCTGTTTCTAAACCCAAAGAGAGCTTTTTCTTTCCTTGATGTCGATCATTTAGGCAGTTATTTGGCCTTAGGAGCAGCGCTCGAAAACTTTGAAACTGCTGCTAAGGCACTTCACCTTAAAACCCACCTTCAATTCGTTTCAAATCATGAATTCCCAAATCTGATTGCCTCCATACAAATTGTTGGGCGAACTGAAAACCATGATTTCACTTCAGTTGCTAAGGTGCATTATCTGTACGAGCGTCATACAAACCGATTAAAAGGAAGCATCGAAAAAATAGATGCTGACTTCCTTGAAGAAGCTGAAAATCAGCTTGCCCCCGGTCAAAAAATTAAACTCCTCACTCACAGATCCGACATCGAAGAATTTGCCAAGCTCGTCGGTCTTGCAGATCGCATCCGATTGACCCATCCGTGGGCTCATCACGACTTTATGAGCGAAACCCGTTGGAATGATGCACATGCCCGAGAAACTTGTGATGGAATAGACATCGAAACCTTAAATCCTACTGTAAGCGATAGAGCTGCCTTCAGAGTTCTACGCGATTGGAATGCCTTATCGCTTACTGCCGACTGGGGCTTAGGCAAAGGACTCGAAAAAATGAGCCGCGAAACCGTAGTGAAATCCGGAGCACTCATGATGGTTCAATCTCCCGGGTGCCAACGCGACCAAATGCTACAATTGGGCAAAACTGTGGAGAAAATTTGGATACTTGCAGCACAATACGAAATAGGCTTTCAACCAGTAAGTCCGATAACATTTTTGATGTACAGAAATAGATTGTACCCCAACACATACCATCGACCTTGGCAGAATGCCTTATTGACCGAGGCAGAGGATAAATTCAAAAAACTATTCCAATTGGATATAGATTACACCTTTGGATTTGTATTTCGATTGTTTAAATCTACCGATGTTGTGAAAAAATCCTATCGACTTCCAATTCATCAAATATTCACTCATTACACCGCATAAATCGATGAAGGAAGAAATCGACCTTAGAATTAGAGCCTTTCGTTCGATCGACGATCGAGAAGCCTGCATTAAATACGTAGAAGGTCACGAAAAAGTATTAGAGGAATACGGTGTTCCAAAAGTTACATCTGCCAAAGCCGAATGGGTAGATAATCCAGATGTGTATCCTATCGTGGCAGAGAGCAGTGATGGAATCAGAATATTTGGCGGAGCACGCATCCAAATAAAAAATGACTTTCAACCTCTACCAGTAGAAGAGGCTCTTCAGGATATTGAGCCTCGATTTCAAGAGTACATTCAACGAGAGCTTGATGCCGGACGTAAAGTAGCCGAACTATGCGGCTTATGGAACTCAAAAGCCATAGCCGGAAGAGGCGTATCTTGGTTGCTCACAAAGGCTTGCGTTGCAAAAGCTGGAGTAACTTTGGCTCAGCGTCTAAAAATAGACACCCTATTTGTATTCTGCTCCCCCTTTACAGTTCAAATGGTAAGAAATGTGGGCTTTGTGGTTGAAACATCCTTGGGTATGGAAGGAAAATTTGAGTACCCCAAGCCTGATATGCTCGCTACGCTTATGGTGTGCAACGATTTAGATACTCTAAAGGCTGCTGATGAAAACGACAGACAAGTTGTATTTTCACTAAGAGAAAAACCCAGACAAATACGCAAGGAAAAAGGACCAAAAGGAGAGTTATTTATCGAATATCAACTAGATTTTTAGTTATATGAAAACTTTTATAAAATTAGCGTTTTTAGTAATTAGTTTCAGTAGTATAAATAGTGCAAAATCAGAGCAAAATATTCCAATAATAGAATACCGAGGTGAAGATGTAATTGACATCAATAAGTTTTCACAATTTTACATTTCAAATGTGTATGGATTAAAATTAAAGGATGTTGTAAATAAACCTTTTGAATCACCAACAGATAATCGCATTAATTTTGGAAATATAAATGGAGAATTATGGGTGCGATTTAAAGTAAAAAATTACAGTACTCGGGATTCCATAAAATTAAGAATTGCAAATCCTATTTTACACAGCTCAAAAATTTACATACTTTCTGAAAAAGATACAATAGAAAAAACATGTAATACGCATATTACCATTGACAAAAGAGATGTGCGCAGTACTGACCATGTGTATCGTTTAATTTTTTATGATTCTAATGAATTAGAGGTGTATATTCAGATTCACAATGAAGAGCAAATGCTCGTGCCACTAAAGTTAGAATCGATTGAATACAACAGAGATATCGAGAGAAATTATTTGCTCATAAATGGTCTATATGTAGGGCTAATCGCTTCAATGTTTTTGTACAATCTCTTTCTGCTCATTACTATTCGAGATAAATCCTATTTATGGTATGTCATTCACACATTATTTGTGGGAGTGGCTCAATCGAGTTTTAACGGATTACATCTGCTGTATTTTCAATTTTCTCCATTTTTAATGGAGATTTCACCAACGCTTTTTTCAGCTCTGGCCAGTATTACCGGAATCCTTTTCATGATTAGCTTTCTCCATATTAAAGAATACAGCAAAAACTTTTACTTTATATTAAATTTATTTATATACCAATATGTTTTAGTGATTTTAATTACTCTCTTTTCATCGATTAAAATAGGCTATCAAATTCTACTTCCTGCACAGGGATTAGTAGCTATTATCATACTTTACATTTCAATCAGAATGGCCATTTCAGGTATACGTTCGGCCAAATTTTATCTAATAGCATGGAGTATTTTTATGGTGGGGATTTTTGTATTTTCCATGAAAGATTTTGGAATTCTTCCTTACAACAATTTTACAAAATATACCATGTTCATCGGCTCAGGCATTGAAGTACTATTACTATCATTTGCCCTAGCAGATAAGATAAAAGTTTTACAGCGAGAAAAAGAATATTCACAGCTTCAAGCCCTATTAAAAGCTGAAGAAAACGAAAAACTTATACGTGAACAAAACATCATCCTTGAAGAAAAAGTACAAAAACGCACAGAAGAACTCTCAAAGACCAATCAAAAATTGGAAAAAACCCTACAGGAATTAAAAGAAGCTCAATCGCAATTAGTGGATAAAGAAAAAATGGCAAGCTTGGGTCAGCTAACCGCCGGCATTGCCCATGAGATCAACAATCCGGTCAACTTTATCACAAGTGGCATTCAACCTCTCAAACTCGACATAAACGATCTGCTGGAAATACTTGAAGCATATGAAAAAACCTTTGACAACCATCCGGAAGCTAAAGAAATCGTTTCTTTAAAAAAGCAGGTCGATTTAGAATACATTAAAAAGGAAATTTACGACTTGCTTAAAGGAATTGAAGAAGGTGCCAAACGTACCACTGAAATTGTAGTTGGCCTTCGTACTTTTAGTCGTTTGGATGAAGACGCGTTAAAATTTACTAACATTAATGAAAATATTGAAGCCACACTTGTGCTGCTAAACAATAAAATTAAAAACAGAATTATTGTTGAAAAAGACTATTGCAAAGAATCAGACATCGAATGCTATCCTGGTAAATTAAATCAAGTTTTTATGAACATCTTTTCAAATGCAATAGATGCCATAAATGCAAAAGCTTATGAGGCAAACGATTTTGGAAAAATAACAATTAAAACATATCACGAAAATGAATATTTTGTAGTTGAAATTAGTGATAATGGCATTGGAATGACTGAAGATGTTAAAAAGAGAATTTTTGAACCCTTTTTTACGACCAAAAAAGTAGGTGAAGGGACTGGTCTTGGAATGTCAATCGTTTATAAAATCATTGAAAAACACTATGGACGAATTTGGGTTGATTCCGAATATGGTAAAGGTACTACATTCAAACTGTACATTTATAAAAAACTCGCAGAAATACCCGAAATACTTGAAACACAATGAGAAAAATAAAAATACTTTATTTAGACGACGAACTTGGCAACTTGCAGTCATTCCTTGCTGCCTTTAGAAGAAAGTATGAAGTTTTTGTAACACACGATCAGCAAGAAGCCATTGATATCATCAAAAGAGAAAAGCCAGAAATAATCATCACTGATCAAAGAATGCCCATTGTAACGGGTGTTGAATTCTTATATACGGCATCTCAACTACATCCAGATGCCATTAAAATTCTGACCTCTGCTTATTCTGATATCAGTGCAGTAATCGATGCTGTAAACAAAGGACATATTTACAACTACATAAAAAAACCTTGGGACCTGAACGATGTTGCTTTGATTCTTGATAATGCAGTGAAATATTATTTAGCCGGTGAAACCATACGCGAACAAATTAAAAAACTTGAGAAAACTAATGAAGAATTGAATAGATTCATATATTCTGCCTCTCACGATTTGCGAGCCCCAATTACTACGATTAAAGGGCTATTAAATATGGCTAGAGAGGATGTAACCGACCCGTTGAGTATCCAGTATTTCTCAATGATCGAAGATAGCGTCATTAGGCTAGATTCTTTCATTCGTTCAATAGTTCAATATTATCAAAACGGGAAGGATGTGTTCGATTACCAGGCTATTGATTTTAAGTGTTTTATTGAATCTGTTTTGAAAGAATTTTCTTTTGAAATACATCAAAACAACATAAAGACATCCGTCAGCATCTATTCTAAGTGTGACTTCGTTACGGATACGTTTAGATTGAGAATTATTCTCGGGAATTTAATTTCGAACGCCATTAAATTTAGACGCAAAGACATAACAAATCCCGAGGTAAATATCGAAGTATTTTCAGATGAAAAAGAGGCGAAAATCATAATACGCGACAATGGAGAAGGCATAGTGAATGAATTACAGGAAAAAGTCTTTAACATGTTTTTCCGCGTTTCACCAGAAATTTCTGGAAACGGAGTTGGGCTTTATTTAGTAAAAGAAGCTGTAGAAAAGTTGGAAGGTCACATAGAGCTGAGTTCAGAAGTTTCTGTGGGTACTACTGTTTGCATAACTTTGCCAAACAAAAAACATCTACTTGAAATTCAAGAACATTAAATTCATTATTAGCCTAAATTCGATAGCACTTTTTGGGGTGATAATCATTCAAGTTTTATGGATGAATGCTGCCCTAAAGCTATCAGAAACCAACTTAGATCGAGATGTAAACGAGGCATTAAACCGAGTAGCAGAAAAAATAGACAACAGCGAAAAATTTCGGAAAATCATCCAAAAACTCAATCTTCAAAAATCCACTGATGAAAATGAATTAGTAGAGTCGATCGACGAGGTATTTGAAAACATGCCTGGCACAGGTCAGTCGGGCTCAGAACAATTAGACAAAACTGATATCGCGCAGAGCTTTAATAAATCTTTGAAAAAATTTTATCAGCGCCGAATTCAAGTAGTCGATTCGCTTGTAAAAGAACTGATGATGACTGATTTTTTCACCTTTCAATCAATTGATGAACGATTGGAAGGAATCAATCTTGATTCGTTGATCAAAAGCGAATTAGCATTTAAAAACATCAATACTCCCTTTGAGTACGGAATCTATGAGAAACAACAATTGACTAAAATTCGATCAAAAAATTTTGACCCAGCTCGAGTAGAATACAAGACTATGCTCCTTCGATACGATGTGATGTCGCCACCTGTATGGCTTTTTCTTTATTTTCCAAAAAAGAAATCGTTTCTCTACAAAAGTGTATTTTGGCTTATTGCGTTGACTTTCTTTTTGATCCTGATCATAATTATTACTTTTTATATCACAGTCGATCAAATGCTTACACAAAAGGAAATCTCAAGGATTAAATCGGATTTCATAAACAATATGACCCATGAATTTAAAACCCCAATTGCTACCATAGGGCTGACTACAGATCTGATGAGCAATCCGAAAGTGATTTCCGATCCTGAGCGATTAATGAAATACGTCAATAAAATCAAAGAAGAAAATAAACGCATGAATCAGCAAGTTGAAATCGTACTTCGACTTGCTCAGCTCGACAGAAAACAACTTCAATTAAAACTCGAAAACTTCGACTTACTCGAAGTAACGGAAGAAGCTATACATCACATGAAGTACATCATTGAGAGCAAAAACGGAAACATTAGGTTGATCAACAATGCATCGAATACAAGAATTTTTGGAGATAAAGAACACATTAAAAATGTTATCATAAATTTGCTGGATAATGCAATTAAGTATTCACCTGAAATCTTAGACATTCAAATAGAACTCTTTACACCTAAACCAAACGAAGTTTCGATAGCAGTAAAAGACAAAGGAATTGGCATGACCCCAGAAGTACAAAAAAGAGTTTTCGATCGATTCTACCGACAAACCACCGGAAACATTCATGACGTAAAGGGTCATGGCCTCGGACTTAGCTACGTACAAGAAATCGTAAAACTTCACAACGGAGATATAAAAGTGAAAAGTGAACTCAACAAGGGGAGCATTTTCACGGTAACCTTCAAAAACAATTAAAAACACGACAAAATGAGCACAAAAAAAATCTTATTGGTAGAAGATGATACCAACTTCGGATTGGTACTAAAGGATTACCTTGAAATAAACAACTTTGAAGTGACCTTAGCCCGTGATGGAATCATGGGTCTTAATCTTTTTAAATCTAACAACTACGACATCATCATTCTCGATGTGATGATGCCAAAAAAAGACGGCTTTTCTCTCGCTGCAGATATTCGGGCGATCGACAAGGTAACACCGATCATTTTCTTAACAGCTAAGGCACTTAAAGACGATGTGATCAAAGGATATCAGTCAGGTGCTGACGACTACATCATCAAACCGTTTGACTCAGAAATTCTATTGCACAAGATCTACGCTCTGCTTAATCGCAAGGAAATCGACAACAAAGACAGCGAAATCCCCGAAGTGCTTACCGCTGGAAATTGCACTATCAATACCCGACTAAGAGAGCTCAAAATTTTTGATAAAGCCCGCACGCTTTCGCCTAAAGAAATTGCATTGCTTGCACTGCTTTTTAAGCACAAAAACGACCTCGTTAAGAGAACGGATGCGCTCTTGAAAATCTGGAAAGACGACAGTTACTTCACAGCTCGAAGCATGGATGTGTATATGGCAAAAATTCGCAAGTACATTAAAGAGGATCCAAGCCTCGAGATAATCAATATTCACGGCGAAGGTTTCCGCCTGATCGAAAAGCAATCCAACAACGGTTAGTGAACCTTTTTAAGCTTATTAGCGAATCTTCTTCGGTAAACTGCCGATGCTATAAAGAACAGGATTCCCTGTACACTGGCAATGGAGCCGCTGATGGAAACATCGAATACATCAGCGACTCCAGTACCCACTAAAGAACTCACAATTGCCACCATAACTGCTAATCGAAGCATTCCATTGATTCGGGCAGAAAATAACCACGCAATAGCTGACGGCGCTACTAAAAGCGATACAATTAAAACAGCTCCTACTAATTCAAAACCTATAACAACTACTACAGATATAAGAATGCTGTAGAGCTGCTGCCACTTTTTCGAAGGAATGCCAATCGCATTAGCATATTCTGTATCAAAAGTTACGACAGATAATAGAGACCTAAAGAAATGGAGAAATAAACCCACAAACACTAATAAGCCAGCTGAAATCCAAACTCCTTTAGCACCTAAATCTATTCCACCAACAATCCATCGCTCGAAGGGAACAAATGCAATTTCGCCAAAGAGAACGCACTCTTGGTCAAGATCTACTCCAGCAGCAGGACCACTTATAAAAATTATTCCCAAAGCAAAAAAAACTACAAAAACTGCTCCTATAGCTGCATCTGATGGTATTCCTCTTATGTGTTGAAGATGTTCAATCAAATAAGAAACTACTATTGCCGTTAGGATAGCTCCTACCAATGAACCCCCAAAAGAGCGCTCACCTGTGAGAAGGTACATGAGCACAATGCCCGGCAATACAGCATGTGAAAGAGCGTCGCCAAACATCGATCTTCCGCTCAGAACTAAAAAAGAACCGGCCAAAGCTGCAGCCGAAGAAAGGAACAATGCTGTGAGAAGAATCTCAATGTCCATCATAGGGTATGTTTTTGCCGTGTGGATCTTTCTGAGGCTGTTGGAGTTCTTGTATCAGCATTTCCTCCACGTTTTTTGGAATGATGTGCTCGATGGTTTCAGCGCTTGCATGAATGGCTTCCACTCTTTTGCCGAGTTTTGATGCTTGATACACCTCCCACAACCGGTGAAGGCGCACAATTCTCATTGCCTCCGATAGCCCCATATCTGTCAAGGCAATCAAGTTTCCTTTTCGGGAGATCATACCGCGGTCAATGGCGCGATGGATCGTTCGTCTAACTTCAGTTTTGTTTTTAAAAAGTCCTTTTTTACCCAATAGCGAAGAAATCAAAAGGTTGATTTCAACCCTAGTATTTTCTTCGATTTCGAGTTTGTACAAGTGTTTTAATAAATCCTCGAGCTGAATTTGTCTGGCGCTTCTTAGCTGCAATAGGTATTTTCTGATTTTTAAGCGCAAATTCTTTATGACAATTATGAGGATCAAAATACCACCGCCTACTATCACCATCACCGGACCTGTGGGCATATTTGAGTAATAATAACTGACTGTTGAGCCAACAAGGGCCATGAATACCCCTGAAAGCGCAGCAATTAGCTTCATTCGATTATAATTATCTACAAGCAACCGGGCAATAAAGGGTGGTAAGATTATAAATGCCGACATCAGCACTACACCCACTGCTTTTACACCGAGCACTACAGCACTGATGATCAAAGCCACGATAATGTTATGAATGGCATGGACATTCATACCGGCAGCTTCAGCAAATAGAGAATCGAATGAAATGGTGATAAGTGGACGTTCAATGATTCTTAGAATGCCTAAAATTATTAAAGCCAAAATGGCATAAGCCTGAACATCTCCAGGGGTAAGAGCAGCAGCTCTCCCAAACAAAAAGGTATCTAAACCGGCTTGATTGCCTAAAGGAAGCTTGTTAGCATACGTAAGCAGAACAATTCCAAAGCCATAAAAAGCTGTCAGTACCACTGCCATCGAAACATCCGGTTTAATGAAAGTGACGCTTAGCACCCATTGCATCACAACTACAGACAATAATCCACTTAAAAAGGAACCCACAAACAGTACTGTGAAACTCTTCTGACCAAAGAGCAAAAAAGCAAGAACCACCCCAGGCAATAAAGCATGTGATATTACGTCGCCCGAAAGAGATTTTTTCTGTAAAAAGTAATGCGTGCCAACAGCAGAAGAGGCCAAAGAAAGAAAAATGCTGCCAGCTGTGACCCACAAAAAATTAGGCTCAAGCATCTGCCACATCGCGATTGATTTCAGTTGTGGTGCGCTTTAACTCATCAGCCCCTATCAGTTCGCTGATTTTGCTTAAAATCGATAGCCTGCTTCCGTATGCTTCTTGTAGATACCTTTTGTTGAAAGCTTGTTCTTTGGGTGCAGCTACTACCAGCCGCGAATTCAGCATTACAATAAAGTCGAAAAAATCGTAAGCAGTCTGTAAATCATGATGTACTATGACAACCGTTTTACCTTCTTTTTTCATCTCCTGAAGAAGTTTTAAAATCGCATCTTCAGTAACAGCATCTACCCCGACAAAGGGCTCGTCCATGATGTATAGATCGGCTTGTTGTGCCAAAGCGCGAGCTAAAAAGACCCTCTGCTGCTGACCTCCGCTCAGCTGACTGATGTGTCGGTCTTTATATTCTAAAAGATTAACCTTCGCCAAAGCTTCTAAAGCAATTTCTTTATCGGCAGTAGTAATCTTTGAAAAGATGCTTTTTCTGGAATAAACGCCCATAAGGGCTACATCCATCACACTAACCGGAAAATGCCAATCAACCGACTCCCTTTGCGGAACATAGCTCACGCGCATTCGCACCTGATCAATTGGTTTACCAAAAACGCGAACACTCCCGGTATCGGGTTTTATCAGGCCCATAATTGTTTTCAGTAATGTCGATTTACCTGATCCATTCGGTCCTATAATGCCACAAAGTACGCCTTCAGGAATTCTCAAATCGACATCCCAGAGAGCAGGTTTATGAGTATAACTTACTGTTAGATTGTTTACCTCAATAGCAAAGGATGAGTCGATTTCCATTAAGAACCAGCTTTTAAGGATTGATAAATCATCTCTACATTGTGGCGAAAAGCTCCATATAAGGTATGATGGCCTGACCCCTTGGGTCCTAAGGCATCAGAATAAAGAGTGCCACCGAGTTTCAGAGTATGACCTTTTGATTTACAGCCTTCAATTACGGCTTTTACAGTGTGGTCTGATACAGTACTTTCGATGAAAATGGCTGGAATCTTTCGTTCGGTGATAAAGTGAATCATTTCTACCACGTCTTTCAGTCCGAATTCAGAAGCAGTACTTATGCCTTGTAAGCCAATTACTTCTACCCCATATACTCTGCCAAAATAATTGAAAGCATCGTGAGCTGTGATGACAACTCGCTGTTCCTGAGGTATTTCAGCAAACTTTCTCAAAGCTTCGTGATGTGCCTCTGTTAGTTCCAAAAAGTACTTCTCTGCATTTTTCTCTATAAATTGAATTTGCTGAGCTGAAAGTTGATTTTGAAAGCGCTTTAAAATTTCGTCTAAAGTGTTTCTAATGCAATACTGCCAAAGAGGCAAATCAAACCAGATATGCGGATCGGGAATAGTTCCATCGGTATAAATCAAATCCGACTCTTTCAAATATTTCGTCACAGCTAATGCTTTATCCGTTTTTGAAATTTCATCTAACGTTTCTGAAAATTTTCCTTCTAAATTTAAACCATTATATACAACTAAATCCGCTTTTTTCAGTTGCTTTAAATCTCCAGCTGAGGCCTTATAAGTATGTGGATCGATGCCTGGTTGCATCAATGTAGATACATACATTGTGGTATCGAGTATTTGCGACAGTGCGTCATAAATCATAGTAGTCGTACAAACTATAGATGGTTTATTCGCATCAGTCTGGTGATTAGAAGTACAGGAATAAATGTATGTTGCTACAATTATCAAAGTAATCCGATGCAATGCTTTCATATCCGTTCAATAAGTAACAATTCTGCAGTTTTTTGTGAAATATTTGTACTTTTTGTGCGATTTATCTCTATTTTTAAACTGCTATCATGAGGATATTTCTTTAAAATTTTTACTATACATCCAAGGCAAACATTTTCTGTATCCAAGTATTGAAGAAAATCGGTTGTATCGCACGTTACTGCCCGCAGTACACCTGAATCACCTTCGTTCATCAGGCTTAGCTTTTCGTAGTTATTTCGGGCGATGTTTCCATTGCGGTCAGGAATGGGTTCACCGTGAGGATCAAACTTTGGAAATCCTAAATATTCATCCAGTTTTTCGATGAGGGCATCGCTTTGAATGTGCTCCATTTGCTCGGCAATCGAATGCACCTCATCCCAGCCCATGCCCAGATTTTGTACCAAAAAGACTTCCCACAGGCGATGTTTTCGCACGATGCGCACGGCAAGATGCCTTCCTTGCTCTGTCAATAAGCAACCCTGGTATTTTTCATATACCGTAAGCCCTTTGTCAGTGAGTTTTTTGATCATTTCAGTCACTGACGGGGGCTTAGCATCTAAAGCAGCAGCGATGGCAGAAGTACTCACAGGCGTAGTACCTCCGTTGCTTAAATCAAAAATGGTTTTGAGATAATTTTCTTCAGAAAGACTGTACACCTTTGCCCCTTTTCAGAGCAAAAGTAATACGTGAATTTTAGCTTCGAAACTATTTTTTAGGTGAGCCTAAATAGTTTTTTATATGTAGCTTGTCGCTGATATACATGTGTACTTCATTAATTGGCAATCGGATTTGTTCTAACGAATCTCTGTCGCGTAATGTTACCGTGTTATCATCGAGTGTTTGGTGATCAATTGTGACGCAGAAAGGTGTACCTGTAGCATCCTGTCGTCTGTAGCGACGGCCGATGGAATCCTTATCGTCGTAAGCGCACATAAAATCCCATTTCAGTAGTTCGAGTACCTCTTTCGCTTTTTCAGGAAGTCCATCTTTTTTTACGAGCGGAAGTACGGCTACTTTAATGGGTGCCAATATATAGGGTAATTTCAAGTGTACCCGTGTACTTCCATCGGCTAGAGTTTCTTCACGAAGTGCGAAGCTCATAATTGCCAGGAAACTGCGATCGAGGCCGATGGATGTTTCAATTACATAAGGAATGTAGCTCTCGTTTGTTTCTGGATCGAAGTATTGAATTTTTTTTCCACTGTATTTTTCATGATTGGCAAGGTCGAAATCAGTACGTGAGTGTATGCCTTCGAGCTCTTTAAATCCAAACGGGAAGTTGAACTGTATGTCGCAAGCGGCATTGGCGTAATGAGCCAGTTTATCGTGGTCGTGAAAGCGATAATATTCAGCCGGAATTCCCAGCGAAAGATGCCATTTCATCCGCTCTTCCTTCCAATAGTGATACCACTCCATTTCAGTACCCGGCTTTACAAAGAATTGCATCTCCATCTGTTCAAACTCCCTCATACGGAAAATGAACTGGCGAGCAACGATTTCGTTTCTAAAGGCTTTTCCGGTTTGAGCAATGCCAAAAGGCACTTTCATTCTACCGGTTTTGTAGACATTAAGAAAATTAACAAAAATGCCTTGAGCTGTTTCAGGACGCAGATAGATAAGTGAAGCCTCTTCAGCCACAGAGCCCAACTTGGTTTCAAACATTAAGTTGAAATAGCGAACCTCTGTCCAGTTGCGCGTGCCTGAAATCGGACATACGATCTCCTCGTCTAAGATGATTTGTCGCAATTCCTCCAAGTTGTTCTCTTCCATAGCCTTCACATACCGCTTGTGAAGGGCATCGCGCTTGCTGGCAATTTCTTGTATTCTTGGGTTTGTCGAAATAAAAAGCTCTCTGTCAAAAGATTCGCCAAAGCGTTTCTGCGCTTTTTCTACCTCTTTTTTGATTTTTTCGTTGTATTTCTCAATCTGCTCTTCGATCAACACATCGGCTCTGTATCGCTTTTTTGAATCTTTGTTGTCGATCAATGGATCGCTAAAAGCATCCACATGCCCTGAAGCTTTCCAAGTGAGTGGATGCATAAAAATGGCGGCATCAATTCCGACAATATTTTGATGCAGCCTTGTCATGGCATTCCACCAATAATTGCGAAGGTTGTTTTTTAATTCAACACCAAGTTGGCCATAGTCGTACACTGCGGCCAGTCCATCGTAAATTTCACTTGATGGGAAGATAAAACCATATTCTTTACAATGAGCGATTAAATCTTTGAGAGCAGTATCTTGATTCATTCTTGTCTTTAATAAAGTCAGACGGCAAAACTATAAATTTAATGTGAGCCAATTACCAAAAGTGTTTTAATATTTGCATATTACATTCTTTTAAGACACCAAACATATCTATCAAAGTTTTTTATTTTTTTCATGTCAAAATTTTATTCTTCACATTTTTCCATAACTCTTTTACTGCTTTTACCAAATCTTATCAGTTTAAATCTTAAATCACAAATCCCCATACACGAGCGATTTGATGTTTCAAAAGGACTGCACGATAATACAGCATACGATATAAGCCTTGATTATAATGGATTTTTATGGATAACTACCGATGAAGGCATACAACGATTTGATGGAAACAAATTTTTATCATTTATCTACACCGATAATATAAATAAATCTGGTAGTTGTATTCAATTCGATTATAGAGGACGTGTATGGTATCAATCATTTGATGGTCATTTATTCTACGTAGAAAACGATACGGTTAAAACTCTTCAACATTTTAAAGCAAAAAATTTCACTACATTCAGGATAATTGATAGCATTTTAACATTTTACAATGGAAATTCATTGGTAAAAGTAAATTTAAAAACACTGAATATTATTGATCAACTATTTTTACCAAATGCGGAAATATCTTCAATAGTATTTTTTAAAAATTCTTATTATATTTCTGGAAATGGAATTTTTAGAATTAATGTAGATTTTAAAAAAATAGATACTTTAGATACACGGCCTGGAATCATCTCGATATTTACAAATGATAATGAACTTTTTTATCAAACCAAGTCGGATATATCATATGAAGTTTATAAACTAGCCGATACAACTAAAATACTTTTTTATTCAGATGTAGTTAGAATAAATTGGATTGATCTGAAAAACAATACTTATTACATTTCAACTAATCTCGGGCTTCAAATACAAGAAAGAAATAAAAAAAATTATTTAATGACCGATTATAAATTTTCGAAAACATTTTTTGACAACTATGGACAACTTATAGCAAGTACCCTTAACGCAGGCATTCTAATTATTCCCAATGAAAACGACATTAAATATTTCCATAACTTAAAAGAAAATTTCACAAGTACGATATTTACTCAAAATAAAATATTTCTTGCCACTGGATTAGGAAAGATATTTGAATTTGATATTACAAACAAAAAATCAAAATTGCTATATGCAGATGTGTATAAAAGGCAGATAAATCATTTTATTTTTAACCCAAATTACAATGAATTTGTAATAATTCTCAACAATGAAGTTAAAATTATTCATCCTGATGGTCGGGAGATATTTAGTGTTGAAAATGTAGCGCCTAAAAGTGTGACCATAATTGATGATAAATACTATTTTGTAACAGCGACAGGTGGAAATGGTTTTTTGGAACATGTATTTAATCCATTAAAAAAATCTATTTGGGATTCCTTATACGATGCATCTGAAAAAGTAAACAAATTTCGAAAGTTTACAAATTTGTATAGAAATAGAGATGTAATATTCTCATCAATTCATAAAAAAATTTTTATTTCAACAAACACTGGAGTAATAATAGCTGGAAGTAACGGTGACATTTCAGCACCCAACCCAAATTTATTTTTGAAAGAATTATTTCAAATAAAGGATGATATTTATGGAATTGACTTTAAAAATCAACTATACAAATACGATTATAAAAGAAATATCTTTAATCCGATTAAAATACCCTATTCGAAAAATGATGTTCGATTTATTCTTAGCAATAATTCCATATTTTTTTTAATTTTTAATCGGATTTATGAGTTAAAAGAAGGTAAGCCAGTAGAAACAGACCTTGTCTCAAATCAAAACATTAAATACATATATAAATTTAACGACATTTTTTTGGAAATTTCGAATTCCCACTTGAGTTACATAAACAACATAAGTGAAAGAAGAATAAATTTTCCAAAAAAAATCATCATAAACCATGTTAATGGGAAAAGGCCAAACGACACTGAAAACATTGAGATAAAATACGAGAAAGGACAAGATGTACGAGTAAACTACACTTTTCTGAATTTAGACAAACGCTCAACATCGAGGCTCTATTATCGCATCAACCAGGGGCAATGGAATCCGATACTTTCAGGTACTGATTATTTGCTTTTTCCGTCGCTAAAACCCGATAAATATACCATTGATTTTGCCATAAAAGAATTTGGGAAGTTAGATATCATAAAAGCCTTTAATATTATTGTTACAACGCCTATTTACAAACAAACCTGGTTTTTAATACTGTTTCAATTTTTTATTTTGATTTTGTTTGTTCTTTATGTACTATGGCAAATTCGATTGCTTAGCAAAAAAAACAAGCTTGTGACTGAAAAAGCAGAGATTGAAAAAAATCTGGCATTAATGACCTTAAAATCCATTAAAGCACAAATGAATCCACATTTTTTCTTTAATGCATTAAACACCATCCAAGCCTTTATTTACGCCAACGACAAACTAAGTGCTACCCAATATCTCTCAAAATTTAGTAAGTTAACACGTCTAATCCTTGAAAATTCAGAGGCCGAACAAATAGACTTAGCTAGCGAGCTGAAGACAATTGCTATATATCTTGAACTAGAAAAAATGCGCTTTGTAAACAACTTTGAATTTGACATCTGTACATGTGACGACATAGATACAGAAAGTATCTATATACCTACAATGTTAATACAGCCTTACGTAGAGAATGCTATAAAACACGGATTGTTACATAAAAAAGGTGAGAAGTTTTTGAGAATATACATTCAAAAAATTTCAGACAATCAAATAGCTGTTGAAATCACCGACAACGGCATTGGTCTAACAAAGAGTCAAGAAATCAATTCGAAGAAATCCTTTGCTCATAAGTCCTTCTCGTCTTTAGCAAATGATAAAAGAATTGTCTTGTTAAATAAAATTAAAGGGGGAAATTATAAAATTGAAATCGAAGAGCTTTTTGATCAAAACCATATTTCCAAAGGAACACGTGTTAGAATTTTAATTCCATATACTGCATGAGAAAGCCAATTCGGGCCATCATCGTTGACGATGAACCTATGGCCAGACAATTGTTACAAGGTTTGATAACTGAGAATACCCCTGATGTGCAACTCGTTGATATGTGCGAAGACATCCCTTCGGCTGTCAAGTCTATCAATAAATTAAAACCCGATTTGGTTTTTTTAGATATAGAGATGCCCGGCCACAGTGGATTAGAGTTGTTGAACTTTTTTAACTCAGACGAAATCGACTTTCACATCATCTTCACCACAGCGTATCATCAGTATGCCATTCAGGCTTTTAAACTCAGTGCCGTTGACTACCTCCTTAAACCCATCGAAGCCTATGAGCTCAAAGAAGCCGTGGATCGCTATATGGGATTGGAAGAAAAAATTTTCCGAAAGTACGACGTATTGGTTAGCAACTTTCAAAACAGCAATCCAAAAAAGTTAGCGGTAAGTACTACCTCGATTATACGCTACATCGATGTAGATCAAATCCACTACATACAGGCCGATGGGGCTTACTCACGCGTAGTGTACGGGAACAACGAAAGCATCTATTCAAGCAAGTCGCTGAAGTATTACGACGAAATTTTTTCGAAGCATCCGCACTTTATGCGTACACATAAGAGTTATCTGGTGAACCTTAATCACGTACACGAATACGTGCGGGCTGATGGTGGATCGATTAAAATGAAAAACGGAGATTCCGTTGGTATTTCTACCGAAAAGTTTTCGGACTTCATGAAGGCAATGAGCGATATAAAAACCACTTAAATAGCAAAGCCTAAATTCCTCTTAGTGCGAAGGTTTATCTGGCACTGGGGCTGAGGCGTGGTAGTGTTCTTTTACGATTGCTGCATATTTATCCAGAAGCTCTAAAACTCTACCTTGCTTTTCAGAATGTACGATGAGAGCCACATGGTGCTCTTCGGGTATGTGACAGTACACTTCAGGGTCATTGAAGGGCGACATATCTGGATGTTTTTGTCGGGCAAGAGAAATTAATATGCCTGAGTAGTGCTTTTTAACGGGAGGCAACTCATAGGTTTCACCACGCAGCAGGCAAGATTCTAATCTTGCCCATTCGCTCCAAAGATTAATGCCCGAGGCTGCTTCTACCATTGTACCTAAATGGGCGCCACCTACTCGAGCAGATGTTTCGAGAAAGTAAAATTGTCCGTCTTCATAGCACTTGATATATTCTGTGTGAGAAGCACTGTTTCGCATGCCAAAGGCTTTCATCACTTCTGAATTGAACTTTTTTAGCACCTTGTCGTCAGCAGAGTTGTGCTCTAAGGTCATCGAACGAAAGATTCCAGCTCCATGCGCTACGTCAAATGGGGTAGCGAGATATTTTGATGTCCAATTAAAGAGCATCTTGCCTCCTACAGTTAGAGCATCGACATGATAAACATCTCCAGGCTTAAATTGCTCTACAAGAAACATATGCCTGCGATCGCCTAAGTTGTTTATTACATCCCACAATTGTTGCTTATCGTACACTTTTTTGATGCCTGTAGCTGAAGCTTCGCTTCTAGGCTTTACCAACCAAGGTGCTGGAATGGTGTCTGCATAGTGATTGATTTCATCGTCGTTAAAAAGGGGGGAGAAGGCCGGAACTCTCAAACCGGCATCGCGGGCTTGTATCCGCATAGCCAACTTGTCTCTGAAATAGCGGGCTGTAGTCTGTCCCATGCCAGGAATGCGAAATTCCTCACGTATGGCTGCAGCCTTTTCTACATCAAAATCGTCAAGGGCTACGACGCGGTCTATTTTGTGCTTTCGCATGAGCCAGGCTACACCTAAAATGATGTTTGCAATGTTTTCAGGGGTGTTTTCATCGTTTTCCATATAAAAAACATCATCGATGCTCTCCCAAGGCCAAGGCTTGTTTTCGAGTTTCTTTTTGGTGAGCAGAAAAACAGTGTTGCCTTCTTTTTTACACTGTTTCAGAAATTCTACGCCTTTGTAGTAAAAAGTAATGCAGAGAAAGGTATACTTTTTCATTGTTGAGAATTTTACGCGTTTTCTGAAATGTTCTTAATCAAGTGATACAATAAAACCACCCCAAAACCAGATGCGTTTCGCTGCTTGCCGAATTCTGAAGAAGTGTAAGCCGTACCGGCAATGTCGATATGAGCCCAGTGCCGAGTCTTTTCTACAAACTCTTGTAAGAAGAGTGCTGCACTAATAGCACCAGCAGTAGGCTTGTTAGAGTAATTTGCTAAATCGGCGATATCAGAGTGCAAATCTTCACGATAATCTTCGTCTAGCGGCATGGGCCACACTTTTTCGCCGGTGTTCTTTCCGATCTGCAAAAGGGAGGCAGTTAGTTCATCGGAATTTGAAAATAGTGCTGCGTAGTGCTGTCCTAAGGCCCTGGCAGCCGAACCGGTGAGCGTAGCAATATCAATGAGATAATCTGGCGAATAATTTCTACACACATAACTTATCGCATCGGCCAGGCAAAGGCGGCCCTCAGCATCGGTATCAATGACTTCAATGGTTTTGCCGTTGTAAGAACCAATGACATCTCCAGGTTTGGTGCTTTTGGCATCAATCGCATTATCAGTAAGGGGCACAGCCACTAAAAGTCTAATGTTCAATTTCGAATGTGCCACAGCCTCTATTGCGCTGAGCACTGCGGCAGCACCACACATATCGCTTTTCATCAGAAACAAATTATCGGATGGCTTAAGATTAATGCCTCCGGTATCGAAAAGCACCCCCTTGCCCACCAATGCTACAAGTGGACGATCAGTAGCCGACATATTGTATTTGAGCAAGATAAATTTTGCAGGATACTCACTTCCTCTATTCACAGCTAGCAGCGCCCTAAAGCCTTCGATCTCAAGGCGTTCTTTGTGAAAAATTTCGATTTCGACACCTGTCTTTCTGGCCAATACTTCACAGTAAGCCGCCATGTAGTTTACATCTTTTTTGTTCGATGGAGCATTGCCTAGATTCATAGCAGTGAGGTGGGCCTTCGCTAAGTTTTTGAATTCTTCAGTCTTGGATTTTAATTGCTCAGAATACGCAGATACCACAGTTAATGAGGCATCCTTTTCACATAGGCTGTGCTCGAAGTCAATGATTGTTTTGTTTTTTCCAATGTTTTGGGTTGAAGTAATGAGACCGTGAATAAACGCCTGAGCAAGTTTTTCGCAAGTATCTGATGACTGTATGTGCAAAAGACTCAACACCCAGGATTTGGTAGGAAAATCCTTGTAATTTCTCGCAGCTTTGCGAAATTTTTGCATCACGGGCACAAACGCTTCTGATGCATCTGTCTTTAGAAAGACGTAAAGTACCGAACCTGTGACTGTAGTAAATTCTCTGGTCGTTTTCTTTGATAAAAATTCACTGAAATTAGTGCTGTTTATTCCGAAACGCTCTAAAAGAACTGTGAGATCTTGATCATCATTGCCTATTGGAACAAAACACAATGTAACTTCTGAAGGAAAATGATCAGAGAAGTGGACATTCATAACAAAACATTTCACATTAGTGGCGGTAAATCTAATGGAAATGTTTTAGATTTATTAATGAAATTTAAAAGCGGCTATGTCTTTTAAATCAAAATGCCTACAATAGTGGCAGTAAACATGGAGGCGAGGTTTCCGCCGATTAGCGCATAAATGCCCAACTTGCTCAAATCGCTCTTTCTGTTTGGGGCTAAGGCACCAATCCCGCCAATCTGAATGCCAATGCTTGCAAAATTGGCAAATCCGCACAGGATATAGGTGGCAATTACGATAGACTTCGGATTTGTAAAACCACCAGCCTGGATGATTTGGCTCATAGATACATAGGCTACAAACTCGTTTAAAATGGATTTTTCGCCGAGCAACTGACCCACCAAAACAATGTCAGGACCATTTACCCCCATGAGCCACGTGAGCGGTGCAAGGGTGTAACCTAAAATGAATTGTAGAGAAAGTCCTTTGTACTGGCCGTTGGTAAGCTTTTGAATGCCTTCATTAATTCCGCCGATTTCGCCAATGGCGTTCATCAGAATGTAGTTAAACAAAGCGATCATTGAAATAAATACCAAAAGCATCGCTGCCACATTTACAGCTAAGCGAAGACCATCGGTAGTGCCATTGGCTATGGCTTCAAGGGCATTTGATCCGATTTTGCTCTTTTCTATGTTCATCTCTTCCGAGAATTTTTCGGTTTCTGGAAGAAGCAATTTAGAAGCGACAATTGCTCCGGGGGCCGCCATTACAGATGCCGTAATAAGATGCTTGGCAAAAAACACCTGAAGCACTGGATCATTTCCACCTAAAAAACCGATATAAGCGGCCAAAACTCCTCCAGCAATAGTAGCCATTCCGCCGGTCATCACACAAAGCAACTCTGAGCGGGTCATTCGACTGATGTAGGGCTTTACAAGGAGGGGAGACTCCGTTTGACCCAAAAAAATATTGCCTGCTGCTGATAAACTTTCGGCACCGCTAAGCTTAAGTGTATATTTCATAAACCAGGCAAAGGCGTAAACGACTTTTTGTAAAATGCCGTAATAGAAGAGAAGACTTGTAAGTGCTGAAAAAAAGATTACGGTAGGAAGCACCTGAAAAGCGAATATAAAGCCAAAAGATTCTGTATTTTCTATAATGCTGCCAAAGAGAAATTTTGCACCGTTTTGCGTAAAAGACAGCAGCAATACAAACTTTTGACTAATAAAATCAACCGCCTGCTGCACCCATGGCAGCTTGAGTACAGATACTGCTATTACGATTTGTATAAAAAGGCCTTTAGCAATTAATGCCCAATTGATGTTCTTTCGATCCTTAGAAAATAAAGCGCCTATTATCAATAAAACAGTAAGCCCAAGAATACCCCTCGCAAGCGAAGTCAATGAAAAGCCATCTGATTCTAAGGACTTAATGGCTGACGATAAATCCTTTTTTTCCAATTTTTGACCTTCAGCTAGTGAATCTACTTCCTCTTGCTCTATGGTTTGAACAGCAATGGCAGAAGTATCTGAAGATCTACTAACAGCTGACTTGGGAACTAAAAACAAAAAAAATACAGCGAAAAGAATCGCTGTGATTTTCACAATACTTTTTTGCATTGGGCTGTGGCTCTTGTTCATGTAAAAACAGGAATGCAAAAGAAGGCAAAATATTACATTCCTGAATACCCTCTTTTACTCATTTCGTCTCTGATGCGGGCCGCATATTCATAGTCTTCAGCATCTACGGCCTTTTGAAGCATTTTTTTGAGTTGTTCGATAGATTTATTGCTAAGGTTTGAAGAAGACGATTCATCGCTAGTAGCCTTTTGAGCAGGTTTTGACTTGGGCTTGTCCGGATCGTCGATTACCACTCCGGCCTTAGCCAAAATTTCTTCTGTTGTGTAAATCGGACAATTAAAGCGTATTGCCAAAGCAACAGCATCTGAAGGACGGGCGTCGAGAATCTCTTCTCGGTCGCCCATCGTACAAACGATGTAGGAGTAAAATACCCCTTCTTCAAGCTTATGGATGACTACTTCGACGATTTCTATTCCAAATGTTTCTGCAAATTTTTTGAATAGGTCGTGTGTCAGAGGCCTAGGGACCTTCATTTCGTTTTCTACAGCCATAGCAATGCTCTGAGCTTCAAACCCGCCGATGATGATAGGCAGGCGGATGTTTTGCTCATCTTCGCCAAGCACCAGCGCATAGGCACCGGAGTGAGTCTGGCTGTAAGACAGACCTTTCAAAAAGAGCTGCACCTTAGTCATGGTGCAAAGTTAATTCATTTATTGTGCTTTATACTTTCTAATCGCTTCAGTCAATGCCGGTACTACTTTGAATGCATCGCCCACTACTCCGTAATCAGCCGCTTTGAAGAAAGGTGCCTCTGGATCGCTGTTGATTACTACAATGGTCTTTGAGCCACTTACTCCGGCAAGATGCTGAATGGCACCTGAAATACCAACAGCTATGTACAATTGAGGATTGATGGTAATACCCGTCTGTCCTACGTGTTCGCTGTGCGGACGCCAGTGCATATCGCTCACAGGCTTTGAGCAGGCTGTACTGGCACCGAGCACTTCAGCCAGTTCTTCAATCATTCCCCAGTTTTCAGGGCCTTTTAAGCCTCTACCGGCTGATACTACAATTTCTGCCTCTGGCAGAGGAATTTTTCCTTTTGCGCGATCTATTTCGACTACCTCAACTTGAACAGGCGTAGTGGGAGTGAAGTCTAACTTCTTCACCTCGCCTTTTCCACTGTGCTCGGTAATGCCCAATGCATTAGGAACTATGGAGATGATAGCTGTTTCAGCTAAACTTTCATAGTACACATACCCTTTGTTAGAAAAAGCACTGCGTTTAACTTTTAAAGGAGATGTGCTCTCAGGGTCGGCCACCGCATTTGTAATCAAAGCGGCCTTGTGGTGTACTGCTAGTAGAGGAGCTATCATTTTTCCGGTGAAAGTACCTGAAAGCACTAGGACTTTAGCTCCTGATTCCTTTGCTGCTGTTGTAATGGCCTCAGCCATTTTGTAATTGTTAAAACTCGAAAGCTCGTTGCTTTCAATTGCATATACAGTGTCGATACCATATTTTCCAAGTACAGATGCATCGTCAGCAACATTTATCACCACAGCATGGGCTTGCACACCAAGTTTAGCGGCAAGGCGTGCGCCGTATGAAGCAGCTTCATAAGAAGCTTTTTTGAGCTTTCCGTCCCAATTTTCTATAAATACCAAAACACTCATGTCTTCAAAAATTTATTGATTAAAAAAGAATTAGATAACCTTCGCTTCTTCGTGCAAAAGACGCACTAACTCATCCATATTTTCAGGATCTACCATTTTTACGGCAGCTTTTGGAGCAGGTTTTTCGTATGCTACTGCCTTGGTTAGGTAATCAGATGATGTAGGCGAAACCACGCGCAGCGGTTTTGTACGCGCTTGCATGATGCCTCGCATATTTGGAATGCGCAGATCGCTCTCTTCCACCAAGCCTTTTTGGCCTGCAATGACAGCTGGCAGCGAAACCACTGATTTTTCCTTACCACCATCAATTTCTCGGATTACTGTTGCTTTGTTTCCCTCGATTTCGAGTCCCACGCAAGCGTTTACGAAGGGCCAACCAAGCATAGCGGCTATCATTCCTGGTACTTGCGAACCGTTGTAATCGATCGATTCACGACCAGCAATGATGAGGTCATAACCACCTTCACGTGCTTGAGCTGCGATTTCAGATGCCACAAAATAAGCGTCGGTTGGTTCAGCATCTACTCTGATGGCATCATTAGCACCGATGGCTAAGGCTTTGCGCAGCGTAGGCTCGGTTTCTGCTTTTCCAACATTGATTACGGTGACGTGAGCGCCTTGCTTTTCTTGAAGCCAAATGGCTCGAGTAAGCCCAAATTCATCGTAAGGGTTTATTACGAAGGTCACTCCGTTTTTATCAAACTCAGTATTGTTATTGGTAAAGTTGATTTTCGAAGTTGTGTCAGGCACATGACTAATACATACCAAAACTTTCATTTGTCACACTTTTAATGGATTACTAATCGTTGCGAAGGTATTACGCAAGAAGGGAACTTCAAAATTTTATGCATGCATAATATTTTTAAAACAGCTTTTTATCGCTTTTTCAAATCGTGAACAGTGACCAGTACTGGCGCTAATCCGTAATACTGCACCAGCACAAAGAGTTCTTGCCCTTTGTCGTTAGAAATAAACGCATGAAGACGATCGGGGTCATACTTGCCCAAATTGGTGTAAAACTCAACAGCATCTTCATTGGCCTTTATGTGATAGGTTGTGAGTTTTTTCCAGCTGCCATCTCTTTTCCATGCAGTGAGTTCAAAGGCAGGTATAGAGGCTTTCAAAGAATCTTGTCTTTTGTAAATAGGGTCTTCGGGCAAAATGACACCCTCGTATTCTACCGTTCTGAAACCAGCCAGAAAAACAGCAGCCTTAATGCTATCAGCTTTCAAAGGCTGACCGGTTGCATTAGTCAGTTGATAACCGTTGTCAATGGTCAGTGTGAAAGAATTTTCGGGTGTATCAAAGTCTTTATACTCTACTTTTGAGATGTCGAGATTGTCAAATGCCCAAATTGTTTTTCGCAACCAAAGCGCCTCGTTTGCAAAAAATCGGGTGGACAAGAATCCGTTGAAACCGGGTATAAACATGGCATACGGATTTTTACCATCCTTCAACATCATGTAGGTACCCATTTCATCCATTGTTTCAGTACCGACATAGAAGTGACGAATAAGCTTATTGCCCGCATATACCTTCACTTCTTTTCCGGCACTGGCCATTCGGCGCAACACATTGTCACGAGCCGTTTCGGGCACAAAATTTTTTAAGCGCACACGATTCAGAGTTTCGAGCAGTGTTTGAATGGCATCCAATCGTACCGGATTGCCACTTTCAGTCTCCCAACCGTTTTTTGTGCGAACCAAGGTCACTGATTTAGGTGTTTTGTCAGATATAATGATTTTGGTGATGGAAGCAGTGTCTTCGATGTGGATAGTATAATCAGCTTTTAATGCCTCTAAATCGTCTTTTGGTCTATTAAAAATAAATAATACAACAACGACTACTATTAATGCCGCTATAACAAAAACAACAATTTTGTTTTTCACTTCTCTTGCCATTTTCTTCACTGGCTAAAATACGGCCTGTTAAAAGGTGTAAAATGCAAACACAATGTTAAGTGCAAATGCTATTTGTATCGGATAGCAATCTTTGCCTTGCCGTTGTTGAGAGTTCGTGTAGAATTATCAGAAACATTTATTAAAGTGCAAGAAAAGCTAATCTCAGCTTCGTAGTAAAATTTGTTGGAAATCTGAACTTTTCTAGATTGTAGAATTTTAATTTTATTTTGGAGATTTAAATTAGTTATTGAACTTGCTGTTAAAGTGCGATTTTCTAAAAATTCGATCACCGATTTACCGGATGATATATAATCAACAGTTTCAAAAAATATCTCCCTGTTCGACTGAAAAAGTTCTTCTAAATCTTGCTCTATTTGAACAGCTGATTTTTCGCTTGCAAGCGATATACGAATAAAGTTGTTGTCATTTATGTAAAATTCATGAACAAATACCCTATTTTCATCAGAATTTAATACAGTGAAACTTCTGGAATACAAAGCATTCTCGCCAACTTTATATCTATGGGATATTCCATCTTCATCCCAACTAATAGTCAGAGGCTCAAAGTAGGCATCTTGAGGTAGGCTATCTAATTTTCTACAAGAAAACGATAAAAAAATATATGCGAGAATCGAAGCAAAATATTTAAACATAAGGTATCAGAAGTAATATCGCCAATCTACACCCAAATCCCAACCGTAATTTCTTTGAATATTAGCATTTGGGGCTCCACTGTAAGGACTCACTTTTGAGAAGATATTTATTGAACTTTTTGGGTTTAAATAGACACCCGCTTCTACACGAATGCCAAAATTAATTTTTGGAATGCCTGATTCGTAATTCCAAGCTCTTTTTCTTTGTTCTTCAGTCTGAAAGCTAAAAGCTGGTACTACTGTTTTAACGCCCAATTCGGCTGTTTGGTGTAGAAAAATATCGGACGTGACGTATCCACCTACAAAAATTTTTCTATTTGGCAGGTAATATTGAACTCCAATCGGAATTTCTAACCAATGCGTTCCATTTACATAAAGGGTGTAAAGATTAATTTGTTCTAGGTCGTAAATTTCTTTGGTTTTTGAGTAGGCAGCGTAATCCATGTTACCTCGATGCAAATACCGAGCACCTGCAGTAATCTGTAGGTTTGGTTTAATGTTTTTTGAGACTAAGACTCCGATACTTGGCAAATTATTTCCCATAAAATCACCGCCAACAACCCAGTGATTATGTAATAGAAAACCAATTGTAAAAGTCCATTGAAAATCTGATTTATCCTTGGTTATTTCTTCTTCATCGTAAATCTGATATTTCAATAAATTTTCATCTCGAAGACAAAGATTTTTGTATTCAAAATAAATTTTTTGTTCATCTATTTTACTATTAACTTCAATCTCACTAAATGAAACATTATTTTCTATTAAAGTAGAAGGTTTATTTTGAAAAGTTGCTTCATTTGTTATTTCTATATCCTCTTTGTTCGAGTGTTCACTTTCTGCGATATTATTTGTGCTTTTTTCTACTTCAGACACGATTTGTTGAGCGCTTATTGTTTCACGATTATTTTCTTGTTGAAGCAACATCGGTTTAATAAAGCCTATAAATCCAATAAAGAGAATAAAATTTGCAAGAATATGGGTAACAAGTAGAAAAGTTTTTTGTCTCCTTTTAATGAGTTTATGCTGCATGCTACTCCAAGCCTGATTTACAGGTGGCGTTTCTCTTATCGCTTGTTCAAAAGCTTCTCTGAACAGATTATCTATGTCATTGTTCTCTCCTTGCATCGTCAAGCTTTTTTGTTCAATTTGCTCTGGAGAAATTTTCTTGCTTCATGAAGCAAAAGTTTGCTGTTGCTTTCTGAAATGTTCAATGTTTCAGCGATTTCTTTATGCGAAAATCCCTCGATGGCATAGAGCATAAAGACCATTCTTTTTCGCTGCGGTAGCTGATGAACTAATTGTATCAAATAGTCGTATTCAAATGCACTGTCAGCTGCAGCAGTTACTGGTATTTTTTTTAAATCATCTTCGATAGGCTGAAGATTGACTTTATGTCTTTTGTTGGTACGAAGAAAATCTAATGCCGTATTAATGATGATTTTCTTGATCCAACTTTCAATTTTCTCGTAATCGTCGAGTGATTTAATGTGTTTAAACACTTTAACCATGGCCGAGTTGAAAATCTCGATGGCGTCGTCATGGTTGTTTACATATCTGTACGCTACGGCGTATTGCTTTTGGTAAATGTATTTATAGATCTCTTCTTCAGCCCTGTACTCGCCTTTGAGCAAACGCTCGATCCAGCCCAATAAACCCGCCGAAGAGGATTGGCGCTGTTCGAGAACAAGATTGATGGATGTGCCGTCCAAATTTTCTTTGTTTAACTCAGCCATTAAATAGACGGTTGAAGGAGCTAAATGGTTAGAACAGTGTACAAAGTTAAGTCAGGCGTTTAGTCTTTTCATCATTATTTAGGATACGTAATTCGACTGTGGTAAATGTTGATTATTTTTTTCTTAAGCGTCTTTTTTACTTCGGATATTTCAGCGAGGGTAATGTTGGCATTGTCAAACTGGCGCTGTTCCATGAGCGACTCAAAAATGACATCTATTTGAGCTTCCATTTGAAATCTATCAGCGCCCATCTGCGCAAGGCTGCGACAAGCAGCCTCAACGCTATCAGCCAACATCAAAATGGCTGTTTCTTTTGAAAAAGGTGTTGGACCTTGATATCGAAAACGCTCTTCTACTTTAGGATCTTCAGGAAAATTTTTTAAGTACATTTTGTAGAAATACTGTACAGCAGTGGTTCCGTGATGGGTGCGTATAAAGTCGATGATGGATTCGGGCAGCTTGCGCTCACGAGCCAGGGTGATGCCTTCTTTTACGTGTTCGATGATTACCCGAGCACTTTCCTCGAAGGAAAGTTCATCATGTGGATTATAACCGCTCACCTGATTTTCTATAAAAAACTGAGGGTGTTTCATCTTTCCGATGTCGTGATACAAAGCTGCTGTGCGCACCAGCAATGTGTTAGCACCTATGACGGCTGCTGCACTCTCTGCTAAACTCGACACCTGAATACTGTGCTGAAAAGTGCCTGGTGCCTTTTCTGCAAGTTCCTTAAGCAACGGCATATTGGTATCAGAGAGCTCGAGTAAGCTGAGGTCTGACACCATGCCAAAAATTCTCTCAATGCCGTAAATGATGGGAAAAGCCAATAAAATGAGGAAGGAATTAATCGTTAATTTCAAATATGTATCGGTTGATGAAGCAAAAGATTGTCCAGTAGTGAGTTGTAGAGAAAAAAACACAAATAGATATACGGCTATAATTTTAAAAACGGATGTAAAAAGTTGACTTCTTTTGTAAATTGATTCAACAGTAATAATGGAAAAAACACCGCTGGTAAAATGCAATAGAAAAAACGTGTAAACATCACTAATGTAAATGCCTATAAGCAACAGCAATAAGAAGTGTGTAAAGAGAGCTAATCGCGTGTCATAAAAAGCTTTTAAGACAATAGGAACTATGGGCATTGGTACAAAGTAAATCCACTCTTCATTTCTTTTGGCCATCTGAGTACTTACGAAAAAAAAGATTAAGACAAAAGAAAGTATCATTAAGATTTTTGAGCTATCTTCAAACACATTAGGTCTGAAAAAAACCAAAAATTGGTACAACATAAATAATATGATCGACACCAAAATCCATTTGCCTAAAAATGAATAAAATCTGTTTAAACCAAACGGATAACCAGTTTTGTAAATATCTCGATAAAAACGCAATCTATAATGTGTCTTCTGATCGATTATCTGTCCCTTTTTTACGAGTACATCACCCTGCTGTATCAACTCACTTTTAGATACGTGTAAAAAATTTAATTCAGTTAAATTTTCTTGTTTAAATAATTTTAGATTAGGCAAGACTATAATTGAAACATCTTGAGGTGAAAAACCCTTGTATAAAAAAGCACTGTCTAGTGACTTTTTTAACTCCCTCTGAACATGTGATGCGAGCAAAATATTTTTGCAATCGATAGCAAGCGTGTCTGATTCTTTTAAAATAAAACATGAATTTTTTTCATTGCTTATTTCATTTATTTTTTCGTTGGCAATTAACTTAACTTCAAACGCTTTTATAATTTGATCTGAAATCTCATCACCGATAAAGTTTTTTACCGAAGAATCAGAAAAATGTAGTTCAATTTGAGGTCTTAGTTGTATTAGTTGAAAATACACTATTTTTTGATGGATGCTGTCCTGTTGTCCGAAAAGTTCATCGTCGGAGAGAGGCCTAACAAAGGAAAATTCAGCGATCAGATCATCGTATTTCCAAGTCGAGTTTTTTTTCCAATCGTGTGGAAATCTTCTTCCCTCTGGATAGAGCAACGCTATTAAAACAGACGCAATAAAAAACAGAACTAACTCTCTGTTTTTTACAAGGACATTTTTTAAAAATTTAAATACATTTAAAAGTATTTTCATGAATTATCGATCTGAGATTTGTTCGGTTAAAGAAGCGAATTGAATCTCAAACAATTTGCTGTAATAGCCTTTGTTTTTCAACAACTCTTGGTGCGTACCTTCTTCAATGATTTTTCCTTTTTTGAGTACAAGTATTTTATCAGCATGCAAGATGGTGCTCAATCGGTGGGCGATGATGATGCTTGTACGGCCGCGTGTAATGTGTTCAATGGCTCTTTGTACCATCTGTTCGGTTTGGCTATCAATGTTTGAGGTGGCCTCATCGAGAATAAAAATTTTAGGTCGGACCAAATACGCTCGCAAAAAGGCGATTAACTGCCTTTGACCTGTGCTGAGCGTAGCACCCCTCTCGCGCACATTGTAATCCCAACCACCAGGCAATGAACGAATGAAAGGCAAAATGCCAATTCTGTCTGCAGCTTCTTCTACCTCAGCAAGTGTGTAAGGCTGCCCGAGCGTAATGTTTTTGTAAATGGTGTCAGAAAAAAGAAAGACATCTTGAAGCACTACGGCCATCTGACTTCTGAGCGACTGAAGCGCTACGTGAGAAATATTGATATTATCTATAAAAATAGTGCCTGACTGCGGCTCATAATAGCGCGAAAGCAGCTGGATGATGGTGGACTTGCCAGCGCCGGTAGCGCCAACTATTGCCAGGGTTTTGCCCGCTTCGATGTCGAAGGAAATGTTGTGCAAGACCGTTTCGTCGGGCTTGTAGCCAAAAGTCACTTTTTCGAAACGAACATGGCCGACGATCGGTGGCATTGTTGCGGTTGAATCATCTACTTCTAAAAGTTTTACATCGTCGAGCAGAGCAAATACGCGATTAGAAGCCACAATACCCATTTGAAGCGAATTGACACGGTCTGCCAGCTGCCGAAGTGGTCTGAAGATCATGTTGATAAACATGATTAGAGAGGTTAATTCACCGAGAGAAATATCCTGTCCACTTACTGCCCACCATGATCCTGCACTTACTACTAATGCAATAGAAATAGCTGAAATCAGATCGAGAAGCGGTAAAAAGATGCTGAAGTACCATATGCCCTTGATGTTAGCATCTCGATGTCGAGCATTGATGATTTTGAATTTTTCAAATTCAGCTTTTTCGCGGCCAAAGATCTGAACGACACTCATTCCGGTGAGGCGTTCTTGCACAAAGGCATTCAAATTGGCCACCTCGTTGCGCACCTGTTGAAAGGAAATTTTTATGTTCTTCTGGAACCACCTTGTAGCTATGAATAAAAAAGGCAAAACGGATAGCGCTATGATATTCAATCGCCAGTCGATGAAATAAAACATGGCAATTAGCATAGCTACTACCTTCAGCATGTCACCAATGATAACAAGTAATCCCTCAGAAAAAATTTCGGAGATAACTTCAATGTCAGATATTGCCCGAGTTACGAGATTGCCTACGGGTGTGCGGTCGTAAAATTCAAGTTTAAAGTGCATCAAACGCTTGTAAAGCGAGGCGCGTATGTCTTTGATGATATTTTGACCTAGAAAATTTGCCAGATAGGAGTAAAAGTATTGGGCAATGCTTTCGAAAACCATCAAGGCTAATATTAAGGTGCTCAGCTGAATGAGCAATGTTTTGTCACGTATAAGGATGGATTCATCTATGGCCTTTTGGATGAGTACAGGACGTGCCGATGTGATGATTGACAAAAAAATGACCAACCCCATACCGTAAAAAAATTCCTTTTTATAAGGCCCTATGAATCTGAAAACCTTGCGAAGTGCTGAAATGTCTAAGGCTTTGGATGTTCCGGATGATTCACTCATTAGCAATAAAAATTGTGTCGGGATAACAAACTTGAGTCAGATAAAGTGCATAAGGCGGAACAGAAGCTCCTGCCTGACGGCGATCTCCGCTTTCGAGAATGGAGGCAAATTCAACTTCCGAAAGTTTCCCAGAGCCATAATCGAGTAGAGTGCCCACTATAGCGCGCACCATGTTTCGCAAAAAGCGATTAGCGCGAATTGTAAAACGAATACCCACATCCGTCTCTGTCCATTTTGCTAATCGCACCTGGCAAAAGGAGTGTTTGTTGTTACCTCCAGTTTTTTCGAAGCAAGAAAAATCCTTTTCGCCTAAGAGACGTTGGCTGATTCTATTAAGGTCAGCTACCTCAAATGGCTGCCAAAGCCATAAGAGGCTGCGCTGATAGAGAAAGGGATTGTGCTTGTAGTGAATATCATACTGGTACTCGCGTTCTGTAGCGCTGAATCGTGCATGAGCATCGTCGCGCACCCTCAGCACCTGATTTACTGCAATGTTAGGATAAAGAATACCATTCAGTGAGCGTGTCAACCTCTCAAGATCATCAATTGGCTCTGAGGTGTCAAAATGTGCAAACATTTGTCGGGCATGCACACCAGTATCCGTTCGACCGGCACCTACTGCATACACATCATGTCTCAGCACTGTACTCAATGCCTCGTTCAGGGTTTGCTGTACGGTTATGGAGTTGGGCTGAATTTGCCATCCGTGAAAAGCCATTCCATTATAAGCAAACTCTATGAAATATCGCAAGGCACACTTGTATTTACTTTTGCAAAGGTACATGTAATCGATAGCGGGTATTAAACGGATATTTTTACTTTCAGACACACATGGTTACGTGGATGATGCCATATGCCGATATGCAGCCCAAGCTGATGAAGTATGGCATGCCGGCGATATTGGCTCTGAAAATGTACTCGAAAGTCTATCGCAAAGCAGCATCACACTTCGTGCAGTATTTGGCAACATCGACGATACCTCTCTACGAAAAAAATGGCCTGAGGATGCTGTTTTTGAAATAGAAGGACTAAAGGTGTGGATCACGCACATCGGCGGCTATCCCGGCAAATACGTTAGACGTGTACAACAAAAGTGGAATTCCATCAAACCTGGACTATTTATTTGTGGACATTCGCACATTTTAAAAGTGATGTACGACTCTAAAAATGCATGCTTACACATGAATCCAGGTGCTGCCGGAATTCACGGATTTCACCAGGTTCGCACTGCTTTGCGTTTTCAAGTCAGGGCAGGAAAAGTGGAAAATCTCGAGGTCATCGAATTCGGAAAACGCGCTCAACCGCTGTGAAAATTGCTGTAGTTGGACCGGAATCTACCGGTAAATCCGTCTTATGTAAAAAACTTGCTCTGTATTACAACGGATTATGGGTGCCGGAATTTGCTCGATATTTCTTATTAACCCAATCAAATTCATATACCTACGCAGATTTAGAAAAAATAGCCGTTGGGCAACTCTTCTGGGAACGACTTTACGAAAGCTGTAATAAAAATACTTGGCTGTTTTACGATACTACACTATTGACCATTAAAATTTGGAGTGAGTGGAAATACGGTAAGACAGCTAAATTGATTGAGAATAACTATTGCAGCCCAAAGTATGATTTGATTTTGTTATCAGATATAGATCTACCTTGGACATACGATCCACAGCGCGAAAACCCTCACGATCGAAAGGAGTTGTTTGATTTTCACATAGAAACTTTAAAAAATTGCAACTATTCATTTGAAATAGTTTCAGGTTTCGGACAAGAAAGGCTTGTTAATGCCTTGAAAATCCTAGAAAATCTTAAATCGCCTAACATTTATTAGATTTTTTTTTATTGCTTTGTACAAAATTGGTTAGATATGAAAAAAATTTACCTCTTCGCAGTTGCTCTAAGCATAGGCTTATCGACACAGGCACAACAAAAAATTGCAGGAAAACCTGTTGTTAAGATTGCTCCTAATTTATCACATTATTTTTCAGCGGCAGGTACCGAAATTGTAAACGACACCCTCTCCCCTACGCTTCTTGCCGGGTGTACAGTTGGTCCACAGCTTCTTAGTTCAAGCAATGGTGGATTTGTAGCTGGTAGTAACGGATATGGAGACCTTGAGAAAGCTCAAAGAATTGCTACCAACACTTTGGGTAATATTCACTCAGTGCTTGTGGCTTTCGGAGCTAAAAGAATTGTTGGCACTGCTGATGACTATAACGTTATAATTTACAATGTAAATGCAGCAAATGGATCACCCTCTGGTACCGGTGTAGCCACTTCAGCCAGCGTATCATCATCCAATATTGATACTTCTGGTCAATTCACCAAATTCACCTTTACCACACCTGTAAATTACTCAGGACCTTTCTTTGCTAGTGTAGTTGTAGGTGGCAGTAATATAAACGATACTGTTGGCATCTTACACACAGGTGGAAATTGTGGTGGTGGCTCAGCATGGGAAAAATGGGATACAGGTCAGTGGTATGCTTTCAACGATCCACAAGCCTGGGGCACACAAGTCGATGTAGTACTTTATATTCTCGCTGAGGTAGAAAGAACTGGAACTATCGGCCTGGACAATGACTTCCTTCTTACTAAAAATACAGTGAAGGTGTTTCCAAATCCTGCTTCTGATATTGTAACCGTTTCATACAGCCTCGCACAAAACAGCAGAGCCCAGTTCAGCATTCATGACTTGACTGGCAAGACTGTACACAGCGAAGAACTTGTAGCTGTATACCAAGGAGCAAATGCTAAAAACATCCGCATTGGTCATTTGCCTGCAGGTGTTTACACCTACACACTGCGCACTGCTACTGAATCTGTAAGCGGCAAGCTGGTAGTTCGATAATTTTTTTGTTTTAGGGTTAGACACTCCTCTAAGACGAAGCCCGGGATTCGTTCCCGGGTTTTTTATTTTGGTGCAATTCGATATAAATAAACTCCCACTACAGCAAATATCACATTTGGCACCCAAAGAGCTATGAAAGGCGAAAGATTGCCATTGGTACTGAAAACGACCGATACCCTTTGAAAAAAAACATAAGTAACACAAAGTCCTAAGCCAAGAGCAATGTTTAATCCCATGCCGCCACGACGCTTCTGACTACTCAAACTTACAGCAATAAGAACAAGTATGACTGTGGCGAAGGGCCAAGCGGTGCGCTGATGCAGTTCAAGCAAATACATATTTATTTTTTCCGAACCCCTCACTTTTTCTGCTCGAATAAATTCTATCAGTCGTGGCGTATTCATCATGGTGACGCTGTAGAGCTTAGGGCTTAGTTCATTGGGTTTAAAATCAAAAACCGTATCGAGCTGCCTACCGATTACGAGCCGATCACCTTCCTCCTGTATAAATCGAATGGTGTAATTGTCGAGCCTCCATTTAGATTGGACAGTGTCGAAACTGATGAAATCAGAGGAAAGCTTAGAAATAAGACGCTGACCATCAAATACTTCATACGTAAATCGATACCCGCTCATACGGTCGGGGTTGTAGTTTTCCAGATAAATCAGGTGGCCAGGTTTAATCTGACGATGTAAGTCGTTGTTCCGCTCGCCTGATGTAACATTGATGTAGAGATTTTCGAAGTGAAGTCTGTGCACATTGCTGATGGGAATTACAAAATGCGCCAAGAGCATACTGATTACCGTGACAATGATGGTGCCTACGGCATATGGAAACATTAGCCGACGAAAACTCATTCCCCCTGTCAGAATAGCGACTATCTCTGTGCGATTCGTCAGCATGCTCGTGAAAAAGATGGTTGAAATAAACACAATCATGCTGGTGAACATATTGCCATAGTACACAATAAAGTTTAAGTAGTAATCGAAGATGATCTCGCGGGCTGAGGCTCCTTTTGTGATAAAATCTTCGATCTTTTCTGAAATATCAAAAACTATAGCAATGAGTAAAATGAGCACGAGCGTCAAAAAAAACGTGCCCAGAAAATATCGCAAGATGTAGCGATCTATAATTCCTACCCTCATAAAGCCGATTCAGCATTGGCTGTCTGACTGCTGCCGGTGCTCATTAGATAGGACTTGAGGAATTCGTCGAGATCGCCGTCGAGTACGCCTTCGGCATTCGATGTTTCGGTGCCCGTGCGCACATCTTTTACCAGCTTGTAGGGGTGTAGCACATAGTTGCGAATTTGTGAGCCCCACTCGATTTTCTTTTTGCCGGCTTCTATTTCAGCTCGCTTTTGGTTGCGGGCTTCTAACTCCATTTCATAGAGTTGCGATTTGAGCAATTGAAGGGCTTTTTCTTTGTTTTGAAGCTGGGAGCGAGTCTCTGTATTTTCGATGATGATGCCAGTAGGCTTGTGACGAAGGCGCACGCCGGTTTCGACCTTGTTTACGTTTTGTCCACCAGCACCACTTGAGCGGAAGGTATCCCATTCGATGTCGGCAGGATTGATTTCGATGTGAATAGTATCGTCCACAAGTGGATACACGTAAACAGAGGCAAAAGATGTATGTCGCTTAGCATTCGCATCGAAGGGAGAGATGCGCACAAGTCGATGTACTCCATTTTCGCCCTTCAAATAGCCAAACGCATAATCGCCTTCTATTTGGATGGTAGCTGTTTTAATACCAGCCACATCGCCATCTTGAATGTTGAGTTCAGTGACCTTATAGCCGTGCTGCTCTGCCCATCGAGTGTACATGCGCAGAAGCATAGATGCCCAATCGCAGCTCTCGGTACCACCTGCACCTGCAGTAATCTGTAGTACTGCACTCAACCGGTCTTCTTCAGCCGAAAGCATGTTTCGGAATTCGAGGTTTTCAATTGCTTTTAAAGCAGCGTCATACGCTTTGTCGAGCTCCTCTTCGCTTATGACTTCTTCTTTGTAAAAATCGTAAGCCAGCTGCGCTTCTTCTACTAGGCGGACAGCTTCTTCAAAGCCTTCGATCCAGAATTTGAGTTCTTTAATCTTTCGAAGAATTTTCTGGGCATTTTGTGGATCATCCCAAAAGCCTGGAGCGGCAGTGCGCTCTTCTTCATTTTGAAGAGTTATTCTTTTGCCTTCGGGGTCAAAGATACCCCCTTAGCGCTTCCAGGCGCCCCGCTAATGCACTTACTTCTTCAAATGTTCTCATACAATGGGCAAAGGTAATGTAACAACAGAATTTTCTTTTTTGAATGAAAATTCAAATCGTCGAGTGTACTACACTCGGCATTCAATCAGATGGATTAAAATTTACTCGTTAGGATCAGAAAAACGGGGGTCAGTAAGAAAATCGACGTCGGTGAGCGTATTTAAAAATGCAATGAGAGCACTTTTTTCGTATTGTGTCCAGTTGCGACCCACACCGGCGGCCTTCATATTTGGGTCGATAGTAGATGAGGGATGACCACCCATGTTGTAAAATTCTATTACCTCTTGCAAGGACTGAAAGCGTCCGTCGTGAAAGTAAGGAAAGGTAACTGCCACATTGCGCAGGGATGGAATTTTAAACTTACCACGATCAGCAGGATTGCCGGTTACAGCCATACGGCCCAGAGGCAAGGTAGCTTCTGGTTCCACACCATTATTCGTAAAAATCAGCTGTCCAAAGGCGCCAAACATATTGCCTGTAGTAGTACTACCGTGACAATGAAAACAATCACCTTTTTCTGTTTCAAACATGGTAAAGCCAAAGAGCTCAAGCTCCGTAAGGGTTGCCTCTCCTCTACGCCATTTGTCGAACTTAGAATTTCCTGAAAGTAAGGTGCGCTCAAATTGAGCAATGGCTTTGGTCACGCGCTCTACTGTGATTTCTTCCGTGCCAAAAGCTTTTTTGAACATGGGTGGATATTTGGGCGTTTCGCGCAGTTTTTCAAGTACAGCTTCCCAGGTGGTGTTCATTTCGAGTGGATCGACGACGGGGTGAAAGGCTTGCTCTTCGAGACTTGGGGAGCGTCCATTCCAGAAAAAATTTTCGAGCCAAGCCATGTTCACAATATGCATGGCGTTGAAATTTCCCTCTATGCCGTCGACGCCCTTGCTCAGTTTGTTGGGTGCATCAGAAAAGGAAAACTCCTGCTTGTGGCAACTGGCACAGCTCATGGTATTGTCGCGCGACAATTTCTTTTCATAGAAGAGATGGCGGCCAAGCTCTACACCTTCGACAGTAAGTGGATTTTCGGGGTTGAGAATAGGGGGAGGAAAGCCTGGTGGAACTTGAAGTTTATAAGGTGTAGGTGTAAATATGTCAGGCTGATTGTTTTCTTTTTTGCAACTTATAGCTAAAATAAAAACGAAAAGCATTAGCGCACCAAGTACATAGAGCCTGATCCTCATCTTCCAAAAATTTTAATTACAAAAATACCCTTTTTAATCCGTTTAAAATGTGAGAAACGGTACTTAAAGAGGTTAAAGATACTCTTTTTCAATCTATTGCTTGTGATGTGTTTTCAGTGTATACGATATTCTTTTACCGCCTCCACAAAGGCTCTGGCGTGATCTACGGGTACATCTGGCGTAATGCCATGGCCGAGATTGGCAATGTAGCGCTGTGGGCCGAAATCTTCGATCATCTGATGGACTTCTTCCCTTATTTGGTCTGGTGTAAGGTGTAAATGAGCAGGATCGAAGTTGCCCTGGAGGGTGATGGTGCCACCGGTAAGTTCACGGGCTGTTTTGGGGGAGATGCACCAATCGACCCCAAGGGCTGCAGCTTTAGAATTTTTTGCTAAATCTGCCAAGGCATACCATGAACCTTTAGGATAAAGGATTACAGGTACGTGTACACTCAGGGCATCAGCAATCTGAATGAGATAAGGGCGGGCAAATTTGTTAAAGTCAGTGGGGGAAAGCAAACCGCTCCATGAGTCAAATACTTGTACTACATCGGCACCTGCCTTTACCTGTCGTTTGAGATAATCAATGGTTACTTGAGTAATTTTAGTCAACAAGCTGTGGGCCTCTACTGGCTTGCTAATACAAAACTGACGGGCGCTGTCAAAGTTTTTTGAGCCTTTGCCTTCGACCATGTAGCAGAGTATGGTAAATGGAGCTCCGGCAAAACCAATTAAAGGCACTCGATTGTTTAGGGCATTTTTGATCAGTTTGATCGCATCGTACACGTAGTGTAATCTTTCAGCAGCTTCATCTACCTCAAGGGCGGCTATATCGGCTTTGGTCTGTACGGTTTTGGGCAAATAAGGTCCTTTATGCTCGACCAGCTCTACTTCGAGGCCCATGGCTTGAGGAACTACAAGTATGTCAGAGAACAAGATGGCAGCATCTACTCCGATTTGGTCCACTGGTTGAAGGGTGATTTCGCAAGCGAGCTCAGGCGTTTGAACTCGGGTGAAGAAGTCGTACTTTTTTCTAAGTTCCATGTAAGATGCCAAATAGCGGCCAGCCTGGCGCATCATCCATACGGGGGGGCGCTGTACGGGTTCGCCTCTTAGGGCTTTGAGTAGCAGATGGTCTTGCACGTTTATATCTTTTTACAAAGGTGAAACGCAGTATTGGTGTGTGATTGTTCAGAGAAAGTTAAAGCCTGTGTAGTGGATTATTAAGATAAGAGATGTAACTTGAATGAGGGTAAGACAATAGAAATGGTTGATTTTACAAGGAAAGCGAACGAAGTGAGCGTCGCGTGAGGTACCTGGAGGGTGACGGCGAAGCCGGCAGTGCGTAGCGCAGCGGAGCACCGAGCGAAGAGCGAGCCCGGAAGGGACCGACCCAGGCAAAGCGGCTTGTGCGCTTTGCCTGGGGCACGCCCAAATAAAAAAATCTTATTGCTGATCTAAAATGGCGCGAGAAATTACGATGCGCTGAATCTCAGAGGTGCCTTCATAGATCTGAGTAATCTTAGCATCGCGCATGAGGCGCTCTACGTGAAATTCCTTTACATAGCCATAACCGCCGTGTATTTGTACGGCCTCTATAGTGGTCTTCATAGCCACTTCAGAGGCAAAGAGTTTGGCCATAGCGCTCTCTTTGTCGAAGGGTAGGCCTTGGTCTTTGAGCCAGGCGGCTCTGAGGGTCATAAGGCGTGCAGCCTCGATCTCAGTGGCCATGTCAGCGAGTTTGAAGGCAACGGCCTGGTGCTTGTAGATTTCTTTTCCGAAGGCTTTTCGCTCTTTGCTGTACTTGAGGGCGAGCTCGTAAGCTCCTGAGGCAATGCCGAGCGCCTGTGCAGCAATACCTATGCGGCCACCTGAGAGGGTCTTCATGGCAAACTTGAATCCGAAGCCATCTTCACCGATTCGGTTTTGTTTGGGCACTTTAACGTCGGTAAACATCAGCGAATGGGTATCTGAACCGCGAATACCCATTTTTTCTTCCTTCTTACCAACTACGAAACCTTCCATGCCGCGCTCTACAATGAGGCAGTTGATGCCGCGGTGACCTTTCTCAGGGTGGGTCTGCGCCATGACGAGGTACACACTGGCAGAGCTGCCATTGGTAATCCAGTTTTTGGTGCCATTGAGCAAGTAGTAATCACCCATATCGATGGCGGTGGTTTTTTGTGAAGTGGCGTCAGAACCAGCCTCGGGTTCAGAGAGGCAGAAGGCGCCGATGATTTCCCCTTTAGCTAAGGGCACGAGGTACTTTTGCTTTTGCTCTTCGGTGCCAAATTTTTCGAGACCCCAGCATACGAGTGAGTTGTTTACACTCATACACACTGAGGCTGAAGCATCTACTTTTGAAATCTCCTCCATTGCGAGCACGTAGCTGATGGTGTCGAGGCCTGCACCGCCGTATTTAGGATCGACCATCATGCCCATAAAGCCGAGTTCACCCATTTTTTTGATTTGCTCGGCAGGGAATTTTTCGTGGGTATCGCGGTCAATGACTCCTGGAAGAAGCTCGTTTTGAGCAAAGTCGCGTGCAGCCTGCTGTATCATCAGGTGCTCTTCCGTCAGTTGAAAGTTCATTGTCAGTTAAGGAATTAAATGTTAAGCGTGCAAATGTAATAAGGGCTGCGGTGGTTCGAATGGTTTTACTAGGTTTTTTTAAAGAGAATCTGACCATCCGCCTGGCGGGTAATGATTTCTTTTTCAGATGCTTTGCGCAATTGGAGGCTGTGAGGAGAGGGATTTTTCTGCATTCGACGCTGGTCGCGACAAAAGTCACAGAGACCACACGGCTCTGTTTTTTTCTCTCCGAGGTAGTGGAGCAATTGAATAACGCGGCATTGATTAGTCGATTGATAAAACTTTTTGACAGATTCGAGTCGAGCTTGATGCCGGGCTTTTCGAAAAGAGTATTCTTCCGGGTCAATTTTAAAAATTTTGCGGTCGAGCCTTGGCTTTAACAGCGTAAGAAAGCCCTCGGTGTTTTTTGGATAGTAATCTGCATCGCCGGTACGCGACAAATGATAGAGGATTTTTTTCACTTGAGGTTCATCTACTTCTGCCATTTTGGCTATTCGAGCTTCGTCGATTTCCACTAAGGTGTAACGTACACCCTCGTACATGCGAAGGACGTTTTGTACAACTTGCACGACTGCACTCTCAGGTGAATGGCGTGCACTTAGGTCGTAAAAGTCGAAGTAGAAGTGTAGCCTCGAATGCCGAAGGCATTGATCGTCGAAGCTAATGTGCCCATCGCGTTCGAGCCAGCGAAGTATTTCATAGCATTTTAGCTTTGGAAGCTTTGTGTACTCGGCAAATTTTTGGATAGAGAAAGGGAACTTTTCCCACTCGCCTTGTCCCAATGGAATTCTTAGAAACTCGAAGAGTTTTTGATACACCTCCGCGATTTCATCAGGCGAGGGAAAGGGATTGTTCGACGGGTCGGTAAGGCGTGCTATGTCGGCCGGACTTATGAAACTGACGGCATAAGCCAACTTTTCGTCGCGCCCGGCACGTCCAGCTTCTTGAAAGTACTCTTCAAGCGATGGCACAGGGTCGAGGTGAACGACAAGGCGTACTTCTGGTTTGTCAATGCCCATTCCGAAGGCATTCGTTGCAGCAATAACACGCGTTTTTCCTTGCATCCAGTCATTTTGTTTTTCCATGCGTTCTTCGGCAGTGAGGCCAGCGTGATAATAATCAGCCATAATTCCATGTGCACGAAGAAACTGAGCTACTTGAGCCGTTTTAAGTCTGTGACGCATAAATACAATAGCACTGCCCGGTACCGCCCGAAGAGCTTGGATAAGTCGGTCGATTTTATTCTCTACTATACGAATGTTGTAACTGAGATTAGGGCGATGAAAACTTTTTTTAAAAACTTGATGACCGGGTCGGAAGCGCAGCGAGGTAGCAATATCGTCGATCACTTCAGGTGTAGCTGTAGCTGTAAGGGCTAAAACAGCCGTATCAGGAGGCAGCACCTCACGCAAGTTGTCTATTTGGCGATAGGCCGGCCTGAAGTCGTGCCCCCATTGAGAGATGCAATGCGCCTCATCGACGGCGATAAAAGATATCTTTAATTGACCGAGTTTTTCTTGCAAAAGAGAATTTTGTAGCTTTTCAGGACTGAGGTAGAGAAGTTTTACATCGCTCTCGCGCCAGTTGTCTAAAACTGATAGCCATTCGCGTTTTGAAAGCTGTGATGTGATGGCTGCAGCTCGTATGCCTTTCTTCTGGAGCGCAGCCACCTGGTCATTCATTAACGCTATGAGCGGTGAAATGACTAACGTTACACCTTCTGAACAAACAGCCGGTACTTGATAACACAGCGATTTGCCACCACCCGTTGGCAAGAGCGCAAGCGTATCTCGGCCACAAAGTACTGACTCTACTATCTCTCTTTGAAGTGGCCTAAAACTGCTGAATCCCCAATAGATTCTAAGCGCTTCTTCTGGCGTCAAAATAATTTTGATGTTTGATCATGTATGGACGAATGTATTTGAAAAAAACTGCATTTAAAAAACTATCTTCATATTTTCTAATTGTTATACTTTTACTTAAAATCCATTACTGTAATAGCTTTTATTTCTTTTTTTGAGGGTTAATCGTCAAGGTTAAGAGTTTAATATCTCAGCTATTATTTGATCAGCAATTTAAAGCAGCTTGGAGTACATGTATTTTAAAAAAGAGTACTTCGCATGTTCAAGCAGCAGCGTATTGAAAGTAGAAAACTGATGTGGTAAATCAAAAGTCTTCGTTAAAATTTCGCCTTGAAAGTCCCTATAAAGAGGTGTATTCAAGCGTGTTTGAAAAGAAAAAATTTATAACTGTTTCAGAACTTCCAAATCCAAGTACGATTCCGGAAAACACTTTCTTTCACTTTTTCGCATATTTACCCGAATACACTAATTATCCCCATCAACTAAAGGCAAAGTCAATACAAAAAGGACAATGTGGAGCGCGTGAATCAAAGTGTAAAATGTACACCAACGTCGCAATTTGCTAGGTGGTCGTTTGGCTAAAAAAATGAATTGGAAAGCATCAAATTAAGAATAGTATTACCAAATTTTTAAATTTCGAACAAGCTACTATCAATTTACAAATAATTGATTAATATGCTTTTATGATTTTAAATTGTACTTTTGCAACACAAAATTCTTAACACATGGCTATAAAGAAACAATACTTCAAGACGAAGGAAGTGTGCAAAGTGAGCTTTTCAATAGACGCTTCGGAGGCTAAAGGTGCTGAAACGGCTTCTTTGGTGGGAGACTTCAATGGCTGGAACCCCTCTGCACATCCCATGAAAAAGCTCAAAGCCGGCGGATTTAGCCTTCAGATAGAATTACCAAAAGATGCAACCTATCAGTTCAGATATGTGTTAAATGGCAGCGAATACATCAATGATAACGAAGCAGATGAGTATGTACCTGCCGGAATAGGAGAAGCCCAAAACTGTGTATTAAAGCTGTAATCTACCTCGAAGCAGAAAAAAGCCAATAGGCTAAAATACCGGCCGATACGGAAGCATTCAAGCTTTCGCACTTGGAATACGGCGAGGGCGGGATGCTGATCATCTGATCGGGGATTAAAGGAAAATCAGATAATCCTTGTCCTTCGTTTCCAATTACGATGCAGAACTTTTCGGGAGCATTCATTTGATCGATTGGGAACCCAGTCATATGGGCAGCCAGCAGGCTGATCCCCTCTTCCTTTATGTAGCTATTGAGTTCTTCACAATCAGCCATTACTAAGGGCACTCTGCCTATGCTGCCCATTGATGCTTGAACAACCTTTTGAGAAAAAGGATCGACTGTGCCAGATAAAATGACAGCCGGTATAGGTCCAAACCAGTCGAGCGACCTCAGTATGGTGCCAAGGTTACCAGGGTCTTGAAGTGCATAAAGCGCAAAAAACCGCTTTGGTTTAAGCGATTCAAATTTGTGAAGTTTCGGAATTTCAAAAACGGCGAAGTGTGATGAAGGTGTATCAAGATTGCTAATGGTCTTCATTGTTTTTTCGTCAATCAGCTCATACGTATGGGCTTCTGAAGGCTGTGTAGTAAGTAGTTTAAAGGGTTTTAAATTCGATTCAAGTAGGTCTTCGATCAGCTTACGACCCTCTGCGACAAAAAGGTTGTGTTGCTTTCGATATTTTTTTATTTGAAGGGATTTAATCAGCTTTATTTCCTTTTGGCTCAGTGGCATGTCAAAAAAAAATTCTATTTACAAAGTAATTAAACCATCAGAAACAAAAAAAGCCGTCGAATAAAGACGGCTTTGAATTGCATGACGTTAAGAGGTACTATTGTCCGCCACCAGTGCTTTCTGTATTGTTACGGCTACGACGTATCATTTCTTTGCGATACTCTCTTTGCTGTTCTTGAGCCTGTTTAGCAGCGTCTTCGGTGGCTTGTTGTCCGCGTTGAATCGCTTCTTGGCTTTGCTGCTGGGCTTTTTGAGCGGCTTGTTCTACCTGTGTAGGCTGTTGTTTCAGCGCATCTTTTAATGTGGTGGGCTGCTGAGCTTGAGTTTGATCGGTCGAAGCCTGTTTGCCTGAAGACGTTTTTGAAGAGGTAGATTTTTTGGTGCTTTCTGAAGCTGATGTAGACTTTGTTGAAGTATTCTCGGCAGGTTCAGAGGAATGTTCATGACCGTCGTGCATATGATGGTCGTGTTCTTCAGCTTCTTCGGTTGTATCGTCAGCTACAACTTCTTGTTGTTCTTGAGCTGGTTCTTGCTTTTCAGTTGATTCGTTGGAGTTACAAGCGTAAAAGAGCAGCAAGGAGAGCGCTACTGCAAAAAGGTTAATTTTTTTCATGATACTTTGGATTTATTACAAAATTAAAAGAAATCCAAAACTCTATTTTACGAGCGAATAATTTAACATCCCATTTTTAATGATCTGAGCAAAGCGAAGCAAATCGCTGCAAAACTTTTCGGCGTTTTTTTCAAAACGCACTGACTCAGCGCTGTGCGGGTGGTTGACTACCTCTTGAACTTGGCTTACCATCAAGCGCGTAGGGGCAAGGCACGCACCCACATAGCTGGCAAAGGCTGCCATTTGATTCATTGCATTTTGGCCACCTAAAGTTCCAGAAGTAACACTTACCAGGCCCATTGGGCGCCATTCATACTCTTTTCTAAAGTAATCCAAAGTATTTTTTAATCCGCCAGCCATTCCGCCGTTATATTCTGGCGAAACGATTATCAAAGCATCTGATGAAAAAAATGTTCCGGATATAGCATCTAAACGGTCTTTTTCTTCATTTGTAAGGTTTTCAAAATTGTCGTACACAGGAAGACGGAGTTTTCTATTGTCGATCAGTACAATGTCTAGATCTTCCTGAATCTCATAAAATTTTTTCTCTAATCTTTTTGCAATGGAGGTGGAGTGGCTGCTTTCGCGTGTGGCTCCCGAGAGTATGGTTATTTTCATTTAAAACATGATTTTTGGTACAAAATACTAAAGCAAACATACCAATTATTTGTTTGCATGCTGTTCTAAAAAAGTTTATCAGACTACCAGAGGTCTGTTACCATTCGCGATCTTTATATGGCTTCGTTGGATTATTCCATCGATGTATGGTATACACAGTAGAAATGGATAAAAATGTGACGAGGCTAATAGGGTGTTGCGTCATCACCGCATTTCCATAGTTAGCCAGAAGGATGCCGGCGTATCCCGCCATTAGGGCCATCGACACATTGTGCTCTTCGGTACCCGTAGGCATTTTCCAAATTTTCCAAATTGCTTTAAATAAAATATACAGCCACATCCACACGTAGAACTGCCGACCAATGAGACCAGTCTCAGCCCGTATACGGGTATATAATCCATCCGGTTCAAAGTCGGCCAGCCATGTGCCCGGCGAGAAGCGTTTGCCCCAGCTGCCGGTGGTACCTACGCCTCCGCCAAAAGGTTTATCTCTTAGGTATTCGGTAAGGCGTTTTCGGTTGCGCTTTCGGGTGTTGAGCGAGGGATCGTCGCTATCGAGGGCTGTTCTAAGGCGGTTGACTTCATAGTTGCTCTGTAGAATTGTTGTGTATTTGAGAAAAACAAAGCCAGCGAGCATGATGAGCGACCCTGCTACCAGGAGTCGAACATTTTTAGACATCACCAAAAACGCTATCCCTCCTAAACCAGGCACTGCCAATGCACCACGTGTGCCGCTGAGCATCATGGCGTAGAAACCAAACAATGCCATTAAAAAATAGAAGATTTTTCGTGCCTTAGAATAGGGACCTAAAAATAAAATAGCAGAAACGATACACACATGCCCCATGGCTGCCCCGAAGGTACCAGCATCGAAGTAGTAAGAGAAGATTCTCAATTTTCCGAAAAGCACATGGGTTATGTGCTCCCCATCGTCAAGCCACTTTTGTTCGGCGGGCGATACACCGATAAACTTCTGCTTAATAGCCCAAACAATTGCTAATGCCGAAAAACCGAGGAAGAGATGCAACCAGTTGTAAAAATCCTTTCGACTGTTGAACATCCAGAAACCGAGCCCAATGATGAGTAATTGATACAGCGCAATGCCGCGCATGGAATAGAACCAAGCCGCAAAACTGTAGGCCAGCGGGTTAGCTATTTGCAGTACGATGTAGGCCATCCAGATGGTAAGCAATAGCATCACATCGTTGCTAAGGGCTGAAAAATCTGTCCTCCGCCAATACTTCAATATAACAATCACATAGGTAAGAAGCAACAGAATATCGACACCTAATCCCAAAGGCGGAAGGGGAATGCCGTAGTAGTCGCCCCATCGGTTAATCATTGGAAGTACAAAGCTGATGACCAGCGAGGTATAAATACCAAGTTTTGGATAGCGAAAGAAAAGAATAACATAAGCCACCACGATAGGCAATGCCAACAGCACTGCAGCTATGGCAATCCCCTTATTTGCAATTAAAAACGCAGTGAAAACCGCAAAACTCAGAAATGCAGCCCAGCGTAGGACCTCAGCAATCGTTTCGTTTTGAAAGAATCGATTAATCTTGTCCTGTGTTTGCATCGCTTAATGGCAATTCTGGTTCTTCGTCTTTAAATTTCGGATTGATCATTTTTAGAAAATTTTCAAGCGTTTCGCCAGCTATCTGGTAATAAAAAAATTTCAATAATACTGGCTGAGCAAAGTACGATCGTCCTGATATTTTAAACTCTGGCTGCAGCACACCCTCAGTATCTTTAAAAATCTTATGCTGCGAGTAAAAGAAAAATCGAACATCTCCGTCTCCATTCGACTTGTCGATGTGAAAGATTAACTGACGGTCGAATTCAGGTTTTACGCGAATCTGCAAGAGGGCTTTCTTCTGCACGTTGGAAATTTTAACATTGCTCAGCAAGCCAGAGTCGTACAGTTTGAGTTTGAGCATTACATCTTCTTTTGGGGCATTTAAAATTGCTTGGAGGACATCATCGTCAAGTACGTAATAATAGGCTTTTAATTCCTCTTTCCAGCCCTTTTGGGTAGCTTGATACTTATAATATCCGACTTTGTAAAATTTATACAATACATAGAGTTTTTTGTCGCCGTACTTCACTTGATGCATGTAGAGTGCAACGATATTGTCGGTGCCTAATAGATTTTCTTTGAGCTTAAAACTTTGCTTATCTCTGGAATTAAGCCGGGCAGGTATTTTCATAGGGGCTGATATCCACTGACCATCGATGCTGTACATGTAGCCTGTAATGCCTTTATCGATGAGTACATGTTTTTTACCGAGAGGTTCTATCAGTGGTTCAGGTTTGCGCGGTTGGGCATTTAAAGTTGACAGAAATACAAAAACAGAAAACATCAGGACAATCCTCATCCGCTGTGTTACTAATTTGTTTACAAAAATACGCGTAGGTTTTCTTTTCAATTTAAACAAATATTGCTGAAAATCATGAATGTTTCAGGGGCAATCCTTTTACATTTACACCCATTATTTGCCCATATGAGCACACAGCCGTTGGTCAGCATCTTGTCTGTCAACTTCAATCAGACACAGATGACAATTGAGTTAATTGAATCGCTGAAAAAAGTTACTTATCCAAACATTGAAATTGTAATCGTGGACAACGGCAGTGAACGCGATAATCCAGATCCGATCGGTCAAAAATTTCCTTACATCAAATTTTTAAAAACAGGAAAAAATTTGGGATTTGCCGGGGGAAACAATTTTGGTTTAAAGCATTGCACCGGAGAATACATCTTTTTTATAAACAACGATGTATTGGTGGAACCAGGGTTTTTAGAACCGCTTGTCGATCACTTTAAAACCCATCCCAAATGCGGTATGGCCAGCCCGCGCATCGTGTACCACAAGCCGGAAGGTTTATTGCAATATGCGGGCACCACTCCAATTAATCCCTACACGGTACGCAATAAAGGAATAGGCTACAGAGAGCCAGATACCGGCCAATATCGCGATGTGCGGCCTACAGCTTACATACATGGAGCGGCTATGATGGTGCCTCGAAAAGTAATCGACGAAGTAGGCGAGATGTACGAAGACTACTTCCTCTACTACGAAGAGGTGGACTGGAACGAACGCATTCGAAAGGCGGGGTACGAAATCTGGTATGTAGGCACGTCGCAAATCATCCATCGAGAGTCGGTATCGGTGGGCGGTATGAGCCCTCTAAAAGTGTATTACTTAAACAGGAACAGATTGCTCTTCGCTCGTCGAAACTTTAACGGCACCAAACTGCTCTCGGCATGGGTATTTTACACCCTTGTATCCTTGCCAGTCAATTCGCTTCGCTTTATCGCAAAGGGCGAGTTCAAACTGCTCGAAGCTCTTTGGAAGGCTTACGTCTGGAACGTTACACATTCACCCAAAGTAAGACCCCTTGAAGTAGTAAAACTTTAGATTATGGCGCGCATCGGTTTTGAAGCACAGCGAATTTTCCGAGCAAAAAAGCACGGGATGGATTTTGTGGCACTCGAGCTGCTTAAAGCACTGAGCAAGATTGATAAACAGAACGAATATTTTGTTTACATAAACGAAGGAGAGGATCCCTGTTTTGAGTCACACCCCAACTTTAAAGTGATCGTTCACAAGGCACCTTATCCTGTTTGGGAACAACACTGGCTGCCAAAGCGCGCCAAAGCTGACAAGCTGGACTTGCTCCACTGCACCTCAAACACTGCCCCTATTTGGCTTGATGTTCCTTTAATGGTAACTCTGCACGATGTCATTTACTTAGAAAAAAATCCGCTTTTTGCTCCAGGATACACCCCTTATCAGCGCTTCGGAAATATGTACCGACGCTGGGTGGTGAAAACAGCCATCCCCCAAGCTAACAGAGTGCTTACCGTAAGCCAATACGAAGTAGGCAACGTGCTAAAGTTTTTGCCTCAGATTAAAGATCGACTGCACGTGCTTTACAACGGAGTAGGTGCACACTTTCAGAAGATAACAGACTCACTACAGCTGAACACTGTGCGCAAGAAGTACCACTTGCCAGAAAAATTCATAATGTTCTTAGGCAATACTGACCCGAAAAAAAATACCGAAAACACCTTAAAAGCCTATGCCTTAATAGCCAAAGAAACGAATTACTCCTACAAACTTCTACTTGGTGATCTCGACAAGCAGTTTGTAAAAAACATACTCGACCGAAACAATCTTTCTGAGCTTTTTAATCACATTCACTTTACCGGGTATATTAAAAATTCTGATTTACCAGCCATACTTTCACAAGCCGAGGTATTTCTCTATCCATCGCTCCGAGAGTCTTTTGGCATACCCATCATAGAGGCAATGGCTTGCGGTACACCTGTAGTAACCAGTAGTGTGACCTCCATGCCTGAGGTAGCAGGCGATGCTGCTCTGCTTGCCGATCCCACTAAGCCAGATGACATCGCATCAGCTGCACTGCGGCTGCTCTCTGATGTAGCACTCCGAAATCAATTAATCGAAAAAGGATTAGAACGGGCAAAGCTCTTTAATTGGGAAAACTCCGCTTCACAACTCATCAGCCACTATCGTGAGCTCACCTAAAAATGCCCACTTTATGCCCAGATTTATCCTTCCTGCCCATGTAAAAGAGCACCTTAAGTGGCTTAAAACTCCAATAGAGGCTATTTCAGAAGCACAATGGAGCCACTGGCGCAATAGGCTCTCTTCCTTTAATCATCCCAATCCAGAAGTCAGTATCGTGCTGATTGCCCGCAACGAAGAAGAGCGAATACTCTGCACGCTCTCGAGTGTAGCGGAATTTGATGTTTCAGTTCCAGCTGAACTTTTGGTGATCAATAACGACTCGAATGACCGCACAGCGGAAATTCTCGAAAGATTAGGTGTCAAGTACTTCACTGAGAAGAAAGTAGGAGCCGGTCCGGCACGGCAACTCGGATTAGAACAGGCGAAAGGTACTTACATCGTGACGGGCGACACAGATACAGTGTACACCAGCGACTGGCACATCAGATTGACCGAACCACTTAAAAAAGATCCTAAAATAGCCGTCACCTATTCGATGCACGTGCTTTACACCGACGAAATGCATTATCCTCTGGATCTACATGTATATCAATACTTAAAACACGCCAATAAGTATCTACACAGCTTTAAGCGCCCTCATTTGAACTGCGGTGGAGCAAGTATGGCCTATCGTCGGGCTGATGCCCTTATGGCTGGAGGGTATAATACCGATTTGGAACGTTGGGAGGATGGTACCTTGGCATATGACCTCAGTAAAATTGGAAAAGTAAAAATGATACCCCATCGTCAGGCCTACATCTACACCAGCAATCGCCGAATGCGCGCCGATGGTAGCATCGCAAAAGCTTTTCTAATCCGTGTAAAAAAACAGCTCATTAACTTGCCTGAGTATTTCACACGAATTAAAAACAAGTAAAAACTGAAAAAACATGCTGCAACTTTCCCGGTTTTATGTGCCTAAAAAAGTCAAAGAGTACCTAAAATGGCGAAAGGTGCCTTTCGAAAACGTACCGACCGAATTCTTCGATACAATAGCAGAAAAATTCAAAAAGTTTCACGCTGAAAATCCCCTCATATCCATCGTACTTATCGCGTGGAATGAAGAAGAAAACATACTGCCTACCTTGGCAAGCTTAGCTGATATAAAGAGCAACCACTCCATAGAGATCATTGTGGTAAACAACAACAGTACAGATCGCACACAAGACTTTCTTGACCGCTGTAATGTGAAATCGGTACTCGAAACCCGACCAGGCATCGCAAAAGCTCGTAATGCCGGCCTTAAGGCAGCAAAAGGCAAATACGTAATCTCAGGCGATGTAGATACGATCTATCTGCCTGAATGGCCTGATAAGATGGTGCAACCCATGCTCGACGATTCAAATGTGGTTTGTACGTACAGCCTCCATGTGTTTTACGACGACGACAATCACTACCCCCTGGCGCTCTACATTTATCAGTACATCAAGTTAATGGGCATTTATTTAAAAAACTTCAAGCGCCCACATCTCAACTGCGGTGGAGCTAGCTCAGCCTATGTGCGCGATGTGGCCTTGCGATTTGGGGGATATGACGAGAGCCTGAAGAGAGGCAGTGATGGCACTTTGGCGTTTGAATTGAGCAAATTTGGAAAGATAAAACTCGTGTCTTCGCCAAAAGCCTTTATCTACACTTCAGCCCGACGAATGAAGGCCGACGGACCTATTTCGAAGGCGCTGTGGATTAGGCTTAAAAACAACTTGAAATACTTTACCCATTATTTTACAACCCAAAAAACCCGTTAGCAGCTATGGAAGTGCTCTTTTGGATTCTGGTCTTCATCGTCTTTTACGCATACCTGGGTTATGGCATCTTACTTTACTTCTTAGTTCAACTAAAAAGACTTTTTACCCCATCTAAAAAGCTTACCGACGAAACGCCTTATGAGCCAACGGTTACACTTGTAGTGCCGGCTTACAACGAAGAAGATTTCATCTTGAAAAAGGTGGAAAACTGCCTTCAGCTAGACTATCCTAAAGACAAATTTGAAATCATCTTCATCACCGATGGCTCCACCGATCGCACAAAAGAGCTCCTGGAACAAGATGGTCGCGTGAAAGTGCTGCACGAAGATCGAAGAGCAGGCAAATCGGCCGCCGAAAACAGAGCAATGAAATTTGTGAAATCAGAAATCGTCGTCTTTTGCGATGCTAATACCCTGCTCAACAAAGAAGCCATTCGAGAGCTCGTGAAGCATTATCGCGATCCCAAGATTGGAGCCGTAAGTGGTGAAAAGCGCATCATGACCTCCGAAGCCGAAGGGGCCTCTGCTGCCGGTGAAGGCTTGTATTGGAAATACGAAAGTGCTCTGAAAAAAATGGACTCCGAAATGCTTACCATCGTGGGTGCAGCAGGCGAACTGATTTCCTTTCGCACCTCGCTGGTCCAAGACTTGGAAGAAGACACTATACTCGACGACTTTATGCAAAGCATGCGTATAGCCCTGAAGGGATACAGAGTGATCTACGAGCCCAAAGCCTATGCAATGGAAACTGCTTCGGCTGATGTAAAGGAAGAACTCAAGCGCAAGGTGCGCATATGTGCTGGTGGATGGCAAAGCATGAGCCGACTGCTCCCTGCGTTTAACTTCTTTAAACACCCCTTGCTCACCTTTTTATATACTTCACACAGAGTTTTGCGTTGGAGTATCGCTGCTTTTTCCCTTCCGTTTATTTTCATATTAAACATATTCTTGCTCAAAAGGGGATGGTTTTATCAAGTGCTTTTCGCTGGCCAAGTGCTCTTTTATCTTATGGCATTGATAGGCTGGTATCTGAAAAGCAAAAAGATAAAAGTTAAAGTACTTTTTGTGCCCTATTATTTTACAATGATGAACTATGCCGTTTTTGCTGGGTTCATTCGTTGGCTTAAAGGCAGTCAAAAAGCCACTTGGGAGAGGGCTCGAAGGGCCACTACCTGATAATCAATTTATTGGCTTTTTAAACTAAAATGACGGAAAACTCTACTCAAAAAAACAAACTCAAAAACAAGCTTTGGCTTCTTTTAGAAGACACGAAAATCGTATTGGAAATCATTTATGTTTTTGCCTTCTTGTTTTTCTTCCTCTTTATGCTGTTAGAGCTTAAAAGGTATTACGCTATCGACATCATTCCGGGATACGACAGCCCTATTGACGACCTTTATGGGGCGATGAAAGGTATAATTTCAGAATTTTTGAAAAAGCTCTTTGGCGAAGACATTAAAATTATAATCTAAGAGCGTTAAGCTTTTCGTACAATAGATTTTTCTTATCTGCAGCTAAGGCTACTTCCCTCCCATTGTCCATCAATAAGCCACCATCTTGTTTAAGAATTTTCTTAATGCGGTTCAGATTAACGATGTATGATCTGTGAGTACGCATAAAGGGGCCATAGTTTTGTAGTTTTTCAAACTCAAGCAGCTTTCTACTCAAAAATAGTTTAGACCCATCAGCCAGGTAAATTTCCGTGTAGGAGCTATCAGCTTTCAGAAACACAATATCATTGAGCTTTATTACAACTTGCCCATCGTTTGAGGGCAGAACGAGTCTTGCATCTTCTGGGTTCTGAATATTGGCAATCAATGCTTGTAATCGCTCTTTTTCTAGGCTTTTATCAGCTTGAAGCGCAGCTTTCAGTTTTGTAATTGCTCTATTTAGCGCTTCGAGCGTAATTGGTTTTAGAATGTAATCAACCGCACTTAATTCGAATGCTGTAACAGCATATTCGCTGTAAGCAGTTACAAAAATGATTTTAAAGTCAACATCTGTGCTTGGAAAGAAATCAAATATCTGAGTACCGCTGTAGCCAGGCATCTCCACATCGAGAAAAATCACCGTGGGGTGTAGTTCATTGATTAGTTTAACAGCTTCAGGCAAATCCTTAGCCTCTCCTAAGACGGTGATTTCAGGAAAATGCTCGGCAAGCAAACTCTGCAAACCTCTACGCGCATGTAATTCGTCGTCAACAATGAGTGCGGTGATTTTTTGTTCTTCCATAATCAATGTTTATGTATCCAGTTCTAATTCAACGGGTATGCTAATTATCACAGTGGTTCCTGAAGGTTCATTGTTCAAGTCCACTTTGTCAAAAATTTGTAACACAATTTTCCGTTTCAGTTGCGAATTTATCAAATTTATACGATTGATAATCGCTTCTACTGCAAAAGACGATTTTTTTACGTTGCGTCGGGCGTTAATTTCTGCAGATTTTTTCCGACCAATGCCATTGTCGTCCACTATTATGCGTATGTCATTATTAGTACCCTTTTCTATTTTTAACAGCAATCTCTTTTCTCCATTTTTGTGTAGTAGACCGTGTTTGATAGCATTTTCTACAAAAGGTTGTATGAAAAATCCAGGGATTTCAGGGTTTAAATACTTCAATTCATTATCAAAATCAATGGTGAATTTAAATTCATCTCCAAATCGCAATTTTTCCAATTCAAGATATAATTCAATGACATGCACTTCATCTACTAGTGAAATGTTTTCCTTATCCGAAAGATCTAATACCAGCCTCATCAATTCGGAAAATTTTGATAAGCTAGAGCTGGCTGTTTTCTTATCGCCTATGTAAATTAGACTTTGTATTGAATTCAATATATTATATACAAAGTGAGGATTCATTCGCGAACGAAGTGCTGTAAGTTTTGACATCCGAAGTTGATTGTTCAGAAGCTCTTTTTTCTTCGTCTTTGCATCGTTTAAATAGTATGCTATAACTAATAATCCGATTAAAACAACAATGACAATTATAAAAAACAATGGAGTTAAAAAGAAAGATTGAGGTGCAATGACAGTTACGACTTGTACATCCGATATAATTTTTCCAGTACTATTTACAGCAGCCAATTGTATGGTGTGTTTACCTGGTATTAAATAAGGAAAAAAGATTTTGTTTACATCGGCACTTATAAAGTTCCATGAAGTATCTAAATTTTTTATTCTATAAGCTATTTTTATTCCACCCTGATTGCTGTAGCATAAAAAATCGTAATTTAAGAAGATGGTTTTACTGCTTAATTTTGTTTCCCTATTATTTTCAAAGGGATAAAAGTTTGAATTTACGTCAGTTATACCATTGATAAATATTTTTGCTCGTGCATTTTTGTTATTTATCAAGGTGCAATAAATGATTTCATCTTTTGTGAAAATATAAAGTGTATCGTTTGTGTAGAGAGCATCATTCATCACTTTGCTAAACTTACCTAAAATGCTATTTACATCAATAATTTCATGCGTCTTTTCATGAATCATGACTAAACCCTCTTGATACAAGACAAGTATGTAGGGCTTGTTGTATTTTAATCTCAAGATTGAGCTCCCCTTTGTAAAGTAATTTTGCATATCGAACGTTTTCTTCAAAAACTCATATCGATACACTTCAATACCTTTATCTAAATTGGCAACCCATAAATTTTTTTCTGAATCAATCACCATATCGTAACCGATTATACTTTTACCGGTTAACAGGTCCTTCACAAATGTTATATTTCCATTGTAATATTTAATTATTCCATTAAAAAGGAGAATGTAAGCAGCTGAATCTATAAAGACAGATTTGTATGAACGGGATTCATAGATTTGTTTTAAGTACCCGCCCATATCAGGTTGATATTTGTATGTGCTATCTTTTTGTGAGGATGAAAAGACATAAATTTTATTGGAAATACAAAAAATCATATCGCCATCTGGTCCTTTGGCGATGTAATTTCCTGAATAAAAATTGTCATATTTTCCAGTGGCTAAATCAATACTACCAAACTGAAAATAAAGCTTATTTAATGCTTTATCGTAATACAAAAATTTTACACCATCTTTGCCAAACTGTCCGATGTGTTTTAGGGATTTCGTTTTAAGATCAAACAAATAAAAATTATTTAAACTTGTAGCTATCACAATTCTGGTGGAATCTATTTTTATTGAATTAGTTATGTTTTCCTCGAGTTTTGTTTGTATTTTTCGAATGTTGAAATCATTCCAATTCAAAAGTTCCCCATCAAGTGTAATTGCCCAGTAATTTCCTTCGTAATCTATGGTTAAGTCATTAGTGCGTTTGTTTCTAATAATCCATTCTAATTTGTTTGTTTTTTTATTTATTTTTGCTAATCCCTTTGATGTACAGAAATAAAATTCATCGTTGATGTTTTTAATTTTATATGTTGTTATTTCCTCTTTAAATATAACGTCATAAATTTTTTGATTTACTCCATTTTTTCTTTTATAAATAGCAGAGGGGAAATCTCTGCATGTGAAGAACAATTGATCGCGCATTACATTGGCAGTCCACCGACAATCAAAAGGTAAAGAATCTTTGTAAAAATTTCCAAATTTATCGATTTTTAATAAGTTTTTTCCTTTTGGAAACACATAAATAGTGTCCCCAAATTTTTCCATATGTGAGAAGTACTTTATGTTGAATTCTTTGTTTTCATTGTCTAATATTTTAATTATTTGAAATTCTTTATCAAGCACAAAAAGAGCAATATCAGTAAGCAAATAGATTTTTTTATTTAGCTCAGTTACAGAGAAAAAAGTGTATTTGTAGTCTTTAATTCCGAAAATGTTTTTCTTTTCAAATTTGTCGTTTTTAAGTTCAAAGATGCCTTCGTAAAAGTTGATAGCTAAAATCCTTCCATCGCTGAGCTTATAAACGTAATTAAAAGATTCATTATTAGCCCCTTCAAGATCGAATTTTGTAAATGTAATTCCATTATACCGAATTATGCCTTTTTCGGTAGAGAGATAAATAAATCCTTTTTCATCGGTTTGTATGGTATAAATGGGTACATTAGAGATCCCTTCAAAAACATTGATTTCATTCACCAAAAGGTCTTGGCCAATAAGCTCATTTGCTGAGAATACGGCGAGAAGACTTAATATGAGTGCAACCAGGTATGGAAATTTACTTCTCATCTGTTAGCTGATTTCTCTACTTTTGCCCCATCATGGCAAAGAAAATCATTTTGTATCTATTTGGTGTGGTACTCGGAATTTTTCTAGTCAGATTTTTATTTGGAGGCCGAAATATTGCTTGTAACTACTTTCCTGAAGGCAGAGTCATCGACAATCTAAAGAAGAAAGAAGTATCTTTTACAGAATTTTCCGAATGCCAGCTCTCACAGATTGGAATTAAAAAGGAATCCATTGACAGTTTACTGTCGGTATCTAAAGTTTACTTTTCAGAGAGTAAAATACGCGGAATGGAATGCCCTGAATACGTACTGAGCACGAGAAGCACTTCGGCTACTGTGCATATGGTAATCCGAAATTGTGAAAATGAAGCCACGGTACTTTATATAGATACTGCTAAAACTGCTTCGGTCAGATGCCCATAAAGATTTTACTGCTGAGCCTCTGCACAGCATTTAGTGCTATTTTCCACGAGTACTATTTGAGCGTTTCAACGATTAGATTTACAGAAAGTGGCCTTCAAATTGAAATTCGAGTCTTTAAAGACGATCTTGAAAAAGTTCTGAACGATGATTTTGAAAATTTAGAAAAAAATCCACAAAAAGTATATGTTTATTTTGAAAAACATTTTCAGCTATACGATGACCAAAAGACCCTTAAAATACTTTTTAAGGATATAATAGACAAAGGAGACGCAGTACTGATCGTTGGCACAACATCAAGCAGTTCGGTAAACCATTTAAAAGTAAAAAACATTATTTTCATAGATGAATTTTCGGCACAAAAAAATATAGTGCACATATATCGAAACGATAAGATAAAAACTACTGTTTTAGACGCAAGAACTACTGAATATACGTTGCCCTGATGGAAGCGTTTTCTACATATTTCTGGCTTGGATATGCGCATATAACAGATCTGGCAGCCATTGATCACATCTTGTTTTTGTTGGTGCTCATTGTGCGCTTTCAACCCAAAGAATGGCTCGACATTTTGATAACGATTACGCTTTTTACTATCGGCCACTCCATCACTTTAATTGTTTCGGCTTTAAATCTTTTTGTGCCTTCAAAAAATTGGATAGAATTTTTAATTCCTATTACAATTTTACTCTCGTCAATTAATAATCTTATCTCGCTCGACAAAAAGGGGGGAAAATTCACCAAGTGGATTGCCTTGATTTTTGGATTAATTCATGGATTTGGTTTTTCAAATTACTACTCAATGCTTACAAATTCTGCAGGCAATTTTTGGTCGGCGCTTTTGCCTTTTAACTTGGGAATAGAGTGGGGACAACTGGTGGTGGTTTTTATTATTTTAGGTGTATCGCTTTTGATACAAAATTTGCTCAACTACAAGCACAGAGATTGGCTCATCTTTGTGTCCGGGGGCGGATTTACCCTTTCGCTGTGGATGGCCATACAGAACAGTCCGTTGTGATGGATTTTATCCTTGCCAGTGAAAATCAAACAGCTCTTGAAAGTGGCGTAATAGTTTTTCTTCGACTTCGTTCAAGGAAATTTCTCGATTGAGTTCTTCTTTGATCGATGTTACTGCTTTATTGCGAATGCCACAAGGAATGATGTAATCAAACCACCTCAAGTCAGTATTTACATTGAGGGCGAGGCCGTGCATGGTAATCCATCGGGCTGCTCGTACTCCCATTGCGCAAATCTTTCGAGGTTGTAGCCCTTTGGGATCGATCCAAACACCGGTTTCGCCGGGTGAGCGATCAGCCATGATACCATACTCTGCCAAAGTGCGAATAACGGCTTCCTCTAAAAACCTCAAATATTTGTGTATATCTGTAAAAAACTGGTCGAGATCGAAAATGGGATAAACCACCAGTTGGCCAGGGCCATGAAAGGTAACGTCTCCACCTCGATTGATTTTAAAAAGCTGAGCTCCTCTTTCGAGGTAAAACTGATCTGGGTAAATGAGATTGGCTGCATTAGCGCTCTTGCCCAAGGTATAAACAGGCGGATGCTCTACGGTAATGAGATAATTGAGAGGATACTGATCAGTTTGGCCATTTCTTCTAAGCAATTTGCCCTCTTCTACGCGCTTAAAGAGCATCTCTTGCTCATCCCAGGAGGGAGCGTAGTCGCGATAGCCCCATCGGAGCAGTTTTACAGTACGAGGATGGTTTGAAAGCTCATTCAACGGTAGTTGGCTAATTCTTTTTTAAGATGATTAATCACTTCAATATCCAAGATGTCCACGCCATTTAATTCGCTGAGGTAGAAGGAAATCCAGTCTGTTAGATGGATTAGGTACAGCATGGCGCGCAAGGGTGTTTCACCAACGGCTTGAATGTGTAGTACGGTTGGCGTGCTGTCGGAGATGATTTGCGCGCTGATTTCGGCCCGGCGTTGATTTCTCTTGTCGTCAAATGGAGTATGGATAAATACAGCTGCGAGATTGGCATCACCGCCTTGCCAGCCGACTAGTTCGTTGTGGTTCATTTCGGGGATGGTTCCATTCCAGCCGGGCATTTTGGCATTTTCATTCAATTGCTGACGGAAACGCTCAGCCAGACTACCAAAGCCGCTACATGCGTAGATGGCAAAGACTTTTCTGTGCAAGCGCACGGCTACATATCGAGCGTCGGTTTGAATTTTTTCACGATTCTCACGCAAGTAATCAGAGGTGAGCAAAATATCGTTGCCAAGTGCAAGGCGCGAAATGCCATAATTGGCCAGCATGTAGAGCTGAAAGACTAAGCTGTAGCCCAACATAGAGCGCGGTGGGTTGCCGGCAGGCATCACTAAGTGGTTGTAGCCCTTTTTTTGAGCTCTTTCGAGCAGCTGTCCACCTGAGGTAATAATGGCTATTTCGCAACTGCAATCTTCTGCCTGCTGTAAGGCACTGATGGTTTCTTCGGTATCGCCACTGTAGCTGCAGGCAATTACAAGAGTATTTTCACCGGCAAAGGCCGGCAGGTGGTAGTCTTTGTTTACTACGATAGGCACTTCGGTATGTGCTGCTAAGAGGTCTTGCACCATAGATGCGCCTATGCCACTACCTCCCAATCCTGTTATGATTACGTTTCGGATTTCGTTTTGAGGTTTTTTAAATGAGCTGTTTTTTGCTGTAGTAAGTGCATCGACAATGTGCCCTGGAAAATTTTCGATAAGAGAGAGCATCATGGGTAAAAGAATTGTTTTCGTTGGCGGCTAAATTAGATTACGTCGATATATCCAACGTTTTGATGCAAAAAATTCTAGAATAAATCAACTTATTTTAAGGTTCTTCCTTTACCCATTTATGGCCTCAACGTCTTTGACCAGAGTGGGCAGCATGCGCTGGAGCAAGGTAAGTATTCCGTTCTTAAGTGTGAGGGTAGAGGATGGGCAACCCGAGCAGGCACCGCGCAAAAGCACTTTTACAACGCCTTCATCGTAACCTACGAAGGCGATGTTGCCTCCGTCTTGTTCGACGGCAGGTTTTACGTATTCATCGAGTATTTCTACGATTCTTCGCTCTATCTCTCCTAATTTATCAGGATTAGGAAGCTGAATGTCAAAAGTGGTTTCGGGTTGTGTACTGCAAGTTTCGTCTTCGACAGCAGCAGCTGGTGCCGGCGCTGTTACTATGGGATTGCCTTCTTGCAGATATGATGAAATGAACTCGCGCACTTCTAATGCCACATCGTTCCACTCGGTGATGTTGTATTTGGCTATAGCTATAAAATTAGCCGTAATAAACACTTCTTTTACAAAAGGAAAGTGAAACAACTTAGTAGCCAAGGGTGATATGCGCGCTTCTTCGATGTTTTTAAATTCATATGCGCCTTCTTCTACCAACATTCTATTGGCCACAAACTTCATGACAGAAGGGTTGGGAGTGGATTCGGCATATATGCTAATGGGTATTTTTTTTGTTTCCATAAGTGCAGTATTCAATCACAAAAGTACTTTTACCTCTCTCTCAACAAACCATCCTGTTACCTTTGTGTTCAGATTTTTGTAAATCGTTATGGCTATAATAAAAGTAATACGTGGAAAAGCTCCGGTTTTTGGGCAAAATTGCTTTTTGGCCGATACGGCAGTGGTGGTAGGCGATGTGGTGATGGGCGATGATTGCAGTATATGGTTTAATGCTGTGGTGCGGGGCGATGTGCACTACATACGAATGGGCAACAAGGTGAATGTACAAGATAACGCTACTATACACTGTACATATCAAAGAGCTCCAACCAACATAGGCAACAACGTTTCTATAGGTCACAATGCCATTGTACACGGATGTACAATACACGACAATGTGCTCATAGGCATGGGCGCTATAGTAATGGATGGATGTGTGATTGAAAGCAATTGCATAATAGCCGCAGGGGCTGTAGTACTCGAAGGCACACGCGTGCCTTCCGGAAGTATATTTGCCGGTGTACCTGCACGAAAAGTCAAAGAGCTGGATCAGGATCTTTTCGAAGGCGAGGTAATGCGAATAGCAAACAATTACGTTATGTACAGTTCATGGTTTAAAAATGAAAAATAAAGTTTTTAGTTTTATTGCATTTGTAGTCTTTTTGATTGCTGGACATAAAACTCATGCTCAGCACAAGTCGCTTAAGCTCGAATATCTTATCGTTTCGGTTTATGAACCGGCGCAGTCGGATGTACTTCAGTCAGCCGGACAACTCCGTCCGATGACGACCGAGGTAGATCGCAAATTGCAAGACATGCGCAACATGGGGTTAATCGTGGAAGTGTATGCCACTCCTGAAAATCTGAGAGAAGCCGCCATTTTGCGATCCCCGGTAATTCCCTCATCAGCTGAAGTGCTTGAAAAAGCATCGGATTTAGGCTGGAAGCTACAAACGGCATTTTCGCAGGATGTAAATGGATTTCCGATGAAGGTGTTTGTATTTCATCGAAAAAAGAAAAAGAACTAATTGAAAATCAAAAATTTTGTTGCTTTTCCAACAGTTCACTGGAGCCACAATTGGGAGCGACAGCACGAGTTAATCTTTCGAACTTCAGAGTGGTTTGAAAAAACTTACGTGCATCAGCCCTATGGTTTAATCAACTATGGCATTAAAGAATTGTTGGAAAAAATTCAAGAATACTCGTCGAATAAAAGAAAATCAGCTCCTTCAATTTTAACAAATCCCGTTGGAAAGAATTTTGAATTCGTAAATCACATATTCGTTCCTTTTCATTATATACAGGCGATAGACAGGCTGAATTACAAAATTCTGTCAAAAAAAGCTGCCCCAGCCGAAGGATCGGTAGTGTATGCAGGATATTGCAATGCGTTTATGTTGCACTATTTTCGAAAAGGAGGTTTTCGATGGTTGGACTTGTTTGCACGTCGTCAGGTATCTGAACAGTTGTCGAGCAAAGCTAAAGCAATTGAATGCAAAGCAGTAGAAACTGCGGATTTAATAACTGCTGACAGCCGAACTACGATAGAAGACTATGCCGATATAAGGCCAGATATTGTGTACTTGCCTCAAGGGGTAGATGTCGGAAGATTTTATCCGGCGGATGGACTTGAGTATATTGCCCTGCAGGCTGCCAGATACAGAGGGGTAGTGGGTTACATGGGTACCGACCTTGTAGTTGATGTAGCCCTGATGGAAGGTGTAATAAAGAAATGCTCTGATGTGCTGTTTGTTTTGATCGGCGATTTTAGCCGAGGAGGACTAAGTGGTCTTAAGAAATATCCAAATGTGTATTTCACAGGCCGTTTGGGCTATTTTGAGCTGAATAAAGCATTGAACAGCATTGATGTAGGATTAATTCCCTATTTGATCAACCAGCGCACATCCGGCGTATTTCCCACGAAATACTATGAATATCTGGCTTGTAATAAGCCGGTAGTGACGACCCCTTTAACAGATCTGGTGGATAAGGTTTCGGGACATGTGTTGGTAGCTGAGGGAGTTAAAGGTTTTGTGGAGGCTATTTATGAGTTGTTAGAAAAAAATTATGAGCAAAAAGCTCCTCTTTTAGAAGCCATGGAAAATACATGGACGATGCGATTGGAGGTAATTAAGAGGGAATTATTAAAAAAAATATAATTTACTAAATCGCTGTTTATTGTTTTTATTTCCATTCTTTGAATAATTACAGACAAGTGCATTCGAATTTTTTACTCACCCTCCTTCCCCCTCTCTAAATCCATTGGAATTAAAGAGGGGAGTTGTTTTCCCGCAGAACGCTCAAAAGAACGCAAAAAAAGTTTTGATTTTAGTTGAAGTTGGTGTTCAAATCCCTTTTGCCTTAACCCTTTCCTTTTAACCCAAAAGAGTTACCACCCCTCTGCTTATTTGTTCTATTCATCCCTAGCCCCGCCCTGTTGCCTTCGGCAACAAAGAGGGGGGATAGTGTCTCCAGTAGAACTCGTAGGTGGGTGTGGAAAAAGGATTTTTTAGTTGAAATATTAAAAAGCGGCTGAAGGCCGCTTCCGCGTGAGGGATAGAAGCAGATAGTCACAGACGCCATCAGCAAAAGCTGATTTGTCTGGATAATCCCGCCCCCGGCGAAAGCGCTAAGAGTGCTTTCGCCGGGGGCACGCCCAAAACAAAAAATAGAAAAAGAAGGCATCAAAAATCAAAGCCGAGCGAGAAGTGGAAATGGCGGGGGAGAATGCGATAATCTTCGATGCCGCGTGCCCAGTCGATGCGCACCATGTGGCCAAAGAGCAGCATGCGAAGGCCCGCGCCAAAACTACCGATGAGGGGATCCTTGCGACTATCGATGATGATGCGGAGGTTGCCCTTGTCGATGATTTTTTGGTTGATGGCGTTTTCGGGGCTGAGGGGTGAGAGGCCATTCCAGGCGGTGCCTACATCGCTGAAGAGAACGATCTGCATGCTGCTGACGAAGGAGTTTCGTATGGGGCGGTTGAGGAGCATGCGGAAGATGGGCAGGCGCAACTCGGAGTTGAGGAGAGCGAAGCTGTTGCCATTGCGGGCGTTTTGGAAGAAACCGCGCATGTTGGTGACGAGGGTTTGGAAGATGTAGTTCTGCGACTGGGCGATGGGTGTGCCTTCGTCGAAGCGGGGTACGAAGGTATTGTCAACCCCGCCAAGGAAATGAATCAGTCGCTCTGGGCCGAAGGATGTGCCGACGGCAAACCTGTTGGCCCAAATAGACGAACGCCAAACCGGCAGGTAGTGGCGGGCATCGATGCCGGCAGTGTGCATGCCTGAGCGGGGATGGAAGAGGTCGCGGTAGTACTCGGTAAAGACCTTCCAGCGGAAACCACGCCAAAGGTTAACACCTGTTGATAGAGCCTCGTCGTGCACGTAGCTGGCGCGCAGTATGCCGAAGTGCTGATAGAGTGTGGGCTGCTGGAGCGACACGGCATCGCGTGCAAGGGTGATGCGGGAATCTAGCCGGTAGGAGGGATGAAGATGCAGTGAGCGAACCTCGTCGAGTGGAAAAATGGCTTTATACTGGGCTTCGTGGGTGAGAAAGCGCACCCACAAGGGTTGACCGCCAGTCTGTATAGCACTGCGTCGGTAGAAGGTGTATTCGTGCTTCCAGCGCTTCTTGTGATTGGCCAGCCAGAGGACGATTTCGTGATTGGGGGCCAGAGAGCGGCCTGCCAAGGGATTGAGCTCGGTGCGGATGCCGGCAAGCAATCGGTAATCGCGAAGTACATCAGCCATTCCGACCTTAAACATGCCGTTGAATTGCGGATTGAGCAGGAAAGGCTGCGGCCTTCCGGTGAAGGGCTGATACTGGGGCACGAGAAAGGCATTGTCGAGGCTGAAGGTGACATTTTCGCGGTAGAAGCTGACCAAGTATGGGCGTCGGGGTGGGAGTTTAACTTCTTCTAGCTCAGGGATGGAGCGAGTAGCATGCATTCGGCCGAGGATAGAGGGCACATTAGGAAGTGCCTGAGCGGGCGGCTGTTGCGCCGAAGGGCGTGGGGCATATCGGTAACGCTCGAGCAAACGGGAGTCAAATTGGTAATCGTTGATGTTGATTTCGTTGTCGGGATGCCGGCCTTGAGGTGCGTCAATGAATTGATAGGTGCGTTCTGGTTCTTTGTTTTCTGGACTGGTAGATGGTTTTTTGGGCAGAGGAGTGGGTGGGTGTTCAGCTAGTGAACGTCGAAGGATGTAGGCCCTGTTTTTTCGCCGGAGTATGTAATAAAAGTCTCCTGTATCGGCACCAAGGGTGTAGGTTTGAACAATTCCGGCGAGGGTAGCGATGCGCTGATTGCGAAAGAAGTAGCGGTAGTGTATAGCGGTGTCCACATGGCTGATGGTGCTGTCGAGTACTGCGCGATAGAGGTGGGTGTAAAGGTCGGAAGTGTGCTCGGCAAAGAGCATGCGGCCATCTCCGGCTTTCAGAGGCCGAATGTGTTGGCCTGTTGACTGAAGGATTAGTTCAGGTCGGTCTTTTTGCTGAAGGTCGATGTATTGGATGTTCAAGGGGTTACGGGTGGGAGTCCATTTGAGTTTGTTGTCCAGGTCGTTGGTTCGGCGGGTGGTGGCTACGGCAATCCATCGGCTATCGGAAATGTACGCTGGCCAGAGGTCGGCATGAATGTCGGAGGTTATTTTTTTCAAATTCGTATTGCGAATGGTGTATTCGATTACGTCGCTTTTACCCTCTTTCATGGCGCTGAGGAGCAGCTTCTCTCCATCGGGACTGTAAGTGGCAGAATAGACCTTATTGACTCCATAGAGGGGTTTTACGGTCCATTTTTTTTCGTCGAAATCGTAAAAGTGCAGTTGGATAAAACCGGCTTTTTCGTCGATGAGCAACAGGATAGGAAGGACGGGATTCCAGGCAATGAGGGGCACCTGGAGATCCTGTGCTTTGTAAGAGAGAGAGCCGGAGCGGAAGATACGCTTTTTCTTTCCACGTTCAATGTCAACAAGATAAACGCGCTTTTTTCCGTTTCGGCTGGTGGCTATGGCCAACTTTTGCTGCTGATGGCCAAAAGAGATGCCTGTGATGACTTCACCTTTTCGAAATCTGATCAAAGGCATATCGGAGCTCGAACGCTGGAGTTCCCCAAGCTCTTTGTAGAGTTGGGAGCTGTATTCGTTCCAGCGACGAATGAGTTCTTTGGTTGAGATGCCGAGGACATATTCGATGCCGAAGTCTAGGTTTTTGTGTACAATGCTGGTGAATAGTATGTTTTTAATCACATTCTTTCCATATGTGAGTACGATATACGACCAAATGCCATGACCTGCAAGCCTCGCCATTTCAGGTTCGAGCGAATTGATACGCCGGAAAGCTCGTTCTGAGTGGAGCTGTAGAATCTCCCAAGTGTACTGTGGGTCGTCGCCATAGGCAAACCAGGACACTAAACCTTGCAGGAACCAATCGGGAAACTGCGCACGGTAAAGGTCGAGTCCACCCGCCGAAAGGTCTCCGTAGATTTGATATCGGATGAGCACATCGGCAATGCCGGCTCTCAGGTCGCGTTCGAGGTTTTGCAGATTGCCGTCGAAGTAGAGCAGGATGGAAGTGCGATCATTATAGCGGGTAAGGCGGGTGTCGTTGTCGGGCTGGTTGATATCGAGGTTGTTGTTAGATTGCTTTTTATCGCCTAAGGTATTGAAGAGTAGGATCTGAAAGCGGTCGTCAAAGGCTACGTCGAGTGCGGCTTCGAGCTCGCGCAGGTGCATATGTGCCATCGTAGCTACAGCGTGGGGCAGATTATCATTATCAGCATAGGTATAAATGTCCACTCGGTCGAAGCGGTAAAAGCCCCAATCAAACTGATTGTACTGCACGCGGTTGCGCCCGTACTGCTGCAGCAGCCCGTAGTAAAACTGTGCATCTGAACACATGGGATGCATCAGCAGGCTGACAATCAACACACGTATAACGCTCTTCATACTAACAAATATATCTGAAAACAGGCGATTGCGGGAGTTATGTTTTCTTGAAGATGAAAATCAAAAAATGGTTTTTACTTTTTTATCAAACTCTCTGAGTTTAAAGATTATCTACATTTTCGCTGGATGAAAAAGTGATTTTTGGTTAAAATAAACTATTTCAAGTACAAGAAACATTTAAACTTCCAATAACAACAGGCAGACAGGACCGACTGAAGGTCGGTATACATTAGAAACATTATTTAGATGCTCCATCGAGGAGATTAAACCTTAAATATAGCACACAGGTATCCAAGTGATTGTTTTATTAAGATGTTTAACCGTCGTAATTCTGTTAATTGATGTACATAGCTGTGGTACTTCATAATCGCATTCACCAGCATACCTCTATATTTGCCGCAGTTTGGTCTATTTAAATCGTTTACATGAGTTTATTAGTAGTGGGTACGGTAGCCTTTGATGCTCTGGAGACCCCGTTTGGCAAGACAGATAAAATCATCGGTGGCGCTGCCACCTACATAAGTCTGGCAGCTTCGTATCTGTTGCCGGAGATTCGCTTGGTTTCGGTGGTGGGAGATGATTTTCCCGATGAAACCATTCAGATGCTGCGCGAGCGGGGAGTAGATACTAGTGGCCTTCAGGTGAAGTCAGGTCAGAAGACCTTTTTCTGGAGCGGGCGGTACCACCTCGATATGAATACCAGAGATACGGTTGAAACCCAGCTCAATGTGCTGGCCGATTTCGACCCTGTACTTCCCGACCATTTCAAAGACAGCAAATACCTGATGCTCGGCAACCTGATGCCCAGCGTGCAACAGCGTGTGCTGGAACAGATGAACGAGCGTCCGCGCTTAATCGTGCTCGACACCATGAACTACTGGATGGAGCACCATTGGGACGACCTGATGGAAAACTTGAAAAACGTGGATGTACTCACCATTAACGATTCAGAAGCCCGACAGCTCTCCGGCGAATACTCACTGGTAAAAGCAGCTTCTAAAATCCTGCAAATGGGGCCAAAATACTTGATCATAAAAAAAGGAGAGCACGGTGCTTTGCTCTTCGGCGAAGGGCACATTTTCATAGCGCCGGCACTGCCCCTGGAAGAAGTCTTCGATCCCACCGGAGCCGGAGATACATTTGCTGGCGGATTTATCTCTTACCTTGCCCGCACCGACGATGTGAGCTTCGAAAACATGAAGCGCGCCATCATTCACGCTTCGGCAATGGCTTCCTTTTGTGTGGAAAAATTCGGAACACAGCGCCTTGAAGAACTCACACTCGACGAACTGGCACACCGCCACCGCCTCTTCCGGGCATTGACTCACTATGAGATGGATTTTTCGACTCTGAAACAACTCATTTAAATGCAATCCTATGTACGGTACTCTCAAACAGCGACTTGCCGACGAGCTGAAAAGCATTGAAGAAGCCGGCCTTTACAAACGCGAGCGCATCATTACCTCACCTCAAGGACCAGAAATCACTCTCAATACAGGCCAAAAAGTACTCAACTTCTGCGCAAACAACTATCTGGGGCTGTCATCGCATCCCAGAGTGCTCGAAGCTGCTCATCGCGCTCTAGAAACGCACGGCTTTGGTATGTCCAGTGTGCGCTTCATCTGCGGAACTCAGGATATTCACAAGGAGCTGGAGGAAAAGATTTCGGCCTTTCTCGGCACTGAAGACACTATCCTCTACGCTGCCGCCTTCGATGCCAACGGGGGAGTCTTTGAGCCGCTGTTTAACGAAATGGACGCTATCATCTCCGACGAGCTGAACCACGCCTCCATCATCGACGGGGTGCGCCTGTGTAAGGCAAAGCGCTATCGATACAAAAACAATGACATGAACGACCTGGAGGCCAAGCTCAAGGAAGCCAATGAAGCTGGAGCACGGAATAAAATCATCGTGACAGACGGCGTATTCAGCATGGATGGCTACATCGCCCAGATGAATCACATCGTAGAGCTGGCCGAGAAGTACGATGCGCTGGTAATGACTGATGAGTGTCATGCTACCGGATTTATTGGCAACACTGGCCGAGGTACCCACGAATTTCACAACGTCATGGGCCGCGTGGACATCATCACCGGTACACTTGGCAAAGCCCTTGGTGGGGCAATGGGCGGCTTCACCTCAGGTCGCAAGGAAATCATCGACATGTTGCGCCAGCGATCGCGACCCTATCTCTTTAGCAACTCGCTTATGCCGGCCATCGTAGGGGCTTCAATTGCCGTAATAGATATGCTCAGCGAAACCACTGCCCTTCGCGACAAGGTGATGCACAATGCGGCCTACTTTCGCAACCGTATGATGGAGGCTGGTTTTGATATTAAGCCTGGCATTCATCCTATCACTCCAGTAATGCTTTACGATGCCCGCCTCTCACAAGTAATGGCCGACGAACTGCTAAAAGAAGGCATTTACGTCATCGGCTTCTTCTATCCGGTAGTGCCCCGTGACCAAGCGCGCATTCGCGTGCAACTATCAGCCGCTCACGAAATTGAACACATCGATCGCGCCGTAGAAGCTTTTATCAAAGTCGGAAAAAAACTCAACGTCATTTAAATCCTCAAATGAACAATTCACCCTACAAGGGTTTTGGTACCCGTGCCATTCACGCCGGGCTGGAACCGGATCCCGGCACAGGAGCTGTGATGACTCCCATTTACCAAACCTCGACCTACGCACAAGAAGCCCCCGGCAAACACAAGGGCTATGAATATTCGCGCACTCACAATCCCACGCGCAAAGCTTTGGAGGCTAATCTAGCAGCCATCGAAGGCGGCAAATACGGTCTTGCTTTTGCCAGTGGACTGGCGGCCATTGACACTCTTTTGAAAACACTAAATCCGGGCGACGAAGTCATCTCTACCAACGACCTTTATGGTGGAACGTACAGGCTTTTTGTGCGGGTATATGAAAAATTCGGCCTTCGCTTTCACTTCGTGCCCATGCAGCAGTTGGCCACCATCGAAGAAAAAATCACCGAAAAAACGCGCTTAATCTGGGTAGAAACTCCTACTAATCCGATGCTCAATGTGATTGACATCGAAGCGGTAGCACAGTTAGCCAAGTCCAAAGGCATACTGCTGGCGGTGGACAACACCTTTGCCTCACCCTACCTGCAGCAGCCACTCAAGCTCGGTGCCGACATTGTAATGCATTCTGCCACCAAATACATTGGCGGCCATAGCGACTTAGTGATGGGTGCATTGGTGGTTAACGACGACGCCTTGGCTGAGCAATTGTACTTCTTACAAAATGCTGCTGGAGCCGTACCCGGACCAATGGATTGTTTCCTAGCTCTGCGCGGCATTAAAACGCTCCACGTGCGCATGCAGCGCCATTGCGAAAACGCCGAGAAGGTTGCCCGTTTTCTGCGCTCACATCCCAAAGTGGAAAAGGTTTATTGGCCAGGCTTTCCCGACCATCCGGGCCACGAAATCGCCAAAAAGCAAATGCGAGCTTTTGGTGGCATGATCTCATTTACCATAAAAGGTGATAACATCGAAGAGGCCTTTCGCGCCGTATCCTCGTTTAAAGTGTTTACCTTGGCCGAATCATTGGGTGGAGTAGAATCCTTAGCTGGACACCCGGCCACTATGACACACGCCAGCATACCTCGCGAAGAGCGACTAAAGGCAGGCCTCTCTGATTCTCTGATTCGCTTAAGTGTTGGCCTTGAAGATGCCGATGACCTTATCAACGACCTGAAACAGGTACTTCAATGAAAGGTAGAAAGTTTGCCGTAATAGGCCTTGGACGCTTTGGCAGCGCCATTGCTCGCAAGCTTTCAGAGCGTGGAGCCGAAGTGATGGCCATTGACATTAACGAAGAAAAGGTCGAAGATATTAAAGAAGATGTGGCCTACGCCATTACCCTCGACTCCACCGACCCCAAAAATCTCGAATCGCAAAACATCCAGGAAATGGATGCCGTGGTGGTAGCCATAGGCACCAATTTCCAGGATCTGATACTCACCACCTTCGCCCTTATGGAGCTCGACGTGGAGCGCATCATCGTACGGGCTCAAGACCCCATTCAGAAGCGCATTCTTGAAAAAATCGGCGTGCGTGAAATCTTATCGCTCGAAGATGAGGTATCAAACAACGTGGCCGAGCAGCTGCTCAATCCCTCCGTGCTGATGAGCATTCGCCTGCCTGACGACTATGAAATCATAGAAGTCAAAGCTCCCCGCATCATTTGCAACCGCACTTTGGCAGATATTGGCCTGCGCGAGAAATATAACATCAACTTAATAACCCTTATGCGCCGGGGAGCTATTGACGACAAAATGCACATTATTGGCGTACCAGAACCTTCTACCAAAATACTCGAAAACGACATTATCGTCATTTTTGGAAAATCGAAGGATATCGATCGGTTTTTAGAGATTAATGAATAATATCAAAGCTCCTGAGTCTTTTCGTTGATGCGGTGGATGACCTCGTCAATTTTTTTTATTTCTTTAAACAAAAGTTCTAACAATTTTTCGTTGCTAAATTCTACTGATCCGTTATTTAACAAATCCTTGTTCATAAGCACTTCGCATATACCAAGTGCATTAGCTACAGGTCTGCGGATTACATGGGATTGTAACCATGCTATTTCCCGTAATTTTTCATTCTGAATCTGAAGTTTTTCTTCATTTTTTACTTGAGTTGTAATGTCAATACAGAGCAATATAATCTCTTTTGAGTTCTCCTGTTCGATTATTCCGCATTTTCCCATTAAAATAGTCTCATGCGTTTCAGAGTTAAGATAAAATTGAATTTGATCCTCTACTACAAGATTATTTGAAACTTTTTTTAAGAAAAACTCTACTCTCTGTCGGTCATTTTCATGAACTAATTCCAGAAAGTTAGTGCCCTCCAGATTTTGGGGTCTTGTGTTAAAATACTTTTCTGCTAAATGTGAAGCAAATTTGATATAGAAATCTTCTGATAGGGTGAAAATTATACCATGACTGTTGTCTATAATCGTTCTATAGTATTGCTCCGATTTTTTAATTTGTTGTTGAGCAAGTATTTCTTTGGTTATATTACTAAAAATAATACTTGTACCATATGATTTTGTCCGTATATCAAAAACGGGATAGAAAAGAACTTTGTAGTAAAAAATATTTCCGTCTGGATTTTTGTGAGAAAAATATCCATGGAAAATATTTCCGCTCACAGTCTCTTTGATGCCCTTTAAAAATTCGTCTTTAACCAATTCATCAATCAGAAGATTTTCTAGTTTATCTCCGGTTTTTATGTCTTTACCTGAGAGATTTTTAATTACATCTTTTGCTGTATTGTTATATAGATAAATTTGATCTTTAATGACAAATAAGATTCCATTCGGAGAGCTGTTTTGGATGGACTCTCGCAATGTATTGGATGCGGTAAGTTCGATGTTTAGATTTTCTAATTCTATAATTTGTGGCACAATAATTACGGCGAGAATTATAATGACAATGAAGACCGAAGAGAGGGAAAAGGCTATGTTGATTTTTTTGTTAATATTTTCCTCATGATCGGTGTAAGCTACCATTTCGATGATCATATCACTGATCACTTTGAGTGCTGAATCTACTTGTTCAATGACTCCCTTCAGGCGATCGACTTCATCTTTTGGTGTAATTAAATAATCCTCATAGGAACTTTGTATGATTTTCTCTAATTTATCGAATTCTTGAAGTACATAATCTTTCTTTTTAAAATCGATGTCTGTATTTCCGTAAAACTGTGTGGAAAAATCAATGGTTTTCAGCAGTTCTTTATAGGTTTTCAACACTCTTTCCGTTATACCATCATGTGCTGAAAGCAGGATGTGGTATTTTAGTTCAGCTGTTTCGTTTTTAAAGCGCGAAGTGATTACGAAAAATGTTTGAAGTAAGTTTTGTTTTTCCTGGCCTTGATTATAAAAATAGTATTGTGCTAACGAAATGCAAATCGCAAGGGCAATTAGAAAATAGACTTTAGCAGAGAGTTTAAGGGTTTTGCTCACTTCAGTTTAATGTTGTGACTTTTTGACCATCAAAAGTAAGGATTCTAGTGTATCCGCTTCTTGTGCCTTTTTATCCAAGCGCCATCTTTGGATTCTGGGGAATCTCAAGGCCACTCCGGCTTTATGTCGATTGCTTGGTTGTATGCCTTCAAACGCAATTTCAAAGACCAGTTCAGGTTTTACACTTCGTACAGGGCCAAATTTTTCCAAAGTATTTTGTCGGATGAATTTATCCACTTCTTTAATTTCATCGTCGGTTAGGCCGCTGTATGCTTTGGTAAAAGGCACAAGAGTATCTCCGTCCCACACGGCAAAGGTGTAGTCTGTGTAAAGATTTGCCCTGCGGCCGTGACCGCGCTGGGCATAGATGAGTACTGCATCTACTGTGCGGGCATCCACTTTCCACTTCCACCAGTCACCCCTCTTGCGGCCGGTGTGATAGGGCGACTGTTTGTGCTTGAGCATAAGCCCCTCACTGCCCTCTTTTGGTGCTTCTGAGCGAATGAGGGCTACTTGATCCCAACTCTTGGCATCAATCAAAGGTGATAAGTCAAAGAGTGAGCTGGTGCAGGTTGATATGATTTGCTCTAATGCTGCCCTGCGCTCAGCAGCTGGCGATGTGCGCATATCTGTTCCATCTGCCTCCAGCAGATCATACACCCTAAAGAGTACCGGATATTTTTCGATAAGAGATTTGGTTACCTTTTTTCGGCCCAGGCGGGGCTGCAGGGCATGGAAGGGCGCCACACGGCCATCTTTCATCACGGGAAGAATCTCACCGTCGAGCACAACTGCGTGCTTCAAACACGTAGCTGCCTCTACCAGCTCCGGAAAGCTTTCCGAAATAAGTTCTTCGCCCCTTGACCAAAGGGCAATGGCATCTCCCCGAATAATGAGCTGTCCTCTGATGCCATCCCATTTGTACTCAATCAGCCAATCGCCAACTGGACCGAGTGATTCCGGTACATCTTCAAGGGGATACGCCAGGCAAAACGGATAGGGCTTTAATTCGTTTTTCGCGTCAGCAGGTCGATCAAAAAGGGCCTGCCAGGTGGTTTCAGCGGGGTTCCAATTCCCGGTAAGGGCAAGCGCAACGGCATCTTGCTCAAGGCCAATGGCTGTGGAAATAGCTCTGTGTAGAAGTCCACCAGAAACACCGATTCGAAAGCCCCCCATCATCAGCTTATTAAAGACAAAGCGCTCATCTACCGTCATTTGCAGCCATTTTTCACTGATAGCTGTTTTCTTCTCTTCAGGGGTGAGTGTACCGGCACTTTTTAAAAATTCCATGCTTTCGGCCAGGCCTTGAAAGGCATCTCCCGGACCTTCCGGCAGAATTTTGGCAATGGTTTCGGCTAAATCGCCTACGATATGCCAGGTTTCATGCACCAGCCAATCGGGTAACCCTGCCAATTGGCCAGCCCATATACGCAACTCCGTACTACTGGCTGCCTTGCGTGGACGTTTTCCGCTGAAAAGAGCCGCTGCCCATAGCTTGTCGGGGTCATCAGCCTCGCGGAAATACCTGACGAGAGCTGCCGTTTTGTCATTTGTCTTGTTGCTTTGGTCGAGCTCACGGATGAGGTCAGAGAAGCGTTTCATATCCTAAATAACAGAAAATCACAGCAATAGGTTTTTTTACCCTTGCCCTAACACTACATCAGAGCTGTATTGTTCATACAGAAATCGTATTGTTTCCTTACAAAGCGCTTTTAAAACTTCCAGATCAATATCACTGAGCTTTTTTACGTAAATGCACGCTTTGCCCATTTCAAACTTCCCTAAGCTTTGCAAGAGTTCTCTGCTCTTGTCCGTATCCGAATAGATGTAAAGTGAAATGGCTGATGCTCGTGGTGAAAATCCCAGCACAGGCGCTTCACCAGAATGGCCGCTGGCATAGCGGTAGTGATACGTACCAAATCCGATGATCGAAGGTCCGTACATTTTGGGATCTTTTCCTGTCAAATCTTTGAATAAGCGAATTAGGGTATACGAATCTGCTTTTTTTTGCGGATTTTTAACAGCAGATTCGATAAAATCATCAACGGATAGGCCGGTAAAGGTTGTTTTATTTTGCATTAATATACTGATAATTATCCCGGTAAAATTTTTTCTAAAGGTTTGCCTTTAGCAAGGTCGTCAACAAGCTTGTCAAGTATTCGCACCAATCGTGCTACAGGATTCTGAATCATTTCTATGTGAACTCCGCACACAGCGCCTCTTATTTCTGAGGCTAGGGGATGTATTTGAGCTTTATCGAAAAACTGACTGAAGGTGACAGAGCTTTCTGCCAGGTATTTTATTTCGCCAGCATTGTACCCGGTCAACCATTGTATGACCGAGAGCAGCTCCTCTTCTGTGCGGCCTTTTCTCACTACTTTTTGCACATATAGGGGATAAACCTTTGAAAAGGACATTCGAATGAGTTTTTCTTCCTGAGATGCTGCTTTGGAGTGTAGTGACATAAGATATTGCGGAATTTAATGAGTGTAGAGTCCGGTAGCATCGATGTAATTCCACACTTTGTGATGAAGCAGGAAACGGACGTCTTTTCCAGCCTTAAGACTATCACGTATGTAGGTAGAGGAAATGTCCATGGAAGGCGCTTTTTCGAAGTACATTCCGAACTCACCTTCATCGACATCGAGCCTGACAAATGGTCGCGGATAAATGTAAATTGTATGATGTGCTAAGATCTGCTCGTATTCATACCATTTACGAAAGTTCTTAATGTTGTCAGCTCCCATTAGCAACACAAAAGTTTTATCGGGATGCAACCCACGAAGTTTTTCGAGTGTATGAACCGTGTAGTTTGGCTTAGGCATTCCAAACTCCACATCAGATGCCCGAAGACCCTGAACGCCCTCGATGGCAAGTTGTACCATGTACAGACGCTGTCGATCGTCGGTGATTTTTTCTTTTTGCTTAAATGGACTTTTGGGACTAATGACAAACCAGACCTCTTCGAGATCCGTTTCGTTTAAAAAGAATTGAGCTATGATCAGGTGGCCAATATGAATCGGATTAAATGTACCGAAAAAGAGACCCGTTTTCTTCATTCAGGTAAATTTAGAAAGGATTTTACAAGTTGTTCAGCTTTCTTAAGGGCTACTTGTAAATCAGAATTCTCGAGACAAACGTCGAAAAGATTGGCATATTGCATTTCTTTTTCAGCTTTAGAAAGTCGCTGGCGAAGTTTTTCGGGTGTTTCGGTGTTGCGCTGCTGAAGGCGTTCTTTAAGAACTTCAAGACTAGGTGGCTTTACAAATACAGCCAAAGCATTCGAACCAAACTGATTTTTAAGATTTAAGCCACCTACAACATCGATATCAAAGATAACAGCTTTGTCTTTTTGAAAGATGCGGTCGATTTCACTGCGCAATGTACCATAATAAGTGTCTTTGTATACTTCTTCCCATTCCACGAATTCGCCTCTGTGTATTTTTTGGAGAAATTCGTCTCTAGATAGGAAATAATAGTCTTGCCCGTTTACCTCTGTAGGCCTGGGGGAACGACTGGTGGCTGAAACAGAAAATTCGATGAAATCGGGAAAAGTTTTTAACAAATGCCGTACAATGGTCGTCTTGCCTGACCCAGAGGGCGCAGAAAAAATGAGTAATTTTCTGAAGTCTTTGGTGGTGGTCTGCATGAATAATCTTCTGGCTTACAAGATGTTCAAAATCTGTTCCTTGATTTTTTCGAGCTCGTCTTTCATCTGAACGACGATTTTTTGAATACCGGCGTGGTTGGCTTTTGAGCCAAGGGTATTGATTTCGCGGCCTATTTCTTGAGCAATGAAATTGAGTTTACGACCAGCATATTCTTCGTTGCTCATGGTCTCGATGAAGTAGTCCAGATGGTTGGTTAGACGTACTTTTTCTTCGGTGATATCGAGCTTTTCGAGGTAATAAATGAGCTCTTGTTCAAAGCGGTTTTGGTCCACCAGGGTTTCCTCACCTAAGGCTATGAGACTATTTTTCAGTCGTTCACGTATGCGATCGATGCGTTCCTTTTCGAAGGGCTCGATCTGCGCAAGCAAAAAGCGAATAGCAGAGATTTCTTTTTCAAACTCTTTCGTATGTGCCGAGCCTTCAGCCTGTCTGTGCTTTATCACATATTCGAGAGCGATAGTAAAGTCTTTTTCAAAGGAAAAAATATCCTCCTCTGAATGCTCTACGGGTGTCTGTGCAAATACATCAGGCATTCGAATGGCGGCTTGTAGCAAATCGGTTTGAAAGCCGAACTGATGAGATAGTTTTTTAAAATACTCTAGGTATAACATCAGTACCTCTTCGTTAATGGGCAATTGCGCTTCCTGAGAATCAGAGTGAATGGTAATATCTACTTTGCCTCTAAGTAAGTAGTCGGCAGTCAGTTTTCGAATGTTGGGTTCTAGCGGTCGAAATTCAGCGGGAATACGGAGGGTGAGGTCGAGCTGACGGCTGTTCAACGTTTTGATTTCAGCCACATAACGCTTCCCCCTCCATTGAAAGGTGTGCTTGCCGAAGCCGGTCATCGATTGCAAAGGCATATACGAGCTTTTAGCCGGCAAATGTAAGGGGATGGCTTTGGAATGGATTTTAAAATATCATGTTGCTTTTTTTGAAATTTAAAAATCCCTCACCTTTATACGAATGCGCTCCGGATACTCGCGTATGCGGAGTATGACTAGACTATCGGAAAAATGTCGAAGCTCACTTAGGTCAAATTCTCCAAAGCCATCGATCAATCTGTCGCAAGGTCCGGTATCGTCAGCATATAAAACCAAATGGGCCTGTGGTGGATACGATTTGAGTACAACCCCATTCCAGACCAAAAACGCATTACCTTCGCTGCAACCACTGTATTGAAAGCGAATTCGCACGCATAAGCCGTCCTGTATTACTTCAAGTGGTGTGGCAACTTGTACCTTAAGGGAATCTTCCACCGCCTGAAAGGGTTTAATGACCATGGGAGTGCAGGCGGGTTTTTCTATAGATTCAGGAGCTGATTCCGACAAAGTTTCTGTGGGATTGAGTTTTTTCACTTTACAACTCATCGCCAAAACAATCAACACACTACTTAGCCACCACCACCTTTTCATGCCAGGTTTTGTTTTGCGATTCGATTTGTAAGATGTACACCCCGGCACGTGAGAGTTCAAAGTGTTGGGACATACCTTCGGTTATGTCTGTCAACGTTACGCGGTGCAGCACTCTGCCAGTCATGTCGCTTAGAGTGAGCTCAGCTTCTCGTACGGGCCGTGTGTCTATAAATGAGAGGGTAAAGCGCCCATCCGTCGAAGGATTTGGAAACAACCGCCAGGAGGAAGAGCTTTGTTCAAATTCTTCTTGATTTACATAAAGTCCACCTAAACTCGTTTGGCCGGTATTGAGCGGGTCAAGCCAGGGGCGAAGTTGACGGTTGTTTGCTGTGCCGTTCTTATCCCAATGGTACCAAAACTTACCATAATAATCCGTACCTGTACGGAAAGTGCAGGAAGCCGAACCGCCGGTGAGTGTGCCAACGATTTCGCCGGCTGCATTAAAAAGTGGTGAGCCACTGCTGCCGCCCTCAGTCACGCCATGACCGCTCTGTGTAGCTACCCAATTGACCATCCAAAAAGCGTTTTGAGCCTGCTGAAAAGTGCCACTCTGCAGAGTGGCCGAGTAGGTACTGATCTTTTTTATGTCGCCATTTGGGTGGTGAATGCCTGCTCCGCCGATAGAAGGAATGTTGGAGCGGTTCCAGCCGGCGTAGAAAACGTTGTAAGTGGCCGGCGGCTGAATGGCAAGCTCCAATAGCAGCATATCAGAGCCGGTAGCGCCCCCGTTATCGTTAGAGCGGGCGCGTAGGCGGCCACCTGTTACGATTTGATTGGGCAAACCTGAGGCACTGGGCGGATTTACGCACGTAGGAGATTCCCAATTGAACCGAAATACGATAGACGCCAGGCCTACAGAATCAATGATCACATCGTTGTCATCCAGCACGCAATGCTCTGCCGAGAGCAGATAGGGTTTGCGGTCCTGAGCTGTATTATTCACCAATGTGCCTGTACAATAGTAGATAAATCCACCGATGGGCACATTCATGCGCGCTACACTGCGTCGCTGCAGCTGGTAGTTGTTGCCTTCGGGGCAGCGCACATTTACATTGCAGCTGCCCGATGTGCCAAAGTCCGTGGTGCGCTTTTCGGTATGCCAAACAGATGTGATCCTCACTCCCGGCAGCGAAGGTATTTCCACCGTGCCTTTTTCAAAGGGACCGATGCTTTCGATCTTATTGGCAAATATTTCCTCTCTGCGTTCGGAACCATTGTAGAAAAATGTAATCACAACCTTTTCATCAGTTGAGGGCACATGAAGCTGCACCCACACCTCATCGTCCGTACGATTTTCAAGAATCAAAGGCTCTGAGAGGTCGATATTTTTTGAAATTATTACACCTGCCGGAGTGAGGCGCGGGTGGGGATTTTTGCGAAGGGCTTCGAATACAGGATTTTCAATTCTAATTATTGTTTGTGAAAAAACAAATTGAGAAAAGAGGAGAAAAACAATAAGTAAGGATCGAGAAAAGTGCATGGAAAGAGAGAATTAAAATTATTTCAAAGCTATAATGAATTTAACAAAAATCGAATAGCCTCCGGAAATCGCTTGGTCCAATACAGCTCATTGTGGTCATGACCGGGAAAGAACAGGCTTTTGTACGAGCCGCTGACGCCCTGTCGTTCAAATAGTCGATCTACCGTCTGCTGGTAAGGTGCATACAAGGTATCAATACCCCGATCACCATAATCGAAGTACCAGGGCTTGTCTTTCACGGTATGAAAGCGCTGATGAAAATAGCTCATGAAGCTTTCGCCTGCGGCCGAAGGTATTTCCTGTATTAGCGGCCAATGAGTAGCAAGGCAGGCAGCGCCGTCGAAAATATCGGGATAGCGCAAAACGGCATACCAGGCGTTCAGGCCGCCCATCGATGCTCCGGCTATATAAGATTTGACTGAAGACTTGTTTTTCAAATATCGCCTTTCTATTTCGGGCTTTATGCGTTGAGTGACATACTGAAGATAGGCATCACCCACTACATCAGCCCGGAAATACGATGTTCCATTGGGACGCACAGCTGTGCGATAGTATTGCTGTACTTCAGCCGGTAAGGAGCGGAATGGCTTCTCAGGCGTGTATTCTGAGTGTCGGATGTCGCTGTTGGGTATCGCAACTAAAAGGACTGGTGGAATGTAACCGTTTGAAATCAGGCTGTCGAGCGATTCGCGCACCATCCAGGCGCGGCCATTCCAAGTGGTAGAGGGGTCAAATAGGTTTTGACCATCGTTCATGTAGAGCACATGTTGCACGTTTTCAACTCCTTGAGCGGGTATCCATACAAATACGCGGTCTTCGTTCGCTGGTCTGCCCGGTATTCGAAGAGTGTCAATTCTGCCGGGTTGGGCGATGAGTGTGCATACCGGTAAAAAAAGGGCTATCAAGAATTTTTTCAACATTCCAAATAATTTTATTGAATCACAACCAAATTTACCCTTGAATTTTCTTTTGTGAGAAGTACTACTCGGGTTTGGTTTTTCGAAAAATGATAATCAACCTGTAACCACTTGCTTTCGACGTCGTAGCCAGGCTTCAATAAACACTACCGAAAGAATAATGATTGTGCCGAGATAAAATTGTGGACTCATCTTTTCCCGTTCGCCGAGAAAGAGTGCAGCCATCAGAATGCCGTACACCGGCTCCAAATTGATGGTGAGCATCACGCTGTAGGGACTCAGCACTTTCATCACACGCACGCTTTCAATGAAAGCATAGGCGGTGCACACACTGGCCAGTATGAAAATCAGAAACCAATCGCCATTGAGCCATCCCAGCGAACCGGTAGTCGTAAGCGATGTAAAAAGCCCTTGGTCTAACCGATCTGAAATCCACAAATAGACCGTAAGTGCAATCCACCCGCCCGTAAGCTCGTATGTGGTAATCACATTCGGCTTCAGGCGCTTGACCATCAAACCGTTAATGACCGAAAAAAGAGCTGAAAGAAAAGCGCTACTCAGCGCCACGATGATGCCCAAGGTGTACTGCGTCTCAAAGTTGAAAATGATGTACAGTCCGACCACCACGGCCATTCCAAGCAAGATTTCACGCACATCGAGCTTCCGGCGAAAGAAAATCGGCTCCAGCAGTGCCGTAAAGAGTGCCCCTGTACTCAAACACGCCAGGGTGACGGATACAGTGGAGATCTTAATGGCGTGAAAGAAGGTAATCCAATGCGCGGCAATTACGCTACCTGCCAGTAGTAAGGTGATAATTTCGCGCGCCGATGCCCTGAAACTTCTTCCGATTATCAACAGATAGGTGACCAGCACTACTGTAGCCATCCACATGCGATGCCACACAAGCGTGTAAGCATCTACTGTAATCAAATGGCCTAGAATGCCGGTAAATCCCCAAATAAACACAATGAAATGCATGCGCAAGCGCGCGCTCAGCTGGCTATCGACAGACAAGGTAAACTGTGTAAAAATGAACTTTTAAAATTTGTGGGCAAAAATAGATTAGGATGGTTCCATCAAGTGTATCAACATCTAATCCGTTTTAATCCACTTTTGATGATGAAGCTCATCGCCAAGTTCTACAGTTACGATGTACATACCTCTGGTTATAGTTCCGGTCGGAATAATAACCTTGCTGTCTTTTATTTCCAGCTCATTAGCAGAAATTTTCTGAACAATTCGTCCATCGGGAAAGACTAACACAATTGAGCGTACATCCTGCACTCTGCTTCCCAACTCTAGGGTCAGTTGATCGCGGCCGGGATTGGGATACAGGCTAAATTGCGGGGTAAGCTCCCTAAGCTGACTGATGTGCAGGCTGACGCTGTTTTTTGATATCAACCAACGCTCAGGATCGAAAACCACAGCTGCTGCACCTTGAGGCAAGTAGTGCGCATAGGAAAAGGACGCTCCCGGCACAACTACACGCAATTGATGTACCTGCTGATTACTGTCGGTCACGCGTATTGGCAAAGGAATGTTAAACCAGGGCACAGAAGGATGGCTGGTAGTCTGAGAGATATTCATGCGCAAGCTGTCGCCATCCTGCCACCAGATGATTTGATAGGTCGGATAGCCCTGTCCGTAAATCCATTGATCGAAAAACTCTGTGAGCGAACACAGACAGGCGGATTCCATGTGAGCTTTAAACTGCGGTGTGAGTGCAAAGGCATAAGCTAACGAAGTGTCATTTAGGTAGTTTCGCGTTCCGGCGAAGAAAGCCGAATCACCCACAAGCCATCGCAGCGAATGCAGCACATATCCGGCCTTGGAGTAAGTGAGCCGACCGCTGAAAAGTCGGCTGAGATTAAGTGTGTCGAGAGTATAGACGGAGCCATCGGGCTGAGCAGTGATTTTGTTGATTTCGTTGATTTTGTAGGCCTGATATTGCTGGGGTTTGAGGTGTTCGTAGGTAAGTTGCGTCAGATACACGGCCCAGCCTTCGTTGAGCCAGAGGTCAGCCCATGAGCCACAGGTTACAAGGTCGCCAAACCACATATGGGCCAGCTCATGGGTAATCAGGTCTTGTTGCCATCCGCCCATAAAGCTCATTGTCTGATGCTCCATACCCCCGCTCCACCCAAATCGGGCATGTCCGTATTTTTCCGATGAAAAGGGATAGGGCGCAATCAATGTATCAAACAACTTCATCACCTGATGGGTGAATTGCACACTTTGATACACAATAGGGGTATCGGTAGGATACACGTAGTTAATGAAAGGGAGCGACTGTCCGTTGGATGGTAGTGTGATCGGCTGATCGAAAACCACATATGGCGCAACGGCAATGGCCACCAAATAGGGCGCCACCGGATATCGATGCTTCCAATAGCTGGTGTGCTGATTGCCCTCAACAGACTCAGCTACCAATAGGCCCAGCGAAGCTCCACGATTGGGCAGTGGGGTTGTAATGAGGATGTCTATAGAATCGATTTTGTCGGTCAAGCCGTCTTTACACGGCCACCAGTCGGGTGATCCATAGGGCTGAGAGAGCGTCCAAAAAGCACTGCCAAAGCTGTACGACTGCCGGCCAACGCTGCCCAGTCCGGTGCTTACCGGTGTACCGCGGTAGTAGATCACCACGCTGTCGAGCGCACCTTTGGCAAGTACATTTCCAAGCTGAATAGTAACCTGATGAAACTGATGCTGATAGCTGAGCGATTGCCCCGTGCGAAGGCTTTTGACCGAATCAACCGTCATCGTATTGCGCAAGTCGAAGACAAGGGTTCCAACGCTGTCTTGTAGAGCACGTACGTAGGTAGTTGCAGCCCCTTGAATGAACAGTATAGACGGATTTACCCAAAAGTGCAATCGATGATACACCACATCGTACCGGGCCATTAAGGGCGATGAGAGTTGGCCACTTTTCCATGGGCTGCTTTTCAACACTAACGGCCGCTTGCACACCATATCGCTATCCTGAGCTGCCCAATCAACCCGTTGACCCCATACCTTCGTTGTAAGCAGCACAGCCCCTACAACAAACCAACTGCGACCGATCATATCATTTGCACATTATACCCTTTTTGCTCTAACAAAGATAACACACCCCCTTCACCGAGCAGATGCCCGGCTCCTACGGCAAAGAGCATCGACCCGGTGCGCATAGCATCCTCCATCACCGGTATCCAGTGCGCATTCCTATCGGTGATAAAAGCCCTTTCTGCAGCTGATGGAAGTAATATCCAGGCCCATTCATCAAAGAGCTGCTTAATGCCTTCTGCATCTCCGGAGTGATAGGCGTCAATCAATGCATTCATGCCATTTTTGACCTCTTTGTAATGCGTGATGCAATACAAAAGCTGACGCCAGTATTCGTTAGTGGGAACTTTGCCGATGGTGCCGATGTGTTCTTCAAAACTTTCCAGCCCTTTTACGCGAATACCGGCGCTCACTGCCTGATACATGAGTTGCTGATCAAGCGCCATCGTTGGGCAATCAAATACATTTATCTGCAGCTGTGCAAGCAACACAAAGGGATGTATGCTCAGGAGCTCATCGTCTCCGTATCCCCAGTGGTACCGATTGAAGGTGCGCAGTTTTTCCAGCTCATTTTCGTCCATTATGACTGTTTCATCCGATCGCATGTCGAACAAATTAAAATGTGATTGGTACAGCGCATCAGGTGAAATATCCGTTTCCAGGTAAAGAGTTTCGATGGACGGTAGCAGGTCGGGCATGCTGGCCGGCCATTGGTATCGATCTGCACACACAATGTGCATGGTACCGAAGAGGTACGAAGGTTTTTCAATAGCAGCGTGTGAAATGCGATACAGCCAGGTGGTTACCGATCGGTTCATTTTATAAAGATGTGATCTTGCTTGCTCTGGATTTTTTAATTAAGACAATCATATGTACAGATAGAAGGACTAATAATTGTCAAAATTGAAGTGGGCGATTTAAACAGATCGACTAACTACGATTACCAGTTCTCCTTTAAACGGTCTTTCGCGTTGCATGCTCAAAAGTTGGCTGAGGGTGCCGCGAACGGTTTGGTGAAACATTTTGCTTATTTCACGGCTGAGCGACACCTCTCGGTCAGGCCCGAGCGCATCAGCCAGGTCGCTTAGCGTCCTTTCAATCTTGTGGGGCGACTCATATAGAACAATGGTTTCCTGACGTGCAGCCAGCGAGCGAAAGAAGGATTGCCTGCCTTTTTTGACCGGCGGAAAACCCAGAAACGCAAACTCTTCACACGGAAAACCGCTCTCTACCAAAGCCGGCACGAATGCCGTAGCACCGGGCAGACACTCCACTTCTACCCCATTGCGTATGCAGGCGCGCACAAGCAAGTAGCCCGGATCACTTATACCTGGAGTACCCGCATCGGATACCAACGCTGCAGTGACCTCACCAGCCAATGACGACACGATATGAGCAGTCACCTGGTGTTCGTTGTGCATGTGATAGCTGCGCAAGGGGGTCTTTATGTCGTAGTGCCTGAGCAGCACGGCTGTGGTGCGTGTATCTTCGGCGTAGATCACATCTACCGTTTTAAGCACGTTGAGTGCACGCAGGGTGATGTCTTCCAGATTGCCGATGGGAGTGGGCACCACGTAGAGTTTGCCCATCAGTCTTCGAGTATTTCGGGTTTGCCAAACTTCCGGCGCACCAGATTTTCAAGCCGGGTTACAAACTCTTTCTTTTCATCCCAATGGCCAAACTGAGCCCTTGCCTGATGGAGATAATTCATGGCTTGCTCGAAGGTTTGGGCTCCATTCATGACATCAATGAGTGCCGAGAGGGCAGCGTCATTGCCGTTGAAAAGGTGGCGCGAAAAGGCGATTTTGTCGTTCAGCCCAAGGGCAATTTTACTGGTTGCTGCCAGGCGCTCGTTCAGCGCCATTCCACTATCAGAAAGAGAAACTTCAATTTTTTCTTGTTTTATTTCTGCGTAAACTACCTTTCCAACATTATCTGTACCTACATACAAATTCTTTTCGGCTGTTGATTTCTCTATTTTTTCTTTTACAATTTTATTTTCAATATGTTCATCTTCAAATTTTAAAGTAAAATCTTTGTCGGATTGTATTACAGATTCAACTTCTTGTTTTTTGTTTGACTTTTCATTTTTCAAAACAATTTCATTTGTTACATCGGTAGATACATATACATTTTCCTCTGTGGAAGTTTCCTGTTTTTCATTGTATTCGACTGGATGCGTGTACAAATAGTGCATGACCACGAGCTGCTCGTAGAGCTCTCTGCTCCACTCCAGTAGCTGAGGTAAGTCGTCGCGTGAACTTTTGAGTATGGCTGTACAGAGTTCGTCGAGTACCTGTTTAGCTTCTTTAGCCATAAGATGAATTTTGGTTACTACTTTTGGTTGTTGATTTGTGGAATGTTTTTAGAACAATACAGAGGCGAAAGTACAAAAGCCGGGTGGATAGAGGTGATTTGTGGCCCAATGTTTAGCGGTAAAACGGAAGAGTTGATGCGCAGATTGCGCCGAGCGCAAATTGCCAGACAGAAAATCGAAATTTTTAAACCTGCCATTGACACCAGATACGACGATACCGATGTAGTGTCGCATGACCAGAATCGGATACCATCCACACCCGTAGAGCACAGTTCATCCATTCTTCTCTTGAGCGAAGGGATCGATGTAGTGGGCATTGACGAAGCCCAATTTTTCGACATGGGCATTGTGGATGTGTGCAATCAATTAGCCAATCAGGGTGTGCGCGTCATAGTAGCCGGGCTGGATATGGACAGCGAAGGCCGACCCTTTGGTCCAATGCCTTTCCTAATGGCTACGGCGGAATTTGTGACCAAGGTACACGCCATATGTACCCGCACCGGCGATCTGGCACATTACAGCTTTCGCAAGGTCGCTTCTGACCAGCAAATTTTTCTCGGTGAAAAGGACGAATACGAGCCCTTAAGCCGCAGAGCTTTTGTAGAAGCCATGAAATCGCGAACAAAGTGAGTTCGAGCATTCATCATCCTAAGCCATATTCACCGGCAGAAGTAGCTGAAATTCTACAAGCTGAGGTTATTGGTCCGGTGCATGATAGGCGCTGTTTGTATCACTTGTGGACTGATACCCGACAGGCTATGCCGGCGTCAGAAAGCCTTTTTTTCTGCCTGCGTGGCCCTCATTTCGACGCGCACGATTTCTTACCACAAGCTATTCAAAACGGCTTAAAATACGCTGTGGTCGAACGATTGCCATCAGAAATACCGCCGGAGGTCACTTTTTTCAAAGTATCAGACAACCTTGCAGCTTTACAAATTTTGGCAGCTCATCACCGAAGCCGGTTGAAATCGACCACTGTAATCGGCATCACCGGCTCCAATGGCAAGACTATGGTAAAAGAATGGCTCTATGACCTCCTGTGGCCGGATTACGATGTCGCAAAAAGCCCTCTGAGTTATAATTCGCAGGTAGGTGTGCCGCTCTCGGTCTGGAAGATTGAACCCCACCATAGCTTCGCCATTATCGAAGCCGGCATTTCTCAGCCTGGCGAAATGGAAAAGCTGGAACGCATCATTCGCCCTGATGTTGGTATTTTTACGTATCTGGGCAGTGCTCACGACGCCGGGTTTACCAACCGAAGGCAGAAATTGACTGAAAAGAGTAAACTCTTTCAGCAAGTAAAGAACATCATTTTGGGCACAGATCAACCTGAGGTTTTGGAATTTTTTTCAAATAATTTTTCTGATAGACATCTTTACAGATGGTCATTCGAATCAAAAGACAGCGACTTTGCATTTCAACATGTAAAAAATGACATTTACACTCTAAAGAAAAGCCCGTTTAAGCCTTTAAGTCAGAAAGAATGTGAATTTGCTGTTCCCTTCACAGATGAACTTTCTGTCAAAAACAGCTTTACTGCCCTTTCAGCAGCTCTTTTACTCACCAATGGAGACAGACAAATCCTGCGGAAAATGGCTGCTCTCACACCGGTACGCATGCGCATGGAATGGACACACGGCATCAACGACTGCATGATTTTGAACGACTCGTACACAGCAGACCCTGAGGCACTCGTGTATGCCCTGCGCACCCTTTTTTCATTGGATACAAGCCGAAAAAAAATCCTGGTGCTCTCGGAGCTTGACCAGCTCAAAAGCGAACAGCAACTGGAGTATTTTGATATTTTGCAGCGCGAACTGAGTGTGCAACCTTCTGATAGATACACAGTCTATTATGTTGGCAAAAGGCCTATTCTGCCCATTCCCTTTTCATCAAATGCTATTAAGATATTTACTACAACTGAAGAGCTTCTTCAGGACTTTAAACATCATCCGCCCACGCATACAGATATCTTGCTGAAGGGTGCCCGGCGATTTGGTTTTGAAAAAATCGCCCAAAGTCTGTCTGCACATGTGCACGAAACCCGTTTGGAAATTAACCTCAGTGCCATTGGACGAAATCTCTCTTACTTCCGTTCGCGATTGCCCAATAGCACCAAAGTAATGGCTATGGTAAAAGCTGCTTCCTACGGCTCGGGATCAGTGGAATTGGCGAGATTCCTTACTTCAGTGGGGGTCGATTACTTAGCTGTAGCCTATGCCGACGAGGGCATTGAATTGCGCAATGCACACATTCCGCTTCCCATTATGGTGATGAACGCACACCCACATGTGCTGCCGCTGGTGATAGAGCACGATCTGCAACCAGAGATCTACAGCTTCGAACAGCTTGAGCAATTGAAAAATCTTTCTACCACAAGTCTGATTAAAATCCACCTGAAAATCGATACAGGCATGAAAAGGCTAGGCTTTGAACCTGATCATGCTGATATATTGATTTCAAAACTTCAAAAGCTGCCAAATCACATTGTAGTAGAAAGTGTGCTCTCACACCTGGCAGCTGCCGATGAGCCCTTACATAAAGACTTTACAATTAAACAAATAGAGCAATTTCACACCATTGCAGAGAAAATAGAAAAAGCCATTGGATACAAGGTGATCAGACATATCCACAATACAGCTGGTTCATTGGACTATTTTGATGATCGATGTCAAATGGTGCGTTTAGGAATAGGTTTATATGGTATAGCTCATTCGCCGGAGATAGAACGCAATCTGCAACCGGCGGTAGAATGGTATTCGTTTGTAAGCCAAGTAAAGGAATTAAAATCTGGTGATTCGGTGGGGTATGGTAGGTCGTTTGTGGCTGATAAGCCGATGAAATCAGCGACTGTAGCGGTTGGATATGCCGATGGCATTCGACGCTCGCTTAGCAACGGAAAAGGCGGATTTTATATACACGGTGTGTATTGTCCAATCATCGGTCGTGTATGTATGGATATGACAATGGTAGATGTTTCGGGACTTGATAATATAAAGGCTGATGATCCGGTGGAAATCATTGGTCCACACCAGAGCATACAAGATCTCGCGCGTCAAATGGGAACCATACCATATGAAGTACTTACGTCAGTAGGTCATCGGGTTAGGAGGATTTATTACAAGGAGTAGGTTTTATTTACTCACCCCCCTCATCCCCCTACCGACGAAAGTTCAGGGGGAAATTTGTCGTGATCAGTGGCTCTCTGTTGCCTTTGGCATCAAAAAGGTAGGAGTTGTTTGTTTCTGAACACACAAAGGCGCAGATAGGGCCTTGAATTGGATTTTAGTTCAAGTAAAAGTTCAAATAATCACCGATACAGCCGTATCTCTCCCCGGCGAACAGGCATAACTGCGCCGTGGCGGTCAGTGTGGCGGATTACATACAAGTAAACCCCGTCGGGCACCGGACGACCCCGGTGGGTGCCATCCCAGCACTGGCTTACATCATCGCTCTCGTACACCAATTCTCCCCACCGGCTAAAGACCTGTATCTGATAGCTGCTCAGATTGTCGCCTACCACCTGAAAGCAGTCATTCCGCCCATCGCCGTTGGGCGTGAAGGCATTGGGGATGTACAGGGTGGTTTCACAGTTTTGAAGTTCTACCCTGAAGTCCTGCCGATAGCCCCCGCATGGGTTGGTCACTTCTACCCAATAGTTGCCCATCTGTCGGGGGGCAAAGGTGGGCGATGTGCTCCCGTCGCTCCACAGATAGGTGGCGCTGTCAGCCAATACATCGTAAAGCACCGGCCCGAAAAAGCACACGGCTGTGTCGTGTACCTTCATTTCCGGCGGGTCAATCACCGATACGATGACCGTATCGCTCACCGTACCGCAGGGAGTGGACACTTGCACCCAATAGCGACCCGATTGATTGACCGATAGCGTGCTGTCGCTACTGCCTGTGCTCCAGAGGTAGCTGGCCGGGAAGCCCTGTGATGCGTCCAACAACACACTCTCGCCCCGGCAAAGCAAAGTATCGGTAAAGCCAAGGTCCACCTGGGGTACGGGCAGCACCTTCACCGAATCGCCCATCGTCGTAATGCTGTCGCCATCGTACCAGAGCTGTACCTGCACGTAGTATGTACCATGCTGTGGATACTTCACCACGGGGTGAAACTGCGTGCTGTGGTTCAACGGCCCAAGACCGGCAGGGTCGCCAAAATCCCACCACACCGAATCGGCTATGGCCGTATAATTGAGGTGAAAATGGGTAGAGTCGATGCAAGAATTTTTAACAGAAAAAACAGGAGGTAATGAATTAAAAGGTAATGGTGAGGGAAATGTGCCAAAGGTACTATGCGGTAGCCCCTGATACATATCTAAATCAAATATGACCTGATTGATATCATCCGCATCAGAATTTAAAATGCGATGAACTTTATTGTTTGAAAGAGAAGAATTAATGTAGTTAGGAAAAAAAGAAGACTCATATGTGTTTTTTATAAAGTAGATTTCATTTAAACCATTGTAGAAAAATGAATAATTACTCGATATATTTGACAGAAGTAATAATAATTTGTTATTAATATTTTGATTAAGAACTAACTCTTCAGCTGTATTTGAAAACACAAGTGAATTATCTAAGTTGTACAAATTATATCTAAAAATCCTCAGATTTTGATTATTAAAAATAAATAAATACAAATATTTTCCTAAGTTTGAAAAAATACCAAAGTATCTAACTGGATTTGTAAGAGAAATAAGTTGATTTATTTTTGTGTCAAGAATCTTTATACTATTATCATTCAAATTTTTGATTATAATACAATAACATTGATTTAGTATAGAACTCCAATTTCCGTGAAATGATATTAATAAATTTCTTATTTTATCATAATAAATATAAATTCTCGAATTAAATAGACTATCATTTTGTAAATCTATTTGAAATTTATTTATTGAAATTTTGTTGTAAAGGTACAAAGAATTAATTGATTGAAGGTTTGGATGAAAAAAATAAAAAGTTTTATTTATTGAATCAAATAATAATACATTAAAATTTCCAAGTCGTGATGTAAACGATACAATATGTGAAAAAATATGACCATAAAAGCTTGTTGAATTAGAAAGTGTAACAGTTAACTCATTTATAGAATCGATTATAAAAGATGATGATAAAATAATTTTATTCAATCTTAACTTAATAGAGCTGAAATTAAGATGAAAAGCAGGAAGAAAAACATTATAATTATTAGCTGTATCTACATAACAAAAAAAATGATATATCACCGAATCCGGATCGTCGGGAAATTTGAGAAAATTAGATGGTAAAAACGTATACATTGGATCTATGTATTTACTACAGGCATCACCTAAAAATTGGTGATTTGCATCGAAGTATTTGCCATTGAGAAAATAAAATTTTATCTTTCCATCTTCATCAGGCCACACCGATACCTGATTGCTCCACTGCCTGAAAGGAGGAAAGGTGCGCTGCTGCCATGACGGCACCTGTGAAAACACCGGAGTGCCCGTTGTCAGGTCCATCATAATGCCTTCTCCAAAAATGACCTGCTTCATTTGCTGACCATAGCTGACCAGCAAATGGGCAGTTGTTAAAAGCATTATTTTTAAAACCTTATTCATTGTATCAGCAATTTCTTATTAATACCATTTTTTGCGGTAATTAAGTATATACCTTTTGAAAATTGATTTAATATATTTTGAACTTCACTTACGTTACCTCTAAAAAGAATTTTACCAGAAATATCATTAACTGTAATGTGTTGATCAACATCAAATATTTCGACTAACTTTATTCCTTGTTCAAATTTATCTTTATACAGAACAAGTGTATTCTCTGGATTTTGATATCTATATGCTGGTGATGGTGGAGTTCTCGCTGCTTTGAAATAAATATTTTCATCAGTACTCCACCAGCACATGGCATATAAATCTGTCAGTTTATTACATGTATTAGATGCTATGGATGGATACAAAAAAATTGTAACCCGAAGTAATGTTTACATTTCCATCTTTATAGATAGATGAATGAATCGTACCATGAATTTCTGTGCCGAGTATGTTAATTTTGCCATGAAAATTATTTGACCAAATTATATCTGCAAAATCACCGTGTACAGCTATGGCAGGTTTTTGAGCAAATGTGCCAGATATGTTTATATCTGTCCAAGAGGGTGAAAGAGCATTTGCGTGAGAATAAAATATTTGATTATTTGATTCAACAGTAATTATGTATGATTGATCTGTATATACATATTGTGGAGGGTCAAAAATTATTAAATTTCCATCAATTCTAGGTTTTACATCATATAAATTATTAATACTTAGGGGAATTTCTGGAGCAAAAATATTAGTTCCTATAATTGAAGAGGTTTCATGAACATAATCAACCATATTATCATAATATATGTTATTTTCATATCCACAGAAAGTAAATTGATAAATAAAATCATTATTAAACTTAATTAAATTAATATCTGGATTTGTTCTGTTTACATAACTTCTAATTGGGCTATTAATTGGAGTTGATAAATTTGTAATCGTAAGTGGTCCATTAAAAGAAGAATTAAATGTGCCCTCATAATACTCCAAATCGGGTATTCCTGTCAAATTTTGATAAACAACAGCAACTTTTGAACCCGAAAACTCGCAATCTATTTCTCTATCTATATTCGGATGTCGTCCATTTGTTGACAAAATAGTCGCTGACCCAAGTGATAAGGTGGCCGCAACCGGCGGACTGCAGGTGAACTCGTGCAAAACGATATCTGTACCAAGTTCGTATACCACATAGCCCCATACTCCCTCTCTGCCCACAATAATGTCCGGGTCATGTGCGCCGATGGGCAGCGAAAGCACCTGTGGCGGATTGCCGGAGCCGGGCACATAGTAGGCTATGCCGGGGTTGTCGCCGTCCCAACAATAGACCTGTGCCACGTTTTGCGGGCAAGTGGGACACCAACATTGGTCGGCGCCGGTGTATTGTACGTTGGGATAGGGACCTCCGGGCATCATCTGGTCAGGTGTGTTGGCGGGATTAACGGGCTGTGCAGTAAGTGCAATGGTGCTGAGCCATGTATGTATGGCTATATATGCAGCTGATATACAGCGCTTTACACCCCCCCAATGGGGATACGAGGTGCGTGCGAGGTGTGTAGTAAGTGTTTCATGACGAGTGGGTTGTTTGGTTGGTTGTTCAAAGATAAAAAACAGGGTTGATTTTGGGGGAATTTTAACATTTTGTGGTCAGTTTCATGGTTTTAGTGACGGGCTCTATTTTGTTCTACTCACCCCCGGCCCCTCTCTATTGCCTACGGCAACAAAGAGGGGGGAAAGAAGTCCTTCTTTAAATCCACTCGTCGGATTTAGAGAGGGATTTAGGGTGAGTAAAAAAAACGGATAAATGATTTGCCGATAAAAGGCTATTGACAGTTCGCTCGGATGAGATTTTTCTGTTCACTACCCCCCCTGCCCCTACCGACGAAAGCTCAGAGGAGATTTGTCGGGATCTGTGGATCTATTTCCATTGGATTTATTGGGGGGGGGAGTTATTGCCTGCAGGACTCGCTAATGGGTGTTGAAGGGGTGTGGGTTTTGGGTAGGTTTATGGTTTTGGACTATGTGAATGCGCTGCCGCGCGGGCGTTCCTTTTTGTCTTGACACAAAAAGGAACCAAAAAGGTCAAGCCTGAAAACCTTTTCTCCACGACAGCTACGGCCGGCATTCTTCTCAGCGAAGCCGGAATGTCGGCCGGCTGACGTGTGTACTTAGTAGCTGGTGTTTCTGGCGGCCTCGCCAGCTTCTTTCTTTGCCCCACAGCGGGGAATGC